>NZ_AVFK01000059.1 GCF_000936425.1 Skermanella aerolata KACC 11604 | reverse complement strand
ACCACAGGGCATAAGTCCAGCCGAACAGGAACAGAAGGCCGAAGAACGACCCCAGGAACCCGGCAGCCCGCGCGTAGCTCTCCGGCCCTTGCGCGGCGGCGAGCAGCCACCAGACCAGCATGACTGCGCCGACGGCCAAGGCGATGCCGGTGGCCCGGTGGGAGATCGAGAGGACGGATGTGATCTGGGGTCGGTAGATCTGCAGATGAGGTGAAAGCGGTCGGCTGCCGTTCGACATGGGGATTCCTCCGACGGGTGTGACCGGGCCCGCAGGCCCTGCCATCGTTTATGGGTCTATTATCCGGATGGATCACGTCTCCAGGACGGAGGTGCCCGGAGCATCTGCCGATGACGGTCCTCGCTCTGTTCAATAGACATGGCGCTTCCTTTATTGTTGATCGTACCCCAGTAATGTTCGGAGGCTGGGTCGCCTGGAATGCTACGCTTTATTGAGCACCAGGTACGCAAAACCTCCGATCACCACGCCCCAGAAGGCGGAACCCAGGCCCAGGAAGCTCATGCCCGATGCGGTTGCCAGGAAGGTGATGACGGAGGCCTCGCGATGATCCTCCTCCCGCACCACCGCCGTGACGTTGGCGGCGATGGCGCCGATCAGGGCAAGGCCGGCAAGGACGGCGATGAACTCCCTGGGCAGGGCGGTGAAGACCATCACGATCGTGCCGGCGAAAGTCCCGCCGATCAGGTAGAACACGCCATTGGCGATCCCCGCGATGTAGCGCTTGGCAGGATCCTCGTGGGCATCCCTGCCTGTGCACAGCGCGGCGGTGATAGCCGCGACGACGATGGTTATGCCGCCGAAAAACGCCACCCCAAGGGATGCCAGGCTGGTGGCTGCAATGATCGGCCGCGCCGGCGTACGGTAGCCGGACAGGTGCAGGATCGCCATGCCGGGCAGAAACTGCCCCGTCAAACTCACCAGCACCAGAGGAAGGGCCAGGCTCAGGGTGGTGCCCCAGGTCCATTCCGGGATGATGAACACCGGTGTCGTCAGCTGCAGTTCGAGGCCGCCGATGTTGGTGGTGCCCAGCAGCATCGCCAGGATGACGCCGGATGCGAGAACCAGAACGATGGAGTAGCGCGGCACCAGGCGGCGGAACACGACATAGGCGATCACCATTCCGAATGTCAGCGTCGGCATGGTGGAGGCCGACTTGAAGGCGTTGACCCCGAACTGGAACAGAATGCCGGCCATCATGCCCGCGGCGATGCCCGGCGGAATGCGCCGCATGATTCTGTCGAAGGATCCGGAAACACCGATCAGCAGGATGATGACAGCGGCTGTGATGTAGGCGCCCACCGCCTGATTGAGCGTGATGGCGGGAAACAGCGTGATCAGCAATGCTGTTCCCGGCGCCGACCACGCCGTGATGACCGGCACCCTCAAGGCCCAGCTCAGAAGGAGGCCCGACACCCCGGCGCCGATCGAAATGCCCCATATCCATGAAGCGATCATGTCGCCGGACACATGGGCGACGTCCGCCGCTTGGAAGAAGATCACCGCCGGGCCTGAGTATGAGATCAGCACGGCGAGAAATCCGGCCGCGATGGCGGACACCGACCAGTCCCGGCTCAGTGTCGGTTTTCCTGGAATTTCCGTATTTTCGCTACCGGCGGCAGGTTTTTGCATGATCATCCTCTGGCACGATCGGGTGTGCGTGAATGCCTGGTCTAGGCCGCTACGGCACCGAGGAAGCTGAGCAGGTGCCGATTGACGCGGTCGGCCTGCTCGATCGCCAGGATGTGGGCGGCATTCGGCAGGATCACGAGTTCGGAGCCAGCAATGCGCGCGCGGATGTCCTCCATCAGTGCGACCGGCGTTGCCAGATCATCAGCCCCGGCGATGATAAGGGTCGGCGTGGTGATCAGCCCGATATCGTGCCGCAGATCCATGTCCCGGATGACCCGGCAGCAGGCCGCGTAGCCGCCCGGATCCATCTGCAGGAAGCGGTCGCGCACCGATGCCACCTTTTGCGGGAAGGCCTCCGGGTATGGAGGCGTGAACCAGCGGGCAATAACGGCATCGCTGATCGCCGCCATGCCATCCCGGCACACCGTCACGGCACGCTGTTCCCAGGCCTCGGCCGGCGGCAGGTAAGCCGCGGTCGCCATTAGGGTAAGACTTGTGACCCGCTCCGGATAGCGCAGCGTGAAGGCCTGCGCCGTCATGCCACCGAGCGACAGGCCAACGATGTGAGCATTCGGCAGCCCGAGAGCATCAAGCAGACCAGCCAGATCATCGGCGAGATCGTTGATGGCGATGGAACGGTCACCGGTCGAGGACCGGCCATGGCCGCGGGTATCGTAGCGCAGGCAGCGGTAATGCCCGGACAGTGCTTCTGCCTGCGCATCCCACATTTCCAGCGTGGTGCCGATCGAGTTGGAAAAGGCCACGACGGGCGCTCCCTCGGGACCACTCAGCGCGTAGTGCAGATCGACGTCGTTGACGGTGATCGAAGGCATGGAACCACCTTTCCCAGGTGTATTTCCTGGATATCGGGAAGGTCAGACCTTGGATGATCCGCTGGTCTGCCTTTTCAAAAAACTATCGGGTGTCAGACCGCCACCTTGAACTCCGCCTCGGTCCTGGCCTTGATGTCGTCCACGGTGACGCCGGGAGCGATCTCGATCAGGGTCAGGCCGCCGCCGGTTTCATCGACCTGGAATACGCCCATGTCGGTGATGATCAGATCGACCACGCCGGTCCCGGTCAGCGGCAGGGTGCACTGCTTCAGGATCTTCGGCGCGCCGTCTTTGGAGGCGTGCTCCATGACGACGACGACCTTCTTGACGCCGGCAACCAGGTCCATGGCGCCGCCCATGCCCTTGACCATCTTGCCCGGGATCATCCAGTTGGCCAGGTCGCCATTGGCGGCGACCTGCATGGCGCCCAGGATCGACAGGTCGATATGGCCGCCCCGGATCATGCCGAAGCTGTCGGCGCTGCTGAAGTAGCTGGTCTTCTGCAACTCGGTGATGGTCTGCTTGCCGGCGTTGATCAGGTCGGGGTCTTCCTCGCCCTCGAACGGGAAGGGACCCATGCCGAGCATGCCGTTCTCGCTCTGGAGCGTGACCTCGATGCCGTCGGGGATGTAGTTGGCGACCAGCGTCGGGATGCCGATGCCCAAATTGACGTAGAAGCCGTCCTGCAGTTCCTTGGCGGCGCGCGCCGCCATTTCCTCACGTGTCCATGCCATGGTCTTGATCCTCTTCTTAGTTGCCAGTTGCTCGGCTCTTCAGGCGCGCTTGCGGACGGTGCGCTGCTCGATGCGCTTCTCGGCATCGGGCACGTGGACGATGCGCTTGACGAAGATGCCGGCGGTGACGATGTGGTCCGGATCCAGCTCGCCCGGCTGCACGAGGTTCTCGACCTCGGCCACCGTGACCTTGGCCGCCGTCGCCATCATCGGGTTGAAGTTGCGCGCGGTCTTGCGGTAGACGAGGTTGCCTTCGGTGTCGCCCTTCCAGGCGTGGACCACGGCCAGATCGGCGACCAGCCCGGTCTCCATCACGTACTGCTCGCCGTTGAACTCGCGGACCTCCTTGCCCTCGGCGACCAGGGTGCCGACGCCGGTCTTCGTGAAGAAGGCGGGGATGCCGGCGCCGCCGGCGCGGCAGCGTTCGGCCAGGGTGCCCTGGGGATTGAACTCGATCTCAAGCTCGCCGGCCAGGAACTGCTTGGCGAAGGTCTTGTTCTCGCCGACATAGGACGAGATCATCTTCTTGATCTGGCGCGTCTCCAGCAGCACGCCCAGGCCGACATTATCGATGCCGGCGTTGTTGGAGATCACGGTCAGGCCCTTGACGCCGCTGTCCCGGATGGCCTCGATCAGCGTCTCCGGAATGCCGCACAGGCCAAAGCCGCCCGCCATGATCGTCATGTCGTCTTTCAGGAACCCAGCCAGCGCCGAGGCCGCGTCAGGATATACTTTTCTCATTCCCGGTTTCTCCCATGATTACGTTGTTGGTCGGCGGGGCAGGTGGGGTCGTATTCCGAACCCGCCTGCCATTCATCCGCAGCTATGAACCTCACCCTCAAGCCGCCAGTCCCAGCATCGACCGGGCTTCCACAGGCGTTGCCGGGCGAACGTCGTACTCGGCGCAGAGATCGACGGCCACCTTGACCAGTTCGGCATTGCTGCCGGCCAGACGGTCCTTGGTGATGCGGATGTTGTCTTCCAGACCGGTGCGAACGCCGTCGCCGCCGCGCTCCAGCACCCAGCGCATCACCTGGCTCTGATGACGGCCGATGCCGGCCGCTGTCCAGGTGGCGTTCGGCAGGACTCGCTTCATCGCTGCGAGCAGGATATCGAGCAGGTGCTCCTCGGCCGGCATGGCGTTCTTGACGCCCATGACGAACTGCACGTGCGGGCGCTCGCTCATCAGTCCGGCATCGACCAGCCGGCGGGCGCCGTGGAGGTGCGACAGGTCGAAGACCTCGATCTCCGGCAGAATGGCGTTTTCCTTCATGCGGGTCGCCAGATCGACCACCAGGGCCGGCGAGTTCTCGTAGACGATGGTCGGAAAATTGACCGAGCCGGTCGAGAGCGACGCCATGTCGGGCTTCAGGTAAAGCGCACTGCCGCGCGCCGCCTGATCGCGGCCCCGGCCGCCGGTCGAGAACTGGACGATCATGCCGGGGCAGTGCTTGCGGATACCCTCCTGAACCTGGGCGAACAGGGCAGGGTCCGACGACGAGCTTTCGTCCGGATTGCGGACATGGATGTGGACGAGCGAGGCGCCGGCCTCGAAGGCCTCGTGGGTGGACTCGATCTGCTCGGACACGGTTACCGGCAAGGCGGGATTGTCCTTCTTGCGCGGGACCGATCCGGTAATTGCGACGGTGATGACGGCCGGCCTCATGATCTTCCTCCATTTCTTGAGTTAAGCTCAGCGGTGCAGGGCGGCTGGAAGCCGCCAGGCACTTCCCCGATTGTTTTCCTCAGTGCTGCAAGGCGACTTTCGCGGTGCTGAGGCCATCGTAAGCGCCCGGTGCCGTGTGGTGCACCGGCTGCGGCGCCAGCCGCCCCTTGAGGAACATGGACAGGCCGGCGATCACTGCCGGGATGCCGACGATCGCGAAGGCGACCGGAAGGCCCAGGCCGCTGGCCAGGACGGCGCCGCCGAACATCGAACCCAGCACCGAGCCGCTGCGGCCGACCGCGTTGGCCCAGGCAACGCCGGTGGCGCGGCTGGCGGTCGGGTAGAAGCCGGCGGCCAGCGCATTGACGCCGACCTGCGATCCAGCGAGGCAGAACCCGGTGCCGAACACGGCCAGGGACAGCAGCCACGGCGACGCCGTCGAGCTTCCGATCAGGGCGATGAACAGGGCGGCCAGAGCGTAGAAGGAGCCAAGCACGGTGTGCGGGTTGATCCGGTCCATCAGGGCGCCGATCAGCAAGGCGCCTGCGGTGCCGCCGAGCTGCAGCATCATCGACATCAGTGCTGCTTCCTTGAGCGTCATGCCGGCGCTGCTGATCACGGTCGGCAGCCAGCTTGACAGCAGGTAGAAGACCAGCAGGCTCATGAAGAAGCTGAGCCAGATCAGCAGGGTGCCGGACACCAGCCCCGGCTGGAACAGCTGCCGCACCGGCGAGCCCTTGGGCTTGGTGACACCGGTATAAGAAGCACCACGGAGATCGGCCTCGGGGGCGATCTTGTGGAGCACCGCGGTGATCTGCTCGGATGGCGCGTTCTTGAGCACCAGGAAACGCACCGATTCCGGCAGCGTCAGCCACAGCACGGGGGCCAGTGCCAGCGGCAGGATACCGCCGAGCAGCAGGACCGATTCCCAGCCATACCCTGCTACCATCTGAGCGGCGGCAAGACCTCCGAACGCCGAGCCGAGAGTAAAACCGCAGAACATCAGGGTCGTCAGGAACGAGCGACGCTTCTCGGGGCAGAACTCCGAGGTCAGCGTGATCGCGTTGGGCATGGCACCGCCCAGGCCCATGCCGGTCAGGAAGCGCAGGATGGTCAGCTCGGTGATCGAGGTGGACCAGGCCGAAGCCAGGCTGGCGCCGCCGAAGAAGATCACGGTGAGGATGAGCGAGTACTTGCGTCCGATCTTGTCGGCCAGTGGGCCGAAGATGAAGGCTCCAACCATCAGGCCGAACAGCCCGGCGCCAAACAGCGGCGCCAACTGAGCCGCCGTGACACCCCACTCGGCTCGCAGCGCCGGGGCAATGAACCCGATCGCGGCGGTGTCGAAGCCGTCGATCGCCACGATCAGGAAGCAGAGCGCAATGATCCTGATCTGGTAGGACGACAGCTTATGGTGATTCATGAAGTCCTGGACGTCAATGGGGCGTGTTGGCGCCATGTCCCTTCTCCCTGCACGTGTTTGTTGTTGTCGTGAGTTTGGTGCGAGCGCACCTCAGGCGGTGCGCCCAGGTTCTGTTGACCTTGGACGTTCTTTGACGAAATGGTTTTCCTGCCGGCGGCGGTCGAAAGCCGGCGGGATTGCGTTCAGCCGGGTTCGCGGTCGATCTGAAAGCCGGCGAAGGATTGGCTGACCGGCATGATCTCCAGCCGGTTGACGTTGAGGTGCGGCGGCAGGTCGGCAACCCAGAACAGCATTTCCGCGATGTCCTCGGCAGTCATCGGGTTAGCGCCCTGGTAGGTCTTCTCGGACGCCGCCTCGTTGCCGCCGGTGCGCACCAGCGTGAACTCGGTTTCCGCCATGCCCGGCTCGATCGAGGTGACACGGACACCCTTACCATGCAGGTCGGACCGCAGGCCCAGCGAGAACTGCCGGACGAAAGCCTTGGTGGCGCCGTAGACATTGCCGCCGGAATAGGGATATGTGGCCGCGACCGAGCTGATGTTGATGATGGCGCCCTTCCGCTCGATCAGGATCGGCAGCAGCCGGTAGGTGATGGTGGCCAGTGCCGTCACGTTGGTGTCGATCATGGTCCGCCACTGCTCGAGATCGGCCTCGAAAGCAGGAGCTGTGCCCAGCGCCAGGCCGGCATTGTTGACGAGTACGTCGATGCCACGGAACCGTACCGGCAGGGCCGCCAGCGCCGCGTCGATCGCACCGGCGTCGCGGATGTCGAAGACCGAGGCATGGACCCGTTCGGCGCCCAGTTCCTGCCTCAGCCTGTCGAGGCGGTCGGCGCGCCGGCCGGTGATGATGACGTTCCACCCGGCCTTTGAGAACCGTCGGGCCGTCGCTTCGCCGAAGCCCGCGGTCGCACCGGTGACGAGTACCGTCCTGGTCATGGTCTCCCCCGTAATTCGTTTTTTCGTCTTTTTCCTCGGCCTTATGAGAGATCGCGATGAAGTAACGATTTCTTTCTTCAGCCGAGATCGCCGCCGGCGACCGGCAGGATCGTGCCGGTGATGTAGGAGGCCTCGTCGGACGCCAGGAAGAGGATCGGCGCCGCCTGCTCCTCCAGCGTGCCGTAGCGTTTCATGAAGCTCGAAGAGATCGTTTGATCGACGATGCCCTGGTACCAGACCTTCTCCCGCTCGTCCTGCGCGGTCGGGTTGCGCGGGATGCGCCGGGGCGGGGCCTCGGTGCCGCCGGGGGCCGTGCCGACGACCCGGATGCCGTGCTCGGCATACTCGAAGGCGAGCGAGGCGGTGAGCGCGTTGACGCCGCCCTTGGCGGCGGCATAGGGCACCCGGTTGACACCGCGCGTCGCCACCGACGAGACGTTGACGATGACGCCGCCACCCTGCTTCAGCATGGCGGGAAGTACCGCCCGGCAGCACCACAGCGTCGGGAACAGCGAGCGCCGGACCTCGGCCTCGATCTCCGGCTCGCGGTACTCGGCATAGGGCTTGGCCCAGATCGTGCCGCCGACATTGTTGACCAGGATGTCGATCCGGCCGAACCGGTCCAGCGCCTGCGCCATGGTGCTGTCGGCTCCGGAATAGTTCTCCAGGTCGGTCGTCACCGCCAGAGCCTGAGAGCCGCTACCTTCCAGCTCCGCCCGAACCTCGTGGACGATCTCCGCCCTGTCTACCAGCACCACGGAGGCGCCCTCGCGGGCTGCCCCCAAGGCCACGGTGCGCCCGATGCCCTGGGCCGCACCGGTGACAACCATGACCTTACCCTGGAAGCGCCCCTCGGGACGCCCCCTCGCTTGCCCTGCGCCGGTCATGACGCACCTACTTCGCTCGGCGTGAACTTCTCGTAGTGGAAGTTCACCGGATTGACGCCCTGATCGCGGAAGAACGTCCGGACCGCCTCGACCATCGGCGGCGGACCGCAGAGATAAACGTCCACATCGCCGGCGTTGAGGTGCTTGGCCTCGAGATGATGGGTGACGTAGCCCTTGAGCGGATGGTTGCTGCCCTTGTCGGCGACGCAGGTGGCAAAAGTGAAGCTCGGGATCTTCTTGACGTACTCGGCAATGGTCTCGACCTCGACCAGATCGCCGTCTGTCGTGACGCCGTAGACCAGATGGATCGGGTGGTCACAGTCGCCTTCCGCCACCTTGCCCAGCATGGACAGGAATGGCGCCAACCCGGTCCCTCCGGCCAGCATCAGCACCGGCCGCTTGGTGTCGCGCAGGTAGAAGCTTCCCAAGGGTCCCTTGAGGGTCAGCTTGTCGCCCGGCTTGGCCCGCTCGGTCAGATAGCCGCTCATCATCCCGCCCGGCACGTTGCGGATCAGGAATGTCGCAATGTCAGAGCCCGGCGGCGAGCTGAACGAGTAGGAACGGCTGTCCAGCTCGCCCGGCACCAGTATCTTGACATACTGGCCCGGCAGGAAGTGCAACCGGCTGGCGTCCTCGACCTTGAGCGACAGGCTGATCGTGCTGTCGGACAGCTGCTCAATGCTGATGACTTCGGCCTGGAAGTCGGTGACCTGGGTCTTGCACACCTCGGACGAGGCGTCGATCCGCAGCACCAGATCGGTTTCCGGCTTCATCTGGCAGGTCAGGCAGTAGCCTTCTTCCGCTTCGTCGTCGGTCAGCGCGTCCTCGATATAGGAGCCGCCGTCGTACCGCCCGGACTCGCAGAAGCTCTTGCAGGTGCCGCAGGCGCCGTCGCGGCAGTCCAGCGGGATATTGATGCCCTGGCGGTAGGCGGCATCGGCCACCGTCTCGCCGGGATTGCTCTGGATGAAACGGGTGACCCCGTCCTCGAAGTTTAGCGCGATATTGTAGCTCATGGTCATCTCCTCCCGATCACACCATCCAAGAATTGCCGATTATGTGTTGTTGATCGGATGTACTCGGTCAGATGTGATAGATATCGATGACGTGATGGATGTAGTCGTTCTTCAGCACGACCTTCTTGTTCTTGATCAGCGGCTGTTCGCCCGAAGTGTCGAGCGTGTAGAACGAGGATCCGAAATAGGTGTCGGTCAGCTTGTACCTGAAGTTCAGCGTGAACCAGTTGAAGCGCAGCTTGCAGACACCATCCTGCTGCTCCAGGATCTCGACATTGCTGATGTTGTGCGAGGTGCGCGGCTCCGGCAGTGACGTGGCGCTGGACCGCTCCGTCTTGATGCGGAACACCCGGTCCTCCAAACCGCCCTTGTTGCCGTACCAGATCAGCGAGACCTCGCGCTGAGGATTGGTCACCAGCGTGCCGTCGTCGTCCCAGGCCGGCATCCAGAACTCGACGTCCGGGGCGTAAAGTTGCAGCCACTCTTCCCACTGCTTGTCGTCGAGCAGGCGTGCCTCGCGATAGAGGAAGGCCAGCAGGTTTTCGTACGTGATCGTCTTGTCAGCCGTGATCGTCATGTCAGCCTCCCCTTCAGGACTTTTGCTCGGATGCTTCGGCCTTACCTTCGGATTCGAGGGCACGGCGCATGGTTTCCTGCCAGTACTGGTGCTGCACGACGAACAGCCCTTCATCCTCGGTCAGCTTGCCGCTCATCACGGGCTGAAGGCCGATCACTTCGGCGTTCTCGTCGGCGCCATGAACCCAGTGTCCCGCACCCCGGCTCAGGTCGTTCCACGGCGCCGCCTTGCCCATGTAGCCGATCTGGCAGGAGCGGAATTCCTCCAGGTCGTCGGGGGTCGCCATGCCGCTGGCGTTGAAGAAGTCCTCGTACTGGCGGATACGCTGGGCGCGGGCCTCGGCGCTCTCGTTCTTCGGGGCGATGCAGTAGATCGTGACTTCGGTCTTATCGACCGAGATCGGGCGATACGTGCGGATCTGCGAGCCGAACTGGTCCATCAGATAGACGTTGGGGTAGAGGCACAGGTTGCGCGAAATCCCGATCATCCAGTCCGCCTTCGCTTGGCCAAACTCAGCGATCAGTTCGTCGCGGCGCTCGTAGAGCGGCCGGTCCTCCGGGTTCGACCAGCGGGTCCACAGCAGCAGGTGGCCGTGCTCGAACGAATAGAAGCCTCCCCCCTGCTTGGCCCAGCCGCCGGCATCCATGGCGCGGGTCGTATCGACGTTGACCGCCGTCTTGCGCCGGCTAGTGGTGGCGGCATAGTTCCAGTGGACCGCGCTGACGTGGTAACCGTCGGCGCCGTTCTCGGTTTGGAGCTTCCAGTTGCCGTCATAGATGTACGACGACGATCCGCGCAGCACTTCCAGCCCGTCCGGCGACTGGTCCACGATCAGGTCGATGATCTTGGCGGACTCACCTAGATGCTCGGCCAGCGACGGCACGTCGGGATTGAGGCTGCCGAACAGGAAACCACGGTAGGATTCGAACCGGGGCACCTTGGTCAGATCGTGGGAGCCGTCCTTGTTGAACTGCTCGGGGTAGGCAGCACCCTCGGGGTCCTTGACCTTGAGCAGCTTGCCGGAGTTGTTGAAGGTCCAGCCGTGGAACGGGCAGGTATATGTTGCCTTGTTGGCCCGCTTGTGGCGGCACAGCATGGCGCCGCGATGGCTGCATGCGTTGATGAAGACGTTCAGTTCGTTGTTCTTGTTGCGGGCGATGAAGATCGGCTGCCGCCCCATATGGGTCGTGTAGTAGTCGTTCTTGTTGGGGATCTGGCTCTCATGGGCGAGATAGATCCAGTTGCCCTCGAAGATGTGCTTCATCTCCAGCTCGAACCATTCCGGATCGGTGAAAACGTCGCGCCGGCAGCGGTAGAGGCCGTTCTCCTTATCATCGACGATGGCGGTCTCGAGCCGTTCCATGAGATGCGTATCCATGGTTCTTCCTCCGTTGATTTTGTCAGTTCCACCCCCCACGCTCAAAAGCGAGAGGGGCGATGCCAAGGTCAAGCTGCGGCCCGGGGCCGGTCGATCAGGGTGCTGGGCACGCCTTCGACTGCATGCGGCAGAGCGAAGTTGAAGGTGATCGTGGCGAACGGACGATCGACACCCTTGTCGCGCAGAGCCGCTTCGTCGGTGTGGTGCGTCACGTCGGGGATCAATTCATCCCGCGTAGCAAACGCGAAGTCTTCGTAGATGTACTTGTCGCCCTGGATGTTGATCTGCGTCGTGAGCGTCCGGAAGCCGGGGGCCGACACGAAGAAGTGGATATGCGCCGGGCGCTGGCCGTGGCGGCCGAGCTGATCGAGCAGCTTCTGGGTCGGACCGTCGGGCGGGCAGCCGTAACCGGACGGCATGATGCTGCGGAAGCGGTAGCGCCCCTCGGCGTCGGTGACGATCGAGCGCCGCAGGTTGAAGGCGCTCTGGGACTTGTCGAAGTAGGAGTAGTTGCCGAGCGAGTTGGCGTGCCAGACCTCGACCAGGGCGCCGGCGACAGGCTGCCCCTGGGTGTCGGTCACCTGGCCGTCCATGAACAGGATTTCGCCCTTGTCCGTGTCGTCATCCAGCCGGGCCTCGCCGTGGCAGACCGGCGCCCCGGCGACGTAGAGCGGTCCTTCGATGGTGCGCGGCGTGCTGCCCGGCTCGATGCCGACCTGGGCTTCCTTCTCGTCGAGCCGGACATCGAAATAGTGATCGATGCCGAGACCGGCCGAAAGCAGAGAATATTCATTGCGCTGGCCAAGCTCGGTCATATAGCTCAGCGCCGACCAGAACTCTTCCGGCTGGACATCGAAATCATCGATAACATTGAAGAGGTCCAGCAGCATGCGATCGACGATCGCCTTGACCCGCTGGTTGGGCTCCTTGATCTGGGTACCGGTAATGCGGTCCACGAGCTGCTTGATCTGTTCTTTTTGCATGGCTTCTCTCCCTTGGCTTTGATTTTTGGATTTTTCGCCGGTTGCGAACTCAGGTGTCGTCCTCGCGGATCGACGAGGGATGGCGGCACAGGGGCGTGACCTTCATGGTCATGAAGGGGAAGAGCGGCAGCGACGTCAGGATCGCGTGCAGCTCGTCGTGACTGGTCACGTCGAAGATGCTGGTGTTTGAGTAGTGGCCGACGACACGCCACAGGTGGCGCCACTTGCCGTCCCGCATCAGCTGCTGGGCACGTTCGCGCTCGACGCGCTTCAGTTCGTCGGCGGCGCTGGGCGCCATGTCGTGCGGCAGGCGCACTTCCATTTCGACCTGGAACAGCATTGTTGTTCCTCCATGGCTGTAGTTGACTGCTGACGTTGCGCTTCACCGGGCAAATACGCTTTTCTTGCTTTTCCGGGACGCTGTGTTTTTACGCTTTCCCGGGAAAGCTGTGCGTCCGTGTTCCGGCGCGGTCGCGGCGGAAGAAGTCGATGCGATCCGGGTCCAGCTCGACGCCAAGGCCCGGCTTGTCCGGAACCTTCAGGGCGAAGTCGCCGTAGCCGAGCGGCTCCGTCAGGATTTCCTCGGTCAGGAGCAGCGGACCGAAGAGTTCGGTGCCCCAGGCAAGCTGGGGGAATGTCGCGAAGAGATGCGCTGAGGCGATCGTGCCGACACCGGCCTCCAGCATCGTGCCGCCGTAAAGGCCGATGCCGGCGGCGTCAGCAATGGCGCCCACCCGTCCAGCAGCCTGCAAACCGCCGGACTGTGCGATCTTGACCGCGAACACGTCGGCCGCGGCTTTGCTCGCGAGATCAAAAGCGTCGTCCGGTCCGTGCAGGGCCTCGTCGGCCATGATCGGGATGATGAAGCGGGCAGCCAGCCTCGCCAGCCCGGAGCGGTTCGCCTTGGCGATTGGCTGTTCGACCAGATCCACTCCGGCATCCTCGAGCATAGCTAAACCGCGCGAGGCGCTGGCCTCGTCCCAGGCCTGATTGACATCGACCCGTACACTGGCCTTATCGCCGAGCGCCTTCTTAATCGACGCCACATGGGCGACGTCGTCGGACACCGTACGTTTGCCGATCTTCAGCTTGAAAATGTTGTGACGGCGCAGGTCCAGCACCCGCTCGGCCTCTCTGATGTCCTTGGCGGTGTCGCCGCTGGCGAGCGTCCAGGCGACCGGCAGCTCATCCCTATGACGGCCGCCCAGCAGTTCAGAGACCGGCAAGCCGACGCGCTTGCCCATGGCGTCCAGCAGGGCGGTTTCGACCGCCGACTTTGCAAAGTGATTGCCGACGACGACTTTCCCGATCTTCGCCATGGTCTGGCCGACCCGGGCGGGATCGCAAGTCTTTAGAATGGGTTCGAAGTATGTATCGATCGCAAGCTTGATGCTTTCCGGACTTTCTTCGCCGTAGCTCAGGCCGCCGATCGTCGTGCCTTCACCGATGCCGATGATGCCGTCCGAGCAATGAATGCAAACGATTACAATCGTTTGACGATTCATGGTCGCCATCGAGAGAACATGAGGCCTAATGGTCGGCAAATCTACCAGAAAAGTCTCGATACTATTGACTTTATGCATTATTTGGTCGCTCCTTGATCTCCCTTACAAACAAAGGTTACGCCTTGGTTTATGGAATGTGAAATACCGAATTTGTTTCGTTTGATACTCAGGGGGTATGGGATGGAGCTCCGCCATCTGCGCTACTTCGTGACCGTTGCCCAGGAACGGAACTTCACCCGGGCCGCCGAGAAGCTGTGCATCGCCCAGCCGCCACTGAGCCGCCAGATCCATGACCTGGAAGCGGAATTGGGCATGTCGCTGCTCGACCGCGACAGTCGTCCCGTCCGCCTCACCGAAGCCGGCCGCCTGTTGTACGAGCAAGCGGTCCTGGTTCTGGAGCGTATTGACGACCTGCGAGCGATGATGCGGCGCTTTCGCGAGGCGGAGCGGCCACGCTACGTCATCGGCTTCGTTGCCTCGACCATCTACGCGGCCCTGCCGAACCTGATCCGGCGTTTCCGCGCGGAAACGCCAGGAGTCGATGTCAGCCTCGTCGAGATGGCAAGTCTTGAACAGATCGCCGCCCTCAAGGATGGCCGGATCGATGTCGGGTTCGGCCGCATACGTCTTGACGACCCAGCGGTGCGCCGCGACGTCCTGCGCGAGGAACAACTCGTGGTCGCCCTGCCGCTCAGTCATCCTCTTTTGCAGCGGGAGGGATCACTGAGCTTCGCGGAACTGGCAGGCGAAGCGCTGATCCTGTACCCACGGGTGCCGCGCCCAAGCTACGCCGATCAGGTAATCTCGATCTTTCGCGACCGGGGTCTGGAGCCGAACATCGCCCATGAGGCCCGCGAGCTGCAGACGGCGATTGGTCTGGTCGCGGCGGAGGTCGGCATCTGCATCGTCCCGACCTCGGTGCAGCGCCTGCGCCGGGATGATGTAGTCTACCGCGAACTGATCGAGCAGAACATCACGTCGCCGATCATCATGAGCCGCCGGGCCAGTGACCGGTCGCACGAAGCGACAGTCATGGCCAGCGTGGTCGTCGAAGCATACCGGGAGTGGGGATGGAAAATACCGGAAGGATTGGACAGCTGATCCTGGCTGCATCGGAAATCAGCTGTGGATGGAGCCGGCTCGTCGTGCCATCGTAGTCTGGCTTCCTCCCGCTGACACGAAGCCGTTTTCCCGGACCAGGCATTTTGGATTTCAGATACCGAGAATGCCGTGCAGTCAGGGGGTGCTGACTATTCTTTCCCTGTCGGGTTTGTAAGGAGTAGCGATCATGGCAGAACTGAACAGAAATCACGTCGTCGATCTCCTGAACCGCATTCTGGAAGCCGAACTGGCGGGAGTGGTGCGTTACACCCACTACTCGTTCCTGGTTTATGGCTACAATCGGATACCGATCGTGTCATGGCTGCGCGAACAGGCCAGCGAGTCGCTCCTGCACGCCCAGCAGGCCGGGGAGATGATCACTCACCTCGGTGCCTATCCCTCTCTTACCATCGGCCCCTTGCTCGACAACCACCAGCATGACATCGGCGCAATCATGCGGGAGTCGCTGGAAACCGAGGGAAGGGCGCTCGCCCTCTACAAGGAACTACTGACTGTAGTCGAGGGTCATTCCGTGATGCTGGAGGAGTATGCGCGGCAGATGGTTTATGCCGAGGAGCAGCACGCGGGTGAGGTGGACAAGATGCTGCGCAAGCCCGGTGAGCTGGCAACCTTCCAGTCCGGTGCCCGATGATCGGCAAACGATCGTGAAGCGAACTTCCGGGAACAGCTTGTCGATGTTGCGCGAGCCGACCTACATACCCGAGGCCGTCCAGAGACAAAGCCAATTGCGAAATTGACGAAGTCTTCCACTTACGACACCTGCCATGAAGATCGTGATACCCGGCATCGTGAGCATGTTACCTTGCGCAGGATGACTCCTCTTCCCGGCTGCGGAGACAGTGCATGGGGTTTATCAGGCGGGCCTGGGACATACTCTACGATGCGGCCATGGGCTGGATCGACGACGAGGCCATGACGCGCGGCGCCGCAATCGCCTTTTACACCATCTTCGCGCTGGCGCCCTTCGTGATCCTGGTCACCGCCATCGCCGGGCTCGTAATCGGTCGGCAGGCCGCCCAGGACGCGCTGATGGGGGAAATCGGGGGGTTGATCGGTAGCGAGGCCGTCACGACGCTGCAGAGCCTTGCCAGCAGCGCCAATGATACGAGAACCGGGGCGATTGCGACCATTTTCGGCATCTCGACGATCCTGATTGGCGCGACCACGGTCTTTGTCGAGCTTCAAACCTCGCTGAACCGCATCTGGAAGGCGACACCGCCGATTGCCTCAACCGCCTCGACCATCACGTGGCTGGTCATGATGCGGCTGAAGGGTCTGGCTCTGATCGGGATGATCGGTTTCCTCCTGATCGTGTCGCTGGTCGTGAGTGCGATCCTGGCTGCCGTCAGCCGGTGGTTCGAGGGCATGATGCCGGATCTCTTCGTCGTGGTCTGGATCACCAACGTCGTCAGCTCGCTGGTGGTCTTCACGATCCTGTTCGCGCTCGTCTATCGCGCTCTTCCCGATACCCAAATACCCTGGACCGATCTCTGGCTCGGCGCCGCCATCACCGCCGTCCTGTTCACGGCCGGCAAGTCGATGATCGGCCTGTATCTCGGTACCAGCGGCGTCACATCAGCCTACGGTGCTGCAGGCTCGTTCGTGCTGATCCTGCTCTGGGTCTACTACTCGGCGGTCATTTTCCTGTTCGGTGCCGAGATCACGCGGGCGTACTCGGAGCGGGTCGGCAGCCGTGCCAGGCTGGATCAAGGCGACAAGCCGTTCAATCCCACCGTTGCTGGTAGGAGAAGGTCGGCAGCTTCCAGCCGCCCCAGATGGCCAGCAGACGGAGCGTCAGGCCGCCGGCAAAGCTGAGAGCGGTATTCAGGTCGGTGTCGATGCCAAGTTCGCGCAGGCCGATGAAGAGGACGCAGACGACCAGCGAGACGCTGGCGTAGAGTTCGCGCCGGAGCACCAGCGGCACCTGGTTGCACAGCACGTCACGCAGCATGCCGCCGCAGATGCCGGTCATCATCCCTGCCATGATAGCGACGATGATGGAGTAATCCATCGCCAGCGCGACACTGCAGCCGATCAGTGAGAACGCGATCAGGCCCATTGCGTCGAGGACCAGGAAAACACGCTTCAGATGATGCATGTAGCGTGCGATCACGGTGGTCAGCAGCCCGGCGGAGATCACCAGGACAATGTATTCCGGGTGCTGGGTCCAGCGGATGGGGAAGTGGCCGAGAACCAGGTCACGGATGGTGCCGCCGCCCAGTGCTGTGACGAAGGCGATGACGGCGACGCCGAAAATGTCCATGTTGCGGCGCCCGGCCGCGAGGGCGCCGGACATCGCCTCGACGGTGATGGCGATCAGGTAGACGACGATCAGCATGTCGATCCCCCGAGCATGGGAAGCGGCGGCGGAATGGATGCTGAAGGTAACAGCGGGTACATCTGGGGAGACTCCTGATAGAGACAGGACACGCTTTGCTGCGGATCCTGTGCGCCTCTCCCGCTGTCCTTTTACCTGAGAGTTTCAGCTCCGGACGGAGCCTGCCCCTTCGGTGGGCCAGGGCGCACTAAATATGGCGCCTCGGCCTCTCTCCAGTCGGCACAATGTTTCTGCGGTTCGGCATGCCTGAGCGATTATGGGAGTTTGCGCCTTCGGCGGAGGCGATATGCCGCCTCTCTCTCCCGCAGATTCCGATGGACTATCCCGGACAGGTTGCCGTCTGTCAAGCAATAAGTTTCTAATGCAACTAAATGCGCAGTGGATATCGGACGCAAGTCTTCCCCACTAGGTGCATGCTCCCATTAGCGGCCACGTGAGCAACGGATCAGGTGTCCCCGAGGGTCATCAACGCAGAACCGCCACTCAGATCCTCGGCGTTGTGCCAGGCGGTTGACCGAATTTGCCGTTGCTGAGGTCTCTGGAAAAATCGGCAACCCATTCCCATCCTGGTCCCAGGCGATAAACCTCGACCGCCTGGGTGACAAGGTTCCTGATGCCGACCTGGCCGGTACAGTTCTCGACCTCGGCTTGCGCCTGGTCGAGTTCCTCATCCTGAAGTTCGAAAGCTTCTTCCCCCCAGCCGTTCTCGCGCAGCACCGCACTGAACCGGGCCAATTCATCATCTGTGATCAGGTGGAATGAGGTCATGCCATTGGTCCTCCCTGCAGGCCTGCGGCAGTATGCTCCATTCGATAGATCGTGTCGCCCGAAGTTTCTGCGCTGCAACTATTCAAGCGGTTTGCCTGAAACCATGGAGCTATTTTTCGAACTGGGCTTTGATCAGTCTTCCTGCAGAGCACGGAGGAATTCGAGCAGGGCGGCCTGTTGGGCGGCTGTAAGGCGGTCAATCCGGTCTGCCAGTTCGTTCGCAGGCGTAGCGGACACGAAGGCGGCGTCACTTGCGCTGTCCAGACCGGAGGCTGTTTTCTCGTCTCCGGACAAAAGCCACTCCAGATCAACGTGGAAGGCGTGGGCGTAGAGCCTCGCTCGAACCGGTGAAAGTGCTCCTTCGCCATTTTCGTCGGCGGCATAATCAGGCCAGCCAAAGGCAGCTGCAACCTGGTCGGCGCTGTCATAGCCAGCGCGCTCACGCGCTTGCTGAAGACGCTCGGCCACAACAGTATTGGCGATTTGCGGAGACATGCCTGGAATTTGCCTATAGTTCCGACATCATACAATTCTGCAAAGGGATTAAAGCCACTCGTCGATTATTAAAATCCGTCGCATCATCAATGGGCCCTCAGAAGCTCAGGACGAGGAAAGCGGAGACGCCGAGCACGCAGGCTACGACGACGGAGAGCGGTATAATTCCCAAGACCTGTTGGCGCCAGAGTGCCGCCGCAGTCGCGAGGATTGCGGCGGACGAAACCAGGATGCCGATCTGTCCCTCCGTCACGTCCATCCACCTCCCTGTTCAGCAGTTACCACAGGGCATTGCCATCGCCTGCCACACGACCTTCAACAAGTCACTAACACTCTCGCGCACTCACCCGCAAGCGTGCCACCCTGTTTACCGGCGCGCTTCGGACGGTCCACGGGATGGGCAGCGTCAAAATCATTCTTTGACTTTGCCGGCGCTGAGTAGGAACAACGACCATGAACGAGCCTGTACGCTCTCCCGATACTGCCGGCACCCGTCGGCCGGACACCTCCTCGCGGTGGTCACTGACCTCCATCCTTGTGGCCATGGCCGCAGGTGCCGGGCTGTTCCTGGCGTGGCAGACCGCCGGGACTCTTCTCCTCATCTTCGCCGGCCTGCTCTTCGCTGCATTCCTTGATGCCTGCACCCGCGGCCTAGCCTTCGTGGTTCCGATCGCCCGCCCCTGGAGGCTGGCCATCGTCTGCGTGCTCCTTGCGCTTGGCTCGGCCTGGCTTCTGGCTTGGAGCAGCTACAGTCTGATCGGGCAGGCGGACAGTCTTGTCCGCCTCATCGGCGAACAATTGCGGATTCTGAGAGGTGAGCTCAGGTCACTGGGGATCACGCCGCCGCCGGGAGCGGAAGGTCCCCGCACACTGGGTCAGCTCCTCCTGCCCGACCCGGGCGTCCTGTTCGGGCACGCCTACACTGCGTTCAACCTCGCCACCGGTCTGCTGGGCACCGCCGTTGTGGTGATCTTCATCGGCCTGTTCGCGGCAGCCGATCCAGAGGCTTATCGGCAGGGCGCGCTAAGGCTGTTTTCCCTGGACCGCCGACGCCGTATCGGCGAAGTCCTCGACGAAATGGCCGAGGTGCTGCGCTGGTGGCTGGTCGGGCAGCTTGGGGCCGTGGTCGTGATCGCGGTCACGACGTGGATCGGCCTGGCGCTGCTCGGCGTGCCGGGAGCTCTGCTGCTCGGCCTGCAGGCGGGTCTCGTCAATTTCATCCCATACCTGGGCCCGGTGATTGGCGCCATTCCGATCCTGCTCGCTGCCATGGCACAGGGCACGTCGATGGTCATCTGGGCGATGGGTGTGCACCTCGTTATTCAAACCCTCGAGGGCTACGTGCTGGCACCGATGATCCAGAGGCGTGTCGTCGCCATGTCCCCGGTGCTCACACTCGCCGCCGTGATGCTGTTCGGTGCACTCTTCGGCGCCCTGGGGGTTGCACTTGCCACGCCGCTGGCGGCCCTGCTGAGAGTCGCGGTGCTCCGGCTCTACGTCGAGGATCGCCTGGGCGACAAACAGGCCGGGAGAAGTGCCGGCTGATAGGATTCCGGGCCCGTCGTTTCCACCACCGAGGTTACCGCACCTCCCCAGGTTACGATGCACTCAGGCGTTTGGCCAGTCAGCCCGGGATCATGGGAGGTACGTAAGTCAGGGTCCTGGCGAAGAACCAGAGCAGAAACAGCACTACTGGAAGATGCGCTATGAGCTGCAGGAAAGTAAAGCCAACAATATCGCGCGCCCTTAGGCCGAGAATACCGAGGAGCGGCAGCATCCAGAAAGGGTTGATCAGGTTTGGCAGAGCCTCGGCCGCGTTGTAGACCTGCACCGCCCAGCCGAGATGAACCTTGAGTTCGTTGGCGGCCTGCATGACATAGGGCGCTTCGAGCAGCCACTTGCCCCCGCCCGAAGGGACAAAAAAGCCCAGGACGGCCGAGTACATGCCCATCGCCAGCGGAAAACTGTCGTGCGTGTTCACGCTCACGAAGGCATGTGCGATCACATCCGAGACCGAGGCGCCGTCCGGGTTCCTGGCCGCGGTAAGGACGTAGCTGATGGCGGCGTAGAACGGGAACTGGATCAGTACGCCGGTTGTCGCCGGCACCGATTTCGCGACCGCGTTCAGGAAGCGCTTTGGCCTCCAATGCAGCAGCAGGCCCAGCATCAGGAACAGGAAGTTGTAGGTGTTCAGATTCGAGATTGCGACGATGGCACTCTGACGGGTGAACTCCTGGATGAGCCAGCCGATCGCGAGAACCACGAGCAGAACCGTCAGCACCGGCGAATGCTCGAGCCACTCGCCCGGCTGCTGGCGGGGCGGGAGATCCTCCTGGCGCTGGGTGAGATCAACGTCGAGGTCGTGCGCGGTCACGGCGCTGCCTGCCGAGGGCGCAGACCAGATCGCAATAACAGTCGAGATCACGATCAGCACAAGCGCCAGAACCATCGACTGCCACAGGAAGATCGTCTCGGTAAAGGGGATAACGCCGGTGATCGGCAGCAGCGTTTTGGGCAGGCTGGCGGCGTTGGCCTGGAGCTGCGCCGCCGACGAACTGAGGCCAAGCGCCCAGGTCGCTCCGAGGCCGAGATATGCCGCGGCACCGGCGGCGCGGTAATCCATGCGCAGTTCGGTGCGGCGTGCGATGGCGCGGGCTAGGAGGCCGCCGAAAATGAGGCTGAGCCCCCAGCTGAGCAGCGAGGAGATCATGCTGACGGCGGCAATGAAGCCGACGGCACTCCGGCCGGTCCGTGGGACCAGGGCCAATTGGTCGATCAGCCGCTGCGCCGGCGGCGAGGTCGCAACGACGTAGCCGCCGATGGTGACGAACGCCATCTGCATGGTAAAGGGGATGAGGCTCCAGAACCCGTCGCCGAACGCCTTCGTGACTGCCGACACAGGGGCGCCGTTGGCCAGCGCTCCGGCCGCCACAACAACCACCGCAATCGCGACGAAGATGAAGGCATCGGGAAACCAGCGCTCGGCCCAGGCGGTGAAGCGCAGCGCGATGCGAACGAGCGCCCCGTCTGCGCGGCTTTTCCCGGCGTTCGTGGCGCCGCCGTCGGCGTTACTGAAAGGAGCCGCAGGGCGCGTCGTGTCGGTATTCTGTTCGAGAGGTCCCTTGTCTCCGGACGTCCTGCTCATTCCCAGCTTCCTCCAGATAGACTTATGTCCGGGTTCCTGTGCCGAACTTGCTTAACCCGACATTGTTTGCGAGGAATTCCCCACGGATGATAATTCCGGGAGCTTCCTGCAGCCGACACGTCAGGCTAAGCGATTGACATGCGGAGCAGGCTGATCTCCGCGAGGAGGTCGTCCACCGCAGCCAGAGCGAAGTTCAAGGTGTCCGGATCGGCAAGGCGGCCATCTTTGACCTTCTCGTGCACGCCGGCGATCACCACCTGTGGCCGGGCGATGACGCGCCCGAGCATGCTGGATAGAGTTTCCCGCATCTCATGCTGGGCGCGCACGCCGCCGGTGAAGGCCGGCGAGGCTGTCATGAGGAGGATCGGCTTGCCCTTGACCGGCGATCGCATCGCCGGGCGCGAAGCCCAGTCGAGTGCGTTCTTCAGCACTCCCGACATGCCGTAGTTATATTCGGGCGAGATGACGATCAGGCCGTCGCTTTCCATGATCGCTTGGCGCATGTCCCGGGCTGATGGTGGTGTGTTCTCGCTGTCAAGGTCCGGGTCGTAGGGCGGGATGTCGTTGAGGGGAAAGAGCGTCAGGTCCACCCTGCCGGTCAGACTTTCCTGGAGCGACCGCAGCACGGCCGTGCAGTAGGACTGGCCGCGAATGCTGCCGGACATGCCGAGAAGGCGAACGGTTTGAGAGATATCGGTCATGAAAACCTCCTGCTGGCACTGTCATGCGCTTGGTGTCTCTGTCACGCACGCCGCCAGATACTCTTGCCGGGAAGCCGGTCGCGATCGTGGTGGCTGTCAAGGTCGAGCGCGGGTCCCTTGGGTATGATCAGGGTCGGGTTGATCGCTGGGTTCGTGTAGTAGCCGACCTTGATGTGCTCCAGGTTCACCGTTTGCCGGATGCTGGGCCACTGGTAGAGTTCGCGCAGGTAGTTCGAGAGCTGTGGGTAGTCGTCGATGCGCCGAAGATTGCACTTGAAGGCGCCGTGGTAGGCTGTATCGAAGCGCACCAGGGTCACGAACAGGCGCCAATCCGCCTCGGTCAGCCACTCCCCGGCCAGATACCGGCTGACTGTCAGACGCTCCTCCAGCCGATCCAGGGTGGCGAACAGGGCATCGAATGCCTCGTCGTAGCGGGCTTGCGATTTGGCGAAGCCACACCGATACACACCATTGTTGACGGTGGCGTAGACCAGGTCGTTCCAGTAGTCGATCTCAGCTCGGAGATGCTCGGGATAAAGATCGAGTGTGTTGCCGGTCAGCCGGTCGAAGGCGCTGTTGAGCATGCGGATGATGTCGGCTGACTCGTTGTTGACGATGCGGCTCTCCCTCATGTCCCACAGCACCGGAACCGAGACTTTTCCTGTGTAGTTCGGGTCGCTTGCGGTGTAGAGCCGGTAGTGGTGTCGGAAACGCCCAACGCCCTCTCCACCGTCCTGTTCGGTCGCGTATACCCAGCCGTCCTCGCCAATCACCGGCTCCGCAACAGACACGCCAATCAGATCCTCCAGCCCCTTGAGGGCGCGGAAGATCAGGGTGCGGGATGCCCAGGGGCACAGGTACGAGACGTAGAGATGATAACGTCCCGCTTCGGCGGGCAGTGTCGGCCGCCCCTCGGCGTCCAGCCTGCCGTCCGACGTGATCCAGGTGCGAAACCGGGTTGGCTCGCGCTGGAACGCGCCGTCCCTGATTTCGCTCGCGGCGATGTCGTCCTTCACCCACTCTCCCCTGACCAGCTGCGGCATTCCAGCCTCCTGCATGATTGCGGACGGATGAAAGTCAGGACTCGACCCCACGCCCTCTCAAACCCAACTCTTCCAAAGACAACAGCTGAATAACCCGAACGGAGCGTTCCAGGGCCAGAAATCCGCTTTCTTGAAACCTGCCGTCCCCGGTGCCACACGTCACGTCACCAACCTGGGACGCTTATCTTCAGGCCTTCCGCGGACAGCGCGATCAAACACCTTGATTGCACCTGCCTATGCCATCCAGCTGGGATGACCCACATGGGAAGGCCGGCTCCGGAGGACGCCTCCAGTCAGTGCCGGCACGACCCCCCATAGGGCGCCGTCATTGATGATTGCAGATGTCAGAAATCATGCATCAATCCAATGAACGTGTCCGACATCGATACGGGCTGATTGCCTATGCGCCGGCGTACCCCTGGATAAAGGGATGGTCAGGCGACTTCAGCGACTGGTCAGTGAGCCTTCCTGGATACCCGTCCCGTCGGTTCGCCAGTGATCGCGGGCTTGACTACCGTTTCTTCCGCCGCCAGCCAGCGGTATGCAAATCCGCCGAGCACGCCGCCGATCAGCGGCGCCATCCAGAACATCCACAGCTGCTGAAGTGCCACGCCGCCCTGGATCAGGGCTGGACCAGTGCTGCGCGCCGGATTGACGCTCGTGTTGGTGATCGGGATGCTGATCAGGTGGATCAGAGTCAATCCCAGGCCAATGGCGATGGGAGCGAAGCCGGCGGGCGCACGGGTGTCGGTCGAGCCTAATATGATCATCAGGAAGCCGAAAGTCAGGATGATCTCGATCGCTATTCCGGAGGCCAACGAATAGCCGCCCGGCGATGCCGCGCCGAAGCCGTTGGCTGCCAATCCCTTAACCCCCAGATCGTAGTCCGCCTTGCCGCTCGCGATCAGGTAGAGAGCGCCGGCGGCGATGATGGCGCCGACGATCTGAGCGATCAGGTAGGGCAGGATGTCTTTGGTTGGAAACCGCCCGCCGGCCCACAGTCCGATGGTGACAGCCGGGTTGAGATGGCAGCCGCTGATATGGCCGATCGAGTAGGCCATGGTCAGGACCGTCAGCCCGAATGCGAACGAGACCCCAAGCAGCCCTATTCCGACCTCGGGAAAGGCTGCGGCGAACACGGCGCTGCCGCACCCTCCGAAGACAAGCCAAAATGTGCCAAGAAGCTCGGCGGATGCTCGGCGAAGCTGCGACATGAGGCGCTCCTGGATTATTGTTTTTGAAATCACCCGACCCAAGCTGCGGATGCGCGGGCGCTTGATCAACGATAACGCCACCTCGGCCGCGCAGGCAAGGACGCTGTCACTGATGTCAGCGACTGAAGCGAGCAGGGCCCCTCTCTCTTGATGGCGGCTGATTGCGCTTTGCCACGCTGCTATATCTGGATTTTCAAGTTGAGCATGACGGCGCACTTCGGCTTCCGCTGGCGAATTCCACGACGGCCGTCGGCGTGCAGCGATCTTTTTAAAAGCCGCGTCGTGCGTGTTGGGAAAAGGTGGCGCGATATGCCGTCGTTGCCTTCAGGGGATCTGGTCGAGTCTCGCCTCGGGGCCTCTCTCCTGCTCCTCAGGTTCGGCAACCCCGTTCCTGACGGATGTCATGCCGAGGCGCTGCTTGACCGTGCGGATTTCCTCACGCATCGCCTCGGCATTCCGGCCGGACAGGGCGTCTTCCGCCATTCGGGCGGCACACGCCCAGAAGTCGCGAGTGTCGTAGCCCAGGGGATCGTCGGGTCTGCCGATCTGCCTCACGGCGCGGCTTGGCTGTTTTGGGTGGTCTGGCATGGATGCGGATCTCCAAGGGTCACGGATGGATGTCAGGACTGGCAGAATGAGGTCCTGAAAGCCTCGAATGAGGGCTGATCCATGATCAGGAGGGTCATCTTCTCCAGGTCCGTCGTGTCTGCCTTTTCCACGGCAGTCAGGATGTCCTGGGGCACCTCCGGATTGATTCTGCGGAGCATCAAAAGGATCACTCTTCCCTGGCCTTCCGCGATTTTAGCCTGGGTGCGTGAGATGGACCCCGGATCTGAGACAGGTGACGATGCGAGAGTCCTGCTTCTATAAACGGCTCAGAAACAGGAGCAGTCATGAAGCAATCTCGGCAGAAGCACAGCGCGACGTTTAAGGCAAAGGTGGCCTTGGCAGCACTCAAGGGCGATCGCACGGTTGGCGAACTGGCCGGCGAGTATGGCGTCCATCCCAGCCAGATCCATGCCTGGAAGAAGGCGCTGCTCGAGGGTGCTGCCGGCGTGTTCGAGAGCAGCAGCGAGCGGGACGACAAGACCAACGAAGTCCAGGTCGGCGAACTCTACCGCCAGATCGGCCAGTTGAAGGTCGAGAATGATTTTTTGGCCAGGAGGCTCGGCAAGTAGGCCGGGCCGAGCGTCGCGCGATGATCGACCGTGCGCATCCTACCCTGTCCGTCAGCCGCCAGTGCCACCTGCTGGATGTCAGCCGGGCGTCAGTCTACCGCCGCCCGGCTCCGGTCAGCGCGGACGATCTCCGGCTGATGGAACTGATCGACCGCCAGTACCTGGCGCGGCCCTTTTACGGGTCGCGCCGCATGGCGGCGTGGCTGGCCACCCAGGGCTTTGCCGTCAACCGCAAGCGGGTGCAGCGCCTGATGCGACTGATGGGTCTGGTGGCCATCTACCAGCGCCCCAACACCAGCAAGGCGGCGCCCGAGCACACCAAGTATCCCTACCTGCTGGGCGGCCTGACGATCGACCGCGCCAACCAGGTCTG
>NZ_AVFK01000058.1 GCF_000936425.1 Skermanella aerolata KACC 11604 | reverse complement strand
AGGCGTATTGGACGCCGCGGTCGGAATGGTGGATGAGGCCGCGGGGTGGCGCGCGATGCTGGATCGCCATCATCAGCGCGTTCTCGCACAATGAACTTCTCAGATGGTCGGCCATGCTCCAGCCGACGATTTCGCGGGTCGCCATGTCCTTGATGGCGGCCAAGTACAGCCAGCCCTCGTCGGTGGCCACATACGTAATGTCTGCAAGCCAGATCGTGTTCGGGCGATCGGCCTCGAAGGCACGCTGGAGCAGGTTCGGCGCGATGCCGTAGCCGTGCCGGCTGTCGGTCGTGATCGGCGGCCGCTTCTTGCGTCGCGGTGGCCGAATATCGTTCTCCTGCATGAGGCGGGCGACCCGCTTGCGGGCGATGCGGACGCCCTGAGCCCGCAGTTCGGCATGGACGCGTGGAGCCCCATACCGCTCGCCGCTGTCCTGGAAAATGCCGCGGATTTGGCCGACGAGGTCGGCTTCGGTGCGGCTCTCCGCCGCTCTGGCCTGGCCATCGGCCTGCCAGTCATGGAACCAGCTGCGCGCCACGCCCAGAACAGCGCACAGCAGGCGGACTGAATAAGTGGGACCATGGGCGGAGATGAAGGCGAGCTTCGCTTTCATGCTTTCTCCGCCCACCTGGCGAAAAAAGCCGAGGCTTTCCGCAGGATCTCGTTCTCTTCCTGGAGCCGCTTGTTGTCGCGGCGCAGCTGCTGCAGTTCGGACGCTTCCGCCCGGCGTCGCGCAACCGCCTCCGCCGATCCAGCGGCCTGCTGCTCCAATCGCCAGGTTTTCACCTGCGTCGCCGCCACACCGAGGGCCTGGGCGACACTGCTCAGTGTCTGGCCGGGCTCATCCAGCCGGGCAACCGCCGCTGTCTTGAACTCCGCCGTGTACCGGCGGCGCGTCTTCTTCGTCATATCCTTCCTCCAGGTGGTTCGTAAGCTTACCACCTGGTCCGGTCTGGCGGGGCAAGGTCACAGTACATCGGGGACAATCAGCTCGACGTGATCCTGGGTGCTGGCCGCAACCAGTTCACCACCGAGGGTGAAGGGGGAGTGCAGGCCAACGGCACCAACCTGATCGGCCTTGCCGAACAGCAGGGCATGGACTACGTCGTGAGTGCTGAGGAGCTGGTCTCCTTTGACGGTGACCGCGTGCTCGGCCTCTTCAACAACGAGGAATACCTTGACGCGATCGGCGAGCGTCCGGCTGAGGAGCCGACCCTGGAGCAGATGACCAAGGTGGCTCTCGACACGCTTTCCAAGGATGATGACGGCTTCGTGCTGTTCCTCGAGGAGGAGAACACCGACACCTTCGGCCATGAGAATGACGCTGCCACCGCCATGCATGCCATGGCCTCGTTCGAGGCCAGCATGGAGAAGGTGCTGGAATTCCAGAAGGAGAACCCGGACACGCTTGTCGTCATGGTCGCCGACCATGACACCGGCGGGATGACGGTACAGCCGGACGACGAGGCGACACCGGCGGTCTTCCGCGACTTCACTGCAACGGCGACTGAGATGGCGGAGCAGTTCGATGCGGCCGACGCCAACTCCATCCGCGATACTGTTGCCGAACATACCGGCCTGACCCTGAGCGACGAGGAAATCGCGGATCTGCAGGGCAGCGAGAAAACCGAGCTTGCGCTGGCGGAGTTGCTGAGCAGCAAGGGCGGTGTGGCGTTCACCACGACTGGCCACACCGGTATCGATGTGCCGATCTACGCCACCGGTCCTGGCGCCGAGATGTTCACCGGGGTTCAGGAGAACTCGGCCGTCGGTCAGCACGTCGCCGAGGCCATGGGCCTGTCGTTGCCGTCCGACCAGCAGGACGGTGGTGCCGACCGTTTCGCGGTCACCAGTCTGTTCGATAGCGCCTTCGGCAGTATCCCGGGTGTGAATGCCGTGCGCGGCCTGGCGGCACAGCTTCCTGATGGTGGGCTCGACGATCTGGCTGATCAACTCGCAAGTCTGTGGACTGGACAGAACGACACCGTCTTCCTGTCCAGTGTGCTGGAGAACACGTTCGATGCTGCGCCCGAGACATCAGAGCTGGCCAAATGGAGCGAGGTCCTGGCGGACAATGGCGGCGATCGTGGTGAGACTTTGCTGAGCATATCGCAGCTTCCTGAGCATGAGGTCGCTCTGCTGGGGCTGCCTGTGTCCGAAACTGACTTCAGCCCGATCGCCTGATTGCAGGCAGATAGCATTGCACCCCACCAGTCCGACTGGTGGGGACGCTGTCATTTCCTCAGCAGCCTATTTCAGACGCAGCCGCGGCATTTATTATGCCTGAACGTTATCTCAAAGGCTGGCGCCTTTCGGAACGCCGGCATCACATGCCCTAGTTAGGCGAGTTGTGCTTCTTCGAATGAACATCAGCGGAGCCTGTGTTTATCTTTGATGTCAACGATGAACTCGGCTGTCCGTTTCTCGAAGTCGCTGACCAACAGATCGGCGTTGAGCCGCCAACGTCCGGGAACCGCGAGTTCCGGTCCGTCATGACGGTAACTGCCTGCCCCCGTGCGGGTCATGACGCGCGGGAGATTCTCGATGCCGAGATCGGGACTTCCGAGGTTCAGCGTCACCGACTGGATATCGATGGTGGCACCATCGATCCCTGACACCTTGAGCTCAATTATGTTCTCGCCGGCATCGGCCGGTGTCACGGTGAGCATCAGGTTGAGAGAACCTGCCGAGGTGTGGATAATCTGATTGGAGTTGAAACCATGCCGGATGTACTCGGCAGTGTTTCCCCCAGCCGGAGGCGGCACGCTGGTCAGGACAGCCGTCGCTATGAATACGACGACGGCCAGAGCTGCCTCTCCGAGGATCGACCGACGAAGCCGCTCCAAAGCGTCCTTCCCCTGCCGCAGCGTCGGGACGAAGCGCCACTTGTTCAGAGCCGCAAGAGCGAGCATGCCAGCCACGATCAGGATCTTTACCAACAGGATCAAGCCGTATGCTGTGGTGGCCAAGGCGCTCCAGCTGCCGACCAGGCGCCATGCCATCACCAGACCAGCGCCCGCCAACAAAGGAACGACTATGGTCGCCACGACAGAAAACGCCGCCATTAGTTGAGCGACCCCGTTTCGGTCGGAGTGTCGCGTGGCAACGAGCAGGGGCCAAAAAGCCCCGGCCCAGAATGCGATTGCCAGCAGATGAAGGACCAGCAGGCCGGAGAGCCAGAGTGAATCCCAGGGCACCGTATGGCCGGTGAACGCGAACGATGCCGCGACCATCACCGCTCCCAAAGGCCCGAGGACTGGAAGGCTCCACTGCCAAGCCGCAGCAGCCACGAGGAGGGCGAGTCCGTCAAGCCTTAGCAGGGCGCTCACGGCTGCGCCGGGAGCCAGGAAGGTGCTGAATCTGCCTGAGGCGAGCAAAGCGGCGTCACCCCCGAGGATCAGCACTTGGAGTCCTAATCCAAGTACCGTAGACACTGCCGCAATGGATGCGGACAAGAGGACCACAAGGTAGGGGAATGCAACGACTGCATGCCGACGAAACAGCAGAGCAAATATAACCAGCCCTGCCGTGAGCAGCGATGCGCCATATGTTACGACCCTGGCGGTGGCATACAGGACCGTCAAGCCAAATGGCACGCTTTCAGTAACTGATCCAGCAGATCCAGAAGGATTTCCGCTGGGTGCTCCAACCGAAAAAACCAGGGAGCCGCCGAGCGGATGTCCGTCCGCCGATGCCAAGCGCCAACTCATCACGTAGGTCCCGCTGCCCAACTCTGGAAGCCCCGCCGTCACGTGATCGGGTTGATCGCCTAGCTCGGGCCGGAGTTGTACCACGCCTCCAGCCGGATCGACCAAGCGAAGCGACGCCACCTGGACCGGTTCGTTGAAGCGCAGGAAAATTTGGTCTGGTGCCTGAGCAAGTACCTGGCTGTCCGTCGGCGAGCTTTCCAGCAGACCGGCATGGGCGTGCGCGGCGCCAGACCATAGGATCGATAGGACGGCCACCAGAATAGCCGTCAAGATGGCGACAGGCCACCTGACAAAAAGAAACACGACGAATCTCCCGACAGAAGCGACGTCGGTTGCGGTACCGACGCCGCTGTCCTCCCCGTTGGTCTACTTGGCCTTCGGGGTCAGCCGGATGGCCGGGGCAGGTTCCTTCAGGTCGTCGGATTTCTGACCGGCTGCCGGAATCTCGATCCAGCGCGACTCGCCCCTTTCGCAGATCTGGACGATGGGCATGTACAGAGTCTCTCCTGTCCGGTCCGGGAGCTGCCCACGAAACACGAATTCATCATAGTGTTCGTCGAGCAGCTTGCCGCCGGTCCAACGGACTTCAGTCACGCCCTCGGTGATGGTCTTGCCGTGGCTCTCGTAAGGCGTAGTGAGCTTGCCGATTACGGTTGAGACCTCCCACCCTGGTTTGGGCATGGGCTTCACACTGACCATGCCGTCCGGCACCTTGACCCGCATCTCCCGCATCGGGGAACCCTCGCAACCGTGGCCGACCCGCATCACGGCCTTGTAGTAACTCCCAGCGGGCGCCTCGGCAGTTTCAAGCGTAACGTGTGCCGTCGCTGCACCTGTTAAGCCGAGCGTCGTCATGGCCGACAGTGCGGCCATCCTAATTTTGTTCATCTGACTCACTCCTTCGGCATGAATGCAGACATTCATGCGGACCAGCCCAGCGCCATCGGCGTGGGGGTGTCGGTTTCTGAAAACGGGAGAACTCTCGAAATCAGATATTCTGCGGAGGAGCGCGGGCCTGGGCAATCACCAGGAAATCAAGGGTGGGCACCCAGTCGCGGACAACCAGGAGCCAAAGCACGGCGGTCGGGGCAAGCGACCGGGCAACTACAGGGACGGACGAGGGTGGTGGAAGCCCTGTGTCCTGGAGCCGGCAGAAGTGACAAACCTCATGGTGACCGTCAGCTCTATCATGGCTTTCAGATGGTTGACTGTCAGAGGGTAGCCTCTCCTCGGTAGCGTGTTGGTGCCCGTGGTCGGCTTCCGTAACGGTAGCCGGAAAAAGCGGCAGCAGCAGACGAAACAGCAGCAGGGCCACCGCTAACAGTGGTCCCAACCGAATGGCCTGCCTTTCGCTTTCGGTTAAGTTGCCCTGCTTCACCCTGATCTGTCCAAGCAGCCCATGTTAGTTGTGTTTCGTCCAAGCTTCCAAGCTTGCACTATTATTTTTTCTGACGGAAGCCGTCGTGGCACCCGGAGCATTCCTGACCCACGCGTTTGAACTCCGACTGCAGCTGAGGTTTCTTGCCGGAGGCAGCCGCAGCCACCAGATCTTCGATCGTTGCATCGAAGCTGCGCATGCGGGCTTCAAATTCAGGGCGACGGTCCCAAACAGCCTTTGTTGCCTCGGTATGGTGGCCGTCGCTGCCTGGCGGGAACATGTGCATTACATGTTCGCATGCTGATGCATCGTCTCCGCGAGTCGCTGCGCTGTTTCTTGGTCGAAAGCCGTCTTGCCCGTTAGCATGGCACCCAGCGCTTTCATGTGCTGGCCCATCTGCTTCATGACATCCATACGCTGCGCCACCACGCCAGTCGCGCCCTCATGGGCAGCGGCCATCCCCGATGTCAGGAAGACAGCAAAGGCGACCACGGCCAAGCGGCGGGAGAGGTTGGTTGCTGACCGTGACATACCGAGTTCCATGCAATGGTGCGAGAAGTCCTCTGAATGACGGTTCAAACGCAAACTTATTCCATCTCAGGTTTCCGAAACCGTTCTAGAACGTGTCCAGCTTTCGGTCTCCAGCTTAACCGCAGTTAATTGCTCGGACGACTACTGAGAACGATGTGGCCATCATCGTAGCGGATCTGGCCGTCAACCACCAAAACCGCTCCACTTTACCGAGAGCGGCGCTGGGTTCAGGTTCCCCGTCTTCAGGCACGAAATGGCAAAAGGCTACATCAAGTAGCGGTAACGCCATCGTCCGGTCTATATAACAGCCCTAGCTCTCATCAACCTGAAGGATTAATACCACACGATCCGGAATATGGATTCGGGTTGACTCGTCCTGCTCTAGGACATGCCATAGACGATGCTAGTGAATATGTCACTAAAGGACAGTTTTGTATGATTATAGTAAAAACCCTACTCTGAATAATTAATACTGATCATATCGGAATATAACCGCATAATGGTTTGCCATAGCGGCAAATATAAGCAAAGTTGTTTCGATATTAATGATGTAAAAACGACTCGAACCATTGATTGACGACTCTTAAATTCTAATTAGCACTGCTAAATCACTGGTACCGCTAACCTCATATCCTTGTGTAGAAGGAGTGCTACCTGATGCGCAGGCGTCAATTCTTGAAGTACGGTAGTGTTGTTGCTGTGTTTACCACGGCTACCGTTTCCCTGCCTTCCCTGCTTGCTGCACAGATAGCTGACCCAGGTGACTTGCCAACCGGAGACGATGCCGATTTCGATCTGGAAATCGTTGACGTTGATGTCGAACTAATCGACGGCAGCACCGTGCCTATGTACGCATTTTCCCATGCTGGCCAGCCACCATCGATACCGGGTCCGATTCTCCGCGTTAAGCAGGGAGATACGGTCCGCATCGATATCCGGAACTCCAGCACCAAGCCCCACGGCTTCCAGATCTTGGGTCAGACCAATGCCGCCACCACAGGCATCGCACCGAGTGAAGGCGACGGTGACGACAAGGTCCGGATTGAATTCGTTGCGACCAAGCCAGGAACCTACTTCTACGTCGATGGCGACAACGCTCCGATCAACCGCGTGCTCGGGCTTCACGGCGCACTGATCGTGGAGCCGACGAATGGCTATGCGGACGGCGCCGCCAGGAAGAAGCCGATGCCATATCCCGCGGGAAGCGCAACGGCCAACATGAAGTCGCTGTTCACGGCATTCGGTGAGGCGACGATCGACGGTAAACAGGCCCGCTTTCCAGGCAAGCCATGGCAGGCCGGCCGCGAGTATGTCTGGATCTTCAACCAGATCGACCCAGTCCTGTGCCGCCGAATCGCGGCTGGTGAAAACCCTTCCGCATCGGAGTTCCAGGAGCAGTTCCATCCGCGCTATTTTACCATTAACGGCCTGTGCGGCATGGACGCGGCGCATGACAAGGCCACGTGCCCGACCGGACATGTCGGCGAGCCGGCTCTGATCCGCTCCATGAACGCCGGCTTGGCGACCCATTCCCCGCACATCCACGGCAACCATGTTTTCGTGCTGACCCAGAGCAACGCCAATGGCGTTCCCGTCTATCAGCAGGATCTTTTCGAACACGATGTCTGGCTCATGCCACCGATGATGATCAAGGATGTCCTGCTTCCCTTCACCACCCCACCGGACCTGCCGCCGGCGCCCTGGAGGATGGTGCAGGAGAAGTATCCCCTCCAGTACCCCATGCACTGTCACAATGAGATTTCCCAGACCTCGGCAGGCGGCTCCTATCCGATGGGACTGATGACCGATTGGGAAATCGAGGGGCCGCTGGTGACCAGTTGACGCTGATGGCGGAGGTGTCGGGAAAGATCCGACTGTCACGGCAGCTCCACCACCCGACAAGCATGTATCCGATAAAGCATTGAGATGGACGTCAGGACAGGTTCCGGTGAACGAGAACTGTCCAGTCCTCTTGCCTTGGAGACTTTTGATGACGACCATCTCTCGACCGATTTTCGATCCTCAGGAATTTGATACCTTCGGATGTCATCCCTTCGAGAACGACCCCGCGACCCCGGACCGGATCACGCGTCAGGTTTATGTCGAGAGGCAGGTGTCCAGCTGGAATGTCAACATGAAGGACGGCTCCCAGCTGCAGTTCTGGGGCTTCAAGGATCCCACCATTTCCGGCAGCGACTCTCCCTGGCCATCGAAGATCATCCGGGTCAAGCAGGGCCAGATCTTCCACTGCATGTTCAAGCCAAGCAAGGGGGCCCACACCATCCACTGGCACGGCATCGAGCCGACCCCGATGAACGATGGCGTCGGGCACACCTCGTTCGAGGTCAAGAGCAGCTACACCTACCAGTGGTGCGCCCACCAGGCCGGCACCTACCTCTACCACTGCCACAAGAACACGGTGCTGCACTTCGAGATGGGCATGTACGGCGTGCTCATCGTGGATCCGGTCACCAAGAGCCCCGACACCAACAACCCGAACTACCTCTATGATCCTCTCCCGGGTGACTCGGCCCCCGGCATCACCACCGGCGCCCCCTACTCGGCAGAGTCGATCCTGGTGTTCGACGATGTCGATCCGAGATGGCACAATCTCGACCACAATGCCGGCATGTGCGGCGACGATGTCGGCCTCGACAAGTTCAATCCCAAGTACTTCCTGATCAACGGCGTCCACAACGGCCGGAGTGAGACGGACACGAAAACCGTCACCAAGGTAGTTGCTGGAAAGAACGTTCTGGTTCGTCTCGCCAATGCCTCTTATAGCCGGCTCTACATAACGCTTCCGGTTGATGCCTGGATCGTCGAGGTGGATGGTCGTCCGCTCCGGGCGAACCGCGCCAAGGGTGCCTTTGCGGCACCCAGGAAGCTTGCCGCGAACACCCGGCTAGAGGTGGCTGTGGCGCAGCGCTACTCCCTCTGGATCCCGAACATCCCGCGGGGTGATTACAGGATCACCGGCAACTTCCATCACTGGATCACCAACAAAAAGCATTTCGACGGGACGGCCGTCGCCAAGATCATCGCCACCTGAGAGGAGTTTTCGACCATGCGCGCAATGGTTTCTTCTAAGTATGTTGGACGCACAGCCGTGCTGGCCGGTATCCTGATGGGCAGTTCGGCTCTTTATTTTGCCTCGTCATCGACTTCCGCTCAGGAAGGACACGGCAAAACGGCGCACGCGGAAGCTGCGCCGGCAGCAACACCGTCCGAGGGCCATACGCCCGGACATGAGGGTGCCGCTTCCGCTAAGCTGGAGGACGCCAAGGCGGGCGGCCACGGTGGCGGTGGCTACGGCGCCCACAGCGGCTGGCCCGAGCCGCAGCAGCTCGGCGGCGACTTCAGCCTGACCGACCATACGGGCCGCAAAGTCACCTTGGCTAATTTCAAGGGCAAGGCAGCCGCCTTCTACTTCGGCTATGCACAGTGCGGCGACATTTGCCCGATCATCGGCACCAAACTGGGCATGGCGGTTGATCTGATGGGCGACAAAGCCGATCAGATCAACATCGCCATGGTCAGTGTCGATGACCGTAATGATGGTCCGAAGGAACTCGCGGCTTTTGTCGCCAAGCAGCACCCACGCCTGATTGGCCTGTCAGGAACCCGTGGGGAGATCTACGACATTGCGGCCAAGTTCCGGGTTCGCCGGGACTATGTGACCCAGAACCAAGTTGCCAAGGAAGGTGAGGAGCAGACCGAAGCTCATAACGGCGGCGCTCACGGGAGTGAAGCGGACAGCTCCCAGGTCTCCCATGATGCGGCGACGTCGGAGCAGGCTCATGAGACCGCAGAAGCCGCGCAGACGGCGGCCACCACAACGGATACCCAGCCCAAGACTAACACCGCAAGGGAGACGGCTTCAGGCCAGCGGATCAAGATCCGTTCTGCCTCGGACGATGCAACCCGGCTGCACAACATGGCGATGGCGCATACCACGCACATTTACCTGCTGAACAAGGAAGGCCGAGTCGTCCGGTATATCTATCCCAGCATGACCCCGGAAAACCTCGCCAAGCGCCTCACCGACCTGGTTGAAGAGGGCTGAACCAGTATCAACGGCCGGAGCCGGTCCTCGCTGGGAGTGAGGACCGGTGCGGATCGGTCATCGTCTCATGGCGCCGCTCCTCGACCTCCGACATGCGAACGTAGGTGACCGCGAATAGGAGAGCGGCCAACCCAAGCAGGACGACAAAAAGCGCCCTGTTCTTGGATCTGAGCCGTCGGATTCGTTCGTCGGGTGCCGTGGTCCGCATGAGTTAGCCGACTAGACGGGGTGGTCGCGGCGATCCGAACCATATGCGCAGACACCGCGCTCGACCTGTACGGTAACATGATCGATGCCGAACCTGGCATGGAGAACATTGTTAATAGCAACGACCGTACCGTTCTGGTCAGCACTCTCGTCGATTACGGCGTGCAGTGTGACCATCTGACGCTCGTTGGTCAACGACCAGGCATGGATGTGGTGAACGTCTGTCACTCCGGGAACATCCTTCAGGGCAGCGTCAATACGGGTGGCATCAATGCCGTACGGCGCACCCTCGAGGAGGATATGCCCGGATTCCTTGGTCACCCTCCATGCGCCGCGTAGGATGAGAAGGACGACCACAACCGACAGGATCGGGTCGATGGGCGTCCAGCCTGTCCATAGGATGATAAGGGCCGCGGCGATCGCGCCGACTGAGCCCAGCATATCCCCGAGAACATGAAGTGTCGCGCCGCGGACGTTGAGATTCTCAGCTCCGCCCCGATGCAGGATCCAGAACGCGGCTATATTCACCAGCAGGCCCAAGGTTGCGACGATAAGCATTTGGCCGCCAAGCACTTCGACGGGATTGAACAGGCGGCCGATAGCCTCGATGGTGATCCAGACTGAGATGGCGAACAGAGAGATGCCATTCACGAAGGCGGCGAGCACCTGGAAGCGGTGGTAGCCGTAGGACCGTTTAAGGTCAGCCGGGCGTCTGGCCAAGCGGAATGCGAACCATGCCAATGCGAGTGACGCGAAGTCGGTCAGCATATGCCCAGCGTCGGCAATCAGGGCCAGTGAGCCCGATACGACGCCTCCGATGACTTCCGCGAACATGAAGCCGCCGGTCAGCAGCATGGCCCATAGGACCTTACGCTCGCTGTTGGCAGTTACCGCGTGAGCGTGCCCTCCGGGACCATGGTCGTGTCCGATATGTGAACCGTGGTCATGTCCCACATGCGATGCTTGGTTGTGTTCAGGGTGACTCGAATGTCCTTGATCGTCATGGTCATGATCTGCGTGATCATGCCCGTGGTTTATGTCGCTCCGGGATTTCTGGCCTTGTGTTCCTGTGTCCGTATTCATTCAGGTTCTCTCATCGCGCTTGTGGCTCTTCACCGGAAGCACTCACCTCACGGTCGTCCTTGATGTCCTGTGAATTCGGGGTGGTAGCTCCTCGTGCCCGCTCAATCGCTTCGAGGACGGATTCGGTTGACAAGAGCTCCGGCAAGACGATCCCACTCGGCGCGCCAGGCCCGTAGACAGCGTTGAAGGGGATGCCGTAGCGATTGTACCGGGCCAGGTAGTCCGATATCCGCGGGTCGGGACGCGTCCAGTCGGCCCGCATGGGAACCACCCCCGGTGCTGTCAGCGCGTCTGCAACCTCGCTCCGGTCGATGACCAGCGACTTGTTCGCCTGGCAGGTGATACACCAGTCAGCTGTCACGTCGACAAAAACAGTTTTACCCTGCGCGATCAGCAGGCCGATCTCCGCCTGATCGAACGGTGCCCATGCCGTCGCCGTCCCAGTCGTTTCTGATGGCTTCCCCAGCATAGCCGGGGACACCATCGCAGCGGATAGCGACACCGCCATCAGCCCCAGCATCGCCGGGACGCCAAGGCGCCCCTGGAGGACCAGCGCGGTGCCCAGCACGCTCAAAGCGGCTGCGACAACGAAGGCGGCTGGCCAGGAAGCCTGAACCGCCAGCACAGTCAGCAGCCATGCCGCGGTTCCGAGGAGTGCGACAGCTAACATACCGCGAAGCGTGACCATCCATCGGCCCGGTCGCGGCATGAGGCTGACCATCCGTGGAAAGGCCGCAACCAGCAGGTAGGGCGACGCCAAACCGACACCCAGTGCGGCGAAGATGGTCAGGATCTCGACCGGACCGCGCGCCAATGCGAAACCCACGGCCGTGCCGACGAACGGAGCCGAGCACGGTGTCGCCAGCAGGGTCGCGAAGACCCCGGCCGCGAAGTCGCCGGCATGTCCGGTCCCGCCTGTGCGGCCTAGTACCGTGGCGAGACGGGACGGCAGGGGGATGTCGAAACCACCCGCGAGGCTGGCTGAAAAGGCGACCAGCACGGCGGCCATAGCCACCAGGAACAACGGCTGCTGGAACTGCACGCCCCAGCCGACAGTGGATCCCGCGAGTTTCAAGACAACGAGAGCGCCCGCGAGCAGGAGCATGGAGGTCAGGACTCCCGCGGCTGTCGCCAGAAAGCCCAGCCGCACACGCCGGCGCTCAGCGTCGCGTCGGTCGATTACTGACAGCAGCTTTAAGCTGAGTACGGGCAGCACGCATGGCATCAGGTTCAGCACGAGGCCGCCCAGAAGTGCAACGAGCAGGACCGGCGCTACGTCACCGAGCGGGGAACCACCCACCGCTGAGGCGGAGACCTTAACGCGTGCCTCGGCAACTCTCGGACCGTCGATCACGGTGACCAGAAATTCCTTTCCGGACATATTCACTGTATCTGGCCCGGAAGCGATGGGCAGTCTGGCTGTGGCCTCATAGCCATCCGGTGCGAACGAAAGCTCCGGCTTACCGAATGTCCAGTCGGAACCCTCGACCAGGACGTCGGGCTCTACCAGGGACTTGCTTGAGGCGATGCGGACCCTCAGAGCTCCCGGTTTGCCCATCTCGATCGAAGCGGCCTTGATCCTCAGCCCGGAGCGTGCCCCGTCGTCGGGTACCCGGGCTTCAAAGTGGGCAACCAAGTTGGCAGATTCCGCATCAACTGCGGCTGGTCCGGCGGGAAGGTTGAGAGCAATTTCCAAGGAAACCGGAATGCAGATGGTGCTGCACACCAGCACGTCTGCTCTGCCGCGCAGGGCCATCGGCTCACCCGGACGCTCAACCCGGACGTCGAGCGGGAAGACAACCTCATGATCGTATCCGAAGGTCTCCAGCCCAAACAGGGTAAAGCGGTGTGGCGCAGGCCAATGCCATTCCACCCCAGTGACATTCTCAGAGGCCGACCAGTCTACCCTCGGCGGCGCACCGGCATCGCCGGGCGAGCGCCAATAGGTTTTCCAGCCGTTTGCGAGCATCAGGTGCAGGCCCATCGGGATGATTTCCCGATCGTCGACAGTGTCCAGGGACGAAACCAGCCGGGCTTTTAGGGTCTCGTGGCTCGACCATTCACCAGTCGCAGCGACGGCGGGGCTGACCAGCCAAGCCGCCATAACAGCGAGGAGCGCAACAGCGTACCGGATGCCCACCTCTGTCATCCTGTAACTCATCGCACCCTCCATTCCCATGTCACGAACCGGTGTCAAGCCAGGCCCCGCTTCCGCCTAGGCTTCAGGGCTTCGGCAACAGCGGTTCGACAGTCTTTTTGAACTCTTCGAACCGCAGGACCCCCTTGAGAGTATTGCCGTCGATCACGAAGGACGGTGTCGAATCCACACCATGCTTCTGTTCTCCCTCGTACCGCGACTGCACGATGGAGTCCTGGAGCGCCTTGTCCGCACGGCAGGCGTCATAAGCTTGGCGGGACAGCCCGGCGAGAGCGCCGATGCGGGCCAGCGGCTCAATCGGGTCCTTGGCGTGCGACCAGTCGTCCTGTTTGGCGAAGAGCAGCGAGAGCACCGGGAAATACCGCTCCGGCGGCAGGCACCGCGCCATGGTTGCAGCCTCGAGCCCAACCCGGTCGAGCGGGAAGTCTCGGTAGACGAGACGGACCTTGCCGGTATCGATGAATTCCTTCTTCACCTGCGGCAGGACATCATTGTGGAAGGTTGCACAGTGGTGGCAGGTAAGCGAGGCGTACTCAACCACCTCGACCGGCGCATCCGGACTTCCCAGCACACGGGGTGCGGTGGCGCTCGCGGGAACCGCCGGGGCCTGCTGGGCCAGGGCGGTTCCCGCGAAAAGGAACGTCGCCGCCATAGCGGCTGCGAGGGTTTGGGCCAGGGACATGGAGGTCTCCTTGTTTTTCTTGGTTCAGGTTGAGGTGGCGGTTCAGGTTCAACTGGTCGAGAGCAGGCGCCGGACCTTCTCAGCCGCAACCTCCGCAGGTTCATGAACGTCCAGGGTCGAACGGAGGCGTCCCTGGGCATCAAGCAGCAGCATGCTCGCCGTGTGGTCCACGTTGTAGCCGCCCCCGTCGAGCGGGGCCTTGCGCGCGAACGCGCCCAGGCTCTTCAGCGCCGTGGTCACCTCCTCGGGTTTGCCGGTCACTCCGAGGATCCGCTCGTCGAACAGTGCTGTGTACTCGGACATGACCTGAGCGGTGTCGCGCTCGGGATCGACGGTGAGGAATACGGACCTGACGTCCTCGGCCTGCGGACCGAGCGCCTGGAGCGCATTCGCCACATAGGACAGCGAGGTTGGGCAGACGTCGGGACAGTGGGTGAAGCCGAACACTAACAGTGTAGGTCTGCCACGCAGGTCGGCGGGCGTGAAGGGCCGGCCTGCCTCGTCCAGGAGACTCCAGTTAGCTCCTTCGGCCATGGGTCGACCAGGTTCGATCGTCCCTGCCCGCTGCGGCTCGGTGGCTGCTATCTGCCAAACCAGAATCGCCAACGAGCCGACGGCAAGGCCGACCAGCATCCACAGGACGAAACGAATGTTTCTCAGGTTCAGCATGGCATCCTCACTCCGACCCCATAGCGCCGGGCTTGCCGATCTTGACCGGAACCTCGACCTTCCCGGCCTTCTCAAAGGTGATCGTCAGAGGGAACTGCTGGCCGACCTTCAGGCCGCCGCTGAGTTCCATTAGCATGATGTGCATCGCGCCGGGCTTCATCTCCAGCGTACCGCCAGGCGAAATGCTGAGCGGGCCGGTTTCGCTCATGCGCGAGACGTCGCCTTCCTGACGGGTCTGATGAGCCACAGCGTTACCCGCTACCGGCGTCTCGATGAACAGGATGCGATCAGGCTGCGAACCAGTGTTCCTGACCGCCAGATAGGTGGCGCCAGTCTTGGCGGACAGCGTCGTGGCACGCGCCCAGGCCTGCTCAATAACCAGATCACCGGCCGTCACCTCAGCAGCATGCGCCACCGAGGTGATCATGATGATGGATACGGCAAGGGCTGAGAGAAATAGTCTCACTCTGTCTAATCTCCTGGATTGATCGGGCAATCGTCGCTGGGAAGGCTCAGTCACATGAGGGTCTCTGCATTCTGGCCTGTGAGCTCCAGGATGGGTTTTCCCGTACTTAAGCGGACCGCGCGTTGAAAATCTTTTCTGAGACGCTTCCCAGTGTTTTCGCCTTTCTATCCGATCAAGGGGCGTCGGCTCGCCATGAACCTGGATCGGTTCGCTTGTCACACCTCGTTCCTCCCATTCCTGACGCCGGACTCCGGCGCCGACGAAGTCACCTTCTTGTTGGCGGCACGCTCACTAGCCCACGAATGCAGCAGCAATGCCGCGACGCTGCAGAAGATGACCGTATCGGCCAGGTTGAAGGCGGGCCAGTGCCAGTCGAGCGCATGAAAATCCAGGAAGTCCGTTACCGCTCCCTGCCGCACCCGATCGATAACGTTGCCGATGGCGCCGCCAATAATGCCGCCGATGGATGCGGCTTCGATGCGGCTGCCAGCACGCCATGCCCATATGATCAAACCAGCCACTATGACCAGCGCGAGACCGATCAGCATCCAGCGTCCGAGCGCCTCGTCACTGCTGAGCATCCCGAAGGTGACTCCGCGGTTGAAGCCAAGTGTCAAATTGAAGAACGGGGTGACCTCGATGAGGCGCGGAGGATTCATGACATGCTCAAGGATCACCCACTTGGAGGCCTGATCGGCGACCGCTGCCAGGAGAGCCACTGTCAAGGCCAGACAAAGACTATTCCTCCCGCTGAAGCCGTTTTCAGAGGTCGTCATAATTGTTTCTTTCACGGCGCCCGGCGGAGCAGCCGCAGGGCGTTGAGGGTGACGAGTACGGTGGCCCCAGTGTCGGCCAGGATGGCAAGCCAAAGGTCCGTGACGCCGAACAGGGTGGTGACGAGGAACACGGCCTTAAGGCCAAGAGCGACCGCCACATTCTGGTGGATGTTCGTCATCGTCGCCCGGGACAGCGCTATGAGTTCAGCGACACCCTCGACCCGGTTGCCCAATAAGGCTGCGTCGGCGGTCTCCAAGGCGACATCAGTACCGCCGCCCATGGCGATGCCGACATTGGCTGCCGCCAGAGCGGGGCCGTCGTTGATGCCGTCACCGACCATGGCGACCGGTGCCCCGACCTTCAGGGCCGCGATCTCGTTCAGCTTGTTCTCGGGCAGAAGTTCCGCCTTGACCTCGATGCCGAGCTTTCGTCCGATAGCCTGACCGGTCCGGGCGTTGTCGCCGGTCAGCATGACGCTGCGGACGCCGAGTTGCCGGAGTGCCGCGATGCCCAGCAAAGCGTCGGGCCGCGGTTCGTCGCGCAGCGCGATCAGGCCAACCGGCTGTGCATTGGCCAGCACCACGACCACGGTCTTGCCCTCGTCCTCCAGGGCGGCGATGCGCTCGGCGGGGATGCTCTCCGGGCCGCAGCTTTCCACCGCGTGGCGCGGCGAGCCGACCTCGACAAGCTTCCCGCCAACGACGGCCTGAGCTGCCCGTCCTGGAAGGGCCTTCTGCTCGCGTGCCGGTCGGAGCGGAACGCCGTCGCCCGCCGCCCGGTCCAGGATGGCGCGGGCGATGGGATGACTGGAACCGTTCTCCACTGAGGCCGCCATCCCGAGCAGGGAGCGGTCGTTTCCCGTCAGTGACACCAGGTCGGTCACCTGCGGCCGTCCCTGGGTCAGCGTCCCGGTCTTGTCGAAGGCGATGACGCGGACCCGGCCGATCATCTCCAGGGCAGCGCCGCCCTTGATCAACAGGCCTCGTCGGGCACCGGCGGCGATGCCGGAGGTGATGGCCGCCGGTGTGGACAGGACCAGAGCGCACGGGCAGCCGATCAGCAGCAGTGCCAGTCCGCGATAGATCCAGGTGTACCAATCCGTCCCAAAGGCCAGCGGCGGGATCAGCACGGTCAGGATCGCAACCAGGATTACGAAAGGCGTGTACCGTGCGCTGAACCGCTCAATGAAACGCGCCGTCGGGGACTTCGACGCCTGCGCTTCCTCGACGAGATGGATGATGCGGGCAATGGTGTTGTCAGTCGCCGCTCGTGTCACCCGGACTCGCAGGGCGCCGGTCGCGTTGATGCCGCCCGCGATGACCAATGAGCCGATCTGCTTGGGAACGGGAACCGACTCACCGGTGACCGGGGACTCGTCCACGTCGGACTCGCCATCGACGACCTCTCCATCGGCCGGGACGCGATCACCGGGCCGAACGAGCACCATCTGGCCGATCTCCAGGCGCGATGCCGGAACCTCGCGGGCAACCTCGCCCTCGATCACAAGGGCAGAGCGCGGCACAAGTGCTGTCAGCGCCTTGATGCCGGATCGGGCCGAGCCCGCCGCAACACCCTCCAGGAGCTCGCCGACGGCGAACAGCAGGACCACGATCGATGCCTCGGCTGTCTCGCCGATGATGAGGGCTCCCGCAGTGGCGATCGACATCAGCATCTCGATGCTGAACGGCGAGCCAACGCGGGCCAGGGCTAGGGCTCGGCGGCCGAACACAATCAGGCCAACGAGGGCTGCAGGGACCAGGGCAAAATCCCCGAGGGATGGGACAAGCCACGAAACCAGGAAACCCACGGCGACGAGCATCCCGATTAGACCGGTCAGCCGCGCCTTGGATGTCGTCCACCACAGCTGTCCCGCAGGATCTTCGGCGCCGATGTCGGCGTCACCTTCGGCCACCACCTGGATGCGGTCCATGTCCTCGACGCCAAATCCGAGGCTCCGGATCGTGCCCTCCAGCCGCTCACGGGGTGTCGTGGTCTCGTTGAGTCTTAGCTTCAGGATCTGGGAGTGATAGCTCAGGCTGACGTCTTCTATGCCCGGGAGACGGCCGACGGCTGTCTCGATCTTAGTCGCGCAGCTTGGGCAGTCCATGCCCGCAACCTTGTAGCGGAGAGCGCTTTTGCCCTCGGCCATTACCTGCCCGATGTGTGCCTCGTCCAGCATGGTACTCCCCCATGAACATCGGAAGGCGGATGCCGCCGCCGTCTGAATGTGCTAAACATGGACCCTGTAGCTGCTACAGGGTCAAGGGGAAATGTCGGAAAAAATCATGTCGGTCGATCACACCATCGGCACGCTGGGCAAGCTGACCGGCGTGAACATCGAGACCATCCGCTACTATGAGCGGATCGGCCTGCTGCCCGAACCGGCGCGCAGTTCTGGGAACTACCGCGTCTACAGAGACACGCACGTCCGGCGGCTGACGTTTATCCGTAAGGCGCGCGACCTCGGGTTCCCGATTGAGGCGGTGCGCCGGATGCTGGCCCTGTCGGACCAGCCGGACCGGCCTTGCGGCGAAGTGGATGCCCTGGTCGTCGAGCAGATGCGCGAGGTCGAGCGCAAGATCGCGGATCTGGAGCGGCTCCGGGCGGAACTCGACAGGCTCGCCCACCAGTGCCGCGGCGGGCTGGTTTCGGACTGCCGGATCATCGAGGCGCTGTCGCCGTGAGGCGTAAGGTGGCTAGCTGGTTGTTTCTCGCTCGCCATAATTGTCGCACGCCGCACGCCGCACGCCGTGTCTGCCAGCAGCTCATCCGCCAAGCGCAACAACTGCTCGATCCGCTCATCCTGCTGCGGCACATTGAGCGAGCACTGGCCGAGCGTGGCGAACGCGTGCTCCTGGTGGAGACTTCGAGCTTGCCGAGCTTCGAGCACACGCGGGCCTTCTACAGCAAGTCCGGCTACGATGAGGAAGCCCGCATCCGCGACTTCTACCAGGCGGGCGAGGACAAGGTGGTCTTCAGGAAGGATCTCCAAGACAAAGACTGGAGTGCCTGAACCCGACTTTCTGCTCCATCGTTACCCAGCACCCTTATCTGTTGCTGTTTTCTGGAGCGCCGGGCCCGTCGATCCAGAAGGGTATCGAGCAAGCCTGCCGGCCATTGTCCGACCACACGGTGGAACCTGAGCAGTGATCGAGAGCCTTGCGGGGGTCATTGTTGCGCATCAGCTGCAGCCAAATGCCGGCGGCGTCCGGTCCGGCCTGGAACGCCATGGCAATCTGGCGCTCCGTCGTCTCCACCGAGTGACGGCCGCTGCTCCAGCCGAACCAGTAACCGCCGCCACCACCGAGAAGGAGGCAGGCGGCGGCGACAGTTCCGGCGATCAACGATGTCTTTCTTTCCAGTCGCAGGCGGTGTTTCGCCGCAGCGTCACGCATGGACGCATCGGCCTGCCGCGCGATCCGCTTGACCAGGTCGGCCTCGCCTTCCCGGGTCAGACCGCGAGCGCCGTCCTGAACAGCGTCCTTGGCCGCCACCGCCGTGTCGAACAGCATCTCCAGCACCAGGAACAGCGGCTTGTCGTCCCCAATGCCAGCCGCCCGGCATTTCTGACGGAAGTCGTCCTGTGTCATCACGGCAGCCAATCCGCAACGCCGAGCTTCTGGCGCTTGGCTTCCAGATCCTCCAGCCAGCTTTCGGTCATGAACTGCTCGACCGGATCGAGCGGTTCGTCCCCCAGGCCGGCAGCCGCATCGTAGAAGTTCTGCCTGCCGCCCTTCACGAGGTCCATGCACGGGAGCCTGGTCATCAACATCGGCTTGGCGCCGCCGGCCAGCATCTTCTGAAAGCCGGGATGCTTCGTCGTTTGCTCGAAAGCTCCGACGACGGTCTTGCCCTCGCGGATGACGCCCTCGTTCAGGACCAGGATCGTCCGCTCCGGCCGGAAGTAGCCAGCCTCGTAGATTGACAGGCAATGGCGCAGATCCTCGACTTCCGGGCCGAGGACGTAGATCGCGACCGGCTCGATCCCGCGACGGGCGCAGAATTCCACCAGCATCAGATCCCGCCCGTACTCGAGCATGAACCGGTCGCCGCCGCCAAAATCGACCACAGCGGACGTCTTCTCCTTCGTCATCCTGTTGAGCAGTTTCGAGAACGCCGCCTTGACGTCGGGCAGCTCCTCGGTCGGCGGAACCATCGCGTCGGGGAACAGGTCGGCCAGCGTCTTCGACCGTGCGTCGAAATCGGCCACGATCGCGGACCGCCCCTGATTTTGGGCGCGCCACGCGATCTCGCTCAACAGCGTCGATTTGCCACCGAAGCCACGGCCGAAACCGACGGCCAGAACCGGCGACTTCGTTACAGGGGCCACGACGGGAGCTTCCAAAGTGCTCGACTTTGCCATTGTTAAATCCTTCCGGAACGTCGGTTCATTTCGGCCAGCAGTGCGGCCATGGGGTCGTCAGCAGGTGCCGATGTGGGTTTGGGGGGCGGTGCCGGTGACGGTAAATGTGGGGGGATAGAAGCGGGAGTGCTGATGACTTCGACCGAAGCCGACGATGGTCTCGTTGCCTTCCTGGTCCGCTTCGTCTCGTGGTGCTTGCGGACCCGGTACCATGTCTGCCGGACGGTCTCCGGTTTGAGCTTGCCGCCGCTGCCGTTCTGAAACCCCATCTCCGAGAACGAGCCGGTCAGATGGCTCCAGTTAAGGCGGGCACCGTCGAACAGGGCGACCAACTCGTCGTAGTTGCTCGACATCCACTGGTAAAGCGGTGGCCGGCGGTCGCCCCCCTCTTCAAATGCCTGCCGGAGCTTCAGCAGTGAGGCCGGGTCGGTGCGTCTCAAATCGCTCTCCCGTCTTTTGGTTTGCGCTTCGGGATCGCTTTAGAAGCGCTTCGCTACCGCCACGATACCATATGGCGTTCATATTAGACACCGAAACTGTTGTGTGTCAGTGTCGTCAAAACAGCGCGTCAATTCCGCGTCGATGCCGTATCGGAACGCTTCGGAGTCGTCGGCTGCTGTTTTGGGGTCAGACCAAGGTACCCACCGTTGGTGGGTACGAATGAACAAGGAAGGTCCTTCAAGATGGCAGACAACACCGCGATCCTCGGACGACTGGACACCATGACGGCGAGCATCGACACGCTCACCCGAGGCTTGATCCTGATGACCGAAACGCTGGGGACACACTCGGAAATCCTGGGCGAGATCCTGGAAGCCTGCTCTACCGAGCCGGGGGAAAGTCCCTTGACCGAAGCGCTGGCGCAGATCGTCGCCAGCATCAACCAGCAGAACGAAACGCTGGCCGGCGTCGGTGCAGCACTGGAGAACATCGGGCCGGGGATAGAGAACGCCGTGCTTCGGGGCTTTCACAGGGCCAACGGCAGCGTCGATGCCGACGGCGTGGTGATAGAATAATCCCATGCTGACATTCGGAACTATCGCGGGCGGAGCACCCTCAAGTCTGGTTCCGATGACCCGGCACATGCTGACCCAGACCGTGCCGAGGGAAGTGGCGGACCTTGCCCGCTACTACACGCAAGGCATGGAAGTCGGCCAGGATGAAGCGCTCCCCCGGCGGGACATGCACCCTGTTGTGGCGAAGGGCCTGGGCGTCGATCCGAACAAGCCGGTGACGATGGATCAGATCAACGGCCTGCTGGCGGGCCGGCGCGCGGACGGTGAGAAGATCGAGGGAAAGACCTATTCGGAACATCGGACATACACGGACCCAAAGACCGGCGAGCTGAAAGAGAAGGTGCCGATCGGCGCGGTGGACTTCTGTTTCACGCCGGACAAGTCCGTCTCCGTGGCCTGGGCCTTCGGCACGCCTGCCGAACAGGCCGCCATCTATCAGGCCCATCGAGATGCCGGCCAGCAAGCAATGCGGTATCTGGAACAGGAGATCGCCAAGGCTGGGATCGGAAAGGCCGGTAAGGATGGCTTCGACCAGGGACACCTTGGATGGGTGAGCTTCGACCACTACACGTCACGCCCAACGCTCTGGATCGCTTGTGAAGAGAACGGCAAGATCATCAGCGAAAGCGTTCCGATCCAGATTGCCGGCGATCCGGAATTGCATACCCACTTCACGGTGACCAACGCTGTTTTCTGCGAAAACGGGCGGATCGGCTCGTTGGACCTCAACCGGCTAGAAGGTCTGATCAAGGAAGCCGGAGCGCTGTATCAGGCGCACGTCGCTACCAACCTGCGCGCCATGGGGGCAGACGTCGTGCTCGACCAGGACACGGGGGCAGCGCGGCTGACTGCCATCCCGGAAGACGTCCGGTCGCACTACAGCAAGCGCACCACCAACGGCGAGCAGGCGGCGCGAGAGTATGCCAAGACACAGGGTCTTGATTGGGACAGCCTGTCGTCGGAGCGGCGGTCCGGGTTGCTCAAGGGTGCTGTCCAGGGCGTTCCGAAGGGCATCGATGATGAGATGCGCGCCAAGCTGCGCAAGGACGACATGGCCGACTTCACTTCCTGGAAAACACAGGCGGTGGAACTTGGCTGGAAGCATGAAACCATCGTTACCCGATCCGGACCGCTGCCCGAGATCAGCCGGGAGCAGAGGCTCGAGCGGGCCTATACCGAGGCGTTGCCGTGGTTTGAGAAGGACCTGGATAAGCGGGCCGTGGTCAGTGAGCACGATGCCAGGACCGCGATCGCGCGGGGGCTGATCGCCAGCGGCATCGAGAGCCACAGGGACATTGACCAGGTGATAAAGGCGTTCGAGAGGCGCGGCGTTCGTCAGCAGGGCGAGATGACACCCCTGATCATCGGCCAGGAGAGCGGTAAGCGCGTCCGGTCGATTACTACGGGCCTGCATGAAGCGCAGGAAAAGGAGTTCATAGCCAGGGCGCAGACGGCGTCCTCGGACGTCTCCGCAGCCCTGCCATCGGATCGCATCAGTGCTGCGGTGCAACGCTCAGGTCTGGACTTCACCAGTGAGCACGGCAAGCAGCAGCTCCAGGCGATCCACGATCTGGGCCAGGGTGGCAAGCTGGGCGTCATGATCGGGTCTGCCGGCGCTGGAAAGACGGCTTTGCTCCAGCCTCTCGTCTCGGCATGGCAGGAAGACGGGCGGCACGTTCACGGTATTGCACTGGCCTGGCGGCAGGCCGACGACCTGATAGACGCCGGTATCGCGCGGCAGGACGCCAAGGCCATCAGCGTCTTTTTCAAAGCGGTGGAAAAGGGAGACATCACGCTCGATCCCAAGTCCGTCGTCGTCGTGGACGAGATGTCGTTGCTCGGCACTCGTCAGGGGCTCGACCTGCTGCGTCTCCAGGACGAGCACAGGTTCCAGCTCGTCATGATCGGGGATGACAAGCAGTGCTCCAGCATCGAGGCCGGTCCGATGATCGACCTCACGCGTAAGGCGCTAGGAGAGGGGAAGGTGCCCGAGATCCTGACCACCACTCGCCAGCAGACCGAGCGGGAGCGGGACATCGCTGGCTTGTTCCGGGACGGCAAGGCGGGGCTGGCTCTGGGCATGAAGCGCGAGGACGGCACGGTGGAGCTGGTGCCGGGTGGTTATCGGGACGCCGCGGAGCGAACGGCAGCGCTGATGATGGACCGGATCAAGGCCAACCAGGGCGACGACAAGTTCACCATCACGGTTTCAGCGCCGACCAACACGGACGCGCATCGCCTGAGCCTTTCCATCAGGGAGCAGCGTCGGGGGCTTGGCTACATCGGTCCTGATCTGGTGAAGATCAAAGCATCTGACAGGGACGGCAATAGCTACGACATGAAGCTCGGCGCCGGGGATAAGGTCCGGCTCTTTCACAGCGTCGCTGCCAAGGGACAGCGCGGCGGCAGCATCGGGCGCAACGGGTCCATCCTGACCGTTCAGTCTGCCGATAAGCACGGCATGCTCGTCCGCAACGCCAAGGGAACCGAGGGTTACGTGCCCTGGAAGTCTCTGACCAAGGACGGTCAGATCCGGCTGGCCTACGGTGAAGTGATGACAACGCACACCGCGCAGGGATCGACCTCGACCGAGCATATCTATGCCATGCCAGCCGGCACGAAGCTGGTCACCGGGTTTTCCGCCTACTCCAGCGGAACCCGGCACAAGCAAAAGTCCTTCATGGTCATATCGGAAGGTGCCGAGCGGGCGGAAGTAAGCGCGCGTCGGCCCGTCAATGACAGCAGACCGATCGGCAAGGACGATCTGTGGTCCAATGTCGCCCGTAACCTCGGACGTCAGCCCGAGAAGACGACCGCTCTTGATTTTCTCGACCGTGCGTCGGGTCTTAAACGCGGTGCGGCGAAGTCGCTCCAGCGCGGGCTTCAGCCGGGGGAGCTGCGGGAGCGGCGCGGGCTGGAACCGACGGTGGTCCATACCCGTCTTCAGCGCAGACAGGAATCAGGTGCCGTGCAGCGTGTCGCGATCCGGCTGGAAACCATGAGCAAGGATATGCACCCTGTCACGCAGAGACTGGCGACCATGAGTCCGCAGATAAAAACCGCCATTGAGAAAGTCGTTCGTGCCGTTTCTCTTTCCGGCACGTCGAGGCTTACAGTGGAGATGCCGCAGATCGACCGTCGGCAGACAGTGATGGATGATCAGAAAAGATCGCCGTCGATGCGGATCAAACGCTAGGTCTGTTTGCCCACATGTGCATTGCAGTGCCGACAATAACGTTCTGCTTATAGGAAAATTCTTCAATCAATTCATTGATCAGGATGCGTGTATCGTCATGCATCCTGAGTGGTCTTGTCGGAGCGTTCTTAGCTGCTCTCCATTCGATCCGGTCACCTCGACGAGCTGCAACGGCAAGGTCTTTGACAGCTAACGTCATCGCGTCCTGATATTTGATATTGTCTTGTCTGGCTCTGCCCGTGAAGGCTTCCCAATCCTCGTTAGCGATGCCGGACACGGATGTCGAGATATTAGGGTAGCGGACTTGAGGCATGACGTTCCCATTTAACACTAATGCCTCCTTATCGCCGCCAACGGCGTTTTCCGCAACTACTACATTCATCCGATCCGGCTTTCCAAAAAAGTTTCAAGCTGAACTGAGGAGTCTTGCGTCCGCTTGAATTCCGGTGATACGCTGGTGTTCTGAACAAATACCGACAATACGCCGTAACGGCATCCGCCAACCTTAGCGATTGGTACTGCCCACATGGAGTTTATTTTAAACACTGATGCTTTTGTGACTTCGCTTTCGGTGCTGGCACGATGACATCGTTGCCGCTGGCGATTGTCATCCAACTTGCCGTTGCTCATGCACAGACCGTCGCGCCGGAAACTGTTGCCGCGTTCGCCCAGGCGGAAAGCAGGCTCAACCCGTTCGCGATCTTCGATAACTCTGCCCGCAAGAGTTACGCACCAGCATCTGCCGAGGAAGCCATTGCCATCGCACGAAGCCTGCTGGATCGCGGCCATTCGATTGATGCAGGGCTGATGCAGATCAACAGCGCAAACTTCGAGCGCACCCGTCTGAACGCCGCCACAGCGTTCGATCCGGCGTTGTCGGTTCGCGCAGGCGCCCAAATCCTGGTCGATGCTTACCTGTGGTGCCGGGAACGGCAGCCTGCTGCCGAGCCGCTGCGCTGCATGGCATCGGTCTATAACACCGGTCGTCCAACTGCTGGAGAGCGCAACGGTTATGTCGGCAAGGTCTTCGCCGCCGCTGATCATCTGGTCCCTGCGATCCGTCAGGCGCTTCCGGAGAAGCCCGCCGCTGCTGCCGAGCCTGCCGCTCCCATCGTTCCGCACGCTTGCGGGCCGCCGCCGCCAGCCTGGGACGGCTGGGCCGTCTCGTCCTACTGCATGTGCGTAGCACGAGCCTCGATCACCAAACCGGAGCCTAAATCAAATGAAGACGATCGAACTGAACAACCAGGTCACTAACGCCCTCGTCATCACCATCGTCCTGGCGGCCGTTGCCGTCATGCTGATCCCCGACATGGCTTTCGCGCAGGGTCAGGGGCAGGCGCTGGTCGACTACTCCTACGAGGAGTACGGCCGCCCGCTGCTGAACATCGCGGTCATCGCGGTGGCGATGACGATGTTCTTCCTCCGCTTCTCGTTCCCGGTGATTGGGATGGTCGCCGCCGGTGGCATGACCTTCGCCAACTACAGCGCCATCGTCGGTCTGTTCGGGGCCTGATGCGATGGACTCCAGCACGGACCGCGTGGCTCGCGAGGATACGCTCCATGTCGGCGCCGCACGCCCGGCACGGCTGTTCGGCCTGCCCTACCCGCTCGCCGTCTTCCTCGGGTTCGTCTTCTACATGATCCAGACGAACCTGACCGGCTGGTACGGCCTGTCATGGGCGGTCGCGGTTGTCGGTCCGTGCTGGGGCTTCGCCTACGTGATCGTGGCCCACGACCCCTACGGCGCCAGCGTCGTCGTCGCGTGGTGCCGCACCTGCCTGCTTCTCCGCGACAAAGGCACCTGGGGCGGCCCGTCGTGCAGCCCGCTGCCGGCGCGCAAGCGCAAGATCAGGACAATCCGATGACCGCCGCCCAACTGCGTGAGCAGTTCACCCTCAGCGACAAGCCCGCCGACGAGTACCTGACCTTCGACCGGCATATCGCCGACGACATGGCCATCCTGGCCGACGGCACCCACGTCGTCATGCTTCGCCTGGACGGCAAGCCGCTGTCGCTGATGGACGATCCCC
>NZ_AVFK01000057.1 GCF_000936425.1 Skermanella aerolata KACC 11604 | reverse complement strand
TCCCGTCCCCATATACGCTTCCATCACCTGCGGGTTCTTCGACACCGTGGCGTACGGCCCCTCCGCCAGGATCTCGCCGCGCCTCAGCACCGTGATTGTGTCCGACAGGTCGGACACGACGCTCAGGTTGTGCTCGACCATCAGGATCGTCCGATTGGCCGAGACCTTGCGGATCAGTTCCGCCGTGCGGTCGATGTCCTCGTGGCCCATGCCGGCCATCGGCTCGTCCAGCAGCATCAGCTCCGGCTCGAGCGCCAGCGTGGTCGCGATCTCCAGCGCCCGCTTGCGGCCATAGGGCAGTTCCACCGCCGCCGTGTCGCGGTAGGCCGCGAGATTGACCGATTCCAGCAGCCTGTCGGCTTCGCCGTCGAGGCTGCGCAATGCATTCTCCGACCGCCAGAAGTCGAAGCTGTCGCCACGCAGCCGCTTCTGGAGCGCCACCCGTACGTTCTCCAGACAGCTCAGGTGCGGGAACACGGCGCTGATCTGGAACGAGCGCACCAGCCCCTGCCGCGCGATGTCCGCCGGCTTGACCTTGGTGATGTCGGTGCCGTTGAACAGGATCTGGCCGCTGCTCGGGATCAGGAACTTGGTGAGAAGGTTGAAGACCGTCGTCTTGCCGGCGCCGTTGGGACCGATCAGAGCATGGATACTACCGCGACGGACCTGGAGATTGACGTCCTTTACCGCGATGAAACCCTTGAACTCCTTGGTCAGACTTCGGGTTTCCAGAATATTGTCCCCGTCCATTGCGCCTCCCCTTATCGGACATCCCAAAACCTTTGAGGCGGATGTCCTGGATTTTGCGTGAAGTTAGGGACAAGGGGGAGGTGGTGACACCACCCGAAAGGGTGGCGTTCTGATTATTCTCCAAAGACCTACGGCAGCAACCCCAATTCACGTCCACGGGCGACGGCGCTGGTACGGGTGGTCACGTACAGCTTGGCGAACAGGCGCTTGAGGTACCATTTCACCGTATCCTCGGAAATCCTCAGCCGTTCCCCGATCTGGCGGTTGCGAAGCCCTTCCGACACCAGCCGAAGGATCTGGATCTCACGGTGATGCAGCCCGTCGGCGGCCTGGGGCGCCTGTTTCCCCGGCTCGGGCTGAAGCGTTTCCAGCACCTTGCCTGAAATCTCGATGGCGTCGCGGCACTGCGCCATCGCCGCTTCCAGGTCTCCCGCGGCCCCTGCCGCGTAGCCGACCATGACGGCGGCGAAGCCCCTCAGCACCATCTCCTGATCGGCGCGTCCCGGCAGGTCGCCGCACGGCCCCGTATCCAGATGTCCCAGCCAGCCGCCAGCGCGGTGGTGGGCCTCCGGCAAGGCATCGCGCTCTCCTGTCATCAGACGCCGCGTCAGGACGGCCATTTGCAAGCCGGAGATGCGCCCCTCGGTCTTCCGCGTGACGTCGCGGACCTGGTCTTCCGTCAGGTCGAGCGCCTGGACGCGGGTCAGGTAGTAGCGCGCCTCGTCCAGGGTGAAGCGCAGGTCCGATGCCTGAAGCTCCAGCAACCCGCCGCAGGCTCGCAGCCGGGCGAGAGGGAACGGCGGCTCGACCCTGCTAGCCACCGCCAGCGTGACCTGCCGGGGCAGGGCGCTCAGCAGCAGGTTGACGTCGCGGTGGATAGCGGGATCGCTCACCGCCTCGTAGTCGTCCAGGAACAGGACGGCGGTCTTGCCAGTCCTGTCCAGCCCGCTCAGCAAGGCCGGCAGCGCAGCGCTGAGCGCAGGCGCCTGCATGGCCCTGAGATGCCCGGCGAAGCCTGGCGCCACCGGTTCCAGCGCATTGCCAAGGTCGTTCAGGAAGTGCCCGTAGTCATGGCCGGAGCGGTGCAGCGACATCCAGCCGGCAGCCATGCCTCGGTTCCCGGCGATGGTATGCCAGCGGGCGAGCAGGGTGGTCTTGCCGATCCCGGCCGGACCCGAAAGGACGGCCAGACGCAGCTTGTCGAAGCGATCGACACAGTCTTCCAGTCGCAGCCGAAAGACCAACGATGTCTCCGTATGCTGCGGGCTAAAATTAGCGACAAATTTCCGCAATGTTTATATTGCCCTTTGCCGGTATGGGAAGGATGGTCGAAATATTCGGTTCAGACTTGTGTAACGGGATTGTCCTCCCGGCTTCAACTCTTACCATCACCTCAGGACCGGGTATCGGCCGTTCCTACTATGGAACTACTCCATTAAGCATAGCTGGCGGAGGGATGGTGTCAAAGCCGGGCGCCGGCTTGGCGAGACTTCCGCTGCGGTGTCAGGATGGAGGATCGATGGATGGAGTGGAATGACCGGTATGAAGATCGTATGTCGGACGAAACGGTCCCGGGCCATTCGCTCAATCTCCATGATTTCTCTTCTCGGCTCCGCCCTGCTCGCGGGCTGCGCCGGCCTGGACACGCCGGGCGGCGATGTTCCGGGCTACGATCTTCCGGGCTTCGTTCGGGGCGGCATCCTGCATGAACGGTACGACGGCCGGACCGACGACCTGCTGACCGGCGGCCTCGGCTCCGCCGGTCTCGCCAATCCCAGTCCCCCCACCTTCGCCGATCCCTCGCACCCCACGGCGGCGGAACTGCGCACCCGTGCGATCCACGCCAACTACCGCGCCCTGGTGGACATGACGCCGGGGGGAGGCTACGGGACTTTGTACGGGCCTGCCGTTGGGATCGGCGGTCTCGGCATGATCGCAGGCCATGAGTACCTGGCTCTGGCCGACCACGGCGACGGCAGCGGCGTCACCATCATGGTCCAGGTTCCCGACAGCTTCGGCATCGGCCAGACCTGTATCGTGACGGCTCCTTCCAGCGGATCGCGCGGGGTCTACGGCGCCATCGCCACGGCGGGGGAATGGGGGCTGAAGCGGGGCTGTGCGGTGGCCTATACCGACAAGGGCACCGGCATCGGAGTCCACGACCTGTCCGCCGATACCGTCGGCCTGGTCACCGGCGAGCGGGTGCCCGCCGGCTCCAGCCCCGATCGCGTCAACTTCCGCGCTGGACTGGACGGAGCGGCGCGCACCGCCTTCAACGCCGCGTTTCCCAACCGGCTCGCCTGGAAGCACGCCCATTCCGGCGGTAACCCCGAAAGCCGCTGGGGCCGGGATGTGCTGGACTCCATCGAACTGGCCTTCGCCATCCTCAACATCCATCATCCCGGCCCCAACGGCCGGCGGCATGTCCCGGCCAATACCGTCGTCATCGCCTCCAGCGTGTCTAACGGCGGCGGAGCGTCGCTGCGGGCCACCGAGACGGACCTATCCGGCCTGATAGACGGCGTCGCCGTTTCCGAACCCAACGTCAATCCCATCCACGATCCGTCCTTCGCGATCCGCCAGGGCGGCCAGCCGCCGTTCCGGTCCCATAGCCGGTCGCTCTACGACACCATCACGCTGGTCAACCTTTACGGGCCCTGCGCGGCGCTCGCAGTCCCGGATGCCCCGCTAGACGCGGGAGCCTCCGCCGGACGGTGCGAGGGGCTGTTCAGGAACGGGCTGCTGAAGTCTTCTGGGGTTCAGGCACAGGCGGCGGAAGCGATGGAGGTCATCAACGGCTATGGCATCCTGCCGGAACAGAACTTCCTTCAGCCGGCCTATGGCAGCTTCTCCGTGCCGCAATCGATCGCCGTCACCTACGCCAACGCCTATGCCAAAGCAGGCGTCGAGCGGAACCTGTGCGACTACAGCTTCGCCTATGCCGAGAAAGGCATTCCGGCGCCGCTGCCGCCTGCCGCCGCCGCCGACCTGTTCGCCACGGGCAACGGGATACCGCCGACCGGCAAGGTCGTCCTGATCAACAACAACGCCCCCGGCGGTCCGCGAGAGGACCGGTCATCGACCCTCGACCAGAACCTTCCCGGCGCGCTCTGCCTACGCGGCCTCGCCACCAATCCGTCGGAAGGCTTCCGCGCCAGCCTGGATGAGATCCGGGCAACCGGCGGTCTGCGAGGCAAGCCCGTCGTGATCGTCAACGGCAGGGCCGACGGCATCATCCCACCCAACCACGCCTCGCGTCCGTACTACGCCTTGACTCAGAAGACGCCGGGCGCCGGCAATGTCCGATACTACGAGGTGACCAATGCCGGCCACCTGGACGCCTTCAACGCCTTTCCCGGCTTCGACGCCCGCTATGTCCCGCTGCACCATTATTTTTTCCAGGCGCTCGACCTGATGTGGGACCATCTGGTCAACGGCGCGTCCCTGCCGCCCAGCCAGGTCGTCCGTACCGTTCCGCGTGGTCCCGGGGCACCGGCGATAGGCCCGGCCAACTTGCCGCCGATCCGCCGGGAGGCAGCCGAAGACGCGCTGATCCGCTTCGACGGGACGGAATTGTCGATCCCTGAGTAATACCAGAGCCAGAAAGTTCCGACCTGTCTTGCGACTTTCAGTGATGACGGAGTTGTTGGGCCGTGGGCCAACACCGACGCGTCGACAAATCGGAACTTTCCGGCTCCGGTATAAGCCTCCGGGATCGTTCAGCCGTGACCCTCGCCCAGCGTCTTGAGCGCCGCATCCAGAGCGATCCTCAGCCGCGTCTCGTCGTAGGGCTTGCCGACGAAGCCGACCGGCCGCGCCGCTTCCGCGCGCGCCATCGTGCCCTTGTCGCTGAAGGCGCTCATGAACAGGGAAGGGATGCCCCAGCGCTCCCGGATCTCGATCGCGGCCTCTATGCCGTCGGTGCCCTGCGCCAGCCGGATATCCATCAGGATCAGGTCGGGACGGTAGTCCTCGGCCGCCATGACGGCGCCGGGACCGGATACCGCCTTGCCGCAGACCATGAAGCCGAGGTCCTCGACCATTTCCTCTAGGAGCATGGCGGGAATGGCTTCGTCCTCGACGATAAGGATACGGACGGCCTGCCCGTCGTCAGGTTCCTGCCGGTCCGAAGGCTGGGGAACGCTGCGTCGGGTGTGTACAAGTCGAAGCTTTGGGAGTGCATGCATCGGACCGGACTTTGACTTTCAGGACGGTGGTGGCAGCGAGTTCAACACCGCAGCGCGGAAATAGTTTTGGTGTCCACCATGGAGTTGCTCAAATGTGTCACCAATCAACCGGTAGCGCTTGACGGAAAGCGATCAACCGGCCGCGGAGATGATGAACTTCGTCCCTCCACCGTCGGATGCGCATGAAAGCTCGGCGCCGACCTGACCGAGCAGGGCGGAAACCATCCTCATGCCGAGGCTCTTCGTCGCTGCCGGATCGAAGCCGGAGGGCAGGCCGACGCCCTCGTCGGCCACCACGACCTCGAACGAGCCGTCCTGGGCGGAGCGGAACTGGACGTGGATGGCTCCGCGCGTGCCGACCGGATAGGCGTATTTGACGGCGTTGGTGACCAGTTCGTTGACGATCAGCGCCAGAGGAATCACCTTGTCGGTCGGCAACTCGCGCGTGTCGGCATGGACGTCGATATGGTGTCCCTGCTCGATCATCGCGGAATGGGAAAGATCCGCGCACAAGTCGCGCAGGAACTGGCCGAACTCGACCACGCCGACCTTGTCGGTCTTGTAAAGGCGCTCGTGGACGCGGGCAACGGTGGCCACGCGGGCGCAGGCCTCGTCGAAATGGCGCCGGGTCACCGGGTCGGTGATCTGCCGGCTTTCCAGCCTGAGCAGGCTGGACACGAGTTGCAGGCTGTTCTTGACTCGGTGGTTGACCTCCCGCAGCATCAGGTCCTTCTGGATGATAGACCGGCGCAGCTCGAGCAGCGCCATGACCTGCCGCGCAAGGCTGTGCAGCGCCGCCTTCTGCTGCTCGTCCAGAACGCGGGGCTTGGTGTCCAGGACGCAGATGGTGCCCAGTGCGTACCCGTCGGTCGTCTCCAGCGGCACGCCTGCGTAAAACCTCATATGGGGATCGCCGGTAACCAGGGGATTGCCGACGAACCGCTCGTCCTTGGTCATGTCCGGAACGACGAAGATGTCCTTCTGCCGGATCGCATGAGTACAGACGGATATGTCCCGCGGGGTCTCGCTCACGCCCAGGCCGATTTCCGACTTGAACCACTGCCTGTCCGCATCGACGAAGTTGACCACAGCGATCGGAGCCTGGCAGATATAGGCGGCAAGGCAGGTCAGGTCGTCGAACTCCGCCTCCCGCGAAGTATCCAGGATATTATATCGGTGTAGAGCTTCGAGCCGCTGGATCTCATCGATCTGCCGCCCTGGTATTGCGCTGCCCATCAAGCTTACAGGTCCCAAAATGTCACGATATCACCCGGCATACCCTTTCCGGATGTTGTCCCAATGTCGTGATGATGCACGGAATTAGTGCTAAGCAAAGCACATTTCCGACATAGCCGAACGCGCGAATGGAAGGGAAGGATGCCCATTCCGGGAGAACGGGCATCGCTCGCGGTTTGTTGCCGAAACCCTGTGGGGTTAGCCGTCCGGTATCAGGCGGCTTCCTCCCGGCTCGACGCCGTCGCGTCTGATCCTGACTTGCCCGGTGCGGAATCGTCGGGCATCGCCAAGTCCAGATGCGTGCCGGTCGCGTGAGCATAAAGCAGCAGGTCGTTCAGCAGTTCCGTCTCGGCATCGGCGGAATCCTTGCGCCGTATCGCGACAAGGCGGTCCAGCGCCTTTATGTTGAAGCCAGCCGACTTCGCCTCGCCCTTGAGGTCCTTGAGGTCGCTTTTCAGTCCATCGATCTCGTTCAGCAGATTTTCCATACGGTCGGCGAACTGCTTCAACTGTTCTGCCGTCGTCGCACCAGAGTCGATCAAGGTTAACTCCATTGGATAAGGGGAGCGTCGTCATACCGGCAGGAGCGGCCGCTGGCAACAGGCCGCTTGCGGAACGTTCGCCTCTCCGGCGCGGTTGAGAAAGCAGGCGGCCGCCGCCCATCGGCGGCCGTTTTCCCAACAACCAGCAACGAGGCAGGAAATGGTCGACTCACTGTCAGCCTCCGATGGTCAGGCCGGGCGTTATCTCGAGAACACCCCGGAACATCCCTACATCCCCTACGACGCACCGAGCGTGCGCGGCCGTGCCCGCATCACCAGCGGCAGGGGCGGACACCAGGATACCTCGGCGGCATGGTCGCCGGGAGGCATCAGCGACGTCATTCGCGAACACCCCATTCCCTTCGTGATGTTCGCCGCCAGCGCCGGCATCCTGCTCGCCGCCTGGATGGGCTACCGCCGCTATGGCGTACCCGACGGCATCCGCGACAACATCCCCGGCATGCGCGGGTCCCGGTCGGACAGGACGTCGGTCGGATGGGCCATGCCGGACGGCTCCGCCTCGCATTCCGACACGATCACGGGCGAGGCGGCCGATGTGCTGGGCCAGACCAGCCGCGAGAACCCTCCGCCACGGGCGACCGGGCGCGTCGTGCGCCGGGAAACGGACGCGCCTGTCTTCGATCGGCCCTGATCGCGGTCCGATCGGCGGAAACGTGCCGTCGCGGCGGTGGGCCAAATCCGCCGCTGTGACTGCTTCCGTCCACGCCCCGGCGCTGCAATCCCCCAAATTTGTCTCAATAATATCCACTACTATAGTAAAAGAACCGATTTGAAACAGTCTTGTCGGCCTTTTGTGTAATTGGACTTCTTCATTACCATCTGAACATCCGTAGGTACTTATTGACGCATGATAAAGCCGTGCCGGACAACCGGCGGCGGTGCTTTTTCATGTCCGGACGGCCCGTCACTTCGTCAGGAATTTGGCAACCTTTTGACTTGATCCTCGAATCCGGTCGCCGCCGCTCTTTGCGGCTGCGGTTCAAGCATAGAAACAAGACGGAAGCTGCAACGAAATTGATAGTGAATATGCCGGAAAACTCACAGGATTAGCCTTTCAAAGTCACAGCAATTCTCATCGAGGTCACATCTTTGCCACGTCAAATTTCAGTGCATTTCGAATACATTCGCCGCTGGGAGAAAAGCAAATCTGCACTCAGTTAAGTGAAATTTAACGTTTGAGTGCTTGAATACATTCCAGGAAGCCCTGTAGCTGACATTATGTTTGATCTGCTATAGGAGTACTGGGCTCAACAGGCCCTCTTCCCTAACAAAGACTTGTTGGAGTGCGAATTTGCAGTTCGCCCATGGGTCAACTTTTGCCTGAAGACATGAACCGGAAGGACCGGATCGGCGGGCGGAATTGAGACACGGCGGCTGCGACCAGGGGACATAAGGCCGGAAACAAGGACTTAGCCCCTAACCGGACGAACGGAGCCAACCGGCGTCCAGGAAAGACATGCAGGAGCCGCCGCCGTCGATTTAAATCGCGACGGTATATGCAACCAGAAAACAAGCTGGAAGAAATCCATGTACCACTCGAGAATCGGAGTAGAGAAGTCGCTTGGTGAAGAATCGAAGGTCACCAATGCCAGCTCTCTACCGCATGACGGTTCACAGGTCGTATCCCAGGTCCGGCAGGAACCAAGGCAGGTAGCGGCACAGACTTCCGGGCGCCAATCCTCGGGAATTTCCGGTTTAGAGTATTACAATTCCGTATTTTCTTCTTCTATTGCCGACACCGCTGAAGACCGGAACGAATGTTTCCGCGTCCGTTTCCAGGTCTACTGCATCGACAACGGGTTCGAAGATCCCGCCGACAACCCCGACGGACTTGAGCGCGACGGCTTCGACAGTCACTCCGCCCATTCCATCCTGACCCACAATGCCACCGGCAATGCCATCGGCACCGTTCGCCTGGTTCTTCCCGACGAGGACGGCGAGCGCCGCGTGCTCCCGATGCAGCGGATCGCCGGAGAGATCGCCGCCGACGACGTAGCGCCCTTCCCGGTCTGGCGCACCGCCGAGATTTCCCGCTTCTCGATTGTCAAGAGCTTCCGCCACCACACGCCCGACCAGGGCTTCGAAGCGCAGCTCTCGTCCGAGGAATGGCGCAAGATGCTCTTCCATCTGCCGCTCGGACTCATTAAATCCTGTGTCGAGATGAGCGTGCGGGAGGGCATGACCCATTGGGCCGCCGTGATGGAGCCGGCTCTGCTTCGCCTGCTGACCCGTCTCGGCATTCACTTCAACCCGCTGGGTTCGCTGGTCGAGTACCATGGACGGCGTCAGCCCTGCTGGGTCGATCTGGATGCCATGCTGGCCCGCGTCCATGCCGAGCGCCCGGACGTTTGGGACGTGATTACCGACGGTGGCCGGCTGTGGCCGCTGCCGCAGGCAGTCGGGGCGGAAGCCGCCGACTTGAATGAAGTTGAAGTGACCGTTGACGATGTGATCGCCGCACAGGCGATGCCCGAGCGCCGCGCCGCCATGCGCTGACAGACAGCTTACAGACGGGGGGCGGCCCGGAGGAAACAAGGATCTTGCCGACCATGACCATTCCAGCGATGCCTGCGCGCGCCGCCAACTTCGATTACGACGAGGCGTTCAGCCGCAACATCGGATGGGTGACCGAATGGGAGCAGCAGATATTGCGCACCAAACGGATCGCCATAGCGGGAATGGGGGGAGTAGGCGGGGTTCATCTCCTGACGCTGGCGCGCCTCGGCATCGGTTCGTTCCATGTCGCCGACATGGACGTCTTCGAGACCGTCAATTTCAACCGCCAGATCGGCGCTTCCACCGCCACGGTCGGCCGCCCCAAGGTCGACGTCATGGCCGGCATGGCGCGCGACATCAACCCGACAGCCGAGATCCGGCGTTTCCCCAACGGGATAAACGACGACAACATCGACGACTTCTTGGACGGCGTCGATCTGTTCATCGACGGCTTCGACTTCTTCGTGATCGACATCAGGGCCAAGGTCTTCGCGCGCTGCGCCGAGCTGGGCATCCCGGCCATCACCGCCGGACCGATCGGGATGGGCACGGCCTATCTGGTCTTCATGCCCGGCCAGATGACCTTCGAGCAGTATTTCGGTCTGGACGGCCAGCCGGTCGAGCAGCAATACGTCAACTTCCTGGTCGGACTGACGCCGCGCGCGATGCATCGGTCGTATCTGGTCGACCCCACGCGCCTCGACCTGGTCAACCAGCGCGGCCCTTCCACCGCGATGGCCTGCCAGCTCTGCGCTGGCGTCACCGGCATCGAGGCGCTGAAGATCCTGCTGGATCGCGGCGACGTCAAGGCGGCCCCCTGGTTCCACCAGTTCGACGCCTATACCGGGCGCTTGGTCAGCAAGCGCCTGCCCGGCGGCAGCCGGCATATCGGCCAGCGGCTGAAGCAGAAGCTGGGTGCGCGCATGATGCGCGCCATCGCCCGCACTGCGCCGAAGCCGCAGCCTGACGCCGCCGCCCCGGAAAGCCGGTCGGAGATGTGGCGCATCCTGGATCTGGCCCGCTGGGCACCCAGCGGCGACAACAGCCAGCCCTGGCGCTTCCGGATCGACGGCGACGACGCCGTGACGATCATCATCCATCACGAGGCCGGGACCAACGTCTACGAGTACAACGACGGCCAGCCGACCCTACTGTCCGCCGGCCACCTGCTGGAGACCCTGCGTATCGCCGCCAGCCGATACGGACGGCGGATGGAGTGGAGCCACCGCCGGGTGAACGAGGGGGGCAACGGTTCTCACGAGGACATCATCAGCGTCCGCTTGCCGCGCCAGCCGGGGCTTCGCGCCGACCCGTTGGATGGCTTCGTCCGGCTGCGCTCGGTTGATCGCACCAGCTACAGCACCACCCCGCTGACCGACCAGCAGAAGGCCGAACTGGCCAATGCGCTCGGTCCCGACCTGAAGTTGTCCTGGTTCGACGCACGCCCGCAGCGGCGCAGCTTCGCCCAGCTCAACGGCTTGGCGACAGACATCCGCTTGCGCTGTCGGGAAGCCTATGACGTCCATCGCCGGATGCTCGACTGGGACAACCGCTTCAGCCCCGCCGGATTGCCGGCGACCGCGATCGGCTTGGACCGCATGACCCGTTCGCTGATGCGCTGGGCCATGAAGGACTGGTCGCGGGTAAAGATGATGAACCTAGCCGGGACCGGGGCAGCCAGCTTCCAGATCGACAGGCTGCCGGGCGTCAACTGCGCCGGGCACTTCACGGTGACGTGGCGCAACCCGCGCTCGCAGCCGGCGACGCCGGAGGACCTGCTGCGCGCCGGTGAAAGGCTCCAGCGCTTCTGGCTGACCGCGACGATGCTGGGCTTGGCTCTTCAGCCGGGTCTGGCGCCGATCGCCTTTTCGACCCATGCCTTGCACGGCGTACGCTTCACGGAAGATCTGAAGCTCCTGGCGAAGGCGGAAAAGCTGGCGGTGGAGGTCAGTCGGGTGACCGGGACGGAGGTCGATCAGCTCGTCTTCATGGGCCGGATCGGGCGTCCGAAGTCGATGCGCTCGACCAGCCGGTCACACCGGCGTCCGCTGGAGGAGCTGATCGTCGGTGAAGAGAAGGGTGGTGGCTTCGTGGAGCCTGCTCCCTCACCCTCCCATGCTTCGCATGGGTCCCTCCCTCTCCCGAAGGGGGAGGGGCAAATAGTTCAACCTGAGAGTGCTGTAGCGAAATGACGCCAGTGATGGCTAAGTCACTATAAATGCTAACTAAATCAACCATATGACAACGGCCTCTCGCCCGCTTGCGGGAGAGACCCATGCGAAGCATGGGAGGGTGAGGGAGCACGTTCCCTAAGCTAAACACCTCCGCATGCCGAACACTCGTGCCCGTGAATTGCGAGTCAACTCGACCGACACGGAGCGCCGCTTGTGGTCACTCCTGCGTGATCGGCGCCTGGACGGGCACAAATTCTGCCGTCAAGTCCCGATCGACTCGTACATTGCCGATTTCGCCTGCTTCGAACATATGCTGATTGTCGAAGCCGATGGTGGCCAGCATGCCGACAACCAATATGACCAGCGGCGAACCAGCTGGCTGCAATGCCAAGGCTGGCGCGTGGTCCGATTCTGGAACAGCGAAATACTGCGAACCCCTCAGGATGTCGCAGCATCGATTCTTCGTAGTTTAGAGGAAGGTTGATGCCGGGACGTTCCCGGCCCGGCATCAACCTGCAACCTTAGCCGCGCTGCTTGCGCGACCGGGCGGCGGCGCCCAAGCCCAGCAGACCGGCGCCCAGCAGGGCGAGGGTTGCGGGCTCGGGGACTTCCGTCGGGGGAGTGACGTCGGCGGTCACCTGCAACTCGGCGGTGCCGGACAGCGGCAAGACCCAACCTTCCGGAGAAGGCTGGAAGCTGCTGCTGAGCGTCACGATGTTGCCGTTGCCGAAGTATTCGGCGGCGGCGCCGCCGGTGATCGACAGGTTGCCGGCACCGAAGCCGCGGATCAGGTCGGAATTGTTGAACGATGCGCCGGAGCTGAAGAGGGTGCCGGTCTCACCGGCATTCGGGCCGGAGGTTTCGGTGCTCTCGAAGCCTACCAGCGACAGCCAGGGCGTTCCATCGGTGAAGCCGGTGGTGGTCGCCAGATTGCTGTCGGGGCTGTCGTCCAGGAAGAAGTCGATGATGCCGCCGGAGAAGACGGCCGTGCTGACGGCGCCGGCGGGGTTGAACGTCGTGACGGTGTAGTCGCGGAACGAATAGGTCAGTTCGCAGGAACCGCCGCTGGCGCAGAAGGCGCCTTCGTTCAGGTCGTTGATCTGGGTGACGCGGCCGAAGCCGAACAGGTTGTCGCCAACGCTGTCGACGAAGCTTTCGGTCAGGTTCGAGAACTTGAACGTGGTCTCGCCGGGGCCGCCAACGATGACGCCGGCAACCGGCGTCGGGGCCGCGATGGCCTGACCCATGCCCAGCGCCATGACAGCGCCGACGGCTGCCACTGTCAGGGTCTTGTTGATGATGCTCTTCATTCGATCCTCCAGGTCGCACAGGTGCGATTTGCCCTGAGAAGTAAGCAACCATCGTGCCAAGGAGGGAAATGCGTTGTTAATCAGGAGGTTGACGAGTTTTGCGCCAAATCCTGACGGGGAAGTGTAAAGGATCGTGACAGATCCGCAGCTCCAAGCCCCGCGATCAGCCCACTGGCGAAGGCGCCCTGAAGCAGGTAGCCGCCGGTCGGCGCCTCCCAATCCAGCATTTCTCCGGCCACGAACACGCCCGGCAGCCGTTTCAGCATCAGATCCGGCGTCAGTTCGTCCAGATCGACCCCGCCGGCGGTCGAAATCGCCCGTTCGATCGGCCGGCAGCCGGTCAGGCGAAGGGGCAGCGCTTTGATCAGCGGCGCTATCCTCGACGGCTCGGTGGAAGATCCGGCGACACCCCGGACGAGGCCGGGGAGGGGACCTGTCAAGTTTACTGACTTCCGCAGCCAGTTAGAGAGGGATTCCGAGCCGCGCGGCCGGCGCAATCGGTCCCGTACCTGTTCTCCCGAAAGCTGAGGCCGGAGGTCCAGGGTCAGCACCGCCTCGCCGTCGCGCTCGATCGCGTCGCGGAGCGCCGCGCTGAGCGCATAGACCCCGCCGCCCTCAATGCCGCTCCTGGTCAGCATCAGCTCGCCGCGCATGGTCGTCCCGCCGAAGCTGAGCGCGAGGTTCTTCAGCGGCTCGCCCTCGTGCTTCGCGATGAAGCCTTCGTCCCAGGCCACGGTGAAGCCGCAGTTGGCGGGCCGCAGCGGACGCACCGCGATGCCGTGCTCCGCCAGGAGGCCGGTCCAGCTTCCGTCGGACCCGAGCTTCGGCCAGCTCGCACCGCCCAGCGCCAGGACCGTAGCACCGGCGTCAACCGCGACCGTGTCTCCGGCGGCGTTCCTGACCAACGGCTTGCCGGCGTCGTCGAAGCCGATCCAACGGTGCCGCGTGTGGAGCGTGACACCCAGCCCATCGAGTTGCCGCAGCCAAGCGCGCAGCAAGGGCGAGGCCTTCATCTGAATGGGGAACACCCGGCCGCTGCTGCCGACGAAGGTCTCGATCCCCAAGCCTGCCGCCCAGGCCTTCATGTCGTCGGGCGAGAAACGCTCCAGCCAGGACGACACCACGGCAGCCCGTTCGCCGTAGCGCGTGACGAACCGCTCCAGCGGTTCGGAATGCGTCAGGTTCAGCCCGCCGCGTCCGGCCAGCAGGAACTTGCGTCCGACCGACGCCATCGCGTCGTAGATGTCTACCGTGAGCCCGGCCTTCGCCATGACCTCGGCCGCCATCAGCCCTGCCGGACCGCCGCCTATCACGGCGGCGCGGGGGATGGCGCTGCCGGTTGTCTCTTCAGTCCAATGTGCCGTCATGCTCTCCTCCGGTGGCCTACCATAGGCCACCGGACACGGTGAAGGAAGCCGCCGGCGATGCAGACGGCCAGCACGGGGTAGAGCGGCAGCAGCGGCAGGTTGAACCGGGCTTCCCCGAAGAAGACGGCGGTGATCGCGCCGAAATAGGCGACCGGCAGGAAAGCGGCCAGCGCCGCGTCGGCAGGGCGGCGCGCCAGCCAGAACAGGACCGGGAACAGGAAGGCGCTCCACATCATCGCCCAGTGCCAGATCTCGGCGACGGGAGCCACGGCGGTTACCAGCGCGTGGACATCCCGGCCGTTCCGCTTGGCGCCGATTTCCGCCTGCGCCAGCGGCAGCGTGTCGAAGCGGAAGAACTGGTAGAGCTTGTAAGGGATACGCTTGGCGGCCTCGACCGGATTGTCGCGGATATAGTCCATGGCCAGCCGGTTGAGCTTCGCGTTCAGCGCCAGCTCGTCCGGGATGGCCTTCAGGATGTTCAGGTTCTCCGTGGCTTCCGTGAATTCCGGCGGAGCCGGCCACATATAGTTGCCCCAGCGGTTCCACGGGTTATTGCCCATGTAGAGGTTGAACCCGCCATTGGTCGAGATCAGCACCGGCTGGCCCAGTACCTCCCAGTTCCGCATCGTCCACGGCGCTGTCACGGCGAGGCAGGCAGCATAGGCGACCAGTCCCGTCAGCACTGCCTGCCGGAAGCCGATCCGTCGCAACACCAGCGCACCCGCCACCAGCAGCCCCGGCAGCAGAAGTCCCTGGGTCTTGACCAGCGAGGCCAGCCCGAAACAGAAGCCTGCCGCCGCGACCGCGACCCAGCGCCGCCGGGTTTCGGCGGCACCCAGCAGCAGATCCGTTCCGGCCAGCAGCAGCGCCGTGAACAGCAGCTCCGAATACAGCAGCTCGGTATAGAAGATCTGTGTCGGATAGAGCACGGCCAGCAATAGCGCCGCCCTGGCCGCCGTCTCCGATCCGGTAGCCCGGCGGGCTATCCGGTAGACGAAGACCATTGCGATACCCGACAGCACCAGATTGGCGATCTTGGCGGCTTCGAGGCTGGGGCCGAAGACGGCGAACAGACCCGCCAGGAAAGCGGGGTAACCTACCGGCCAGAACGCCGTCGGCTGGCCTTGGACGGCATAGCCCTCGCCGTTCAGCATCCCGACCGCACGCTCGAAATACCAGAGCTGATCGCTCATCGGCGCCGCATCGACCGCCAGCATCCAGCCGATCCGGGGTGCCAGGAACAGCACCGCCGCAAGGATGAGGAAGCGACTGGTGCCTTGAGAAGGCGTCTTCAGTTCCAGCATTCGATCCGGGCCGCGAAGGCGCTGGCGCGGTCCAGCACCTCGTCGTCGGGCAGGGTGCGACCGCGCGCTTCGGTTGTGTATGAGATGTGCTGAGGCAGCAGGAAGCGGAAGATCGTCTCGTTGTTGACGGCCTGTGCGACGTCGTCCACGAACTGACCGGTCTCGCGGAAGGTCGTCACTTCGTCCACCTTGCTGCGGATCATGCCGATCACCCTGCCGGTCTCGTCCAGAACGGGACTGCCGCTGTGGCCGGCGCGGATGCGTCCCTCCACGATGAATTCCGTGCCGTCTCCGATCACCTGCCCCGGCCGCGCATCCACCGCCGTACGGCTGGGAACGATGGTGGCGGCACCCAGCGCAGGATAGCCCACGACGGACGCGTCCGTTCTTCCGATACGCTCCGGGGTTGGATTGAAGCGGGCGAACCGCTCCGGCAGTGCCTTGGTCTGGAGCACCGCCAGATCGTCCTCGTAGTCCGATGCGATCACCTTCGCCGCCGTCCGGCCGCTCCGGCCGGAGGAGACCGTAACAGCCGCGCAATGCGCGATCACATGGAAACCGGTCAGCACCTGACCGCGCGGATTGATGAAGAAGCCCGATCCGGCGGTGCGGATCTCGACCTTTTCACCGGGACGTCCCCGGTTGGCTCCGGCGAGCTGGCTGCGTACCCGTCTGGTGCGGGCCTCCGCCAGCGCGCCCGCCTCATCTCCCGTGATGACGCGACCCTTGCAGTCGGCGGTCGGCAGCCGGGTCACCACGTCCTGTCGGCTGTCGTAGCAGAGCACGACCGGCGCCGGGGGCTGTATCACCGCCAGTTCCGAGGGAGCGTTGTTCGCGCAGGCGTACAGCGGCACCGCCAGCACGGCGGCGGCCCAAACTCTCATCGACGCCGCCGGTTGGGCTTTTCCGCCTTGTCGTCGGGGTGATGCATGGCGAGCAGGCCGGTGGTCTTCCCGCCATCGGGCACCTTGTCGTTGGTAACCGCCCACGCGATGATCACGACAAGACCGATCAGCGAGAACAGAAACAGCAGGCTATCCATTGGACCTCATTCCGGCGAACCTCATCCCGAGAACTCTCTTCCCGACAACTCTCATTCGGACAAACTCTCCAGCCATGGATCCAGTGCCGCCCCTTGGAGGAACGCCGCCGCATCCTCCGGCCGCTCGACCGACAATGCTACGACCGCCGCAGCCGGGCGGACGCCGAGCAGCGTCGCGATGCTCTGGTAGAGCTTGGCCTGATAAGGGCTTGCCGTGAAGCGTCCTCCCACCCAGTACCACGAAAGCACCAGCCGCTGACGCGAGCCGCGTACCAGACGGTCGGCTTGGGCCGGCGGCATTTCCGGCAATCCGTCGAGCGTACGGCTTTCCACCCTGCTCCAGCCGGCGCCGTCCAGCCGGTTGGAGTGGTAGACCACTTCCGCCCCTTGCCGCTGGTGCCGGTAATGGGCGACGTACAGCTCGATCCGGCGCTGTCCGGGACCTTCGAAGCCGGTCAGCAGCGTCCTGTCGGCTCCGGGGAACGACGGACGCCAATCCGTCACCCCTCCCAGCGACCATCCCGCCACGGCGGGCGGCGGCAGCGCAGCCTCCGATCCGGTCACCTCAGGCGGAGCCATCACCGTCCAGGCATAGGCGGGACCCGCCGCCAGCACCAGTGCAGCCAGCACTGCGGTACGCGACCGCCAGGGCCAGCCACGCGAGGCGGCATCCCGCCCTGCGCGCGCTTCCGGAAAATCGCCCAATCTGCGGTCGGCGAAGCTGTTGCCGATCATCAGCAGGAAGATCATGACGATGGAGAAGAAGACCCAGCCGTAGATCAGGTGATCGACCCCGGCCGCCAGCTTCCCGTCGCTCCAGTAGCCGATCAGGATGATGCCATAGGCCCGGAACCCGTTGGCGACGATCGGCAGCGTGAAGCCGATGCTCAGGAACAGCCAGAACTTCCAGCGGCTATCATACGCCAGATGGGCGAACAGGGCCGAGATCACGACGTTGGCGATCAGGAACCGGATGCCGGCGCAGGCTTCCGCGACCTCGTACAACCCGTTGGGGATCTCGATCATGATCCCGTCATGGAAGACCGGGATGCCGGACCACCGCAGCAGTTCGACCGCGAAGCGGGCGGTGAAGTCCTGCAAGGGCGCAATCAGCGCATCGCCGACCGGGACCATGAAGAACAGGAAGGCCAGGGGGAAGACCAGCCGCCGCGATACCGCGCGCCCGAAGACGAAGACGAACAGCGCCACCAGCATCCCGACCAGCGCCACTTCCTCGACCGCCAGCACGTCGCCGGCCCGCCCGATCAGCCAGCCGCCCGCCATGGCGGCCAGCGCCAGCAGCGCCAGCGGCTCCTGCCGGGGCGTCATCCGCCGGAGCATGTCCCGCCGCAGCCAGATCAGCCACAGACTGACCGGCAGCACGAAGAAGCCGTGGTTGTAGGTGACGTTGGTCCACCACGTATGGACCATGGCTCCGGCGACATCGTGGAACAGCGCCACCAGCAGGGCGAACAGCCCGGCGAACCACGCCAGCGCCCGCGTCCACTCCGGGTATGCTGCCAGTTCTTCCGCCCGGACGACATCGGCCCGCTGGGTCATGTCCCCTCCACGATGCGGTCGAGTGGGGCCAGCCGGCTTTCCCAGGTATAGCGGCCGGTCATGCACTGCCGCCCACGGGCGCCCAGAGCCTCGGCCTCCGCTGGTCGGTCCAGCAGGCGGCACACCGTTTCAGCGAAACTCCCGGCATCGCCGGCGACTTCCAGGTCGGCGCCGGGTTCCGCGTCGATCCCCTCGAACGCCTCGGCGCTCGCCACGACGGGCCGCGCCATCGCCATGGCTTCCAGCACCTTGTTCTGGATACCGCGCGCGATCCGCAGCGGCGCCACCGCGACGGCTGCATGGGCGACATAGGGCCGGACATCCTCGACACGGCCGGTCACGATGATGCCGGGGCGCTCCGCCAGCCGCTTCACCGTGTCGTCCGGCTTGGCGCCGACAATGGCGAAGCGCACGTCCGGATGCCGCGCACGGATCAGCGGCAGCACCGCATCCGCGAACCAGCGTACCGCGTCCACATTGGCGCGGTAATCCATCATGCCGGTGAAGACCAATATCGGACCGCCTGGCGGGTAGGGGTTCGCATAGTTTCGGCTGCCATTGAAGTAATCCAGGTCCACCCCGTTGCCTATGGCGTGGACATGCTCCGCCGCGACGCCGGGACGCTGGCGGAACAGGTCCGCCTCCGCCTCGCTGACGAACAGGCTGGCGGAGGACCGCGCCGCGATGGCCGTTTCCGCCTTGGCCAGCAGCCGGCTTTCCCGCCGGTAGACCCAACGCATCGGCTGACCGGCGGTGTCGGCGTATTGCCGCCACTTGTCGCTGTCCAGGTCGATGAAATCGACGATCCGCCGTCCCCGGAAGCCTTTGACGCTCTCCGCGAAGGGCGCCATGGAGCTTGAAAAGATCACCTGCGCCGCAATCGGCTGGGCCGCGTGGGTTTCCCCGACCCAGCGAGTCAGGCGAGAGTCCCGGAACCAAGCGAAGGTCAGGGCATCGCCGGTCAGCAGCCCGCGCAGGCTACCGAGTTTCGCCTTCCGAGGGTCGAGCGGCGCGAAATGGCAGCTTGCGCACAGGTCGCGCAGCATCGGCTCGTGCCGGTGGTCCTGGGCGTCGTCGACAAAGCAGCCGAGGTGGACGCGATAGCGCAGTGCGAGATGGCGCAGCAAGTGCCAGGAGCGGATCTTGTCGCCCTTGTCCGGCGGATAGGGAATCCGGTGCGCCAGGAACAGCAGGTCTTCCATTGGGCGGCTCAGCCGATCTGGCGGGCGATCACGGGACCAAGCAGGTTGGCGACCGGCAGCGGCAGCCGCTTCCAGGTTTCCACCATGACGCGGAACTTCGGGTTGAGCGGGTTGACGTTGGGCAATTCCCGGCCCTTCACCAGATGGAACTGGTAGTGCAGGGTCTCCGGCTCGAAGCCCCAGCTCAGCTTGTAGTCGAAGGCGCCGGTCCCGCGCTTGCTGCGGCCGAAATCGAATAGCCGCGATCCCCGTTCCGTCGCCCTGTCCATCAGCGCCCAGTACATGAAATCATAGGCGTGCTCCGTCCGCGCCTCCGGCAGGCCGCCGGCGAAATACGGGCAGACCCGGTCGCGGAAATAGAACGCCATGACGGCCGAGACCGGCCCCGCCGACCCATGGACCACCGCCAGCTCGACGGCATCAAGGAACTCTTCCGCGATGGCGGCGAAGAACCGGCGCGGATAGACGGGCGTGCCTAGGTTCCGGACGCTGGTGCCGTAGATCCGGAAGAACTCGTCCAGTAAGTCCGGCCCAACCTGCTGACGCAGCCCGCTCTTGATGCTCCGGCGAAGCTCCTGCCGCTTCTGCTGCGGCAACTGTCCCCAGGTGACGCCGATATCGGCGTCCATCGGCCGGCGGAACGCGGCGTAAAGCTCCGACTTAACCGTCCAGTCTATCGGCAGCGCCGTGGTATGGCGAAGTTCCACGTGATCGACGCCGAGGCTCCTGCCCAGTTCGGCCGCGTCCTTCGCCAGCGCCAGGGCAGCGCCCGGATCGGTCGCCGCGATGCCACCGAAGGTGCAGAAGCCGGTGGAGATCAGCGCGTTGCCGAACAGCGGACTCTTGACATGGACAAGCGGCAGCACGCCGACGATCCGGCCGCCCCGGCTGGCGTAGCGGAAGTAGGTCGGGTGCCCGTAAGCCTTCGCGATCACCCGTGCCCAGCCGGCGCGGTGAAAGAACGTCGCGTCCGGGGCCGCCTCGACAAAGGCTTCCCAAGCGGGCTCCGCCGCTGTGTCCAGCGGCTTGATATCGACCATCGCGGTCATTCCGCCGCTTCCGCCTCAGCCGGCGAGCCCAGTCCGTAGACGGCATCTACCCGGTCCCAGCGGAACTGCCGCAGCAGCCGCTTCAGCTTCGCTTCCATCGCGCCCAGGTTGGTGTAGTGCCTGACTCGTGAGCGTAGCGGCGCCGGGCTGATGCGCGGCTGGCCGGGGTCGATCTCCCACGGGTGAAAATAGAACGTCACCGGTTGCCGTTCCGCTTGGTTGACCCGTCCGATAGCGAAGGACGACCACCGGTAAGGCAGCAGCCGGAAGAACCCTCCCCCGGCGCAGGACAGCCGCCGGCCCCGCAGGTCCAGCGTCCCGACCGGGATCTCGGTCAGCGGATTGCCCTCGGTCGGCGCGAAGGGGAAGCGGGGAGCGTCGGGTACGCCGTAGTGGTCGTGGACGATCGGATGGATGCTGGAGCTGTAGCGGTATCCGGCTTCGGCAAGCTCGTCGAAAGCCCACCACGTCTTGCGGTCGATCGAAAAGCTGGCGGCGCGGTAGCCCTTGATCTCCTGGCCCGATAGGTCTTCCAGCACCTTCTTCGTGCGGGTCACGTCGGCGCGGAACTCCGCCGGGGTCTGCTCGCCCACGCGGTAATGCTCCCAGCCGTGGCTGGCGACTTCGTGCCCTGCATCGGATATCGCCCGGACCAGCCCCTTGTGGCGTTCGGCGACGCAGCCCAGCGTGAAGAACGTCGCATGGACGCCCGCTTCGGCGAACAGGTCCAGCGTCCGCTTGGTCGAGTCCTCCACCCGTGACGGGAAGCTGTCCCATTTGGCGCGGTCCACCGTGCCGGCGAATGCGGAGACCTGATAATAGTCCTCGACATCCACCGACATGGCGTTGACGACGCCGTTACGCCCGTTCATCGCCATCCCTCGCTTCGACGACAGGGGAGGAGTTGACGGCCAGCATCTCCAGCGCCGTTTCCAGCAACTGCCGGAGCGCCCGGTCATGGGAATTCACGGTATTGGTCAACTGCTCGATGCTCGCCATCAGTGTCGCGATTTCCTGCCCGTTCATCCCGGAACCGTTGACGCCATGATGGCCGTTCGCCTTGTCGGCCATGACCTTCGACGGCGTTTCCGTAATCTCCGTCCGCAGGTCGGCGATCACGTCCTGCACGGCGGGCGCGTCGATGACGTGCAGCCCTTCCAGCGCGCCGTACAGCAGCAGCCGGCTGCACAACGTATTGATCCGACGCGGGATGCCGCCGCTGTGAAGGTAGATCAGCTCGATGGCCTCGGGCTCGATGGCCGGATCGTTCCGCCAGCCGACCAGACGCAGACGGTGGCGGATATACTCGGCCGTCTCCTCTTCGGACATCGGCCCCAGGTGGTACGATGCGATCACCCGCTGGCGGAACTGCTCCAGCGACGGGTCCGCCAGCATCTCCTTGAACTGCGGCTGGCCGACCAGGAAGCTCTGGAACAGAGACTGGCCGCCGGCCGAGAAGTTGGACAGCATGCGCAGCTCCTCGATGGTGCGGGGAGGTAGGTTCTGCGCCTCGTCCACCACCATCAGCACCCGGCGTCCTGCCCGGTGCTGGGCCATCAGGAAGGATTCGAAGGAGCGCAGCAGCGCCGCCTTGTCGTTGCTGTGCGGCGTCACGCCGAAGGCGGACAGGATCATCCGCAGGGCGTCGTCGGCGTCGATGTTGCTGGTGACGATCTGAGCCGCCAGGAAGCGCGTCTTGTCCAGTTCCGAGAAGAGCTGGCTGACCAGCGTCGTCTTGCCGGCACCGATGTCGCCCGTGACCACGATGAAGCCTTCGTCCTGCTGAAGCCCATAGCGCAGGTACGACAAGGCCTTGTCGTGATTCTTGCTCGGAAAGAAGAAGCGGTGGTCCGGACCCAGCTTGAAGGGCGGGCCGACCAGTTTATAGAAGTCCTCGAACATCAGAACACGATCCGTACGCCGAAGGTCAGGGAGTTCTCGGTGTATTCGTCGCTCGCCTGGTCCGCCACGCGCGTCGTGTGGCCGAACGAGATATTGCCGAAAACGTCTTTCGCCAGCGTCTGCGTCAGGGCGACCCTGCCGCTATAGGTGTCGCTTTCGGGTGCCGTGGTGCCGAAAACCGTACCAGTGGCGGGGGTCGTCGCATCACCGTCGATATCCGTCCGGCGCCAGCCCACGCCGGCGAACAGATTGGTATAGGGCGAGAGCTGCCGTGTCCACCCGACCCGGGCGGAAATATAGCGCTCGCCGGGGCGGATGTCGTACTCCCGCTCCTCATGGGAACCGGCGAGCGTCACGGTGTTGCGCTCGTAGTTTCCGACCAGCGACGCCTGGAACCGGTTGGCGGTATAGGCTTCCGTCCGCAGTCCGAAGCCCGGATCGGTGATATCGACAGGCAATCCTGTGATCGGATCGACCAGCTGGCCGGTGTCGTCCACGGTCAACAGGAAGCCGCTGAACTGCCGCTGGGTCGTTTCCAGCACATGGGTATAGCTGGACTGGAAGGTCAGGCGCGGCGTGATCCGGTAGGTCAGCGAGCCGTTGATGTCGGGCTCGCCGTAGCGCTCGCCATAGGTCAGCCGCAGCTCGGTCTTCGGTCCCGGCCGGGTGTAGAAGCCGGCATACCAAAGCGCCCCGTCCGGATCGTCGTTCAGCGAGTTGGTGTCGATCGTCTCGTAGCCGACTGATCCCAGCAGCGAGAACTGGCGCATGATCGGGTATTGGCCGTTCAGCCGGAAAGTCGTCCGGTCGATATCGCCGGTCGGGCTCTCGGAATCCGTGATCTCCGATTCCGCGATGGCGTCCAGCTTGATGGCGGTGAAGATGCGCCCGGTCGAAAGGCGTGCCGAGCCGAAATTGGTCGTGCTGTCGCCGATCTGGTCGTTTCCGACGAAGGTGTAGGAATAGCGGTAGCGCAGCTCGCTTTCCGCCACGTTGCCGAAGTTGTTCAGCAGGTATGGACTGATCGAGCCCGCCGCCACCTGGGTCCTGCTCGACCGCCCGACCGACGAACTGGTGGAAGTCCGCCCGCCGGCATCGATCAGCGGCTGGCTGGCCGAGCCGGTGACATCGACGAACAGCATGTCGTCGATCAGTTCGGCGCTGCCGAAACCGATGAAGTCGTTGCGGATGTTCACCTCGCTGTCCTTCGACAGGATCGTGTCCATCGTCAGCCGGTAGTTGAAGGCGAAGTCCACCCTGTCGCCGGCGCCCCGCGCGTTGAATCCGACGAAAGGCGACAGGATCAGCGCACTGTCGGCCCGGTCGTCCGGCTCCAGGTTCAGGTTGTCGGTCAGTGTCACGTCCAGCCCGGCATTCCGCTCGACCCGGATGTTCTGGGCGCTGGCGGGGGTAGTGGCCGGAACGACGGTTTCCGCGAACGCCAGCAGCGCCGCGACGGGCAGCACGGCCCGCCGGCGTGGCCTGACGCGTCTCATTATGCCTTCTCTTTGGGCGTTGCCGGGAGAGATGCCGGCGATCCCTCGGTCTTGCCGCGCAGGCCGGGGGTATAGTAGGAGCCGAACTGCTCCGTGCTCTTGGACCCCGCCGCCTTGTTCAGGACCAGGCTGAGGTTGTCGCACGGCTCCAGCAGGTCCAGCGCCGACCTGATCGCGGAATGCGCCGTCCTGTCGGCTTCCACCACCATCAGCACTTCGTCGACGATGTGGGCAAGCATGATCGGCTCGGTCGTGGCCAGCACCGGCGGCGCGTCCAGGATCACGATCCGGTTCGGCTTGGCGCGTCCGAGCCTCTTCACCAAGTCCTTCATGTGCGGACCGCCGTAGAGATCGGTCGCGGACGACACCTCTCCCCCCGGCGGCAGGATGGTCAGCCGCAGGTCGGGGTCGTGCAGCAGGACCTCCGACGGGTCCATCTCCGGATGCATCAGCAGGTCGGCCAGACCGCGCGACGGCGGCAGCCCCAGCATCGTCAGGATCTTCGGGCGCATCGCGTCGGCATCGATCAGCAGCACGTCGAAATGCTCGTCAGCGACGAAGCTGAGCGCCAGATTGAGCGAAATGAAGCTCTTGCCCTCGCCCGGTACGGCGCTGGTGACCAGGATCAGGTTGGTCCGGCCTTCGGCCTCGCTCGCCAGCGGGTTCATCTTCTGGATCAGCCGGCGCTTCAGCAGGCGCATTTCCTCGGCCAGCCGTGACCGGCGGTCGTTCGCCCCGGCCAGTCCCAGCTCCCGCAGCCTGTCCGGATCGATCCGGACCTCGTTGTACGGCAGCGGGGGAGGAGCCAGCGGCGCCAGCCGGGGCGCTGCCGGCGCCTGTTCCCAGACCGGCTCCACCGCCGGAGCTTCGCGCCGGGCCGTGCTGGACTTCTGCACCGCTCTATGGATCAGGTCCATGATTCCGCCTTGCCCTTCCGGAGCTTTTCTCTAAAGGCCCTTCTCGATGGGCAACTCGATCTGATCAAGAACCGGTCCTGCTCTGGTCGAACACGGAGGCCGCCAGACCCGACAGGGTCGGCTTGGGCTGACCCGGCTGGTACAGCATCATCAACCCGCTGAACACCAGCAGCAGGACGGCGACCGAACCGCCCAGCGCCGATACTTCGGCCCGCTTCCAGCGCCGGCGCTTGGGCGACGGCACCATGCTGACGCTGCCCAGCACCGGCACGTCGAAGGCTTCACGCAGGCGGTTGGGGTTGGAGAAGCTGTCCTTCAGCTGGATCAGCACGAACACCACGCCCAGCGCCGCCGCGAAGGCCGCACCCAACACGCCGCCGAACAGCAGCGCGCGGTTCGGACCGCTGGGACGGGTCGGCACCAGCGGCGGATCGACCACGCGGAAATCGACGTTGGAGGTCTGGCTGTCCAGCCGGTCGGCCATCCGGATCGACTCGCGCCGCTCGATCAGTTGGTCGTAGTTCTGCCGGAGCACGCCATAGTCCCGGTTCATCTGGGCAAGCTGAAGCTCGACCGCCGGGACCTCGTCCTGCCGCTTCCGCAACTCGCCCAGCTCGTTGTTGCGCAACTCGATCCGGCGTCCGAGCGACGCGATTTCCAGGTCCAGGCGCTGGATTTCCCCTTCGAGCTGCTTCCGCATCGGGTTTGGCGCCGCGCCGCCGCCGGATTGCCGGCGCGCATCGGCCTCGGCCTGCTCGATCATCCGCTTCATGTTGATGACCGACGGGTTCTGCTCGGTGAAGCGCAGCCGCATCTCGCTCAACTGCTGGCGCAACTGCTCGACCCGCTGGCCGGCGGCGCTGGATGCCTGGGCGGCGGCTGCCTGCGCCGGGTCCGCCCCGGCCAGGGTCTCGGGCGTGCCGGCAAGCTGCGTCTTGAGCTGGTCGCGTTGCCAGGTGCCGGCCTGAAGCTGGTTCTCGAGCTGGCGGAGGTCGAATTCCGCAGTCTGGAGCCGGCTGTTGACGATGTCCTTGTAGCGCAGCTCCTCGGCATTGGCCCGGCGGAATTCCGCCACCTGGGCCTCCGAGTCGCGCAGCCGCTTCTCATAGTCGGCGATCTGGGTATCGACGAACCGCCGCGTCCGCTCGATATCGCGCCGGCTGTCGCCGACGTTCTGTTCGACGAAGATCTGGAGCAGCGACTGGACGACGGAATGGGCGAGTTTCGGATCGGAATCCTCGAACTGGATATTGAAGATCTGGCGGCCCTCGCCGGCGAACCGGATGCGCTGTTCCAGCCCGGACAGCAGCGACTCGCGCGCACCCTCGCTGTTGACCGTCAGGTCAAGGTCGGTCAGCCGGATCAGCTGCTCCATGTTGGGGCGGGAAATCAAGGTGCGCCGCATGATCTCGATCTGCTGCTCGATGTCGGGGCGGACCGTCATACCCTTCATCAGCGGGTTCAGCAGGCTCTGGGTATCGACATAGACGCGCGCGCTGGAAGCATAGACGTCGGGCATCCGGGCCACGACGAACCACCCGGCCAGACTGACCAGCCAGACGATGCCGACCACCCACCATCGCCGCGCCCATAGCTCGGTCGCGTAGTGGCGGATCAGCTCTTTCATGTTCAGCGTCAGATCGTTCATGCCGTTCGTCCGGGTTGAGGCATCGGGTGTCTTACGGCCTTAGAACCAGCTCTGAGGAATGATGACGACATCGCCCGGCAGAACAGGGACGTTGGCCCTGATATCGCCGTCGCGCAGCAGATCGTCGAGGCGGACGTTGAAGGTGGTCTGATTGCCGGTCTGGCCACGGGCCAGCACCGCGCGGTTGCCCGACGCGAACTCCGTCAGGCCGCCGACCTCGATCATGACGTCCAGCATGGTCATGTTGGCGCGGTACGGGATGGCGCGCGGCTGAAGCGCTTCCCCGACGACGCGGACCTGCTGGTCGAAGGGACCGGCGAAGCCGCTGACGATCACCGTCACCAGCGGGTCCTGGACATAGACCTTCAGCTTCTCCTCGATATCGCGGGCAAGCTGGGTCGGCGTCCGTCCCGTCGCCTCCAGGTCCTCGATCAGCGGGGTGGAGATGCGGCCGTCGGGGCGGACGGGCACGGTCACCGTGAATTCCGGGCTCTGCCAGACGAAGATCTGGATCGTGTCCAGCGGACCGATCTTGTAGTCCGGCGTGACCGGCTGCTGGACCTGGACGTTGGAGGGCGCCGGCGGATCGCGGTCGGCGCAGGCGGCAAGGCCGAGCGCCAGGGTTGCCGCCAGCGCCAGCTTTCCCAAATTACCCAAGATCGTTGAACGGCACCGCACCGGCCCACCGCGCGAACGGCGTGAGATCATGTCTCCACCCCACTAACCCCTTTACATATTGGTGGCTTTTTAAGCGAATTGCCGATTTGCCGCCCAAGAATCGATAGAAAAACAATCATCTATGTCCTTGGTTTTCAACCGTCTGGACGGGCAACTACTAAAGGGCTACCGGGGCGCGGACGGAATGAAGCGCAGGTCTTCAGGGTCGGACTACACCCTTTACCGCCTTTCACTGTCCGGCCCGGTTTGGCTATCAGGGGGCGATGACCAAACAGCGGGGAGATTTCCGCGATGAAAACCTTGGCCGATCAGGTCAAGCTGGCGATCCTGTCTTGGCCGTTCCTGCGCTATCACTGCCGCTTCGACATCCAGGCCGCCGGTGACGCCGCCAATGGCAATGCCCTCAAGGTCCCGGTCATGGAAGGCCACGGCTTCGCCAACCTGACCGAGCACGAACCGATCGTCGACCAGATGATCGGGCATCTGCTGCGGCTGCGCCAGGGATGGTTCGTCGATGTCGGCGCCAATTTCGGTCAGACACTTCTGAAAGTCGCCCGCCACGACCGGCGCCGGCCTTATCTGGGGTTCGAGGTCCAGCCCTTCTGCCTCCATTATCTCGACCAGCTTATCTCGATCAACGGCCTGGATACCTTCCGCATCCTGCCGATCGGGCTGTCGGATACCGAACGGCTCGCCACCATGACGTCGGAACATCCCGGCGACCCGCGCGCGACGACCGTCCAGGGCTTCTGGCCACCGGACTGGCAGCCGATCTCCCGCATGGTGCCGCTCCGCGTCGGCGACGACGTGATCGAGGAACTGGCGCCCAACCGGATCGCCATCCTGAAGGTCGATGTCGAGGGGGCCGAGGCCGACGTGCTCGAAGGGCTGGAGCGGACGATCGCCCGCCACCGTCCCTATATCCTGATCGAGATCCTGCCATACAGCGTCAGCCGGATCGATCAGGACGGCGCCGTCGCCGCGGAAATCCGAAGCAGCCGCATGGCCGCGACCGACCGGCTGCTCGGCCTCAACGCCGCGCGTGGCTACCGGTCCTTCCGCATGATGCCGAACGCCGGGTTGCTGGAAACCACCGACTACGACGTCCCTTATCATCCTGACAACTGCAACTACCTGTTCGTGCCTGAGGAGCGGGTCGCCGAGGTCGGCGGCACGGTTGAGTAACCGTAAGTAGAAGACCTACCCACTCTGGGTATCATTCCATAGGGCCGTTATCGGCGTATGATTCCTTCAGGCTTGAACAATCGAGTCGGGAGGAACGAACATGACCATCCGCAATCCTGTGGAATGGGGATCAGAGACCTTCAGACAAGGCACGCATGCCCTGGGCACCGGAGGCCACGCGGTCTACCATCAGGAAGACATCAACGGGCTGGTACCGGCGATCTGCCGGATCGGCACGGAGGATCTCAAGGACGCTCTGAGGAAGGGGATAGAGGACTTCGGCGTTTATCGGACCGACGTCATCTTCCTCTGCCTCATATATCCCATCGTCGGCATCGTGCTGGCGCGGGCAGTCTTCGGCGGCGATATGCTGCAACTCCTGTTCCCGCTGGCTTCGGGTTTCGCGCTGATCGGGCCTTTCGCGGGCATCGGGCTCTACGAGATGAGCCGACGGCGCGAGGAAGGCGTCACGATCGGCTGGCAGGACGCCTTCGGCGTGCTCCGCTCCCCCTCGTTCGGCGCGATCCTGGCGCTTGGCGTGATCCTGTTCGCGGTCTTCGGCCTCTGGCTGCTGGCGGCCCAGGCCATCTACACCATGACGATGGGCTCGAGCACCCCCGACTCCTTCGGTGCGCTGATGCATCAGGTCTTCACGACCCCTGCCGGCTGGTCGCTGATCGTGCTCGGCTGCGGTGTCGGATTGCTCTTCGCGATCCTGGCGCTCAGCATCAGCGTCGTGTCGTTCCCCCTGCTGCTGGACCGCAAGGTGAGCGTCACGACCGCGATCTGGACCTCCATGCAGGCCGTCGCCAAGAACCCGCGCACCATGGCGGTCTGGGGCCTGATCGTGACGGCCGGTCTCGTGCTGGGATCGATCCCGCTGTTCATCGGCCTCGCCATCGTGATGCCCGTGCTTGGCCATGCGACGTGGCACCTCTACCGCAAGACCGTCAAGGCCTGAGCGGCAGTAAACCGGAAAGTTGGGCCGCGTAGGCCCAACTTATACCAGGAGCCGAAGAGTTTGACCGGCGGTCGGCAAGTGTTGGGCCACGGCCCAACCTACGAAGCAGGTGCCTGTAGGTTGGGCGGTGGCCCAACAAACGCTGTCCACACGGGTCAACCTTAGGTTCTTCGTTCTTTTGTGTGCACGTCTCATGGTTGAGTGAATGTATCG
>NZ_AVFK01000056.1 GCF_000936425.1 Skermanella aerolata KACC 11604 | reverse complement strand
CGCCCCAGGTGCCTTTGTCGCGGAGAAGCAGGCAGGTGCGGCACCACGCAACGACGACGCTGGCGCCGTAGGGATCGTGGGCCACAATCACGTAGGCGAAGCCCCAGCACGGACCGACGACCGCGACCGCCCATGACAGGCCGTACCAGCCGGTCAGGTTCGTCTGGATCATGTAGAAGACGAACCCGAGGAAGACGGCGAGCGGGTAGGGCAGGCCAAACAGCCGCGCCGGGCGTGCGGCGCCGACATGGAGCGTGTCCTCACGAGTCATGCGGTCCGTGCTGGAGTCGGCCATGGCATCAAGCCCCGAACAGACCGACGATGGCGCTGTAGTTGGCGAAGGTCATGCCGCCGGCGGCGACCATCCCGATGACGGGAAAGCTGAAGCGGAGGAAGAACATTGTCATCGCCACCGCGATGACCGCGATGTTCAGCAGCGGGCGGCCGTACTCCTCGTAGGAGTAGTCGACTAGCGCCTGCCCCTGACCCTGCGCGAAAGCCATGTCGGGCATCAGCATGACGGCCACGGCCGCCAGGACGATGGTGATGACGAGGGCGTTAGTGACCTGGTTGTTCAGTTCGATCGTTTTCATCTGATTTAGGCTCCGGTTTGGTGATCGAGGCTCGTGCTACGCACATGCGGTAGGACGAGACGGCCCAGCCGTCCCAGGCTGGCGGCGGCGGTCCGCAAGCGTGCGGAACGATGGGGGCGGCAGGCTCGGCGGCGGCGGGTTTCTCCGGAAGCGCCTGATGGATCGCAGGGACCAGATGGTCGGCGGCGGCGAAGACCTTGCCGACATAACCGTTGCGCTCTCCAGCAGTTGGACGACCGGTGTTATAGACCGATGCCATGCAGCGCAGCGGCTCGGCAGCAGGCTGCCGTTCCCGGCACCACAGGTAAGCATCGACAAGGATTTGGGCGCCGGCCCTGACGGAATGAGCTGGGTCGAAGGCTGTGTCGGCAGTCAGTCCAGTGCGCTCGAAGTTCGCGCTGTTGATCTGCATCAGCCCAGCATCAATCGAATGGCCGCGATCCAGCAGCTTGACTGCCAGGGCTAGTGCTTCTTCGATTGACGACGGCCTATAGCTCTTGCCAACCGTGTTGTCGTAGATCGCCAGAGGGTTGAAGTTACTTTCAGTCTTTGCGAATATGGCGATGGTTTCAGGCGCCACCTGCGCCGCATGCGCGATAGCAAGCTGAAGTACCGTTGCCACAGGTAGAGTCGATGAGAGAGGCATTTCCTGCTGATCTCATTCGATGACAGGTTGTTCCTCTGAAAATATTTCATTTGGTTGTTAGGATCAACACCAATATGGTGGTAACAGCACTCCGACTGGGGCAAGTGACTATCCAACTCGTAACTTTTTTAAAGGGAGTCCGGAATAAGACGTACGTATCGGTTGCATGGATCGCGCTTTCCGGCGATAAGAATGCATTAGCTTTGAATGCCAAGGATATTATGCAGAAGCGCTGGCCCGACATTTCATCATCGGTCTCGGGAATTGTTCCAGAAGACTGGGAGGCATTCAAGTCCACTGCCAGTGCGCGCAAGGTCAAGATGAAGACAGCTTTAGAGCAGTCGATCTCCGATCTAGCGACCGCCGTGCGTGCAGGTGAGACTATCAACTGGCAACCGGCGAAGATGGCCCCGACGCGGGCAATCAGGATCCACGTCGATACACGCACACTGATCAATGAGTTATCAGCCCAAACTGGCTATCACCAGAACGTCATCGTTGCCAGTGCGATGAAGCGCTGGCTATCTGCTTCGTGATATCGTCTGCTTCCTGAATTGCCCCTCCTGGCCCCGCGTTCGGCCCATTGTTCGGTCGACACTCCGCTCGACTGCCACGGCGATCTGCTGTCCAATATCGGACAGCCGCGCCACGACCGGCGCCAGCTCCTTGGCTATCGCCTGTAGCTGGCTAACGATCTTTTCGACCCCGTGGGCCTCCCGTCGCTGCTGCATTGTCCTGTTTGCGGTACGCGGTTCCAGCCCTCGCCGCTGGCGCAGCTCGCCTGGTTGTAGCCCTTTCTGGAATGCCCGCACGGCACCGCGCTTTAGGTTTGTCGCCTTGGCCAGAAAATCAGTCGCCGTCATCTTCTCGGCCTGCCGGCCCAGATTACGGACAACATTGTTCCACAGGTTGTCTTTGCTGATCGGCCTGGAGTTACCGACCGACCGGCGCCCCGCGACTTCGGCCCGTTCTGCGCCCTCGCTGATCAGAATAAAGGACTGCTGTTTGTGCCGGGTGCCGCTGGAATAAGCCGAGTGGCCGGTGACCAGCTTGGTGCCGGCTGGCATTGCATAAATGTGCTCTGTCGATGTCGAGCCCTGCGCCGTATACGTGGTCATGACTTCGCCATAGGCCAGCCTGATCTGCCCGTCACGGGTCAGGGACTTCCACGGCACGTAACCTTCGGTGCCCTTCGCGTTGCGCACCGTCATGCCCTGCTTATCGGCCGACACCACGATCAGGATGCTGCCGTTGCGGCCGATGCTGCCACCGCGCTGTCCCTCGGCCGCGACGGAGTGGAACAGCCGAACCCGGTCACCCTTGGCCAGCTTCATATCGTAGCCGGTCCCGTCACGGTCGGCCGCGCCGATCTTCACCATATCGCGGCCCAGCTCACCCATCTCCCGGCGCGTCTCTCGAATGGCCAGACTGATCTGGTATGCATCCCGGTTGGTCGGCGCCGAAACGGTAATCGAGAACTTCGGATCGTCCCGGTTGGCTTTGATCCGGTCAGCCAGCAGGCTGGCGGTTCGCTCGGCTACTTCCCGGTATCCACCCGGCACCAGTTCCACCGTGCCGTCCTCACGTTTCATGGCGATGGCCTCGGCCACTCGCCCGCCACGGAAAGCTCCCACGATGTCACGTTCCCGATCGGTCTGCTGTCGCACGGTGGTGTGGATCTCAGGCACCATCTCAGGCCCCAGCGCTTGCCGCAACAGGCCAATGATCGGACCGGCTTCAATGCTCTGGCACTGCTTATCATCGCCGATCATCACGAGCTGGTAACCGTGCTTTTCCTGAAGGCGCAGAAGGTCGAGGCCCTGGCGGGTGCCCAGCAATGACAACTCATCGACCACGACAACAGATTTGCTGTCGAGCACGACGTCGCCTTTCTGAACCGCTTGGAAGAACACCGACAGCGCCTTGGCGTTCTCCCGCTTGATCCCGGCATCAACCAGATCGTCAGCCTGCCGCCATGCCAGGGCGATGCCGTGAACATCGCGTCCGGTTTCCTTCCAGGCATCGACCAGCGGTTTCAACAGCGAGGTCTTGCCGGCACCGGCTGCGCCGATAGTAATCCCGATCCGGCCACCCTCGCCCAGCGAATGCACGGCAGCGAGCTGGCGCTGTCCGTGCTCGCTGCCAAAGTTCAACCCTGCCCGATCAACGGCAGCCTTGATTTGACCAGCCGGCAGTGCTGCCGACAGGTCTGCTGCCGCTGCTTTCACCCTGAAGACAAACTCTTTTTCCTGCGACTCATGCAGCCCGCTGGTCATCGATCGCCCGTGCTTGCCGTCTTCCTGGCCGACGATCAGCGATGTCATCTCGCCGTGCTGGCGAACACCGCGCGCCTGAAACTCCGACACTATCCGGTCGAGGTCGGCGGCACTCTCAATGCCGGTGGCGATCAGGCCACGAGCTGCCGCTGTTCGGGCATCGTGCTCGCTGATCACCGCGCGTTTATCCAGCTCCTTTTCGAGCCAGGGCAGGGCCTCGTCATAGGCACGATCGATCCGCTGCTGGCGATCGATTTCCTGTTTCGGGCCGGTGTTGGTGACGATCGTTTCGTGCTTCCATCCCAACTCGGCTGCCTGCCGCTTCCACTCCCCAAAGTCGGCCATGTCGTCTTTGCGCAGCTTGGCCTGGGTTTCATCATCGACACCCTTCTGGAACCCCTGGACGGCACCTTTGAGAAGTCCCGCGCGCCGTTCTGTTGTAAGGCTGTCCCAGTCGAGACCCTGCGCCCTGGCGAAGTCGCGCGCCGACTGTTCGCCATTAGCAGTCCTCTTGCTGTAATGAGTCCGCACGTCTTCCGGGATGGCGGTCAATCTGGCAGCTCCAGTGCCGCGGTCCAGCTCCACGTCGGCACCCATGTTGCGCAGGTTGGTGGCTATGTGTGCCTGATAGAGTGCACCGGCTTCCTTGACCAGACCTTTCAGCCGGTCCAGATCCAGACTTCCGACCCGGCCGTTCTCGCAAAAGATCGCATTGGTCACGGTGAAATGGGTGTGCAGCTCTGGATCACCGGCAACCTGGATGGTGACCCGCTCGGTTGATCTCTGACCGTTCTCGTCCGTGACGATATCGATGGTCGGCCGGCTGGTGTAGTGATCGAATGCCACCCAGCCAAGATGACCCTGATCATAACCGCCAGCGCCGCCCTTACCGATCCTGGCCTTGGCGACTTCCTGTTCGATATATTGCAGCGTGTCATGGGCAGCATCACGGTGGGCTTGGTAGATCGCCGCTTGTTCTGCCGGTGTCGCGAAGGCCCAGGCGACGGACACCGACTTGTCCGGTGTCAGGCAGAAATCCACCGCGCCGATCGGCACGCTTTCCTTCCGCTCGCCCGTCCTTCGGTCGGTGTAGGTCTTGATCCTGGTGTATTGCTTGCCCTCGATCTTCTCGCCATCGGCCCGACGCCCAGCCAGCAGGCTGTTGATCTGGTCCATGTCGAGTGGCTTATCCGGGTTGATACCTAGACCCTTAGCAACGACTGGGTGCATGTCCCGCCTGGGCATGGCTTGTCCTTCGCCTAGCTCGACTTCCTGGGTGTAGTAGCGAGCTAGATCAAGGTCTTCCCGTGGCATCGTCTGGGTCAATAGATGCCTGGACATCGGCGCCATGCTGGATGGTGAGCCGGCGGCAATTGTCCCGTAAGTCAGCAAGATATTATTCCTGATTTCCAGTGCCGCGACGGACTGCCGCTTCGATGCCGGTGTCGAGATTATCCAGCGTCGTGCCGATCGCTTTGATAGCGACGGTTTGCTGGACGATCGCTTCGGCTATCTCTTCCAACGTGTCGTTCAGCGTGCTTTCGGGAGGATCAGCTGATACCGCAGCCAGAACTTCGCCCAGCATTTCGGAATGGGTGGCAAGCACTTCCGCCATCATGCCGAACCCCCTGGTCAGCAGATCCAAGCTGGTCTGCAATTCTTCCAGCTTTTTATCTAGTGTCTCACTGGTAGGCATCGCGACCCCCTTCCTGTGCTCGCCTCCGCCGGAACGGTGGATGCCTTGGTCTGATATAAAAATTGCCTTTTACACTTCCGATCACTCCAGTCCTTTCCAGTCGCATTCCAGATACAAATCTGTTGCGGAGTTGATCATCAGCACCATACACTATTGTATCGCTAGTGTCTTTTTCAGTCTCGCTTATGTCGCGATTTCTGAATGGGGGAGACATGTCACGGTGTAGAGATCCTGCTGTGCTGGCGCAAATCCGGCAGGCGCTTGAGACTGATGGAGACCGGCGCTCGCCACTCCAGCAGTGGATGGCAAGCAACTTCGATGATCTGTCCACCATGCTAGCCGATGCCAGACCGAACTGGAATCGACTGACCCAGGCGTTTATGGCGGCAGGTTTTAGGAACCTGGATGGCAGCGATCTCCAGCCCGGCAGCGTGCGTCAGACTTGGTATCGGGTACGTCGTCGCAAACTGGCCAGACAATCCAGAACTTCCATTCCAGCGCCGACTGTCGAGGTCTTAAGTCCTATCACCCAGCCGGCCGCTAAAACCGCGCAACCGCCCGATGACGATCCAATGGCTGCACTGCGCGCCGAAATGAACCGTCGATCTGGAAGGATATGAGAATGGCTAAATCCTCTGTTGCCGTGGCCTCTATGCCGAATGCTTCACCCCGCGCGCCCGTCCTGGCTATTGGCTTTGGCCGTGGTTTCGGCGGCAAAAGCACCCTGCTGACTGAAGTTGCCTACCGCGCCCGCAACCAAGGCCGCGACGTGATCGTGGCCGACTTCGATGCGCGATCCAAGACGCTGGCCGACCTATTCCCCGGTGCCGTGGTGCCGCAGACCGAGGAACTACCCGACCTGAAGACGGAGTTCTCCAAGCTCCTTAACCGCATGGCGAAGGACAAGGCCAGCGCCGTGGTGGACTTCGGCGGCGGTGATCGGTTCATGCTGGAGTATGGCCGCGATCTGCGGCTGGTCGAGTTCTGCGAGCGGCGCGGCATCGAGCCGGTCGCCATCTATGTTCTCGGCCCTGAAGTCGAGGATCTGCGCCACTGCCTGTCGATCTACGAGGCGGGATATTTTCGGCCGAAGCGCACCATCCTGATGCTGAACGAAGGCGTTATCCGTGAAGGTCGCACCGTCGTCGGCGCCTTTGAACAGACGATGGCCGACCCCGGTTTCCAGCGCATGGTTTCGGGTGGTGCCGTGCCCATGCTGATGACGCGACTGCCCTGCATGGATGCGATCAAGGAACGTCGCCTGAACCTTTATGAAGCGGCGACCAATGGCCAGCTCGATCCCGTCGAAGAGTTCATGCTGGATGACTGGCTGGCCGACCTGGAAACCAAGCGGCAGAAGTTCAACGTCGGCGACTGGCTGCCGTAATGAGCACCGCCGATGACTTCCGACAGCAGCTACGACAGGCCGGCATCAGCGACGACAAGCCGCTGTCTGCCGTGCTGCTGACGGCATTCCAGGCAGCCGAGACAGCCCGGTCTGCGGTAAAGGATGGCGCGCGAGGTCTCACCCCCGAAGGCGAGGCCGACCTGATCAAGCGCGTCATCCAGGCAGTAGGCCAGCAGGCTAAAACCAGCCTGGAACAGCACCGTCTGCGGCTGGATAGGAAGACATCAATCATGGCCGGTGGCATCGTCGCTGCCGGCCTCATCCTTGCCGGCGTCGGTGGCTACTGGGCCGGCTGGTCAAGTGGTGCCCAGGCATCCAGGGTGATCGAACATGACGTTGCTGCCGCAGCCATGTCAGCCGGCCCACAGGCTGCCGCGAGCTGGGCAGCGCTGATGCGTAACAACGATCTGCCCCAGGCGTTGGCCCAGTGCTCGGGTGCCAGCGTGTGGTCTGCCAACGGCAAAAAAGCTTGTGCCGTGCCGCTATGGCTCGACGGGCCGGAAACTCCCCCCATCAAAGACTTGCGTGGACGATGATAAATAATTCAATCAAAAGTTGACAATTCCAATGTTGCGAATCCCGTTCTCTTACCTGCTTATCATTTAAGGAGCGATGATGCGTTTCGTTATCTACTGGCTGATCCGAGGGGCAGCCGCCGCATTGCCCGGCGGGTTTGCGCTGTTCTTTTGGATGTACGCGCTTGAGCATGTAGCTATCGGCGCTGCATCGAATCCAACCGAGTTGGCCACGCTAGCGACCATGCCCCCCGATGAAGTTGGGGCGATTTTCCGGCACATGATGTTGTCTGGGCACCCGGCACGTCTTCGGGCTCATGACAGGACCGAATTGCCGCACGAGCTGGTCCCAGGATCTAATACCTAGCAAAGCCGATCGATCCGTCGACGCCCGCCTGTTCATCGACGGCTGACCTTGGGAGTAGCCTGAGACCGGTATGGTTAACATCCGGTTAACCAATGCTCCGGCTACTAGATTGGACTGAAAACGGGCACCATTCGGTGCTGTCATGAGCCCGAAGACGTGCCGGGTGTGACGTGACGAGGGTTTCACGAAGTGACGAGAGGTTTTATATACCAGGGCAGGAAGTTGGGAAGCTCGGTAAGTCAGAGTGCAGGAACGTCCTTTTTGCCCGCGCTGCGGCAGCGTGCGGGTTGTGAAATCCGGCCATGCCCGGGGCAGGCAACGATGGTTGTGTCGACGGTGCCAGTACCAGTTCACGCGTCGCGATGGCTATTGCACACCCGATGAGGTGAAGCAGGCAGCGGTTACGCTATACGGCTTCGGTCTGTCACTCAACGCTGTTGGTCATCTGCTCGAGAGTTGTGCGCAGTCGGTCGCGACCACGTGATTGCGGTCATCGAACACGCGACCGGAGTTAATCCGGAGAAGCTGAAGGGCTTGCTCGATAAGATCAGTGCCGATATCGTAGCACCTGTCAAAACTCGCGTGTCAGTGTCTCTGGCTAGCCATTAGCTTTCGCTGCTGAGGCGCAAGCTATCGGAACATCGGACATCGGAGAACTTTGTTATAATGCTATGGACTGGAGAATGAAGGTGTGTATAAAGAAGAAACTGCGAGACTGCACAGGCTCATTGGAGACGAATCATGCGAACTGAAAGAATAAATTTAAAAGAACTTCTGCTCGATCCGAACAATTATCGCTTGCAGGATGAATCCGGTTATACAACAACGTCAGAAGACAGATTTCATCTTGAGCAAGTCCAACGCGCCACACTTCAACGTTTGAAGACAGGTGGGCTGAAGGAACTTCGTGACTCTATTGTCACAAATGGGTTTCTTCCAATAGAGCAGATAGTTGTCATGCCTTACACGCATGATAAGTCAAAAAGCTACTACTTAGTTATTGAAGGCAATCGTCGAGTGGCAGCGCTTCGACAGATTGCCCAAGAAATAGACGGTGGTGTCGAAATCCCTAAAGAGGTTGTTGAAACACTCGATTCCGTTCCGTGCGTGGTCGTTGATGATTCTGGTCAGTCCGATTATTTCCGCGAAACTCTTATGGGTATACGACATGTTGGTGGTATTAAAGAGTGGGGTGGTTATCAGAGGGCAAAGCTTATTGCAGATATGCGTGATAAACACAACCTTGAGGGAGGTGTTGTGGCTTCAAAGCTCGGCCTCTCCACACGTGAGGTAAATCGTCGCTATAGAGCTTTTAAGGCGCTGCAACAAATGCGAGAAGATGATGAGTATGGAGATCTAGGAGAGCCGTCGCTCTATCCGCTTTTCCATGAAGCGATTGCTGTGACGGAAGTCCGTGATTGGCTTGGTTGGGATGATACAACTGCCGCCTTCAAGAAGCCTGATGAACTGCGTCATTTTTACCAGATGATTACACCTTCTGTATCCGATGAAGGAGGACCGCAGAAACCTCCTAAACTCAGCACCTACTCTGACATCCGACAACTCAAAAACATTTTGCCAAATGCAGATGCTCGACGCTTCCTTCTCGATACGGATCGAACTTTCTTGGATGCAATGACAGTTGCTAACCGGGAGGATCTTTCTAGAAAATGGCGCAACGAATTATCTGAAGCTACTGCATCTCTCAAGGGGATAGGGGCGCTAGAGGTTCGAAATTTTTCTGATGATGACGTTGCTCTACTCGATGCTCTTGCTATCACGGTAAGAGAAATTAAAGAAATATATGAAGCTGTTAGACAGAGATAAACATGGCTCCACCTGGTCCGCATAAAGCTGCCGAGCTAGTGCATACTGTCCTAAATATTGACTCAGCTCCTCGTCCAACTAGAGATGTCCTTATTGATATTATCATTGCTAGCAGATGGCATGATAAGTCTGTTGTTGAGGATATGGCCGATGCTTGGCTGGAAAGATTCATCAAGAGACTTCAGTATGTGATACGACAAAGTCGAGAGAGTGGAAGCTACCGATGTTTCTCCTTTAATTCATCGGGAATGGATTACGTTCAGGGGTACTGCTATTGCGAACCTAAAGATCTACCTGAAGTCTCAGCAGAAAAAATCCTGCGTTCTAATACAACACATATATATGCCAGCTTTCGCTTACTTCGACATGATCAATTCGAAATTCTTAGCGGGAAAGTGCTTGAACTCCTTAAAGTGGAGAGACCATTCGTATCGCGAAGAAGCGCCGACCAGGGGATAGATTTTTTCGGAAAGGTTAGGATTGGAGATATGATTAAACCATCGCTCCTAGATCCTGGAGCCGAAAAGCATTTTTTTGTTTGGCTTGTTGGTCAAGCTAAGCATTATCAAAACACCAAGGTTTCCACTTCAGAGATCAGAGAATTAGTGGGGTCAGTCGAGCTGGCGAGAGCAAAAGTGTTTGCCGGTAATGTAGACCCTCTTTCTGATCTTGAAATGCGAGTCTGTGATCCTATTATTTATCTAATATTTACCACCGGAAAATTAACATCTGATAGCCAAGAACTTTTGTCAAGGTCAGGAGTTCTCTCATTTGACGGTATGCAGATTGCCCAATTTTTAGCTGATCATGGAGTTGCACTTCAAGACAAGAAATTTGACGAGCAGCTATTTGTCAACTGGGTAAATTCATGACGTCCACTCGTAGTTTAAGGGATAATCAGGAATCTATTAGCACTACTTTGGCAGTTTCAGAGTAATGAAGCGAGCTGATGCCTGTTGCACAGCCAGGAAGGTGACCCTGACTGGAGGTGATCATGCTTGACGTTCATGAATGGGAAGCCGAACTGAGTGAGTCGCTGGAGCCATTTCTTGACGCGCTGGGCCACAAGGCCCGGCAGCTAATTATGTGGTTGTTTATTACAAGTTTCAGCGACTGTGATAGCATTAAAAGATAAAATCTCGTCACCTTGATACAAGGGAGATCTGAGCTCGACTTTGCGCAAATCCGGTGGGGGTTTGTTTCCGCTTGGAAATGCTCAAGCGGGGAAGCATGCCGCGTCGAGCAAGCGGTTGGCGAGCGGAGCGGGGATTTTTACCATGTCCCGGCATTGGCCTGAAGCCTGAAAAAGCTCATCGGCCCAGAGTTGTCGGCGCACAGCGCCGAGGGCGTCACTGAACGTCAGGTGCCGCTTGGGATACCAGGCGGCGCACCGGGGGCCGAGATGGCCGCGTCCGACGAGGTCGTGAGCCCAGAGGATGACAAGGGAGAACAGCGCCAGCAGGGCCGGCGTGGTGCGGGCGATGGCGTTGTCGGACCATTGGCGCTGAGTTTCAACACCGAGGTGGCGCCGAACCTCTTCGAACGTGACCTTGACCGCCCAGCGCCGGATGAACCAGCGCAGGATGTCCAGGGCGTCGGCCCCCTGATCGGTGCACAGGAATGCCTGCGGGTCATGGTCGCCGCCGACGTCGCGCACCAGCACCCAGCGCACCGGGACGCGCCGGCCGGGGTGGTCCCACACGGCGGTACCAGTCAGAATATCCAGTTCTCGTCTGCCGTCGCCATACCACTGACTGACCACAACGCGGCGCCAGCGGCTGGCCGGATTAGCGAGACGCTGCACGAGGGTCGGCTGGCGCTGGCCGGTGACGCGACGGCGGCCTCTGGTGCCGGGCCGGTGCGGCGGTGGCGGATCGAACAGCCGGGCGTCCAGACGTAGACGGGTGACCATGGTCAGCCTGTGACGGACCGCGGCGAGCAGTTCGATAACGGCATAGGTGGTATCGGCAACGGCAATGAGCCGGCGACTAGGCAGCCAGCGGCTAGCCAGAAGCAGCAACTGCCGGCCCCAGTCGGCCAGCGGCTTGTGGCGCCGGCCGACTTGCCGGGCAAAACGTTCCGAGGGGGCGAGCGTTGTCAGGAACGGCAGCCCCCCAGATCCGCTCGGCCCACGGATTATGGACCAGCAGCATGACGCTGATCCAGCGCAGCCCGCTGGCCTTGACAAAGTGGCCGTGCGAGGAGCGCACCGGGTCTCTGTAGATGCCGCGCGCCGAGATCTTCGGCCCCCAGCGCCGCTCGATCGTCTCGTCGATTCCAACCACCACCGGGCCATCCGGAACAAACACCGCGACCAGCCAGCGCAGCAGGGCGTGGGCCATCGACCGCCCGGACCAGCGGGCTCGGTTGAGCACGCCATGGAAGCGGGCGAAATCCGTCCCGTCTCGCCGTCCGAGCACCGACAGCACGGCGGTTACGGTGCGCCGTCCAAGAGCCAGAACGGCGCCGGTCACCAGAACCAGGACACGATCCCAAGTCGGTTTATTGAAGAAGGCGGCGAACGGCGCCAGCCACTGTATCAGGATCGGTGGGACGGGCAGCATCGGCGGTCTCCGGCTGTTTATAGCGCACAACCACCATCGAGCAGGAGTTTCACCATGGCCTGTCCCGATCCGATGCTGGGGCGTATTGAAGCCTTCAACCGCGACCGTGGCGGCGGCGTGGTCCTACGCCGCGCCGGCAAGGGCTACTCGCTCTACAATGAACGCTCAGGCGGACCAGTCGCCCGCCTGAAGCCGACCGGCGAGGACGGCAAGGTCCGCGTGCTGGCCTGGCACCGCGAGAAATGGGGCGCCAGTGGACCGTTCGGCGTCCCCACCATGACGCTCGACCGCGCCCTCGACTATATCGCTTCAAACCCGTTCTTCTGGATTCACGCTTAATCCAACTGAAAAATGCGCAAAGTCGAGCTAAGAAGCATTTTTGATTTGTGCTCCTCGGTGACGTATGTGATCTAGGTCGTCGCGTGGACCTGGATGAGGTGCTTATGACTGAGGAAAAACCAAGCTTGCGCAAGGGCACAGCTAATACGCAAATTATTGGCTTTCAATTGCCTGCCTCCGTGGCTAAAGAAGTAAAAACCGAAGCCTCTCAACGGAATGTACCGTTGAACAAGCTATTTTCCAAAATATGGGAAACTTACCAAGAGAAAAAACGTGGCAGCTGATAGCTATTATACGCCGGTTAATCTCAATAAGCCTGAGAGATGGAAAGCCGACATCATCAAATCGGTCGATATGTATAATGACTGGTTTATGAGTTTTGCGCCGGTTGCCTTTCGTGAAACACGCGTTAAGGTGACCGAAAATGTCGAATCGACGCTGAAGAGAACCGAAAACCTTACCAACATAAAGCCAGACCTCCTCAAGATGCATCCAGGCGCATTGCAAACGCTGCGCATGTCGACTTGTCCACCCCTTGCCGTCGACCGCTTGATCGGTCTCGCCGGTGTTTCAAAGAACCTCGTGGGGTGCATGGAGATAGGCGAAATTCCAAGGCGCATGCCCCTAGCCGAATTGGAACGTGATCTTTCGAAGATTGGTGCCATTATCGAAAAAATGGCTGATCCTGATATCTTCGTCTGGCTTGGTCGCGCCACTGATGCGACCGAGACCGAAGTCCATCGAGCGGCAACGATTGTAGCAGATCGCCTATGTGGTGCCGTTGCTAACCCCATCATCCGTAATGCCCAAGAAAAGCGTCAGCTGGCCTTGATTAGCGCTTGGCTGGAGGCGAGGGAGCCGAAATATACACGGCTTCCAGAAGGTATCAGATTCGATGCCATGCCACCAGGAACCTACAGTTTTCGCTTGAATGTGCCCGTAAAACAGGAAGGCGGCACGAAAAACGTCAACATCCCAGTTGACGCGGTTGTCATGCCGCATACAGCCCAAAATGGCGATCTTCCATTGCTGATCGAAGCAAAATCAGCGGGCGATTTCACCAACACTAATAAGCGGCGTAAGGAAGAGGCCACAAAGGTTCAACAGTTACGGAGCACCTATAACAGAGATGGAAAATATATTCGGTTCATCCTGTTTCTCTGCGGCTATTTCGACAGCGGCTATCTTGGCTATGAAGCAGCAGAGGGAATTGACTGGGTGTGGGAACACGAAGTTAATGATCTAGCTAAATTCGGGATCTAAGACATGGACGCGCTAACACCGATTGAGGGTCGGCGGCTCTTGCTGCAAACCGAACTTGATGCAGCTAAAACCTCGAAAGAGCGCAACAAACTTGGCCAATTCGCAACGCCTAGCGAACTCGCATCCGATGTGCTGGCCTACGCACAACTGCTGCTGCCGCCGGATGAGCCAATACGCTTTTTAGATCCTGGAATCGGTACCGGCTCGTTCTATGCTGCACTGCTGCGTCACTTTCCAGAGGAGCGCATCGAAGCGGCGACGGGTTACGAGGTCGATCCGCATTATGGCAAGCCGGCACGTGCCCTATGGGAAGATTACCCACTTGATCTCAAGCTGGGAGACTTCACCCAAGTAGTGCCACCGGCCGATAACACACGCTACAATCTTATTATCTGCAATCCGCCCTATGTACGGCATCACCACATGGACAAGACTGAAAAGGCGCGCCTATTGGCGGCTACTCAGGCTGCCTGTGGTGTGCCCATGGCTGGCTTGGCGGGCCTCTACTGCTATTTCCTTGGCTTATCGCATGCCTGGATGGCGCCGGACGGCGTTGCCGGTTGGCTGATTCCAAGCGAATTCATGGATGTCAACTATGGTGTGCCGATCAAACAATATCTTCTAAATCAGGTTGAATTGCTGCGCATCCATCGCTTTGACCCGAGGGAATTGCAGTTTGGGGATGCACTTGTATCCTCCGCTGTGGTCTGGTTCCGCAACCGAAAGCCGGATCGTGAACATAAGGTTGAGTTTAGCTACGGCGGCACTTTGGCTGCACCAACAACATCCCGCCTCGTGACAGCCTCGGCGCTCAATGGTGCCGAGAAGTGGACGGGTCTTGCAGCGGATGGGGTGCGGGCTGTGAGTCAGGGGCTGCGTCTTGCGGACTTTTTCTCGATCAAGCGAGGACTTGCCACAGGAGACAATAGCTTTTTTATCATGACACGCGCGGACATCGCTGCACGCGGTCTATCTCAAGAATTGTTCAAACCAATCCTGCCCGGGCCGCGCCATCTGGAAACTGATATCATCGAGGCCGAGGCCGACGGGATGCCCAAGCTTGCGCGACAGCAATTCATGCTCGATTGCCGCTTGCCAGAAGATGAGGTTAAAACCCGGTATCCGACGCTCTGGGCCTACCTGCAAACGGGAAAGCCAAAAGTAGCGGAAACCTATCTTTGCAGCCGACGAACGCCTTGGTACGCTCAAGAAAATCGTCCTCCAGCGCCTTTCATCTGCACCTACATGGGGCGAAATCTTGCCAAGCGGGAAAAGCCTTTCCGATTCATTTTGAATAGGTCCCAGGCAACGGCCGCGAATGTATATCTGCTCCTTTATCCTAAGCCGATCCTAGAAGCGGCACTTCAACGCTGTCCCGAGCTTGGACGGAAGATATGGGAATTCTTGGACCAGATCGACGCAGCGACCCTGCTTGGAGAAGGTCGGGTTTATGGGGGTGGGCTTTATAAAATGGAACCGAAGGAACTCGCCAACGTACCAGCAGACGCTATCGCAAAGCTGCTGCCAGGGGTTGACGATAAATCAGCGGCTCAAGGAGAAATGCGCTTACAGAAAGCGGTGTGATTACATTCTCTTGCGCTCAAGGAGACGCTGACCGTCCGCCCGCAGGGAGCCGTCAGGCGCCACATGGCGGTAGAGCGTCTGGCGGGTGACGCCGAGCTCGACGCACAACTCTTCCACCTTTGTCTCCAGATGGCCCATGGCGGCTTGGGCCAACCGCACTTTGGCGGCCGTCATCTTATAAGGTCGGCCGCCATTGCGTCCGCGAGCCCGCGCAGCGGCAATCCCGGCTTTAGTGCGCTCGACGATCAGTTCGCGCTCGAACTCGGCTAGGGCCGCGAAGATACCGAAGATCAACTTGCCGGCAGCCGTGGTGGTGTCGATCTGAGCCCCCTGACCGGTCAGCACCCGAAAGCCCACTCCACGAGCGGCCAGATCGTGCACCGTGGTGACGAGATGGTGCAAGTTGCGCCCCAAGCGGTCCAATTTCCAGACGACCAGGGTATCGCCCTCGCGCAGCGCCTTAAGGCAGCCAGCCAGACCAGGGCGGTCGTCCCGTTTGCCCGAGGCGAAATCTTCATAAAGGTGATCGGGCGCCACCCCGGCGGCTAGCAGCGCGTCGCGCTGGAGGTCGAGGACTTGGGAGCCGTCGGAGCGGGAAACGCGCATGTAGCCGATGAGCATGTTCGAAGCCATCACATAAACGGTCGGTTATGTGACAATGCCCACCGGTATCGAATCCGACAGCGGGGAATGTCACTTAACCCGTAATATAATCTATGTTTGATAATCCTCATAGGGGTAAGAATATGTGATATTGCATACCCGGCTTAGGAAGACCGGACCACCACTAACAGGCTATCAGCGTTAGCTGAACAGCCGTCATGCGTGTGTTCACATTGCCTCGACGGTTTTGAAGCAGCTTCAAAAAATCGGACAAAATTGTACAGCTCTTGACAATCATGAGAGGTGTACTACATTTTGTGCCTAATAAGGCGCGATACACAATTCAGTCTGATAAGAGACTGATCAAGCAGGAGAGGAATCATTGTCGATAGAGATGAAAGGGTCATCCAGTGCCCGATGGCAGCTTTTCCACAGTCGGTCCGTATTTGTTTCCTCCACCTCCAATTCAGATCGAGGAATTCCTCTTCATTGTTAAGGAGACTGGTGAGCCGGAGCGCATCCCTGGCATCACGCGTGCGCCACCTGATTTAAGCCTGGAGCGCCACGAGCTCATCTGTGAGATCCATGTGCCCGTCGGGCAGCGACCCGGAGGCGAATATATCCCCTGTGCCATCTGTAGGGATGTTCCCAAGTTCCTGCACGGTCACTTGCTGTGGTCCGAGGACGGTTGCCTCCGGCTGATTGGCCACTGTTGCGCCCATGAATATTTCCAAGGCGGACGGTTCGCAGACATCGTGGACCAAGGCCGGCGGAAGCGTCAGCGGAAGGCTCAGGAAGATTGGCTTCTCGATAATTTGGAGAAAGTGCCAGACCTTCTTGCTGAGATTGTTGCGCTCCAGCCAGCAGCAGGCTTTCTACACAAGCAAAAGAGTGCCTTTGCCAAGGAAGCTCCTGCTGTGCATGAGATCTTCCAGCGGGCATTCCGGAATAGCGCCGGCGCCTTGACGGTTGTGCACGAACAGTTAGCCCGAAATCATGATGGTCCCCGTGGATTTCACTCGTCAACGGGAGGCCAGAGCGATTACCAGGTTGAGATTGTAGCCACCCTCCGTGGTCAAGAGTTCCTGATGACGGGATTCCGCCCCATATCTGCGCTGAAGAAGCTGATTGCTCAATTGGAAGCGTTGCCCGGCGGCAACGTTCTTGATGCCGTGGCCGCCATGGATGAGCAGGGTGTCGATGCAACGACAAGGATGTTCCTGGCTGCGCTCAAGGCCGGACCAGCGCTGGTTGCACGATTACGCGCCGCAGCCTTGTTCCTGTCGCCTGCAAACGTTGCGGGAATGAAAAAATGGGCTGAGCATCCTAACAATCCACTGCCGCTTCATATCGATTTGCGTTCGAGCAGCTTTCGACTTCGTCTCGATGAGAACAATATTTTGTTGGTCTTGACATCATGCCCGCCGATGTCAGACCTGAAAGGCTTTGATATCGCTTTGCCCTAAATATTCTCTTTACCCCAGCCCTTTGTTCGATCCCCCAGAAGGGTAGTCGGTTGCGGCGCCCTGTTCGTTGCGTCGTAACCTGCTTTGAGGTGCGCCAGCGATGCTTCTATAGACCATTGGCAAACCCGTCCAGCGGCGTTGCTTGTGCCGCGATGAGCCACTGGTCCAGTTTGCCAGCCTGCTTCTCACGCACCATCGCGCGGAACTACCGCGCCAGCATGATCACGGAAACCAGATCCGGCACTCCGGCAAGCAGGACATCGACGAACCTCCGCGCGATGTCGTTGATCTCGCCGGCATCGGCCACCAACAGCCACGCCGCCCGACGGTCGGAGGGCGCTTTCCAGGGTTTTGCCGACGTCGCCTGCCGAGCCCTTATTACAGGAGGACGATTCCTACCCAATCTATCACGCGGGCTTTTTCACGGTCTAAACGATCTAGTGAAAAAAAGCTGTTGTCCCGCAACCATGCAAGTAGTAACATACTTGACATGACTAAGGGCGACACCGCTACCACACAGTGCCGCCCTCAGTCATTTTTCGCCGCCATCGATCCCATGGTTTCGCGGCCCAAGATCGATGGACTTTGCTACTTCGTCAGCCAAGGACCGAATGCCTCAGCCAACGTCTCCAGACACTATAATCGTTACAGTGCCTGATTTCAAGTCCGACTCGGATCGAGTTATATCGTGGACGACGCGACGTGGTTGATACAAACGGCTATCTGGCTGACCAAGGGAGATCTATCCCGATGGCCGTTGCCCACGTTGCCTTACGTGCGATGATCGATTCGCGCATCACATCCGCCACCGCTCTCCATGCCATTGGTGTGATGAGCCATCACGCCGACGAAACTGGCGCTATTCACCCCGCAGATGACGGCCAAATCGTCACCGATCCGGAGTACCTATCGCGCCGGCTTGGCGTAACCAAGGCCGCGATCTTCCGGGTGTATAATCTGTTAGTCGAACTAGGTTACATCGATTGGCGCAAAGCCGCCCGTGGCGCAGAACGTACGGCTGGCATCACCGGACAGGTTCGTCTCATCGTCTCCGCACAGTGACGCGGGGCCAACATGGAATACCCCAACCGCCCAACCAGGGCGGAAGGCGATCTTGCGCGCGTAACTGACGAACAACGCCGCCGCATTGCCGACCGTGCCCTTGAAATCGCCATCGAGTACCACGGCAAGCCGACCAGCATTACCAGCACCCACGCCCGATTCGGCGCCAAGGGAAGTCTGAAGGTCAACTTTGCCAGTAAGCATGCCGGCACCTGGGTTGACTGGGAGGCCGGCACCAAGGGCGACATGATCGCCCTGATCCAGCATCAAACCGGCATGGGGTTTATCGACGCCCTGGGTCATGCGCTGAAGGAACGCGTCCAGTCCCCGGTGATCGCCCAGCACAGGGCGAAGCCGACCCGGCACGAAGTCGATCCGTCCATCTTCGCCCGCCAGCAGTGGGCTGCTGCCAGGAACATCACCGGCACCCTTGCCGAAACCTATCTGGTGAAGTTCCGCGGCATCCCAGCCAATGTGGTTGATACCCTCGACCGTACCGGTCGTATTCGCTTCCACTCCGGCCATAAGGCAAAGCCGGATTCCTACACCACCGCGCCCGCGCTTCTGGTGGCAGCAACCGATCTGGCCGGCAAGGTTCACGGCTTCCAGGCTGTTCGCCTCAAGGCCGATGGCGACAAGCGCGACGGTATCGCCAAGCTGTCGGCTGGCTCTCTCAGCCTCAACCATGCTATCGGTTGGCTATCAGATGGCGACGGTGACGTGATCTGCGGTGAAGGTCCGGAGGACGGCATCACTTTGTATGCCGCTCGGCCCGACGCCATGGTTGGCGTTGCCTTCGGTGGCTTAAAGCGTCTGGTCGACTCGGTACCGGCAGAGCGCCGCATCATCATTGCCGCCCAGAACGATGCCCCGGACAGCAGGGCCGCGAAGTCTCTTGCCGAAACCTGCGAGATGCTGGCCGCTGCCGGCTGTAACATCTGGATCGCCCGTCCGCCTGCCGGCGTAAAGGACGCCAACGACCTGTTGCGTACGCAGGGCCTCGATGCCGTGCGCGCCATGCTGGACGGCGCCGTGCCGGTGCTGTCGCCTAGCAGCTCCACCCCCGATAAGCCAACCAACACTGATACCTTCCCCGAACTGGTGCCGCACTGGCCGGCAACGACGGTGGATGCCACCACCGCATACGCCGAACTCCAGATCCTGCTGGAAGACTGGATGACACAGGCCGAACGCTGGCTGGAGGCCCGTGACTATGCCAGAGATCAATGCAATGCCTTCATTACCGATGGCATGTCCGCCCGTGAAAAGCGCGATGCCAGGCGCAACATCGATCGCACCGTTGCCCGCACTTATCCCGGCATCGACCTGAAGCGCCCACCCCGGCTCCAACTTGCCGCCGCTGCCGGCCTCGGCAAATCATCGGGCGTGCGTGAAGCCTACCTGCGCCACCCGAAGCTCTGGAACCGCCAGTTTCACGGCTTCTTTCCGACCGTTGCCCTGGCACGCGGCTTCGAAAGCGCCATGAAGGACTTGACCAGGAATGTCTGGCCAGCACCACTGGTCGTGCTCCACCGTGGCCGCGACCACGAGGCGGAAATCGGCAACGCGCCGTGCGTCCGGCACCGGACCGCTCGCAAGCTAGCCGGCAAAGTGCCCTCTGTGTTCTCAGCCATGTGCATGCGCGGCGACACCATATGCCCCCACTTCAAGGGGTGCGAGTACATCAACAACTATCTGAACCAGGGCGCCGGCCTGCACCTGTTTGTCCATGACCACCTTACCCTGGGCAAGCCGCTCGGATTTCCGACCGCCGATCTGGCTGTTATCGACGAGGACTCAACCCAGACGCTGCTGACATCGGCAACGGTTGGCGCTGCCCTTCTGGCCGAACCGGCAACCTATCAAAACGCAGCTCTGACCAACGAACAGGACGATGCCGCTGCGCTGGGCGCCCGCCTGCTGGTTGCTATCACCAGCGGCGCCCCCTTGCTGGCCGCGATTCGGGACGCAAAACTCAACAAAAAGCAGCTCGACACCCTGGCGCGGTGGACCGAGCCAACCGAGATGGGTCCGGATATTTCTCCGGCTATGTCGGATAAGGCCATTGAGGAGGCTGCGGAAAAGATCAAACCTCACCAGGGTGAAATCGTCGGCCGCATCGTTCGCCAGCTCGCCCGCGAGCTGCGCCACCCGCGCGACATCGCCCACGGCGTCAGCTACCGTGACGGTGACCTTCACCTGCACCGCCACTCAGCTCCCAAAGCCGTGCCGAAGGGCATTCCGCTCCTGATTATCGATGCCGATGCCGACCTCGCCACCAACCGCATCCTGTTCGGCTCCAATTTGACCGGGCGCGAGATCATGGCGCGGCGCCTGGGTCGGGTTACCCAGGTCAGGAACGCCACGCTGGCTAAATCCTACATCGCTCCAGAGGCGGCATTCAGTGCGCCAACTGACCGGCAGGTCGAGCACGCCCAGGCCCTTCGCGCCCGCATCCTGACTTGGATTTCACTCAAGGCCGAAGGCGGGAAGGTGCTGGTGGTGACCAACAAGCCGGTACGCACCGCATTTACCGGTGAAGGGTCCGGCAGGATCCCGGTGTCGGTTGAGTTCGGCGGCGCCACCTGGACACACTACGGCGCCATCCTGGGCATCGACGCGTGGAAGCACTACGATGCCGTGGTGCTGCTGGGCCGCGAGGAAATGTCGGCGAGTGCCGCTGAACAGCAGGCTCGCGCGATACACTGTGATGACCCTATCCCTCTGAACCTCACTGGCCGTTACCGGAAGGTAACCCGTTGTCACCGCATGCGCGACGGCTCGGCAGTGCCGATGCAAGTGTACGAGCACGAGGACCATCGTGTGCAGGTCTGCACCGAAGCCAAACGCGAGCGCGGCATGGCCCAGGCCCTCGACCGGCTGCGCCTGATCCATGGCCGTGCCGACCGCGAGGTGTTCATTCTATGCAACCTGCCGCTACCAGGCATTGAGGTCGATAGCCTGCTGACCCTGAACGACCTGCTGGAGGGTGGCTCCGCCGCCGAACGCCTGATCGCCCATGCCAGGCGTGAATGGGGTGTTCTTCCGCTGTCGGCTGAGTTCCTGGCCGAACAGGTGCCCCATATCGCCACGTCGCGGCGTACGGCTGAGCGGCTGGTGGCCGAAATCAAAACCGCCACTCAGCAAATAGGTACTTATTTGCTGAGTGGCGGTTTTAAACCGGCTAACTACTGGCTACCGAAGCAGCGGCGGCCTAGCACAGTCCTGTTCTTTACCAGGATCAGCAACAGCGCCGGCATTGCCGCGCTGGAACGGCTGTTCGGACCGGTTACGGTGCAGGTCACCAGTGACGCCGATACGATGGAAACGGAGCCGGTAATCGAGTTCGTTGCCGAAGAGACTCCCCCGAATAAACCCCCGACATACGCGTCGGTTGTTCCTGAATGCCCCCACAGGATTATCGTAGACCTCAAACTCCCGGCACTCTCACCCTGGCCAGCATTGATGAACAGAAGCTGGAAGAACAAGGAAGACCGCTCGCCGCTGGGGCATTCCCCCGGTGATCCGGAGAGGATCACCGGGGGAAGCCTTGAGCTTGTCTCCGATGTGGACGTCAACACCGGTCCACCCCATCTTCGGCCGGCCCAGCGCTCCGACTTCCAATATTGTCCCTGACCGGCCTGCCAGATGGGTCCCCTGAGACCGGTATTGACGTCCAGCTCTGCTGAACTGGTCGCCGCCTCGAAGGGCGGCTCGCCCTCGGCAGCTACGTTCCATATATCAAGCCAGTACACTAATAATGTTGCTGGTGTATTCGTCACTGCTCTTCGGTGATCTGCTGATCCAGCTATACGTATATCTCCTTACAAGGGTGCATACTGAATTTTAAGTATTTTTGCTTAAGGGTTGCTTGATCCGTACGCAACCATTTAGGAGCCTGCCGGAAGGCGGGGATCTGAGCTGAGATGAGTTTCCTCAACAACGTTCGTATTCTGATCAAAGTGCTGAGTGCCCTGGCACTTCTGAGCGTGCTCGCGATCGGGATGACGGGTCTGTCGCTGGTCCGGATGGGCGAGGCCGACGCCCGCTACTCGGCGCTGCTGGAAGAGGAGGCCGCTGCAGTGAAGTGGCTGGCCCGAACCAACACGACGCTCGTGGATATCGGTCGTGTTCTCAATCTGCTGATCGCTGAGCCGGAGGTTCCGGTGATGCGTAAACTGTCCGCCGACATCGACAAGCTGGCCACTCAGTACGGCGAGCGCGCCCAGAACGTGGCGAAAGCCTATCCGTCGTCGGCCGACAGAATAAAAAGCCTGATGCGCGACTTCGATGCCTTGATGCCGATCCGCGCAGACATTGAAAAGGCGTCCCTGGCCAGCGACAACGACGCCGCCCTGCGCCTGTCCACCGAACGTTTCAACCCCGCCTTCAATGCGCTTCGTTCAAGCGTGCAGACATTGATCGACGAGGGGGATACACGCATGCAGGCAGCGTCGGACGAGGCGACGGCTACCTATCTGTCGACCCGGCTGTGGACCATCATTATCGGTGCCACGGGACTGGCTCTGTGCCTTGGGCTGGCGCTGGCGATTATCCGCGGCGGCATCACATCGCCGATCAATGCGCTGGTCACAGTCATGCGTGACTTGGCTGCCGGCAACCTGAGCATCAGCGTCGTCGGCACCGAGCGGCACGATGAGCTGGGATCCATGGCGCAGGCGGTTCAGGTGTTCAAGGACAACGCGGTCGAGCGGGTTCGTCTCGAGGCGGCGCAGGCGGCGGAGCGCCAAGCCAAGGAGGCGCGGGCGGCTGAGGTCGAGCGGCTGATCGGCGGCTTCGAGGGCGGTGTGGGCGAGATCCTGCGCACCGTCGCCTCGGCTGCCACCGAGCTCGACAGCACGGCCCAGAGCATGGCGGCAATTGCCGAGGAGACCTCGTGCCAGGCCACGGCGGCGGCGGCGGCGGCCGAGCAGACGTCGAGCAACGTCTCGACCGTGGCGGCGGCGTCGGAGGAAATGACCAGCTCGCTGCGCGAGATCTCGCGCCAGGTGAGCCGCTCGACCGGCATTGCCGGCCAGGCGGTCGAGCAGGCCGGCAGGACCGACAGCACGGTCAGGGGGCTGGCCGAGGCGGCCGGCCGGATCGGCGAGGTGGTCGGGCTGATCCAGTCGATCGCCAGCCAGACCAACCTGCTGGCGCTCAACGCCACCATCGAGGCGGCCAGAGCGGGCGAGGCCGGCAAGGGCTTTGCCGTGGTGGCTTCGGAGGTCAAGAACCTGGCGACCCAGACGGCCAGGGCGACCGAGGAGATCTCGGCTCAGATCTCCGCCATGCAGGCCGCCACCAGCGGTGCTGTCGCCGACATCCAGGGCATCGGCGGCACGATCGGCGAGATGAACGAGATCACCACCACGATCGCGGCCGCCGTCGAGGAGCAGAGTGCCGCCACCGCTGAGATCTCGCGCAGCGTCGGCCAGGCCGCCGCCGGCACGTCCGAGGTCTCGGGCAACGTCGTCCAGGTCACCGAGGCGGCCAGCCAGACCGGTGCCGCCGCCACCCAGGTGCTGGGCGCCTCGGGCGAACTGGCCCGCCAGGCCGAGCGCCTCAAGGCCGAGGTCGAGCGTTTTTTGTCTGGCATCCGCGCCGCCTGAGCCATGAAAAGAGAGGGCTGGTCGCCGAAAGGTGGCCGGTCCTCAATCCTGTTGCACTTTGCCTGAAACAAAGGTCCTGGTCATGCATCCCCATCTCGCTGTCCGTCGCCTGGGCGTCCTGAACACCAAACTAGAAAACCACAAAGCAGCTCTACAGGGCTGGTTCGACACCCTCGACAGCCACCTGTACCGACTTTATCTGATCACCGGCAAGGATGACTTTGCCAAAGCTCTGCCTCTGATCAGGCGTCTGCGCGAGGAGACGACTGCTGTTGACGGAACCTCGCTGGATCAAGTTCAGGGGCTTCAGGAGCTTACCCGGCAGCTTAACCATGTAATGTGTGTGCTTCTGGATCAGGCTGAAATGTGGTCAGGATCCGACCATGATCCCAAACAGTAGATCTGCACACGGTTCTTGATAAAACACATTCATGAACTGCATAAATCCGATTCGAACAACCCAATATGGGTAAACTGGTCATGCTGCTGCTCTAGGAGTCGTAGTTTTTCTATGATTTCATGGATACGTTCTTTATCCGTTCGATCCAGCGTTTCTCCCAGCAGGATCAAATCAGCAATCGCTCGGCAGACAAGGTCTGACACAATATGGAACCATCTTCATTTTCAAGCCGTATTCAAAAATAATTAATCAACAACCTTGAGTTTTGTATTGTTCGTTAGTAATAGGTAACGACTTACAACCTAATCTTTAGGCTCAGAGGAGAACCGCAGTTTGATCCGGATCAACTCATCGATGTCAGGCCATTCCTGCTCCTGATGAGAAAGGCGCGTGATGATCTTCAGGACCTCCTCACGTTCTGCCGGATCCGATGCAGCGTCGGCGATGGCTTGGAGATCTGTGACGGTGCGTTGCATCTTATCACTCCCGAGGTGTCATGTCCTGATGCTGTGAGCAGTGCAACAACCCGATCGTTTTAGAGTGCCACTGAAAAATCTGATCCCGTAAAGGATTAAGCGACATAGTTGGCAGCATTATTTGATTTGCTGCCCATGGCTTTCACGTTGCATAATTGTCATTAAACTAGCATATTTTTGCGCAATCTTGCTACTAGTACTTCTTGCTTGATTTTTTCGTCTATATCGATGCAGTGTCTAACTTTGAAAACGCGCTGGTAGAATGTCAATGCCAATAACCGAAACATTTTTTGTTTCAGGTTGATCGTTGGCCCAGGTGGACCAGCAGGTCATTCCGACTTATGCCCTGGTGGGTTTTGCTAGTACCGGGGGCGCTCCGGATGCCGGCGAGGAAAGTCGCGACCTCGCACCGCACCGCCTCAGCTTGGCCGGGCAGCGGTCGGAAGACGCCCAGCACCAAGTCGCCGCCTCGCCGGTGCGGGTCGCGGCCTGATTGACCTCGAGGACGCCGGTACTGATCTCACCGGTGCCTTGCGCCGCTTGGGCGACGCTGCAGGCGATCTCGCCGGTGGGGCATCTGGTAAGTAGCCACCAAGCCCATTCAGGCCCTCCTACGGCTTGCTACTGGACCCTAACGTTATTTGCTAGGGTCCAGTGCAATGAAGAATGTGTTACCGGCAGCCGCTGAAGTTATCAGCACAGGTGCCATTCGGCGAAGTGCGGATGTGAGGAGCGACGTAGGTTCCATCCTTCCGAGTGTAACCACGGACACTGACGTTAGCGAAAGCAGGCAGAGCAGTCGCCGCCAGCACAACAGTCGTCATAACTGCGAGAACAATCTTTTTCATTGCTGCTTTCCTGATTTACCGGCAACCGCCGTATACGCAAGTTCCAGGCGCGGAGCGGATATACGGAGCCACGTAGGTTCCGTTCTGCTTGATATAGCCATTGACGATATCCGCCATTGCGGGCAGGGCAGTGGAAGAAAGCGCAACGACAGTCATAGCGGCGAAAATAATCTTCTTCATCGCATTTTTCCTAATTTAACGATTTCGGGTTTGGGACCGCTGGGGTCGTAGATAGGCGGCTTTTCTTCGAAAGAGGCGGTTGTTATGAAGGCTGCAAGAATGGCTACAAATGCGCCTCCCGCAACAGACTGACAACCGATAGAGCGAGCAATTGCAGGAAACATTCTCACACCGCGACATTGATGAACTCAACCTCGGGCCAATTGTTACCACTATCGTTTTTGTCTCCGCAATATCACAATGGTTTTAGATAAAACATTAACCATATTGCTCTGGCTTGTGAGCGCATCGGCGAGCATGCTCTGGCCAGTTGCACGACCAGTTGCACGACTAGATATATCGTTACCCTCGTCGCCGCTGTTATGGCGCTGTCCACCTGCGCCGACACGCTGCCTTCTCTATGGCCGCAGAGCAGGGTGGTCACACGATTTACACCTCGGTCGAGATCGCTACAGGACAGGTGGTCCACGTGCTGGACGTCGATGAGGTCGGCCTGCCACCACCTCAGCTATATGTGTAGCGGCTTTATCTGATGACCGGCAACGACGACTTCCTGGTGGTCCTGCCCGTCATCAAGCGTCTGCGTGACGAGGCAGAGACCTTGAGAGCCCATGATCAGACGGCTCTGGAAAACTTGGAAGAATTGGGTGAGCAGCTTCGCCGCATTGTCACTGTACTCACGGAGTCTGGCTTACGCGCGTAATATCCCGCAGGACGAACACGGCTGAAAGGTTGAGTGCTCTTATCGCTTCCGTCAGGTCCGCTCGATCCTGTCGGAAAATATCACCATGCAGGGATCGTTCATCGTCCTCCGCCGTGAGCACTGTGCCAGCTCGTGCCGCAGCTCCGGCATGGCCATGTCGGCGCCATAGCGTTCCAGCAGCTTTGCCCGGTGGTACTGCCCTGCCCTGCCGCATTTGGCGCAGGACACCCGCACCATCGGCAAGGGGTATTCGCCCAATGTCCAGGCGCCTTTCGCCATTGTGAAAACTCCCCAGGTCAACCATTTGCCAACGCTTTGGTGGTCAAGCCGCCAACGAGCGGCGACCAGATCGTCATGGTTGAGGTCAACGGCCTTCGCGAGGGTTCCCGTTCGCAGCCCGGTCATAATGGCCCCTGGAGCGTCATGTTGAACCGGGCGAGAATGGGACGGAAGGCCGTTGATCCCCACAAGCCCAATAACCTATTGGCCTCCCCTGGCTGATCTTCCTTCAAGATCGGCCAGGAGAGGCCACCCGGCGAGGGTATCTTTCTTATACCGTAACAGTGCCTTAACAGTATGAATTCGGTATGTTTGTCGTATGAAAACGGTGGCTCAAACCCCCTCCCGCGCCAGCTTTTCGGCAACTGCCAGCCTGATCCATGCCAGCCGCGTCATCCCGCCGGCACCCTCCCTGGCTCGCTCTACCCGGCCGGCCATGGCGCCGGTTAGTGTCATGGTGAACCGCACCTCACCCTGGTCATCAGGTTTCTGCTCGGCCTTGCGATCATCGTTGGCTTCGGCGCCGCCGATTACCCGCTGGATGTCGGCTTCACTGACTTGGGCGGACTGCTTCGGCTTGCTGAACTTGCTCATGATCGGTGTTCCCCTGATACCGTGACGGTGTTATTACGGTGTAATTTCGGTGCTAAAAACATACCGATACAGTGAGTCCATCTCGGCAACTGCCTTCGGATCGGCCCGCACCATTTCCGCCGCAGCCAGCCCCATGAGGTGCGCCTGGGCGATGGCCTTGCGGTTGCCGACCCGCCCCGGCACCACCTGGAGCGCTTCGGCGTGTTCGGCGAATGCCGCCTCGGCCTCGGCGTTGTCATTGCCGATGGGATCGGCACGGTTGACCAGCGCCAGCGCGCGAAGGTTTTCATTTACTGCGCGGATCTCGCTGATCAGCTCGACCGCCGCGTCGATGGTCCACAGGTCGGGACCGCGCGGAGCGAACGGCAACAGCACGACGTCGGCGATCGTCAGCGCCGATCGCTGGGTGGTCGTGTCCCTAGCTCCGGCGTCGATGACGATTGTGTCGTATTTCGGCTTGAGCCGGCGCAGCTCGTCACGGACCCCTTTACCGACCAATGCCACGGTGGTCACTCGGTCGGTGCTGACGGCTTCCCGGTCGCCGCGAGCTGCCGCCCAGGTCATCGTGGTTTCCTGGCTGTCGCCATCGACCAACAGCACGTCCTTACCGTCACGCGCCGCCAGCACGGCGAGGTTCGATGCCAGAGTGGATTTCCCCACGCCGCCCTTAATGCCGCCCACTACCAGTATCATTTCAGTATCCAATCGGTATGTTTTCGGTGCTTATGCCCTACCAAAGATACACCAAAAAAACACCGCAGGGCAATGGCGCCTGACCCGGAAATCCCCAGCGCGGTTTTTCAAGTTCGGAATAGTCGCGGTGCTCTCCGCTGTCGGATGAGCGCCACTCCTGATGAGGGGGGATGGCCGGTGGCGTTAGCGTTACCGACCCAATCTTCGACCTAAACGTCAACCTACACCGGCCCCATGCCGATCAACGTCCACGCTATGGCCTGAAATCTGGCCGCTGGATAGGGTCTGACCGTTCTCCGCTAACCTGCCCGACCAGCAAACTCCAGACGACTCTCCGTGGCCTTCCTACGAGTCAGCAGCGGATAGGGCAGAACCTCCGCAGTGACCCCCTTCTTGAGTCACGCTGCTTTTCCGGTCTTTTCCGTCGGGAACTTAACCGAGCCATCGTCGCGGTCGAGCGTGTAGGCCACAGCCGGCGGTTCGACCGGGGTCTGCTCCAGGTTCATGAAGTTGGCATCGGCGTACCAGCAGTTCCGCTTGAGCCGGAACGCGGGCGCTCCCTTGCGGAACATGATTTCCTCATCGTCGGGAAGTTCGTTGACCTCCTGGGGGAGCAGGAGCGCACGCTTGGCCTGACCGGTGTTTTCGTTCTGCTCCTTCGCGCGAAACCACCCGAAGAACCGCGGCGTCGACCGACTGACGTTCTCAACGGTGTCGTACCCGGTCCGTTCGCTGACCTCCCTGGTCAGCAGTTCGTCGTTGGTACCGAAGACGATCTCCGCTCCGAGGTTCCCCAACAGCGAGGCCAGTCCGTCTTCCTTGTATTCGTCTCTCAGGTCAGTCTTAGTCTGGACGACGAAGCTGAAGTGCAGCCCGAAGCCCCGTGCGAAGCCGTTCGCCTTTGCGATCGGCCGCATCGGGGGGAGGGCGGTCAACTCGTCCATCAGGACGTGGCACCGGTGGGTGATGGTGCTGTCGTGATCCGGGTGGGAGTCCATGCAGGCGTCGAAGAGTTGGAGGAAGAACAGGCGCAGCAGGAAGCCCAGTTGCTCCAGATCGGACGGCATGACACCGATGTAGATGGTCATCTTTCGCCGGCGCAGATCGCGCAGGTCGAAATCGCTCCTAGATGTTGCCGCCACGACCTTCGGATTGAACCAGATCCCCATGGTCGATGTGACCTGCTTGCGGATGCCCTGCACCATGTCCTCGTTGCCGCGCAGATAGTCGGACAGCAGGTTGACGCAGTCCTGGGTGTAGGGTCGGTCCGTGGCCCGGCGCTCCTCGACCATGCGGGCGATCGTCTCCATGCTGTCGCCGCGGGTGAAAAAGCGGAAGATCGAAGCTGGGGTCAGGTCCATTCCCGGCGTCTCGCAGATCAGGGTGGCGATGCCTGTCCATGCGGTCCGCGCGCTGTCCTGCCAGAACTTGTTCTTGTTAGCCGTGCCGACTTCGGGAAACAGGTTGAAGGCCCGGCGCTGGATCCTGGACAGGTAATCCGGCTGTGACTCATTGATCCCGCCGACCGGATTCCAGCAGTGGGTGGCGCCGTTTTCGGCCAGGGGCGAGAACAGGAAGACGTCCTGGCCGAGGGTGTTTTCCCGATGTGCCGCCGTCCTCGTGTAGTTCTCGCGCTTGATGTCGAGCACGACCAGGCTGTCGGCGTAGTTGAAGCAGTTCGGGACAACGTAGGCGACGCCCTTGCCGCTGCCGGTCCTGGCATAGAGCAGGGCGTGCTCTGGGCCGGGAAGGCAGACGTAGCGTTTGCCCATCCCCAGGACCCCGGCGGTGCGGCCAAGCAGGATGCAGTCTGGCCGAGGGCGGAACGAGTAGATCAGGCCCGATTTCCTGCCCTGCCGCGGCGTTGCGTATTTCGCGGAGCCGAACAGGGCGCGGCCGTCACGACCGGGAGGGACACCGTCTTCGCCAAGAATGCGGTAGACGGACAAGCCGGCGGTGATAAGGCCGGCGGCGGCTCCGTAGAGCAGCCATTCATTGACCCATGCCTGAGTGTAGGCATCCGGCATGGTGGCGAAGAGATAGCCCCACCACTCGGCGGTGGGAATGCCGGCTTGCCGGATCGTGCCGAGGCCGAAGAGGGTGACGGTGGAGGCGGTGAAGGTGAATCCCGCCAGGGCGATAACGGGGGACAGAACCAGTTTCAGCCTTCTCATGCCGCAGCCTCCGCATGCCGGAACCACACCTCGGAAACCGCGAAGCGTCCCTCGGGCCGGTGGAAATGAACCACGACGTCGATCAGGCTTTTCAGCGACGCCTCGATGTCGGTCAACTCGACGCTGGAGGCAGCCGGCGCCTGCTTGACCATCAGCGCCAGCGTCGGGAAGACCTCGCGCGTGCTGGAGGCGTGGCAGGTGGTCAGGCCGGGGTGTCCGGAGCGGCGTGCGCGCAGGAAGCTGAACGCCTCCGCGCCGCGCAGTTCCTGGAGCAGCAGCCAGCGCATGGCCAGCCGCAGCGATGCCTCGACCAGATCGTTCGGCGTGACGTTGGCGGCTCCCTGGCCGCCCTTGCTGTAGAACAGGTCGGTGCGGTTCCGGTGGGGCAGGGCGCTCCATTCGTCGCTGTCCTGAACCGTGACGAGCCGGTCGTCCAGCGGGATTTCGTTGGCCAGCCCCATGCCGAAGAAGGTCTTGCCGGACCCGACTTCGCCGCACAGGACATGCGTCATGCGGGCTTTCATGGTGGCGCGCAGGAAGGCGGTCCATGCGCGATGGCGTTCGTCAGGCCTGGTGGCGCGGCATGCCTCGTGGTAGAGGGTGACCAGGGCTTCCGTGTCGCGTGAGAGGCCATCCTGCAGCGGCTCGACACCGGAGAAGATACCGCCGGCGGCGAGCTGGTCGAG
>NZ_AVFK01000055.1 GCF_000936425.1 Skermanella aerolata KACC 11604 | reverse complement strand
TGCCCTCTTCTCAACGGCTCCCTCCTGCGGTGCTCGGCGGATGCTTACGATGCAACGCCGGTAGAGATAACCGACGCTGTCGCGCATCCGGTCGCCGTCAGCGCGCTGCAGGATCAGGTTGCTGGTCTCGCCGTTGGCGAACTGGAGCCTGACCCAGATGGTATCACCGCGCTCCTGATAGCGTGCCGGCACCTTGGACGCCGGAATATTCAGATCGAAGCCAGGGGGCAGATGCAGGATCGCCATGCCCTCCATGAACTCCATGCCGACATTCTCTTCCCGGCCATCGGCATGGCGCACCGAACAGGGCTTCTCCAGTTGCACCCAGTTGCCGCCCATCAGCCAGTTCATCTCCGCTCGGGCCGACGAGGTCAGCAGGAGCACGGCCGCGATGGAAGCCAGCAGCCAGTGAACCATCGCACGAAGCGGAAGCTTGTTGGCGAGGGTCATCAGATCACGTACTCCGCTGCCACGATCGACGTCGTCCCAGCTTCCTGCGAAGTGGAGTGAGGAACGCCGCGCCCGCCGCGGGAGCGGATGCATCCGTGCAGCGCCAGGACGGTGCGGCTGCCGGTGGACGTGCAGAGGAACGGCAGGACGCCGTGAACGCAGCAGGCCAGACCGCCCACGATCATGCTGGCGCCGAAGCTGGTGGCGAACACCAGATGCTCCAGGTAGCTCTCGCCGACCGAGGAAGGGTGCTCCGTCATAAGCCTGATCATGGTCATTTTCCTACTGGCGGGAAGCCGCAGCGCCCATCCCTCGTTCCTAGAACACCAGGCGGATGTCGTCGGACAGGAGCCCCAGGTTGACATTGAGCGTCGCCAGCCTGGCAGCCTCGGCTTTGGCGGCCTCGGCCCGGGCATGCTGTTCGTGGATCTCGGTCAGTCGCTTGAGGACCTTGGTCTGCTGCATCGACAGCATCTGCATGTAGGCGATCGGCAGGGCGCCGGCCCGGCGCAGCGTCAGCACGGCGTCATCGCCCAGCGCGTTGAACCGGTCCTCGGCGATACGGTGAAGGCCGATCACGGGAGTGTACGTGCTGCTGCTGTTCAGCGTCAGGGGCCACGGCTCGATCACGCCGGCCTCGACCAGCGCCGCGACAGCCAGATCGGTGGCGGCGTGATTGCGCTCAAGGTGACCGAGGAAAGTCAGCACCTGTTTCAGGGTGTCGGCAAGGACGCCGTCGTCGGTGAAGAACGCCTCGTTGTGGCCGGCATCGAATACCAGGCCGCTGCTCTCATCGACGCACAGGATGCTCTGCGCGGCGCCCTCGGGCCGCAACAGCCGGAATGGATAACCCCGCAGCACCATCGGCACGTACTCGCCCATCCAGCGGCCATCAGGTGCCACGAACAGGTTCCGGCCCGGCGTCAGCGACAGCACGGCCATCAGGACGTAGCGGCCGTCCTGCTGCACGAAGGCAACCGGCATGCCCATCACCGCCTGGACGAGTTCGGAGGCAGCCAACGGCAGCACCGCGTCATCGGCCGTGAAGCTGTAGGACGTGTAATGGCGCCACGCCTTGCCGGCATGACGCTCGCGGCTGACAGCGGTGAACTCAGGCATGGGGGGATCCTGTTTGAGATGCTGCTGGTATCTCGGATTGACGCGCTGGAACTCTTATTCGGAAGGCTCGCTGTCGCCGAACAGCGCCTTGTGCGTGACCGGGTCGTAGTAGCTCATGAGCTGCTTGATGAAGGTTTGGGTGTCGGTAACGCCCAGTGCCTGAGCGAACGCCTCGTAGCGGTCCGGCTGGATGCGGAGCTTGCCTGCCTCGATCTGGGTGATGGTCGTGTAGTAGTAGAGGCCGACCGCCTCCGCGAGCGCACGCTGCGACAGACCGGCGTCCTTGCGGAGCGACCTCAGCCACAGGCCGGCTTCTCTGCGAAGTTCGGCCATGTCGTTTGCGGCACTGGATTGAGGCTCGGCGGTCATAAAGGCATGCCTCGAAATTGGGCTTCTATAAAAAGGAAAGGAGCTGATCCCGAAGGATCAGCTCCCAACTTTGCTCAGATTGCTCTGTGACACGACCACGGACGCAGCCGTATCGCAGGAGGGATGTTAGGCGAAGTTGCTTTCGTGATAAGTGCCGACCGTGTTGATCACACCGACCAGGCTGACATCACCCGTAGAGATGCTGTTGTCAGCCTCAGCACCAGCATTGACCGCCTCAGACACCATGTAAGCCTTGGTGACATCGGAGCCCTGGACCACAATGACAGCCTTTCCAGCATCAGCGGCGAAGGCGGTGCCAAACTTACCAGTTCCCGTTCCGAACAAGTCGGCGAAATTGGCTCCGGCGTAGTCCTTGTCCGTGATAGCCGCGTCCAGCTTCATCACATAGACGCTTTTAGTCGCCAAAGTGACGTTATTAGACGCTGCAGTCAGAGACAGAGACAGATTAGCGGCATCGGTGACAGGAGTTGTGCCCAAGAAAGCATTGAAGTTGAAAACATCGGCGTTGGTGGCGTTACCAGCTGAGAACTCAGTGATGGTATCAACACCGTTATTGGCTGCACTATTCTCGAAGACAAACGTGTCCCTACCGTTCCAGCCGGTCAGTTCGTCGTTGCCCGCACCGCCATGAATGGTGTCGTTACCTTCGCCGCCGTCGACAGCGTCATCACCGGCGTCGCCATAAAGGTCATCATCACCCTCACCGCCATCGACAACGTCATTGGCAGCGCCGCCTTTAAGGACGTCATTGCCCTTGTTGCCGCTGATCTGATCGGCACCCGTGCCACCAGTAATGGTATCCACACCCGAACCACCGATCAGGGTAGCACCGGTCGCAATCAGGTTGTCGCTCAGGCCAGTGATAGTGACCGCGCCAGTCGCCGCGGAGGCATCGACCTTCTCGATCAGAGTGCTTTCGGCATCAGTGATCGTCAGGCTATCGGAAGCCGTAGCACTCCCATCCAGCTCCGTTCCGGTATTCCCTGCAGCGATCGTGATCGTCCGCAGCTGAGCACCGTCAATGTCCGACAGTGTGACCACGCCGGCAGCATCTCCGAGCATCTTGATCGACAGGTTTTCGACGTTGTCGACCGTGAGACCACCATTCGTATAGGTACCACCGTCTACCAGGTGCAGATTGACCGTGTTGTTGACACCACCAGTCGCAGCGCCGGCAATCTGAATATCCAGCTTGTCCGCAGTGCCCGTAGAGGCACCCATCTTCAAAGTAAAGCTGTCACTAGCCTTGATAGTCAGAGCATCGGCACCGTTGCCCAAAGCGCCATTCAGGAAGAGAGTATTGATACCGCTGAGCTTGGTCAGGTCAACTGATGCGGCGCCCGTCAAGTTCTGAACGCCTTCAAACTCAAGTACTTCGAAGCCGGTGACAGCTGCGCGCTGGTCAGCATTGAAGTCAGACCCGATCACATCCGAGATCGCCAGCGTATCGACACCGTCGCCGCCCTTCAGAACATCGAGCTTGCTCAGATCGCTGAGAGTATCAAGTTCCAGGCGATCAGCAACCGCGCTGCCTGTGAAGGCAACATCGCCACCAGCTTCCAGCGTCAGGTCAACGCCAGCACCAGCAGCAGAAGCGTCGATCGACGTGAACTGCTTATCGACCGAACCGACGGTCAGCAGCTTATCGCCGTCAATGACCAGCGAGCTCTTGTCGGTAGTCGTGACGATCGAGCTAACCAAGTTCGAGACTTTCGAGGTCTCGGTGTCCTTGCCCGACGAAGTGACGTGGACAGTCTCGATACCAGTGGTGGTCAGCGTGCCAATGTTGAGGCTGGAGCCATCCGTGGCATGGTTCAGCTCGACGGTGATGGAGTCAGTCATCGAAGTGCCATCGACCGCGACCGTCAAGCTGGCAACAGTCGCTTCATCGGCACGAACCGTCATGCCGGACGTCAGGCCGGAAATCACGTTCGAACCAGCAAGGCCAGCGCGGACCACGTCGAAAGCCGAGACCTTGGAGAGGTCGAGCGTGCCGTCTGGAGCCAGGAGGCCGACGTCCAGAGACAGCATGCCGGTGTGGCCCGAACCATCAATCACCACCTCGGTGGCGGCAACAGGGGTAGTGATGGAGTTGCTGCCCTGACCGATCTGGATGGCAGCGACGTTGAGGGTCAGCTCCTTGTCGCCAGTGATGATGATCTTCTCGCCAGTGCCCACGAAGTTGCCACTGGTGGCAAGGGCTACGCTCTCGGCACCAGAAGCCACTAGAGTGATCTGGTCGTAGTCGCTCGGGCCGGCACCTTCATTGATCGTGCCCAGCTTGCCGGACAGCAGGTCAATCGTGATCGCCTGAGTGTCGGTGTCGTTACCAGCGGGGTCGATCGTCAGAGAGGTGGCATCACCAGCGAGCGAAACAGCCAGACCGGCTTCGGCGTCAGTGTAGGTCAGCGTGCCGCCACCCGTGACGTTCAGCTGCTTGGCGCCGGAAATCAGGCTGCCGTTGAGACCAGCGGTCGCGCCAATTGCCTGAATGTTCAGGGTTTCGATGGACGACAGGTTGGGGGTGACAGCAGTGGACAGCTTGGCCGTCAGCGTATCGTTGCCTTCACCGCCGTCGAGGACGTCATCATCGCCCAGGCGGGCAACCGAAGCGGCCACGAACTGGTCGTCACCCGCGTCACCGACGAAGTCATCGCCGACCACGCCAGCCGTCAGCGTGAACGTCTGACCAGCGTTTTCCGGCTCTTCGCCACCCGGCTTGTATTCGTTCAGGCTGCCCGAGTAGTCCTCAGTACCCTTACCGGCGTTGTCCAGGAAGGTGGAAACCGCGGTAGTGGTGGAGTTCTTGAACTCCTGCGACTCGGAGAAGCCGGCCAGGATCTGAGCGGCGCTCAGGCCGGAGTTCGTCCAGTTCGCCAGACCCTCGGCGTCCGGGGCGCGGCCCAGCACCTGGAAGTACAGCGAGGTGACGAACGCCTCGGTGACGTTGTTGCTGCCGTAGCGGTTGGTGAACTCCTCGGAGTTGACGAAACCCTCGGCAATCTGGTCCATCGACAGGCCGGAGTTGACCCAGTTCTTCAGACCTTCCTGATCAGGAACGCGACCGAAAGCTGCCTGGTAGACGCGGATCACGCCGGCAACGTTCTGCGCTTCGGACGAGTTGATGAACGTCTGACGAACCTGGTCGATAGTCAGCGCGCCCGCGTTCACCGGCGCCGCCCAGCTGTTGACTTCGTCATCAGAGGGATCGCGCTGGAGAATGTTGACGTAGTAGGACTTGATATCGTCGAAAGTTGCCACGATTGAGCCTCTTAGAGACAGGTTTGGTAAAGCTTTACCGGAAGGACCCGGGGAGGGTCCTCATCTCCACTCCCCCGCACCCGCGGTCGACTCCGATGCGGGGGAGGCAGGGATCCATACGACGGTCAGTTTGGCCGTATGGATGTCGAAGGCGGCGCCACAAAGGCCGCCTTGGAGATCCATACGAGGTACCAGACTTTCAGTGAGCCTGAACGTCCAGCTGGTTTTCTGCCTGAGGAGTTTACTCATAGTTAAGGTCTAGCATTTGTCTTTAATCTCGCAGCTATTATCTATGGTTGTTAATCTTTCGTGCGCCGTTAGATGGTTTATCGGGAAATTACTAATTTTTTGTTTACGAAGTAGTTATTTTTTCTCCGAATGCCAAGACAGTAAGAAAAATCATAATAAAAGTTAACTGTCCTCAATGTTGCTAAAGTTGTTATACGGAAACTCATAGAACTGTTCTCGCTGTAAGCGGAACTGAAGGCACGTATTAACAATTCATTCACAAGATTTTCTTTGCAGAAGCGGAAAACAATCGCTGTGCTCCTACCTGATAGTTTCAGCGTAATGGTTAACTCTTTTGTATGAAACATCATATCGATATAGGTAAAAAACCTCAAGCCCTAAAACGCGATCGGCGTCACGAAGTTGCTTATATGTGGCTGGTTTGCTACAAATGGTTAAAATCCGGGATCATATCCCATCTTCGGGGGCGTTTTTTCAGAGACAGCTTTCAGCTTTCAGCCCAAAACGGTTCAAGCTGAAGCCGGCCCGCTTTTATCAGCACGAATCGGCTGAGTCGCATATACGCTCCGTTGCCTGATAGCGCCGTCTTCTAAAGCAGGTGATGCTGCATTGGCAGCTGGCTTGACGCTTTAGGGTCCATCTTCCAAGACCCTCCCCCCACATCAATGCCTGATAAAGAGTGACCCTGGTGGCGTGAACGTCGCGCTTTTCAGGGCGGCTGCACCCGGAGTCGTCATGAATGCGGTCGCTCAGCCCTCGGACCGGGCTTTCACCTGGCCGATACCTGGGCGTCATCAGTGCGCAGCAGCTGTACTCCCGGAACTTTACATCAGGTCACCCATCGACAGCATGCTGAAGACGACGTTGCTTCCTGGAGGCACTTAGGCGCCGACACGGATTCGCCGTCCCAGGTGGCGAGTTATCTGTCCCAATTCCTGTTCCAGGTGAAGATGCTGGAGATTCGGTTTGCCGGCCGCCCTGCGCCAACCAGAGCGACCCCGGGCATATCCGGTGTTCCGGCATGAAAACAGACGCACCCTCTGCCGCACGACCTCAGCGGGACAGCCAATCCGAGCCTGGTCTCTGCAAGGAGGTCGCGATTCCACTTCATCTTGATCCCGCCCGGGGATACCAACAAAGTCAAGACGCCTGCTCCTGCGAATCGTCAGCCCGTCGCCAATTCGGAAATCGGCACTGCCGAACATGCTTCCGGGCCGAAAGCGGTCAAAGCCAGCCCTGCCCTTGCCGACGCCGTCGACGAAAGTCCGGAATATCGGGGCGCACCCTTTGGATGGCCGGTTTTCCGCTGATGCCTGAAGGAAGCAATCTTCAGCCGGAGATTCTGATGGCGGAGCTTCCGCTTTCCGACCGGGACTGGACAGGTTCCATCTACGGCACCTTCGACTGAGGCTGGAGCGCAACGGCCAGCCTCGAATGCATATTGGCAGCCCGGGTCTGGGCCAGACCATCGGCGGGTGACCCGGTAATAATGCTCGGAAGGACCACCGTGATTCTGGTCGCTTCACAGGAGGCGGTGAACCGGCAACCGAAACGCCGCGCTCCTTCACCCAATCAGGAAGCAGGGCGCCTGATGTTACTTGACGCGGCAGGAGATCGCCCGCCGGCCAGACCTTCCAGGCCAAGCCCGTGTCAATCTCGTCATCTCCGAAGAGACGCGCCGAGAATGGGGAATGCAGATCCCCGCGCATCCGGCGAGTGTCAGCAAATTCAAAATGCTGCTTGAGCGGTTTCTTCTCATAAGTCTGCGTGGTGTAAAGACTCTGCTGCCTGGAAAGCGGCGGCTTGCCAAGCCAGCCCTGGTGCGTCAGGCAAGCCTGATCCGACGGCTCTGCAATCCCGCCATCCCCGCAGAATGTGACTTCAGGTGTTCTGTCCGACGTCCAGGGACCACTGGCCGTTCCTTCGGCCTGGGTGGCGGCCGGCTGCTCCGGCGATGCAGGAACGCCGACTGATTCGGGACAGGCAGGATTGGGCATCCCGGGAGAAAACGCCTCCTCGCCGGATCCGGAAATACGGCATGCGGCCGGCGTGAGGGCAGAGGGACAGTGGATGTTCTTTGCGTCATCGGTCGGCGTGGTGTCACAAGTCGGTGCCGGGCCTGCAGTCCTGCCAGGCCATTTGCCTTCCGCCAGAAGATTGGCCTTTATCTCTTCGAAGCGGGCGAGCTCAGCCATGCGCTCGGATCTACGGAGCTCTTCGAGGGCAGTCCGCTCCTCGGCTGTCAGGGGGATCGGCGCCGACAGCAGGGGCGGCATCTCCAGGCAGCGCCGAAGACGGTCCCGCTGCTGGCGGGCCTTGCTGACCAGGGCTTCGCATATCGCCCTGAATTCGCCCGGATGGGGGCCTCGGCGGTTGTCAGGTTCGCGGCGCCAGATCCTGCATGCCTCCTGAACCGCCCATAGCGGATAATCCTCCACATCCTCCCCCCACTGCTCGGCGACACTGGCCTCCAGGTCTGGCGCCCGGTCAGGCTGGCGGTAGTAGGACAGCAGAGCGGCGATCGCCCGCATGGCGCGGCCGTTGTCCTCCCAATCCTGCGGGCGCAGGTACGCGTCGAAGGCGGCCAGCGCCTGCTGGGCAGCGGGAATTTCGGAGACCGGGAGCGGACTGGGTCGCCAGGGCTTCTCAACACTCCCCAGGAAATCCGAGCGATACCGGGCCGCCGCCTTGTCGTCGGTGGGCTCAGCCGACGTGAGCGAAATGCTCTCGGCGCGCAAGCGCCGCTCGAGCCCAGGCGTCAAAGCGGGTCTGGCCGGAACATGAGGGAGCCGCACCATCTCGGCGCCCTGCCCGTCGGGTGTCGCTGTGATGAGACGCGGGACGACGGTCATTCGGCTTGTTGGTGCGGGCATGATTTTTCCTCTCGGTGAGCAGCCAGCGGCGGAACAGGGCGGAGGGATCGGCAATCCGTCTGCCGCGGTAGTGAAGCGTGAACTTCTGAACGATCAGCAGCAAATCCGACTGTTCCAGATCGGCCCGGTGGACCTGGGCAAAAACCATGTCGGCGCGGTCGGGGACCCAGGTCTCATCAAGCATCGGCACGGTTTCCGAGCCATCCTCCTGCTTCTCGCAGATCGCTTCCCCCCCCAGCGCGCCTGCGCGCTTCAGAGAGAGAGAATCTTGTTCAAAGTGTTCTGTGTCGTTGACGACAACAGGGATCGCGGCGGCTGCTTCCTCGGCGGCATTGTCGAGGCCGTCCAGGAAATCCCCCATCAGCGCATCGTGCCCGACCAGCCGGTAGGTGCAGGCGCGGATCCTGGGGTTGGGATGACGACCCTTTTCAACCAGCCCCAGGGCACCGAGTTTTGCCAGGATCCGGTTGACGGTGCCGCGGTCCAGCTTGGCCTTGGCGGCGATGGTGGCCTGGGACGGCCAGCACACCCCCAGACGGTTGGCGTGGGCGCACAGAATGAAGAGGATAGCCAGCTCGAGGGCGCCTACCTCGGGGTTATCTAGGTACCGGGCGGGCACAAGCCCCACCCTTTGCCTGGAAGCGGAGTCCATCAGATCCTCCGGCTGGGGACGGCCGCCTTCAGGCGGCGGAGGAAAGCCGGTGGCCCGGCGGCAAAGAAGCACTCCTGCTTGACGTCGCGCCTCGGCGGGTGTGCACTTACCCTTATGGCAGAACCCCTTGTCACATCCAGGATCACACCAGACTCCTTGCAACTGGTAAGGATGGTCGCCACAAAGACGGGCGGGAGACAGGACGAGGTTCGGCGTCGTCTCCTTGAAGCAGAGATGGAAAGAGTGTCTCTGATAGCAGGGCGCTGCTGATGCCTGTCCTCACCTACAAATACCGCCTCTTCCCGAACAGCACCCAGGCGGTCGCTCTGACAGATATGCTCGGGAGCTTCTGCGATCTCTACAACGCCTGCCTCCAACAGCGGATCGAGGCGTATCGGCGGCAGGGCAGGACGCTCAGCTACATCGATCAGGCCAGCGAGTTGAAGGCCGTCCGGCTGATTGACGAGCGGCTGGCGAGCTACAGCTACTCGGCCGAACAGCAGGTTGTCCGCCGCCTCGACAAGGCGTTCAGGGCGTTCTTCGGCAGGGTCAGGACGGGCAAGGGCGGTTTCCCCCGCTTTCGAGCCAAAAGCATGTTCGACAGTGCCGACTTTCGGGTCGGCGATGGACTGACGATCCGCAAATCCAGGAAGTTCGGCATCGTCGGCATTCCCGGCGAGATCAAGGTCCGATGGCACCGCGACCTTCCGGCAGGGGCCGCAGCCGCCGTGCTCTCCCGATCCTGCGGCAAGTGGCATATCTGCTTCTTTGTCGAAACCCCCGATGCTCATGGACCCGACCCGGTCAGGGCAGCGGGCGGCATCGATGTCGGCCTGACCAGCCTGATCGCCACCTCGGACGGCGACGCCGTGCCGACACCGCAGTGGGTCAGAATGGCATCCACGAAACAGCGCCGTCTCCAGCGTGCCCTTGGCCGCTGCAGGCGGGGCAGCAAGGGCAGACTCAAGGCGAAGATGAGGCTTGCCCGGCATAGTGCCAGGACGGCCAACCAGCGGCGGGACTTCGCCCACAAGCTGTCCCGCACCCTGGTCAACCTCTACTCTCATATCGCCTTCGAGGACCTGAACATCACCGGGCTCGCGAGCGGGATGCTCGCCAAGTCCGTACTCAATGCCGCGTGGGGCCAGTTGATCTCGTTCACCGACTACAAAGCCGCAAATGCTGGTGGTCTGGTCGCGAAGGTCGACCCGCGCGGGACTTCCCAGGAATGCGACTGCTGCGGAATGGTGACGCCGAAGTATCGGCCGGGCGAAAGCCCGATCCGAGAGCTGAACAACCGCATCCAGGACTGTCCCGGTTGCGGGACGGTTGAGGATCGCGACGTTCACGCGGCCAAGGTCATCAAGCATCGGGCATTCCCGTGGTTAAAGGGGCCAGGAGCGGGCCCTGGAGCGTCAAGCCAGCCGGTTGCGGCATAGCTTGCTTCAGAAGCCGCCCGCCTTCAGGCGGCGGAGCGTTCACGCAGTCGATCCTTCGTCAGGTTGTTGTCCGGGTGCGACGGCAAAGCTCTCCCATCAGTGGGAACATCTCCGTTTCCCACTTGCCGGGATCCTGAAACTGCCTTAATGTCAGAGGTATCCAGTTCTGACCTAAGGCGGCTCCGGCCGTCGCGCTTCGGCTCCTCCCTCTAGCAAGGGTGGAGCCGAAAGTGTTTTGAAGTCAGGTCACATCACGGTCTTGATCCTTTGGCCACATCTACAGCAGTGTCCTCTGCACCGCGTTTGTCCGGATGCCGCGCGGCTTTACCCGGTAGCGGTCGCGTTTGACGGCCCGCGCGGCGGCGACCGGGGCGAGTATCAGCTCCTCCATGGGAGCTGGATCGGTGTGTCGCAGGATCAGGCCCTGTTTGGGATCGACCGTGACATTGGCTGCCGGATAGGCCTCAATGGCCCGCTCGATGGACGAGCGGTAATCCTTGAGAAAGCGCGCGGGCGTCTGATTCTGCCCGAAGTGGCTGATAATGGTTTCCCAAGCCACGATTCTCTGCTCGCCTTCCTTCAGCCTGGGCAGATACAGGGACAGGAACGCGAAGAAGTCGATCGCCATGGGCGTGCGCGTCAGCTTGCGCAGGCCGACTGTGGCGATGGGAACGATGTTGTTGCGGTCAACGTAGTCGCAGATGGCCTGATAGAACCACTCGCTCACCATCAGCGACTTCGGCCAGCGCATCTTGTCGATGCGGCCGTTGGCGTAGTTCTGGAGGTCTCCCTTGCTGAACACGGCCTCGTCGATCAGCGTGCGCCGGGTGATCCGGTCATCCTCACCCTCACCCTCGACAAGCTGAAGGTTGAAGTCCACAAAGGCCAGCCGCACGAGCTGGTCCTTCAGATAAAGGAGTTGGTCCGCCCTTCCCTTCAGCCCGATCTCCTGGCTCCACTCCTTGATGACACCCAGCGGAATCTCACGCTGCCGGGTCCGCGCCACCTGGGTCATGATCCAGAAGATCGCGTAACGGGGCATCACGCCGAAGGGAATCGGAACCCGCAGCTCGGTCCCATCATCCAGCGTAATCTCGAACGGGCGGATGGTGAGGGCGTATTTACCGGGAGACCGGCGCACGAAGTTCTGGGTCGGGTTCGTCGGCTTGTAGAGCGGGAGCCCCATCAGGCAGAAAGCGGCCAGCGAGAAAGACAACTCCGATGTGGCAGAAGCCGCCGATCCCGGTTCGGGAATGGATAGGTTTCCATAGCTGAGCAAGTCGCTGGTCATAAATCCCTCCTGACGCCCCCCTATCGAACACAGGTCAGCCGGCTCGCGTAAGATTAAAAAGCGGAAGAGAGCGGCCCCTAATGTCGGATTCCAGTCAAAATCGCCGTCAATCGCGTCCAATCGGGAAGAGAGCGGCCCCTAACGCCGGAAGAGAGCGGCCCCAATCGGGAAGAGAGCGGCCCCTAACGCCGGAAGAGAGCGGCCCCAATCGGGAAGAAAGCGGCCCCTAAGACGGGAAGAAAGCGGCCCCTAAACGAATCCGGCCCCGATTCGCACCCCGTTTGTATAAGCCGGCAGCGCGAAAAGATTATCATCGTGAGCTGAAAATGCCGGATTTCAGGCTGTTAAGGATATCATGGCCGGATGGTAAGGCAGTTAGGGGCCGCGAATTTCCTCGTTTCCGGATCCTGAGAGCTCCGGAACTGCCGTGAATTTCCGCATGGCTTATGGGTGCCGCTTGGCCCTGCTCTGCCCGACCGGGTTCTTCCGCCTTTTGAGTGGAAGGAGTGGGCAAGTCTGTGCTGATGCACGGTATTCCGGAGTTGCCTCCCCGGCGGCGGCCGCTTCAAGGATCGTCTGATCGAGTTGTCAGCTCCCGGCCTTCAGCCTGTCATGCAACTCCCAAGCGCTTGGTCGGCCCCACGCCCGAACCCGAAGCTGAAACACCAGCTTTTTCAGATCACCTGGGAATGGGATCTGGGTTTGGCAGCGGCGGTACCGACATGTCCGCAGCCAATTACCTCAATCCTGCTGCGAGAAGCCTTGCATCACCTCGACACACCTGCCGGCCAGGGAAACTGACCAGGTCCGGCGCGGCTACGGTTGCCTGATCCCCGATTCCGTTGATGGCTCCACCAGGTGGGTTCTCGCGTAGAGTTCGCGCAGCGGGCACGAGAAGCCGATGGCGTCGATGGAGATGGCATCGTCAGGGCCGAGGAATACCGGCTCCTCGGGCCAGGTGCCGTCATCGCCCCGGCGCAGCATCTCCCCGCGAACAGCCGTGGAATCCACAAGCAGGATCTGCTGCACGCTGGGAATGGTCATGTAGGCCCACACGTTGTCCCGGGTATCCTGCTCATTTGTCGGTGACAGGATTTCCAGGAGAAATACCGGCCGCATCAGTTCCCAATCGTCGGAGGGCGGCGCGCACGTGACCCCAAGGTCCGGCGCCCGGGCGTTGTGCCGTTTGTACGCTGCGGGAATGACCGGCGGCTCGGTGGCAGACCGACAGGGGTTGCCGGATAACTCGATGTGGCGCTCGACCAGGTAGGCGGCGCGCGCCTGGATGAAGCCGTGGGTGCTGCTGGCGGGCGACATGGCTCGCGGCTGGCCGTCGACGAGTTCCCACCGCCCTGGCTGCCTGGCAGCCCAGGAGCGGAACTCATCCACCGTCATCGGTGTCGTCACCCGCTGCGCTAGACCCATGCCCCACCTCCTGTCTTCATTAATAATATATGAGGTAGAAGTTTCCCACCATCGACATGGTGCTTCCCACCATCGACATGGTGCAATGATCCTGTGTGCCGGCGGGGTCGTTTTCCGGAATGTGGTTCACGGTCTCACCCTAGTTCATCCCGCTGGAAATCCATCACCCATCGGCTGAGGATCAGATTGTCAGAGGTTTTCCCCTCATGGTCCACTGGAATGGCTTTGCGAGGGTTTCATTGAAGTAGGCGATGAAGCTGTTGATCCTGTCCTTGAGGTCCTGGGCCGATGTGAAGGATCCGCGGCGCAGAACCTTGCGGGCAAGGATGGAGAACCAGAGTTCGATCTGGTTGAGCCAGGAGGCATGCTTTGGTGTGAAATGGAAGCGGATGCGATGATCGGCATCGCGCAGGAAGGCTTCCCGGCTGGCGCGCGACTTCAGAATGCCACGCTTGTGTTTCTGCCCCAAGTCCTGTGTGACGCCGCAGCGGCGGGCGACAATCCGGACCACGCTCTCGGACAGGTGGATGTTCAGATTGTCCGCCACGATCTCCCACTGAACGTCCGGAGCGGCACCATCGAGCATTCCTTCCAGGAAGGCCGCAAAGTCGGTCTCGCACCGATGGTCGCCGATCTGACCGAACACCTGCCCGGTCGCCACGTCGAACCCGGCGATCAGGGTCTGGGTGCCGTGACGGATATACTCGAACTCCCGCCGTTCAACGGCGCCCGGACGCAGGGGCAAGCCCGGCGCACTGCGTTCCAGCGCCTGAATGCCGGTCATCTCGTCGAGCGAGACGGTGCGCACCCCGGCCATCGCCGCTGTTTCGGCGGCGTGGTAGATCGCGCAGATGTCGGCGCACTTGGTGTCGAAGGCCGGGTCGGGTGCCGGCGTTAGCCAGGCACGCACGCGATGGGGCTGGAGATCAGCCTCCCTTTAAAAAACGCCCGATCGAGCCGTGGGAGATCGTCTCGACCAGGCCCCGCTTGATCGCTTCGCGGGCCAGCGCACTTTGGCTCCAGTGCGTGATCGGCACCTCGCTGGCGTCCGGCGGTTCGCAGGCCAGGGCTACGATGGCGCAGATCTGTTCCGCGGTGAATGTCGGCGGCGTCCCCGGACGCGGCGCATCAGCCAGCCGGTCAGCCAACGCCAGATCGGGCTCGCTGTCCCAGCGCCGTCGCCAGCACCGGACTGTCTGAACCGTGACCCCCAGCCGGCGGGCACTCTCCCGGTTGCCGATCCCCTCGGCTGCCAGCAGAACGATCCGGGCGCGCAGCGCCACCTGCTGCGGCGTCGAATGAGCCCGGACCAGACGATCCAACTCATCACGCTCGACCTTGCTCAATACGATGGGTTCAGCAGATCGCGCCATGGCTCCCTCCGCAGCACCGCAATCGGTCATCATAGCACCCCTGGAACCAAGCTTAACAACACCCGCCGAAAGCCCCAGGACGCTACCGAAAGCTGTGACAAGGTGGGTTGTTCATTTCAGACGGCCTGAACTAGCAACTCCGCATCAAGACTGCTCGTGCTTGTAGCGCCATGGCAGCGATCCCGACGCTGAGGAAAGGAGCGTTAAGAAAGTATATTCTTCTACACCTTATTGATTTGGCATGGTTTTTTGTTGAGGTTGCTGTTCTTCGATCCCGTAAACCGTCAGAAGCGGCCGAGTGGGCTTAAGCCGACCCTAGGATCTTGCTTGCCTGTCCATGCCCGCTCACCCGTTCCCGGTGGATGGCGATCGTTCCACTACACAGGCCGCCGGGAGCCGGATACCGATCTCTCCACGGACCGGCAGGATCAACGGACATAAAAAACGTCCTCGCCGTTATAGGGCACTGCCGTGCCCGGAACGGGAGGACGTTGATCTTATCAAAGTTCGTGACCGGACAATCCGTGGCCGCAGCAATGCTGCTGCGGCCACGGGAATTTTACTGTCAGAGTTGCTCAGAGTGTGTCGATGGAAGTGCTCACGATACCCATCAGAGCCATCTTTTCTGCCGAGTTGGCGAAGCTCAGCAGTGCATCGGCCCGGTCGCCGCCGTTCTGCAGATGGTTGACCCAGTGGGTCTGCTCAGCCGTTTCAGCGCTCCGGCCAAGGGCGCTCTGGTAGAGCATGTCGACATACTTCTCGTCGCTCATGTCACCCCTGAACAGCTGAGCTTCCGTGGAGCCGATGAAACCGAGAGCGATGTCATGCATCGACATGCCGTTCTCGTTCGCCGTCAGCCAGTGATTGATGCCCCCCTGATCGGGGCTGCGCTCGAACACTGTGTCATACAAGCGGACCAGCGTCGCCGCCTCACTCTGGTTGAAGTCGAACTCGATCACGGTTGAAGACAGCTTTTCGGCCGAGTTGGCAAAGCTCAGTAGCACGTCGGCACGATCCATCGAGCCGCTGTCCAGTGCACTGGTCCAGCCAAGCAGACCTCCCTGGTCGGCAGGGCGGTTCAGGGCGCTCTGGTAGAGCATACCGACATATGCCTCGTTGCTCATGTCGCCATGGAGCAAACCAGCCTCGGCGGAGCCGATCAGGGCCTCCGCCATGTCGTGCATTGACATGCCGTTCGCATGAGCCTTCAGCCACTCGCTCTTGCCGGCCGGGTCGGCACCACGATTCAGGATCGTGTCATACAGCCGCTCCAGTGTTGCGTCCGCTCGCAGGTCAGGACCGGTGAAGCGGATCATCTCCACATTCGCGATGGTGTCGACGCCGTCCGAACCACCATTCTTGTGGCTGAAGACCGCATTGCCATTCTCGAAGCGGATCGAGTAGTCGGCAAGATCCCGGCCGACCAGCAGCACCGTGTCGGTGCCACTGCCGCCGTCGATGACGTCGTTACCTTTACCGCCGAAGATAACATCGTTTTTGGCGGTGCCGGTGATGACATCGTTGCCTGCAGTGCCGGATATCACACTCGCAACTGGCGTATCAGTACCCGGCGTCCCAGTGCCCGGCGTTCCAGTACCCGGAGTTCCAGTGCCTGGCGTTCCAGTACCCGGAGTTCCGGTACCTGGCGTTCCAGTACCCGGAGTTCCGGTGCCAGTGCCCGGCGTTCCGGTGCCAGTACCCGGCGTTTCGGTGCCAGTGCCCGGCGTTTCGGTGCCAGTGCCCGGAGTTCCGGTGCCAGTACCCGGAGTTCCGGTGCCAGTACCCGGCGTTCCGGTGTCAGTGCCCGGCGTTCCGGTGCCAGTGCCCGGAGTTCCAGTGCCAGTACCCGGCGTTCCGGTGCCAGTGCCCGGCGTTCCGGTGCCAGTGCCCGGCGTTCCGGTGTCAGTGCCCGGAGTTCCAGTGCCGTCACCCAATCCGAACTGCGGCAGTCCGTTTTCGCAGGTGAAGCGGATGCTGTGGCTGCCCCCGGACATCGTGGTCACGCCGCTCTCGTCGGTCGTGATCTCATAGTCCGTCGGGGCCACGCCTGCCGGAAGCTCGATCACGTCCTGCGGGCGCAGAGTGCCGATAATGGTGTCGTTGCCACCGTTGGAGCGGAACAGGATCCGGTGCGCCGACTGCAGCGACGTGATGTCAACCGTGTTATCGCCTTCGTCGCTGTTAATCGTGATGGTGTTGAAGTTCAGGCTCGTCGGATTGAAGTCTCCCACGGCCGTAACGGTGTCGTTCCCTGCCCCGGTGTTGATCGTGATTTCCTCGATGTTATCGAGTTCCGCGATCACAGAACCGTTGCGGGTGATGACGATCTCCGTGTCGGTCTTCAGACCATTGATGCCCGAGGCGGCAGCCGCTGTCCGAGAATACACCACAAAGGCTTCCGCAGTGCCGCTGCCATTCACTATGAACCGGTCGTCCGTACCAGCGCCACCGTCAACGAAGTCACGGCCGTCATTCGATATATCGAAGATGCCGCCGAAGGATCTTGCGCCCCAGTTGACAGTGTCGTTGCCGCCCCCGGCGAAAATCAGATCGTCGCCGAGACCACCTTCCAAGGCGCTGTTTGCGTCGTTTCCGACCAGGATGTCGCTGCCGTTTCCGCCGCTGATCGGAGCAGTCGGATCCCGCACGACATTGACATTTCCGGTCCTGGTCGTCTGACCATCGCCCACGGTATAGGTGAACGAGCCGCCGTTCGTGAGTCCGATGTCCGTGATAGTGATCGATCCATCGGAGCGGGTGACCGTCAGATTGGTCGCCGCGCTGACACCTGAGATCACAAGCGGAGTGCTGTCCACATCGCTGTCGTTGTTGAGGAACACCCAGTCCGGCAGTGTGAACGCCTGGTTATTGACGAAGTTCGTCACGATCCTGTCAGCCCCAGGGCTTGGGGCATCGTTGACCGCAATCACGTTGACCGTGGTGGTCGCTACGTTACTGTCCATGAGGCCGTCGTTCACCGTGACTTCGATGATCCGATCTACCGTGCTCGGGTTCTGGGACGTGTTGTCAAAGGTGATCGACTGGATCACTCGCTGATACACACTCAGGGACGCCTCACCGGTCAGGGTCAGGACGATTTGGCCTCCCACCAAGGCGATGTTGGCAGTGATCCCGGTTCCGGTCAGACTACCGATATCGAGGTCGTCTCCTGGCTGAGTATTGGTCACGACGATCCTGGCCGAGGCCATCTGAGCTGAGTCGTCTACGATGCTCGGCAGGGACGCGATCGTAACCGCGGCTCCGTCTTCCGTGTAGGTCGTCTCGTAATCCACCGACGGCGAAGCTGCCGGCACCGTCACGTCAAGTGCGAGATTGTCGATGGTCACGAACTCGTTGGCGAGGCTGATGGCCGTAGCTTCGAAGCGGATAGCGGCATTGGCGGTGAACGGGCCGGTCAGGTCGAAGGTGCGGTTTACCGTAGCGCCATTGCCCGTGATGGTGTCCAGCAGCGTGAAGGTGACCCCATCCGCGGAGAAGAACACTCTCACGGCTTCGCCAGCGTCGAGCTGGTCGGGATTAGCCGAGTAGCTCAGGCGTGCCGAGACGCCATCGGCAAGATTGACGCTGCGCTGAATACTGGCGCCGTCACCTTGATCGAACTGGAGTGTCCCGGCTGTAATCCGGATCTGACCGGTGGCAGCCGTCGCGTTGTTGTCATCGCCGGTTTCGACCCAGCTCCCGCCCCATGCCCTGGTGCCGGAGTTGTTGCTGTAGGGGGCAGTGAGATTGTTGAAGTTGTCGGCGACTGTCCCGCCCGGGTCAAAGGCATTGAGCTTGAGGTCTGGGGGGGTCAGGTTGACGACGCCGTCGGCGAAGCTCAGGCGCTCGATGTTCCGCAGCTTGTCCACCCCGTCGGAGACCCGTGCATCGACTCCGGCCGGGACATTGGCCGGATCGAAGCCCGTGTGGCTGACGAGGATTGCGCCGTCGGAGCTAGTGGTGATGGTGTAGTTGGCACGCACGTCCCAGTAAACGGCCGTGTCGGTATCCCCAATTCCATTGTCCCGGACGATCTCGCGAACGATCGAGAGCTGGCCTGGATTGAGGTCTCTGTCAAGCATCAGCGCGTTGAGGGTCTTGCCGCCAAACTGCGCGTCGGCACCGGGCTTGACCACTCCCTGCACAACATCGCTCTGAAGGTAGACCTGGCCCGCCATGCTGTCGGCGCTGTAGGTGACGCCTTTGTGCTCGATGCCGATACGGACGTTGAGCCAGCGGTCGCCGTCGATGAGATCGTTGCCTCCCCGTCCCTCGATCATGTCGCTGCCGCCGCCGCCGAGGAGGATATTACCATCATCGAAGGCAATCTGACCTTCACGGTCACCGGTCCCGGGAGCCGAGGCCCAGGTGCCCAACAACTCGCGCAGTCCCGTAATCCGGTCGACGCCGGCCTGGCTCAGTTCGTGCTTGACCATCGTATTTTCGGCCGCGGCGAGATTGGGGTTCTCTCCGACCTCCGGCTCTGCGTTGGGATCGGGCTCACCCCGGTTGTCGCCCTTCAAAAGGTCGTTCTTATCCCAGCCGGAAAGGGCCTCCACGGCATCGAAACGATCGCGGAGGATGTCCGCCGCGTCTGTTGTGAAGATCGGCTTAGTGAGGTCCGAATCCGCTTCTTCCGTGTTCCCTTTGTGGATCGCCCAGTCGAAGCCCCACATGCCCTCGCTGCGCATGACGCTTTCGCCCTGAACCATGATGTCGTCACCGGATTCGGCGTCGAAATCGTGTTCGTTCTGGCCGGCGAACATGACGTCGTGGCCGATGATGGACGAGTTGAACATCAGCTCCGAGTTGTCGCCTGCCGTGGTGTCAAAACCGTTGCCGGCCTCGATCCAGTCGTCGCCCTCGTTGCCGAGCAGGAAGTCGCTGCCCTCGCCACCGAGAATGAAGTCATTCCCAGTGCCGCCGAAGGCTTCCTTTCCGTCCGGTCCGGTGATGATGAAGTCGCTGCCTTCGTTGCCGAAGACCAGTGCCAGGCCCGAGCCGGCGTGGATGACGTCGTTGCCCTCCTCACCGTGGAACATGTCGACCTCGCCAATATCCGTGCCGGAATTGGTGATGATGTCGTCGCCCTTGCCGCCATGGATCTTGTCGACGCCATAGCCGGCCTCGATGCGATCATTGCCGTCCCGTCCCCACACCGAGTCATCGCCACCGCCAGCGATGATCGTATCGTTGCCGTTGGTGCCCTGGATGAGAACGTGGTCGTTCGTGTTGACGCGGATGTATTCGTCGATTCCGTCGCCGTTGGCGTCCCTGCGCTCGATCATGGGGGAGACCGCCTGAAGCCACGCGTCTTCCTGCACAGGATCGGCATAGCCGAACTTCGTTCCCATGGCCCGGTCCATGTACAGGACATGGTCCGGCACCGAGAAGATGTCGCCGGGAAGAGCATAACCCGTTTCGCCCAGATCGGTGTTGTTCAGAACCATCTTGGCGAAGGAGTTGTTCTCCAGCTCATTGAGCAGGTTGAGACCCTGAACGCGGGACAGATAGTAGAACCGGTCCGCATTCTGAAGGTTCTCGAGCTGGAGCTCGAAGATGAACGAGAAGGTCGAGCCCAGCATGCCGCCGAAGGCCATCTTTTTCTCGGCCATGCCGCCAACCCAGAGGTCGATGTCCTCAAGGCCGCCAAGCTTTCCACCGGCATAAATCCCGGTCGCGTTAAGGAAGTCCTGCCGGTCGGTCGGAGCCCCCTCACCGCCGAACACGATCTTCCAGGCGGCATCGCGCTTGGCCTCAGTCGTCGCCGCCTGAGTGATCGTACCGTGGGTGCCGTAAGCCGCGATGAAGTTCACGATGGAGGCGGGATTTTTCAGGTTGAGCGCGAAGTCGGTCCAGCTCGTGTAGGCATCGAGCTGCGAGTCGCCATTCGCCGCCTCCTTGAACTGCCGCCGCGCCTCGTTGAGCGACGGAATGCCGGTGTCGCGACCACGAGCGATATTGAGGGCCGCCAGATCGAGTGGGATGCCGAGCAGCTGGTTACGCAGCACATCGGTGACGAACTCGTCGATCTCGTTGCCGACCTGGCTGGTCATGCCGCGAACGATGGCGCCGGCCGCCACGTCGTGGTCGATCGTGCTGGAACCGAACGCCAGCGGGTTCAGGAAGGCATCGAACAGGTTCAGGCTGCCATTGCTGCCGTCGGCATTCGTGCTGGCGACCTGCTCCCGCAGCATGGAGTGGCCGAACCGGTAAACAACATGAGCGAATTCCGCGAAGATCGCCGGGTTGATGTCGACCGAGGGGTTGAAAACGAAGATGTCAACGTCCGGCTGGATCTTGCGGGCGAACTCCTCGAACACAAGGTGCTGATACTGCATCTCCGTCGTGAAGCGCGCCGCCTGGAACAGACGCTCGCCGTCCCAATCAAGGGCGCTGATTGCCTCCGACGTGGTCGGAAAAGTGGTCACATCATTGAGCAGCCACTCGTTGAGGAAGGCAAGATCGCCCGACTCGAGAGCCCGCGTCTTCACCTGCTCGACGGTGTGGTTGTGCTCGGAATGGAAGATGTGGTGGACCGCCGAGAGACCGATATTCTCGTTGCCGCGCCCATCGCCGGTGATGTAGTGCGCGTCGAGCATTTCATTGTCGTAAGCCGTCTGCGTGCCCCGGCTGGTAACGGGGCCGGAGGTACCGTCGGCATTCTTGTAGCCCACCGCAGTGTCGGTGTCCGCCCGGAGTAGGCCACCTGAAACGACAGGAACCGCCGCATGGGCAATATCGTCCAGGAAGGCATGATTCGTGCGGACCGCGCCAGCCGTCGAAATCGGAGCTGCAAGATTGCCCTCGAGGAAGACGTCGTCACCGCCGCCGAACTTTTTGTCGGCTCCGAGCGAAACCACGAGCTGGGGCAGCCCGTTGGTGCCGCGGATGAACTCGCCATACTCGTCCATGACGAACAGCGGGACGTTGGTGACATCGGCATCCGTCAGGTTGATACCGAGGATTGTCCTGGCCTGCTCTTTAACATCGGCCCAGGTGGCGAGACCGCGGTCGCCCTCGAGCAGCTTTCCGGTCGCCAGGGGACGCGCGTCCGCAGTTCCGTCCTTATTGGTATCGACGGAGAACTTGTACTCCCGCAGGAACATCTGGTGCGAGGCGCTGGATGTGTAGGTCTGGTTCTGGTCGACCCACGGGGTCGTCAGGTTGATCGCATTGGTCGGTGCGCGCGTGAGCGCCATAAAATTGGTGTGCGGCGTTGCCGGGTTGAATAACGGATCGTCCGGCTGCAGCGGAATGTAGATCGTGCCGTTATTGCCTTTCTGCACCAGGTCGAGGCCGTGATCGAAGAACTGACCGAAGAGGGTGAACCAGCCGTTGTACGGAGCGGAAAGGCCTTCGTCGGGCGACACGTTGGGGATCACCACGCTGCTGCCTTCGGTCTCGACGCCGTGTTCGACCAGAACATCGCCCAACGCGCCCTTGGCGTTGATGACGGCCTTGTTGGCATTCGTGCTGGCGTCTTGGGCCGCAGCGAGAGCTTCGGCGGCGGCAGCTACATCATCAGCCGCTTCATCGGCCTTGGCCGTCAACGTCGCGACGGTGGCATTGGCCGTATTCAGAGACTTCTGCGCTGTCTCGGCAAAGTCCAGCTTTGCGATCAAGTCAGTCTTAGCCGCAGTAAGCTCTGCATTGGCCGCCGCGATTTCCTCCGGAGTGCCGGGGCTGACATCATCAAGTGCTGTCTTGGCGGTATCAACTGTTTGCTGAGCGACAGTGACAGCCGCATCCGCATCCGTATCCGCTTGCAGTTTGAGAACCACATCCGCTTCAGCGGCGGTGAGAGCCGTCTGCGCATTGGTGTTGGCTTCAATCGCGGCCGCAAGAGTACTTGCGGTGAGTGCCGCGGCGGCCGTCAGGCTTGTAACGGCGGTGTTGGCTACATCCAGATTCCCCTGGGCCGTTGCAGCCAGAGCCTGCTTTGCGGACAGATCAGCGTTGGCTGCGGTCAGCGCGTTGGTCGCTTCTTGAATTTCCTCCTCAGTGCCGGATTTCTTACTAATGTCCAGGATCTCTTCAGCTTTTGTTACCGCCTCCTGAGCGAGCGTGACAGCCGTATCCGCATCCGTAACCGCCTGCAGCTTGAGAACCACTTCCGCCTCAGCGGCGGTGAGAGCCGTTTGCGCATTGGTGTTGGCTTCAATCGCGGCTGCAAGAGCACTTGCGGTGAGTGCCGCGGCGGCCGTTAGGCTTGTAACGGCGCTGTTGGCTGCATCCAGATTCCCCTGGGCCGTTGCAGCCAGAGCCTGCTTTGCGGACAGATCAGCGTTGGCTGCGGTCAGCGCGTCGGTCGCTGCTTGAATTTCCTCCGAGGTGCCGGTTTTGGTGAGATTGTTCAGGGTCTCTTGAGCGTCTGTCGCCGCCTGCTGAGCGAGCGTTACAGCCGCGTCCGCTGCCTGATAGGCTGCCTGCATGCTTGTTGCCTGCGCCTGTGCGGCGCTAAGGGCCGTCTGAGCCGCAGTCGATACTGTTTGGATGCTCGTCAACGCTTGCTGAAGGGTCGCGCTCTGTGCCGTTGCGGTCTCCGCATTGGTGAGGGCCTTATCGAGTGCAACCTTGGCCGCCCTGATCTCGGTTACACCCGCCATCAACCCAGCGCCCGTCACCCCGGAATAGAGCAGGGCCGCGTAGATAGCCGCTGGATTGTCCAAGGTCTGGTCGACGATGAGGTTGGAAATGATGCGGGGGTCAGCGTCAACGACCGTGCCGCCACCAAGACCCATCGATTGGGAAGGGGGCGTGCCCATCTCGGCATAGTTGCCATCCGTAAAGACAACTTGGCCTGGTGAGCCAGCACCGAACGTGATGCTATCGTCCGTCTCGTTCCGATAATAGGGATCTGTGATGCGCGGGAACGGGTTGTCGGCAGCGCCCCACTCCTCGCGCCCCGCAACCAAGTTGTTGTAGCTGCCGTCGACCGTGCGCAGGCCATAAGGCAGAAGCGGGCTTTCGACCAGCTCTGTCAGCGGCGTGCCGCCCGCATGTTTCTCGGCAATTTTGATTTGGTCCAGGATGAACAGAAGGTCGTGTTTGACGAGGTTGACCATTTATTTAGCATCCATCATAAAAATTTGATGATTATTCACGCATGAGCTTTTTTATTTAAGTAAAGCCAGTAATGCGCGTGAGAATTCTTGAGGTAATAATAAGCTCAGACCAGAAGAAGGTTCTTAGCTAAAATTCTCAAAAACTCTTCATAAAAAAAACTTTAAACCAGCTTTGACACAGATTACACAAATTGATAGGGGTATGATCAGTCCAATCGGTTGGATAGTTTTTGGTTTATGCGCCACCCAAATGGCGGCAAAAATTGCTACCCATTTTGGTGCCAGATATCCGCCAACGGGGAAGGGACTTTATGGCGCGGCGTTGATCGTTAGACAGCGCCCTGCTATGTAATTCCTCCCCAGGAATTGACATGAGCGCGGAAGTCTCTATGCGGCTTGAGCCTCCCGGAAGGTGCTGGGAAAGTCGATACGACGGAAGCGAACGGCAGGCCACATGGCCTTGAGACCACGGGCGGTGAGGCGATAAAGCCGACTGTTCTTGACTCGGGTAATGAGGCCATGGCCGCGGAGCTTGGCAATCAGGCGTGAGGTACGATGGGTTCGCCGCTTGGTTTCCGCGGCATCCTTGGCCGCGGCAGGATAGAGTTTTCCCTGGAGGTCCCGGTTGCGGAACCCGTTGATGGTGAAGTCGCCGGACAGCACCGCGGCGAAGAGGTTGGCGGTGTCCGGATGGATCGGGTTGAAGGCAGCGACACGGGGGCCTGTTGCCGTGCCGGGCCGGCACAGCGCGTCAAGTTCAGGGGTGGCCTCGCCCGTGAGGTGCACGCGGGCCAGCGTATTCAGGAGACGACCGTTGGCGGCATGGGCCACCTCGGCGTAGCGCCAGAAGTTGGCGACGCCCTTGGTCATTGGACACCACCGCGGCGGCCGGTCCGTCGCGTCTTCCGGCGAGCGGAGCACCTTAAATTCCCGCGGATTGTTGATGGTCGTCTCGACCCGGAACACGTTGGCATGATCGTAGAACTTAACCGCGTTGGCCTTGAGGCGGAAGCGCACCCGGCAGCCTTGCGCACGTTTCTTGCTGTCAATCGTAACCTCGCCGGCAAATGCCGGGTGCGGCTTGCGCCCCAGGAAGTGCAGAACGTCGCTGGCGCCCAGCGCAGTGACCGCAGCGGTTACCAGATCGCCCTGGATCGCCTCCAGGGCGGCACGGTCGGTGAACAGGACATCGCTGGCGTACTCGCATTGATCGATGACCCACCAGTAGCCGGGGAAGCCGGCGCGTTCGATGTCGGGTAGCAGCGGATTGACCAAGGTTGCCTGGCGCTCCAGGACCGGCGGCCAGTCGGTGTGGGCGAACCGCTCGCACAGCGCCGTGATCGGCCCGAAGTCATCGACCTGCGTGATCTTGTTGTCACTGCGCCGATACCGGATGCCGGCCTGATCCATCTGCCGCGCCAGCCACTCCCGACCGTTGACGTAGATCTGGATCTCGAAGGGTGCCCAGGTCTGCAGGCGCAGGTGCATCCAGCCGAATTCGGGATTGATCAGATACAGGTAATAGTGCAGGCACTTGCGCGGTCGGCGGACCACCTCCAGGCGCCGGGTCTGCCGGTTGGGCGCGACCGCGAACGAGCGGCAGGGCTCGACTACCGACAGTACGCAGACCAGCCCTTCCGTCACCCCATCGCGCTCGGCAATCGCCCGCGCTCGAGCTTCTTTCGACATGCCCGAACGATGCGTGCTGGATCCCGCCAGGTACTCGACCGGCCGCCCTGCCGCCGCTGCGAGCGATACGACATGATCCCGGATCCGCTGCGTCTCGGCCTCGAAGAACCGCCCGGCGTCCTTCAGCAAAATCCCCCGCCGTGACAGGTAGCGGCCGAACGCCCCATCGGGAAAGAAGCCGTTGAGGTGTCCCTTGAAGATCACCCGGTCAAATGTGTTGATCGTTCCAGAGATTGACAGGCCGTGCAGTTCGAGGAAACTGTTCATGGCTACCCTGAGGCCGTCGCGGTGGTTCACCTGCTCGTCAGGTTGGAGATCCTGTCTCCGCAAGTCAAATCCGGGCCGCAACGGGGTAGCCGCCTTTGGTTGCGGCCACAGGCCGCGCTATGTCTAACACTATGTTGGAGACAACCCGCATCGGGCTCTACCCGACACCGGACCAGCAGCAGAAGCTTGCTGTTCAGTTCGGGTGCGCGCGCTGGGGGTTCAACAATGCTCTTGCCTTGACGCAGCAAACCTGCCGGGAAGCCGGCAAAAGCTTGAGCTACCATGCCCTGGCTGTTCGCCTGCCCGGGCTGAAGCAGGAGTTCGAGTGGCTGAAGGAGGCGGACAGCCAGGTTCTTCAGCAGTCGCTTCAGAACCTGGCCCTGGCCTTCGATGGTTTCTTTGCCCGGCGCGTCCGGTATCCGCGCTTCAAGTCCAAGCACGGCCGCCGGTCGATCCAGTATCCCCAGCGAGCCAAGCTGGAGGGCAACCACATTTACCTGCCAAAGGTTGGCTGGGTGAAGGGCATCGTTCACCGCGGTATTGTCGGCAAGTTCAAGACGGTGACGATCAGCCGTAATGCCTGCGGTCAGTTCCATGCGGCCATCCTGACCGACACCGGACTGCCGATGCCGTCCGTCAGCACGGCGGGCAAGACTCTCGGGATCGACGTAGGCCTGGTCGATCTGGCGGTGACCAGTGACGGATCGAAGTTTACTAACCCCCGCCATATCAGAATCTGTTCGTAGATAGGGCGTGCCACCCTGTGCTGAGCGGGATGCTACTTTGAGCTGAAAGAGTGCTGACGCATGGGAGGTTGAAGGGCTATGTCCGGGGCCGTCATCAACAGTCGCCGGATTAGCAGCATATGGGTACCGCCGTCAGAACCGCAAAGACTTCTCCGGCATCCTGGGATGTCTTCGCCGACGTGGACGCCTTCGTGGACGAGGTTCTGGTGGAACTCGCAGCGATGGAGGCGGACGGCGCGAAGCCGACGCGTTCCGGACCGAAGCCGGCGCTGGCTGGAGCAGCACTGCGCAAGGCGATCATGGCGATCTGGTGCCTGTGCTTCTGCGGCATGCAGTGGCGCGCGATCGGCCAGCTGTCGGACATCCCGTTCAACACGCTGTTCACCCTGTTCGCCCGCTGGACCCGGCTCGGCGTCTGGCGCCGCCTGCTCGACCGGCTGCGCCGGACCTGGCGGCTGGCCTGCGGCGACAAGGCCGAGCCAAGTGCTGTCGTGATCGACAGCCGATCCTGCAGGTCGGCCCCAAGCTGCTTTGGCCGTGGCTTCGATGGAGGCAAGAAGATCAACGGCGTCAAGGTTCACCTGGGTGTCGACAAGTACGGCATCCCGCTGGCGATCGACGTCTCGCCAGCCAACGTGCATGATACGAAAGGGATCATCCCGGTGCTCCGCGAACTCTCCGGCAAAGGTTTCCGGGGATCGGCACTGGGCGACCTCGGCTACCGGGGCAAGCGTTTGGCCAAAGCCGGCCGGAAGCTCGGTATCACCGTCGAGCCCGTCGCTCGCGGCTGTGATGGCAAGTTCCTCCCAGCCGGGATCTGCTGGGTGGTGGAGCGCTCCTTTGCCTGGGTTGCCAATTACCGGCGGTTGAACACGATCTTCGAGCGGACGAAGGAGCATCTCGTCGCTTTCGTCGAGATCGCCTTCGTTTCCATCCTCGCCAGGCACCTGAAGCGCTTGGTGATCGAGGAGGTCAGTGCCTGACGTCTACGAACAGCTTCTCAGGGAGGTGGAGCGCAACTTGAAGCGCAAGCAGCGTTAAGCTGGCGCGCGCAGTGAAAGGCTCCAACCGCCGGGCCAAGGCACGCCGCCTTGTCTCCCGCGTCCATCAGCGTGCCACCGACGCTCGACGCGACCACCTGCACAAGCTGTCCCGGCGCCTTGTCGATTAGAACCAAGTCGTCATCGTCGAAGACCTGCATGTCAAAAGCATGGTGAAGAACCCCACTCCGGCCAAGGCCATCTCCGACGCCGGATAGGGCACGCTCATCCGCTTCATCGAATACAAGTGCGGGCGCGAGGGGAAAGCGTTTGTCAGGACGGACCGCTGGTTCCCGTCCAGCAAGGCATGCTCCGCCTGCGGACACGTCCGCGACACGATGGGTCTGGATGTCCGGCAGTGGACCTGCTCGCATTGCGGCGCTTCCCATAACCGGGACTTCAATGCCGCAAGGGATATCCGCGACGAAGGTTTGCGCCTGTTGGCGGTTGGAACGACCGCTGCTGCCAGTCGAGGGACGATCAGTCGGAGAAAGAAGCTCGCTTCTCGATCCGCACGTCCCAATGAAGCTGGAAGCTCGTCCCGTTAGGGAGGAAAGTGTTCACCGAGGCTTGCGATCGTAGCGGAAGAAGCTGGGTCGCACGTCAGTCATCAAGCTGGAGACGAAACGCGCGGCGCCGAGCCAGCACTGTCCGAGGTGCGGAGCGCGTGCGAAAAAGGAATTATCCGACCGGGTTCATGTCTGCACGGGCAGCGGTTATCGCGAACAGCGCGATGCCGCCAGCTCCCGGTACATGCTCGGTCGGGTCTGAGAATTTTTGGCGCCCACCAAACGGCAACGGAAACCACACGGAAAAGGCTGGGCGGTCAAGGGCGCGCAGATGTCTTTCTGCGTGAACCGAAACGCGGGTCTTCAGACAACGCCGAAGGCGTTAAACTCCTGGCAGAGCCGCATAGGCTTGCCGGGAGTCGTTCGTGGTATTCTCCTGATCCATACGACAAGCTGCTACCCGGCGAATACCGGCAACCTGTTCGCCATGGCCAAAATATCAACGGTCTTCCAATCAGACAGTAGTTGGCGGCAGTGCGCCGCTTCCAGGCACGTCCCGGAAGCGGCTTCTTCTATCGCATCAGTCTATCCGAATTTCGACGTCGGTCATTGGGGCCATGTAGGTCCTGCCGTTGACGGCGTACTGAGCGCGGACCTTGAGAGGACAGCCCTGGGTCGTGGCGATCCGCGCATCGAAATCATAGATACCGAATTGGTCCACGTCGGCAACGGCCTGCTCCGTTCCGTAGTTGGTGTTTGCAGCACCTTTAGTGGTCGCGGGCTTGAAGATGCCGACCGCACCTGTCGCCCCGGCGGTCGGCGGCGTCACGGTCGGGTTGTAGATGCTGCCGCGCACCTCGAGGTCGATCGTGTTCGCGTCCCGCTCCCGGCATTGCGCTCTCTGGATGCTGATGGCAGGGCTGTCCTTGTTAACCAGTTCCCCGGCGTCAGCTTCGATGCTGAAAGCCAGAAACTTCCCCAGCGACTTGCTCAGATAGCCCTCGGCAGCGATAAAGGTGCCCACGGGAATCGTCGAGGGCTTGATTGCAAACCCATAGGCGTTCATCAGCGGCTTGCCCTTGTAGCGCGCGTCGAACAGCGGGTGCGTGCCGTTGGCATTCTTGGGCATGGGAGGATAGCTGTCACCCGTGGCGCTGCTTGGCAGAAGGACGACAGGACTGCCTTCAATATCGAAGGTCGTGTTGTCGCCGGTGCCGATGTTGTTCCGAACGGTTCCGAGCAGAACGTTTTCAGCAGTGTCGGCGAATATAGTTTCGGCCATGACATTGCCGAACTGATCGCTCGTCCCGGTAACGATCCCCGTTCCGCCGATGAAGCCCGGACCCTTGTCGAAACCCGGGATGGGTTTGATGCTCATCAGATCCGCAATTGTGAGGTCACCGGAAACACTCGTGATCGATGTGCCCAGCGAAATGGAGGTCGGCGGCAGGATATTGACCCACACACCCATAACCTTCAGCTGCTTGACTTCCAGGGGAGTGCCGACATTGAGCGTCCTGAAACCCTGTATCTCGCCCTCGATCTCAACAGGCTGCGGAGCGGGTTGCGCTTGGGCAAAGGCGGTGCTGGACGGCATCAGGACCGTCGTCGACAGAAGAGCCGCAGACAGGGCGACGCTAGTCGCAAGCATTACATTTCTTAGATCGCGCAAGATGCATAACTCCTAGATGCTGCTTTGCGTAAATTAAATTCTGGTGGCGAAGGGTGCGGAATTGGGAAGTTCAGAATAGGAGATGATGATTGATAACCTGATAATCTCCCTGATGCTTGAACTTGATACTGAGTGACGGAGACTGACACTTTAGGGTTTGCATTGTCTTACAGTGATACGTGGCTTGATGTTTTCTATGCATTAGGTCTAGGCGCATGAAGAGCGGGCATATTACCTGATTTGACAGGGGTGGTATTTTGCTCGATGGCGGCACCGGGGGTGGAAGACCCGCACCCGGTGCCTTGCCCGACCGTTCCCAGGGTGCGGGGACGGGTTTTTCACAAGATCGACGCAAGGCAGGAGAGCTCTCCCGCCAGGGCCGTACCGGGTATCACGCTATCGCGATCGAGGTGTCGATAACGCCCACCAGTTTCATCATTTCCGCTGAGTCGGCGATGCTCAGCAGGATATCGCCGCGGTCAAGCGCTCCGCTCCCGAGACCATTCAACCAGCCGGCCCGGCCCCCTTCGTCCGCCTCGCGGCCAAGACCCTCGCGGTAGAGCATATCGACATACTGCTCGTCGGTCATGTCGCCGTGGAGCTGACGCGCCTCACCCGAGCCGACGAAGACGTCAGCGATGTCGGCAAGCGAGAGGCCCGCTTCATGGTGCGAGATGAAGGAGTTGATGCCGGCCTCGTCCGGCAGGCGGCCGAGCATTGTTCCGTAAAGGCGAACAAGGGTGGCAACCTCGCTCGTGTTGAAATCGACCAGGGTTCCTTCTGATGCCATCTTCTCGTCGGAGTTGACGAATGCGAGGACCATGTCGGTCCTGGCACCGCCGCCCTTCAGGAAGTCCTCCCAACCGGTTTTGCCGCTGCCGTCTCCTGCCCGGTGAAGAACGGTGCGATAGAGCATGTCGGTAAATTGTCCCTCAGTCAGGGAGCCGTGGAGACTGGTGGCCTCCGCTGACTCCAGGATCTGGCTGGCGACATCCCGCATCGACATGCCCTGTCCGATCGCCTCCATCCAGTGGGCTTTGCCCGCGGTGTCGGGGGTGCGGTTCAGCAGCGCTTCATAGAGGCGGTCGACCGCCGTCTCCGAGCTGAAATCATGACCGGAGAACCGAACCGTCTCGACGCCGGCCACGGTGTCTGTGCCGTCCGCTCCGCCGTCGCGATGGCTGAACACGGTCCTGCCGTTCTCGATCCGTACCGTGTAGTCGCCGCGCACCGCGCCGGTCAGCACCAGGGTATCGCGGCCTGTGCCGCCGTCGATGAAGTCATTGCCTGCGCCGCCGAAGACGGTGTCATTGCCCTCATCGCCGAAGATCCGGTCGTTGCCGCCGGCGCTGCCCACAATGTCATTGCCGGCACCGCCGTGAAGCACGTCGTCATCGGCGCCCAGAATAATGGTCTGGCTGGAGCCGTCGCCCCAGGCGACCTGGGAACCATTACCGCCCGTTACCTTGACCGCTCCGATGATGCTCGCAAAGTCGACGTTCTGCAGCTGGATCTCCGATCCTGGCGGCAGCGCGCGGGCGTCAACGACCAGCGCGGTATGGAGATTTCCGGGCGCGGCCGGCGCACCACTGATGACCAATGGCTGGGCCGGAGCGTCGCTGCCTGGAGCTGCTGTCAGAACGATCGTCTGCACCAGCACCGGCGTGTTGGCCGGCAGGCTGACCAGGAAGTCCGAGCCAACCTCCGTCAGTGCTGTCTGGTCGGCCGAGCCAGGCTCGGTGTGTGCCCTGATTTCCCGGATCAGGTCGGTGAGCGAGGCATCGGGCGCTTTCGGTACGGTCGAGCCGGTGACCTGGAGTCCCAGGCCGGTTGGCACCTGTGCTGCCAGAAGGCTGGTCCCTGCGGCGGAATGGACCAGCGGAATGTCGGCCACCGTATTGTCACCGGCCTGCTCCTGACGACCGGCGGTAATGACCGGGATGGTTACGCTCTGAGACACTGAACCGTCGGTGTTCCTGACAGTTGCTGTTTGAACCTGCACGCCGTCGATGGTGGTCGTAACCGGAGGCGTCACGATCGGGGGCGTCACGACCGGGGGCGTCACGACGGGGGGCATCACGACCGGAGGCGTCACAACCGGGGGCGTCACGACCGGGGGCGGTAAGGTATCGATGGTCAGCGTTTGAGTGGTGATAGCGATGTTGCCGGCCGCGTCGGTGGCGCTCACCGAGACGTTGTTGGCGCCCCCGGCGTTCAGCGCCAGGATACCGCTGGTCGCCGAGGCGGTTCCCAAATCAAGACTCCAGCTGCCGTTGACGGGCATGACGGAGTAGGTCGCCCCTGCGACCGCAATCGAGACGGTGGCGCCGGCCTCGGCGGTGCCGGTGATGACCGGAGTGCTGTCGCTGGTCCGAACTCCCGAGGTGATCGCTACGGTCGGGGCAATGGTGTCGATGGTCAGCGTCCGGATAACAGGAGCGATGCCAGTATCGGCGGCGTTCACCGAAACGGTGTTGGCGCCGTTTGGATTGAGCGCCAGGGTTCCGGCAAGCGGCACTGCGGCTCCCAGCTCGAGGGTCCAGGTGCCGTCGATGGCGGTGACGGCGTAGGTCGCCCCCGCGACCGCAATGGTGACGACGGAGCCCACGGTGGCGGTGCCGGTTATGGCCGGCGTGCTGTCACGGGTCAGCTCTCCCGAGGTGATGGTCGGTGCCGCGCCCTCGAGCACGTTGGTGACCGTGATGGCAATGTCCTGGGTGTCCTGGCCGTTGGCCCCGGTGGCGGTGACGGTCAGGTCATAAACATTGTCGCCGCCGCTGTCGGCAGGTTTCTCGTAGTCGGGTGCCGACTTGA
>NZ_AVFK01000053.1 GCF_000936425.1 Skermanella aerolata KACC 11604 | reverse complement strand
CGCCGCCTGCGCATCCCTTCTCAAATCATCAACTTGTCAAAGATCCAGGCAACCCCGAAACCGGGATCGCGACCGCCAAAGCGGAGAATTCTCGAACCGGGAGGCAACAACGATCCGCCCAATCGCTTGGTGCGGTGATCTATCATCTTGTCCCGGAGAAACGTTGAACCGGCGATCTGTTGTCCGCCGTTCGTGGTCTCTATCTAGCCGTCCCAACCGCCGCTGTCAAGCTATTCGGTGAAACTTTTTTGACGCTCACATCCAAACCGAAGTCTGGGTGCTGATCTTACATAGATACCAGCCTAAACTTACGCCGGCAAATGACTCCGCTTACTTAAGCTGATTCATCTGCCGTCGGCTGAATACTCAGTCTATGGAAGATCCCCATTTGGTCTTGTCCAGCTTTTGGCCGGGCCGTTCCTCGTGGGAGGCGCCTTATATGTGAGCTGCACGGGACTGTCCAGATGAAATCTTAACGCACCTGCATTTTCCGAGCGGCGCCTCGTTCCACTCCATAGCCGGCGTCGCGGCGGAAGAAGGCCATGAGGTCGCTCAGGTGGCCGGCCTGCCCGGTCAGGGTGCGCGCGGCTTCGGCGCTCTGGTCGGCAAGATCGGCGTTGCTCTGCGTCATCGTGTCCATGTCGGCGACGGCGCCGTTGATCTGCTCCAGGCCGACGGCCTGCTCGCGGGTGGCGCTGACGATCCCTGTGGTCCGATCAGCGACGATCGTGACGGCCGAGGCGATCTCGTCCAAGGCACGGCCGGCGGCGGTCACGAGGTCGACGCCGCTGGCGACCTGACTGCCGCTCTCCTGAAGCAGCCGCTTGATGTCGCCGGACGCATCGGAAGCGCGGCGCGCCAGCATGCGAACCTCCGCCGCGACGACGGCGAAGCCCCTGCCCTCCTCCCCGGCCCGTGCTGCCTCCACGGCGGCGTTGAGCGCCAGGAGGTTGGTCTGGAAGGCTATCTCGTCCATCAGGCCGATGATGTCGGTGACCCGCTTGGACGACTGCTCGATCCTGTGCATGGCGCCGACGGCGTCGCCCGCGACCTTGCCGGCCGATCCGGCCAGGCTGAGCGCCTCATCGACGGCGCGGGTAACCTCCGCCGCGTTCTCGGCATTGCTGCGCACCGAGGCGGTGAGCTGCTGCATGGCGGCTGCCGTGCGTTCCAGGTGTTCCGCCTGGTTCTCCGTGCTGCCGGAGAGGGCGCGGCTGCCATCGGCCACTCCGGACGCCGTCTCGTCTATGCTGTCGGCGGCATCGCCGATCTCGGCGACGATCCGGGCCAGCTCGTCGGCCATGCGGTTGGTGTTGGACTTGATCGTGGCGAAGACGCCCTGGAAATCGTCCTCGATCCGGCGGCCGAGATTGCCATGGGAGATCGCGGAGAGCACGCCGTCGATCGCGGCCAGACTGGATCGGACGGTCGCCGTCAGGTCGTTGATGCCGTTGCACAGCCGCGCCATCGAACCGTCGGCCGGCTTGAGCGTGCGCGCGAAATCGCCGCGCGACGCCGCTTCGACCAGATCGGTGATGTCGTGTTCGACCTCGATCAGCACCCGGTCACGCTCGGCCATGTCGTCGACGGAGCGGTTGATCGTCTCGGCTACCGCGCGGTAGCAGCCCTTCAGGCCGGTCACCGTGACCTTGCGGTAGTAGAGCTTGCGGCTGGCGTGGTCCATCGCCGCCCCGACTTCCCGGCTGAAGCAGTCGGCCAGATCCAGGACGTCGTTGATCCGCAGGAACAGGGTCCCGAGAGAACCGCCTTCCGGTACCGCCGTGATGCGGCGATCGTAGTCGCCGATCGCCGATTCGTCGCAGACATCCAGCGCCCTCGCTATCGCCCGCTCCACCCTGCCGACGAGGACGACGATGGCAAGTGCGGCCGGCAGCAGCAGGAGCGAGGGCGCCGCCAGCCACCACGCGGGAGCCGGATCGCCGAGGAACGGCAGAAGGATGCCGGCGCATGCCGTCACCACCGCCGCAAGGCCGAGCTTCCGGATCCTAGAGAGAGAGGACGAACGTGTCATAGTCACACCCCTTCTGCTCCAGGACCTTCAGGAGAAGGGCCGTCGAAGCCGCCATACCTTCGCGCCGGTCGGCGGTGCGGGTCTCGATCTCGATCATCGCGTCGTAGAGGCCCTGAACCGCGGCGACTGCGTCGCGCCGTGCCCAGCGGCGGAACGAGTGGTAGCCGGTGATGGCGCCCGTCTTGTCGAAGCTGGGCGTCACATGGGCGAAGACCCAGTAATGGTCGCCGTCGCGCGCGAGGTTCTTGACGTAGGCGAAGATCTCTCCGCCGCCGGCGATCTTCTCCCACAGCAGCTTGAAGACGGCGCGCGGCATGCCGGGATGGCGGATCATGCTATGCGGCTGCCCGAGGACGTCTTCCTCCGCATAGCCCGCGACCCTCAGGAAGACGGAGTTGGCGTAGGTGATCCTGCCCTGGAGATCGGTCTTGCTGACGATGATTTCATCTTCGCCGAAGACCCGTTCGCGCCCGGTGGGGGCGGCAGTCGGTCGCGCCATGCGATCACTCCCCTTGCTACCCGCACCGGTATAGCGACCGCCAATTATATTGTATTTGATTTAAGTCAACAGGGATTCAGCCGAACTCGAACAGCGTGCGGGGCAGAGCCAGGGTGATCGCGACGCGATCCCCTTCCTCCTGCACGCTCAACCCCGCATCGAGCTGGTTGACGAGCGCCGACATCACCGTCGTTCCCAGGGCGGAATGGCCGCCGATCTGGAACGGCGACGGCGCCGCCGGCGGGCGGGCGAAGGCGAAGCGGAGAACGATCCCGACGCCATCGGGGAGGATCGAGACGTCAAGCCCATTTCCGGCCAGTCCATTGCCGGCCGGCGCATTGCCGGAAGACGCCGTAGCAGCGGCTGGCGCCCTGAAATCCGACGCCGTGAACAGGATCTCGCCGATCACCAGCCCCAGCGGACCGGCCATGTCGAGCTCCAGCGACAGCGTTCCGACATCGACGGCGCGCCTGAGATGGCGGGACGCGTCGAAGCCGCCGACCAGTGTGGTGCAGAGATCGACCAGATACGAGTCGAACTGGACGCTGGTGATGCGACTCGGGCCGAGCAGGTTGCGGAACAGGAGGCCGAGGCCGTCGATTCGCTGCTGGGTGCGGCGGAACCCGTGCCGCAACTCCCCCTCCGGCATGCCGATGGTCTGAAGATAGAGGACCGTGCTGATGACCTGGAGGTTGTTCCGGACGCGGTGATGAAGCTCCCGCAGGAGCACCTGGCTCTCGGCCAGCGCGTCCCTCAGCGCGTTCTCCATGTCGCGCCGCGTCGTTATGTCGTGCGTCACCATCGAGAAACCGGCCAGCCGCCCGGCTTCGTCCCGCATGGACGTCACCAGGATATCGGCATGGAAGCGGGAGCCGTCCTTGCGGACCCTGATATGCTCGCCGTGGACGCTGCCGTCCAATGCCGCGGCGTTGAGCATCGCCGCCACTCCCGAGGAGGAGCCGGCTCCGGCGCCATCGGCGGGATCGAGCCTCCAGGCCGGCTGCCCCAGGATCTCCTGTTCGGAATAGCCCAGCAGCCGCTCCGCCCCGGTGTTCCAGCTGGTCACCCGGCCGGCGGGATCGAGCATCACGATCGCATAGTCGCGGACGCCTTCCACCAGCAGGCGGAAGCGCTCCTCGCTTTCCCGCACGGTCTGGCGGTGGATCACCAGCTGCTGGGCGCGCAGACGCAGCAGGTTGCGGGCACGGGTCTGGAACTCCCACGGATCGACCGGGCTGAGGATGAAGTCGGTAGCGCCCGCTTCCAGCGCTTCGCGCCGGATCTCGTGGTCCTCGTAGGCGGTCACGACGATCACCGGGACGTCGGCGGTAGCGGGCCGCCCCCGCAGGTTCCGGATGAAGCCGGCCCCGTCCATCAGCGGCATCTTGAAATCGGTGATGACGAGGTCCGGCACGGTGCGGGCACAAGCCTCCAGCGCGTCCACCGGGTTGGGGAAGGCGGAGACCGTGATGTCGTCGCCGACCGAGGAGGCAAATTTGGTCAGAATCTTGCGGTTGACGCTACGGTCGTCGATGATGAAGACCTCGGCGCCCAGGATCGAGACCCCGGTTTCTGAAAGGGAAACCCTCAAGCAACTCACCCTAATGCCTGTCCCTCTGTGCTGGTTTCCTCATCGCGGACCACACTCGCGGGCCAAATCGATCGCCGTGACGTGGCGGGATCAATTCACACACAGGTCTGGCCCATGATTGCTTCATAAAACTTTACCGAAAGTAAATACCATATTGCCCGTAATCCTTACTCATTAAGTCTAGAACGACGCTATCGATAAATCAAAGCCGACCTCAAACATAATAAATCAAATTAACATTTTCTTAGGTATATACCCCAAAATATCGAGTGACACCTGCTTCACCCTGCCCTTGGCGATCGGAACCGGCCTCGACCGTCGTTTTCCGCAATATTGAAGTGATGGAGATAATCATGCTCGAACAGATTGCCGACACTGTTTCTAATTCAGTTAAAATTGTTGGCAATTCTTGCGTGGCGGAACAGCCGCGCCGGGCTCCCGTTCAGCTTGACGGCCAGTTCCGCGAACTGGATCTCGATTTCGACACCAAGACAGGGGTTTTCTGGTGCCGTTTCCAGTTCAGCAACCGGCCGAGCTTCACTCCGGAGGTGCTGGCCGAACTGCGCCGGATGCGCCAGCTGCTGGCATCCCGGCACGGCGCCGCCGCAAGCCAGGACCCGCAGGTGAAGTACATGGTGCTCGCCTCCAGGATGCCGGGCATCTTCAACCTGGGCGGCGACCTTCACCTGTTCGCCAACCTGATCCGGAAGCGCGACCGGGCGGCCCTGACGGCTTATGCCCGCGCCTGCGTCGCCGAAGTCCACGCCAATTCGATGGCGCTCGACCTGCCGATCATCACGGTGTCGCTGGTTCAGGGCGACGCGCTGGGCGGCGGTTTCGAGGCGGCGCTGTCGAGCAACGTCATCATCGCGGAGCGAAGCGCCAAGTTCGGCCTGCCCGAGATCATGTTCAACCTGTTCCCCGGCATGGGCGCCTATAACTTCATCGCCCGCCGGACCAATGCCGCGACCGCCGAGCGCATGATCATGAGCGGCCGCATCTATACCGGCGCCGAACTGTACGACATGGGCATCGTCGACGTGCTGGCCGAGGACGGCCGGGGCGAAGAGGCGCTCAACGACTACGTCCGGAAGAACGCGCGCCGCCACGCCGCCCAGCGGGCGATCTATCAGGCGCGCCAGCGGGTCAATCCGATCACCTTGCAGGACCTGAACGGCATCACCGATCTGTGGGTCGATACCGCGATGACGCTGAGCCCGATCGACCTGAAGATGATGGAGCGCCTGGTCGCGGCCCAGGGCCGCCGCCGCGCCCGCGCCGATGCCGACATGGAAGACCTGGCGATGACCGGTTGCGGCGACTGATTTCAGGCGAGTTCGCGGAGCGCCGTGCGGACCCGGGCGAACTCGGCCTGGATTTCCCGGACGCGGCGGTAACCTTCCTCCGCCAGCGTTTCCCTAGACACATCGCGGCAATACAGCAGAAGACGCACCATCCGGCTTGCGCCGACATAGGACGCGCTGCTGCGCAGCGAGTGGGCATGGTCCTTGAAGGCGTAGAGATCGCCGCAGGCCCAGGCGTGCTCCAGTTCGATCAATAAATCCTCGGCATCGTGCAGGAACTCGTCCGCGATCTGGGCGATGAACGACGGGTCGTCATCGACCGAGCGCAGCTTGTCCAGGGCCGCGACGTCGATGCTGGGTTCGTTCGTGCCCGCGTTCGTCCCGGAGTCGGCAAGATCCGGAGCCTCCGGCAGCGGCGACTCGGGGTGCCGCTCGTCCGATGCCGGTTCCGGCCGAAGCGTTCCGGGCTCGGCCGGCTGACCGCCGACCAGCCGGTCGATGGTCGCGAACAGCGCCTTCGGATCGACCGGCTTGGTCAGGAACGCGTCCATGCCGGCATCGGCGCATTGGCGGCGCGCCTGCTCGGTGGCTTCCGCCGTCAGGGCGACGATCGGCAGGTGCGGATGGTCAGTATGGGTGAACCGGTACATCCGGGCGACGTCCAGGCCGCTGATGGCCGGCATGTTCATGTCCATCAGCACGATGTCGAAGCTCATGCGGTCGAGCAGATCCAGCGCCTCGTCGCCGTCGGCGGCGAAGATTGGGTCATGACCGGCGCGCTGAAGGATCTTCTCGATCACGCGGCGATTGATCGCGTTGTCCTCCGCCACGAGGATCCGCCGGCGCTGGGCGGCGGCGACGGGCTCGGCCCCCGGGGCCGAGGCTCCGGCCGCCAAGCCAGCCAATCCGCGCGCGGCGGCCAGCGCCGACGCCACCCGGTCCGCCTCCATCGGGCAGGTCAGGACCAGTTCGCTGAGCCATTCCCGGCAGCGGCCCGCCGCCTCCGCCGCCGACGATCCCATCAGTATGGCGATGGAACGCTCGACGCCGTTGCCCGCCTGTAACCATGCCGCGATGCCGGTGGACGGATCGTCCAGCGCCTCCACCGGGATCAGGAGGACCGGAGTGGTACCTTCCGAGTCGCGGAAGATATCGGCGAGCACCGTGTCCGCCTCGACCGGATCGGCGATCTCGGCATGGCGACCCAGGGCGGAATTCAAGCCGGGACCCAGGGTGGCCAGCCTCGACTCGGCGCCGGCCGTCACCAGCAGAGGCGTTACGGCGGCGGGTGGAGCGGCGGGATCCGATCCGGGCTTTGCGGGCCGGCAGGGCAAGGTGATCCAGAATTCGCTGCCGCGATGAAGCTCGCTCGACACCCCGATGGCTCCGCCCATCAGTTCCACCAGCTGGCGCGAGATCGCCAGGCCGAGGCCGGTTCCGCCATAGCGGCGGTTGATGTCGTCTTCCGCCTGGGTGAAGCGGTCGAAGATGCGGTCGAGATGCTGCGGCGCTATGCCGATGCCGGTATCGGTGACGCGAAACTCCAGCACGCCCTGCTGGACCACCCTGACCGACAGGGTGACGGCGCCTCGTTCGGTGAACTTGACGGCATTCGCCAGCAGGTTGGTCAGGGCCTGCTGAAGCCTGCGGTCGTCGCCGACGATCCGGCGAGGCACGTCGGCGTCGATCACCAGCCGCAGGGCGAGCCGCTTCATGCGGGCTTGGCCGCGCAGCATCAGCCGGGTATCGCAGACGACCCGGTGCAGGTCGAACGGCACCTGATCGATGGCGAGCTTGGCTTCCTCGAGCTGCGAGAAGTCGAGGACGTCGGTGATAAGTGACAGCAGCTGCCGGGCGGAAGTGTTGACGGTGGCCGCCATTTCCCGCTGGTCGGCGTCCAGCCGGGTGTTCATCATCATGTCGCCCATGCCGATGATGGCGGTCAGCGGCGTCCGCAATTCGTGGCTGACGGTCGCGAGGAACCGTCCCTTGGCCCGGTTGGCGGCTTCCGCCTGGGCCTTCGCTTCCGTCAGCTGGCGAATCAGGCGGACGACATAGGCCGGCAGCACAACCAGCGCCACCAGCAGGCCGTAGGCGATATAGGGAATGTCTCGCCAGACGGGGGTGACATGAATGACCAGGGCGAAGGTTGCCGCGCCGAGGACGGCCGACACCTCCAGGAACCGGGTGCCGTAGCGGAAGCCGTTGCCGAACGTCACCCAGAGATAGATCAGGTACCAGGGTGCGGCCATGGCGCCGCCGACATAGAGGAAGGCGCTGACCATCGCCATGTCGAGCATGTTGCCGAGGACCCGGCGGGGGACCGAAGGGGCCGGGTGCAGCATCAGCAGGATCAGCAGCAGCCAGGTGCCGGCGAAGCCCGGCGGCAGGATCAGGACCGATCCGACGAAGATGTCGGGCGGGCCGACGGCCAGGATCAGCACCAGGACGTAGGCAAGGTTCAGGCTGACCAGCAGGATGCGGATCATGACCTGCTCGTGCTCGCTGTCCGGACGCGCTGCGAAGATCCGCCGGACCCGGCGGAGACCGATCCGGAACGCCACCAGCGCCGTCACGACCGGCGGCAGGACCAGCGTGACGGTCAGCCCGGCCGCCTCGTAGGGAGCTGCGGACCAAAGGCCGGTGCGGATGAGCATGAACTGGAAGCCGGCGAAACCGAAGACCGCACAGCTCAGCAGGATTGCGTACCAGGAGTTAATCACCGCACGTCGCCTATTTCCTTCGGCCGGTTCGGCCCAGCCGTTCCCTCACTTGCCGATTGTGGGGGACCGGCACGGCGGGCGCAACATCGCGGCCCGGTATGTTAAAGTCCGCGCCATGTTCGAGATCACCTTTCTGGGCACTTCAGCCAGCGTGCCGACCACCGACCGGGGTCTTTCATCCCTGCTCGTGGAATATGGACGCCACCGTTTCCTGATCGATTGCGGCGAGGGTACACAGCGCCAGCTGATGGCCAGCGGCTTAGGCTTCCGGCGGCTGGACAAGGTGCTGCTGACGCATGGGCACCTGGACCACCTGCTGGGCCTGGGCGGGCTGGCGGGGACGCTCAACCTGTGGCGCAGTACTGCCGGGCTGGCGATCCATGCCGGCCCCGGTCCGCTGAAGCTGGCGCGCCGGCTGCTGGAGGAGGTCGTCTGGCCGGACGGTCCGCCACGCATGCGGCTGGACTGGATCGAGCTGTCGGCCGGCCCCCTCTTCACCGCGCCCGACCTGACGGTGTCGGCCTTCCCGGTCCGTCATGCGGGCGACGACTGCTTCGGCTTCCTGTTCGAGGAAACGCCGCGCCAGCCGCTGAACGGCGCGCTGCTGGACGAACTCGGCGTCCCGGCGGGGGAGGAGCGCGGGCTGCTGGCGCGTGGGAAGGCGGTCACCCTGACGGACGGGCGGCGGATCGAGCCCGGCCAAGTGCTGGGGCCGGAGCGGCGCGGATCGCGAATCGCAGTGGTCGGCGACTGCGAGACCACCGAGGGCCTGGCGGAGCATGTCCGGGGCGTCGACCTGCTGGTGATCGAAGCGACCTTCCTGAACGCCGACGCCGACAAGGCGGAGGCGCGGAGCCACCTGACCGTCGGTCAGGCGACGCGGCTGGCGATCGAGGCCGGGGTCGGCCAGCTTTGGCTGAACCATCAGTCCAACCGGTACGCCAAGGGTCTGGTGGAGGCCGAAGCCAGGGCGGAGTTCGGGAACGCGCGGGTGGCGGCGGACTTCGACCGGGTCACGGTCGGCTGAGCGGGGAACCACGCCGGGCGGGTCATGTTGTCGTCAGGGTCCGGACGCTGTCCGGACACCCGCCCGATCCCATCAGACCCAGGAGGCCCCATGGCCGATACGACCGTGAAGAAGATCGATTCCGCCCATTCTCCCAAGGGCGAGCAGGGCCAGAAATATCTGGCTTCCGGCAAATCCCTGTCGATGCGCCTGTGGCAGGACGAACAGCCGGCCGAGGCCAAGCAGCCGTCCCGCCGCGACTATGAGACGGTCGGCTACGTCATCTCCGGCAGCGCCGAGCTTCATCTGGAAGGACAGATGGTAAAGCTGGAGCCGGGCGACAGCTGGACGGTGCCGAAGGGCGCCGAGCACACATATAAGATTCTGGAGAGTTTCACCGCCGTCGAGGCGACCAGTCCGCCGGCCGAGGTCCACGGGCGGGACTGAGGCGGGACTGAAGACCGGATAAGGGAGAGCGTTCATGAAGATCATATACAGCTACGAGGGCGAGCGGAACGAGGGGCTGGAAAGCTCCGTGCTCGAGGATCTGGGCCAGCGTTTCGGCCAGACCGGGCAGACCGCCAGCCATTCCGGCGAGGAGGGTCTGACGACGGTGACGCTCGACCTGCCCGGTGCGGAGCACTGGCAGAAGGTGGTCGAGGCCCTGGAAGGGCGCGGCGATCTGGTCGAGGTGGCGCCCGAGTCGTTCGGCGAAGGCGCCTGAGCGGTGCGGATGCCGACAGCCGGCTTGGTCCTGGGCGTCCTGGCGCTGGCCGCCTGCGCCGGACCGGACGAGCCGCCGACGCGGATGCCGGCGGCGATCACGATCACCCATCCGGTGGACAGTGCGCCGGAAGAGGCGATCGATGCCGACGCGGACGGGGTCTGCCGAACCTGGGGACGCAAGTCGGCCCTGGTGGAGCGGTACGAGAACGAGGCCCGTAACAGCAGGGTTTCTGCCTATAACTGCGTCCAGGGCTGAGCATAGCCGGTCTGGAACGTTGGATGTCGGGCTGAAGCGGCCCGACCTACGCCAGCGTGCTTTTGCTGAAGAGGCGGCTCGTTAGGGGCGGAAGGCGCCGGCCGCCGCCGCAATCCGGGCGGCGGTGGTGATCCAGCACAGCGCGCCGAAGCCCCAGGCCAGCCACGCGAAGGCATCGGGGAACAGGCAGAGCGCCGCGAACAGGGCGATCGTCTCCGCCCCCTCGGTCAGGCCGCCGATATAATAGAGGGACTTGGTCCCCCGGATGCTGGTGGTCACGCCGCGCTTGGCGGCGAAGACGGCATAGGCCAGGAACGACGATCCGGTACCGATGAAGCTGAAGATCAGGAAGGCGGCGGGCAGCGCCTGTTCCGGCCGACCGACCGCGAAGAAGAACACGACGCCCGAATAGAACAGGAAGTCGCAGACGATATCCAGGTAGCCGCCGAAATCGGTGGTTCCGGCATGGCGCGCCACTGCGCCGTCCAGGCCGTCCATCACGCGGTTGAGCAGGATGAGCAGCAGGGCGAGACCGTAGGCCTCGGCCGCCAGCGCCGGGAAGGACGCGGCGCCGACCGCGAAGCCGGCCAGCGTCACTGCATCCGCACCGATCCCGCGCCGACCGAGGCTGGCACCGAGTCGGTCCAGCGGCGGGTCGATCAGGCGGCGCAGGCGGGCGTCAAGCATGGCCGGGAGGAGCGTCGGGTCAGCGGATTTCCGGGGAGAACGGCCCGGCTTCGTCGTCGTCCGCGGTGTCGCCTTCCGGGAGATCGGTGGCCATTGCGGCGTTGGAGGCGTGAAGCTTTTCCGCCTCGATCCTCAGGCGGCGGTACTGGCGGTAGCTGAACGGCAGACTGATGAGGTAGGCGATGCCGATCAGCGACAGCGTCAGCCAGGGCGTGCTGACGAGCATGGCGGCGATCAGGCCGACGCCGGCCAGGACCGGGATCACGAATTTCTGCGGGACCCGGACGCCTTTGAACGAGAACGTCGGCAGCTGGCTGACCATCAGCAACGCGATGGCGCCCGCCCAAATTCCGACGAACAGCGGATGGCCGAACACGGTGGTGCCGGCTTCGAACGAGAACACTAGCGGCAGCAGTGCGAGACCGGCCGCCGCCGGAGCCGGCACACCGGTAAAATAGTTGTAGGCGTAAGGCGGCAGGTCGCTGTCGCCCAGCTTGGAATTGAACCGCGCGAGTCGCAGCGCCGCGCAGACGCTGAGGGCCAGGACAGCGATCCAACCCGGCGTGCCGGCCCCGGCGAGCACCCACAGGTACAGGGTGATGGCCGGAGCGACGCCGAAGCTGACCACGTCGGACAGGCTGTCCAGCTCCTCGCCGAACTTGCTCTGGCCGTTGAGCAGGCGGGCGATCCTGCCGTCCAGCGCGTCGAGCACGGCCGCCACCATGATCGACACCACGGCGGCTTCGAACCGGCCCTGGATGGCGAAGCGCATGGCGGTGACGCCGGCGCACAGCGCCAGCATGGTCAGCATGTTCGGCAGCATGCGGTTGATCGACAATCCGCGCAGGCGCGGCGGCCGGCTCCGGCGGCGGGGACGTTCGGTCCGGTTGGTCATGTCAGCGCACCTCCCCGAGCCGGGCCGGCTCGGTCGAGTTCAGGTCGGCGATGATGGTTTCGCCTCCGATGGTCGTCTGGCCGACGATCACCTGGGGATGGACGCCGTCGGGCAGGTAGATGTCGGTCCGGCTGCCGAAGCGGATCAGGCCGTAGCGCTCGCCGGCGGCGACGGTCTGGCCCGGCTTGAGATGGCAGATGATGCGGCGGGCGACGAGGCCGGCGATCTGGACGAAGGCGATCTCCCGCCCGTCGTCCAGCCGCAGCCGGATCGCCATCCGCTCGTTCTCCTCGCTCGCCTTGTCCAGCGCCGCGTTGAGGAACTTGCCCTTGTGGTAGGCGGCGGCTTCCACCGTGCCGGCGGCGGGCGTCCGGTTGACGTGGACGTTGAAGACGTTGAGGAAGATGCTGACGCGCAGGCGGGGCTGGTCGCCCATGCCGAGCTCCGTCGGGGGCACCGCCGGCACGATCATCTGGACCGTCCCGTCCGCCGGGCTGACCAGCAGTCCCGGACGGGCCGGCACCACGCGGTCGGGGTCGCGGAAGAAGTAGACGCACCACGCGGTCAGGATCGCCCCGACCCAGCCCAGCGGCTGGGCGACGAAGGCCAGGACGGCGGTGACCGCGGCGAACACCGCGATGAAGGGCCAACCGGCCCGGTTGATCGGAACGACGACGGATTGCAGTGCGGACATGGTCGGAGGCTTGTTCCTGCGATGTGCTGGCGGCGATTGGCGCCGGACGGTCGAATGTACGGTCGGATACCGGGTCGGGGTCCGGCGGAATGCGCCGGACCCCGTTACTTATGGCACCGGAGCGCGGATGCAAACCAGCGCTACCGGTTCGGACGGCGCATTTACCGCATATTAAGTCGCGAAACGTGATTCTGCTCCGCCACGGCCGCGGGTGATGCGGCTATTTCTTTTCCGGACCGGTCGTTTTCCCGACCGGTTCTTTTCCCCAGCGGTGTTTTGCGGGACAGGCGAGTGATCGACATGCAGCCTCTTGCTGAAGTTTCCCAGGCCGCCCTGCCGCTCCGGCTGGGCACCGTCCACATCAATGCGGACGGCCTGCTCGGCATAGCCGCCACCCCCGCCCCGTCGAAGCAGCGCTTCGCGATCGACGACGTACTGTACCACGTCTCGATCGATCCGGTCGGCGACGGCAGCCGGTTCCGGATCTGGGCGGAGCTTGGCTATGTGCCCTATACGGCGCAGTCGCCCCAGCGCCGGCGCGACATCCTGGCGATCCTGCGCGCGACCCAGCATCTGGCGCGGTCCTGCTTCGTGGTCGACGGCGGGCAGAAGATCCTGGTGATCGGCGAGTCGCATGTCGAGGAGCATATCGACGTGACCGGCGTAGTGTACGAAATAGTCCAGTTCCTCCAGGAGGTCCGGCCCTATCTGCGCATTCTGTCAGACCTCCTCTGAAGTGGAGGTCGGGAAGTCGGGGGTCAGTTTACCTGGGGGACGGTGAAGATCTGACCTGGATATATGAGGTCGGGGTCGCGGATCTGGGACTGGTTCGCCTCGTAGATCACGCTGAAGCGGACACCGTCGCCGTAGGTACGCCGGGCGATCCGCCACAGGCTGGCGCCGGGCTGGACCACGATGTTCTGGCCGGTCGGCAGGTTCTGCGCCGCCTGATCGGCCATCTGGAACGGAATCTCCGCACGGGCGCTGACCCGGCCGCCGCCTGAGACATGGTCGGCGCGCAGGGTATAGCGGCCGGGCCGGACCGGCTGGTCCGGCGTCAACCCCCAGCGCCCCTCGGCGTCGGATACGGAGTGGCCGATCAGGACGTTGTCGAGATAGACCTGGATCCGGGCGTTCGGTGGCGCTCGTCCGCCGATGCCGGCGCGCCCGTCGGCGCCGTAGTCGACGACGTCAACCGTGACGCCGCCCGGCGGAAGCGGGGCCGCGCCCAGGGCGGGGATGGAATTGCCGGACGAGGCGATGCGCTTTCCGGCCGCCGGAGGCGCCTGGAGCAGCGCCGGGGCGTTGCCCCCATCCGTGGAGCCGTCCCGGGGGACAGCCAGCGCCAGCGCGCCGGAGCGGTCGGACGCCGGCTGGCCGGCGACGTCCTTCGCCGGCTCCGGCACGACCAGAACGACGACGTCGCGGGACTGCTCGGCTTCGTCCGCATCCGCTCGCTGCGACGACAGGCTGAGCTGGCGTCCGCCGGGGGCTAGACTGTCTTCCGGAAGCAGCACCCATTCGCCGCGCTGGTCGGCCGTCGTCCGCCCGATCGGGCGGCCGCCGTCGAGGACGGTGACGAGGGCATGGGGCTCCGCCCGGCCGGCGATCACGGCATTGCCCTGCGGATTGACCCGGACGACATCGAAGGTCGGCATGGGAACGGTGGGCATGGGACTTACTGGAAGCCTGGATGCCGCCGGGATCTGCGGGGCCGTCTCCAGCGAAGGCGGCATGGCCGGCGCCCCATGCCGGAACGGGTCCGGCTTCGGCTGGATAGTCGGCGGGGCCTTGTTCGCCGTGGCGGTATTCGTCTGGATCGGGGTGGTCAGGGACAGCACGTCGGGCGGATCGGCCCGATCGACCGAAGTCAGGATATGCGCCGCGCCCAGGAACGCGACGCCGATGCCACCGATGATGAGCGCTCTCTGCACAGCCGCCCCGCTTCCTGTCCGTCGGCAGACCGGAACGAAACCGCCAATTCCGCCGCTGGACGATCGGATGGTTATTCAGTCCAGATCAGATTGCAAACAAGTTACGTCAATAGCCGCCGCTTTGTCCGCCGAAATAATCTTCACCGAAACCATGTCGCACCTTATGGGGATGCGCCGGCGGCACTCATGGCGCGAAAGGCCGGGAGCGGATATCCTCCAAGCGTGTTGATGCGACGGAGCGTCACGCCGACGCTTGGCGTAAGCGCTCGACCGTGAGACGCTGGGCGTGACGGACGGATCGACCGTGGGTGGCGGGAAACCTGGGAACAGGCGTCCCGGCCTCCCCGGTCCGCAAAGGTGATGGAATGAAGGACGTCTTTTCAGTTTGCGTATATTGCGGCTCGTCGAGCCGGGTCAGCGACACCTATAAGGATGCCGCCCACCAGCTCGGCACGCTGCTGGGCCAGAACGGCCATCAGCTCGTCTATGGCGGCGGCCGCGTCGGCTTGATGGGCATCGTCGCCGACGCCACCCTGGCGGCCGGCGGCTCGGTGGTCGGCATCATCCCCGAGCATATCCAGGTGCTGGAGGTCGAGCATACCGGCCTGACCGAGCTGCTGGTGGTGGACAGCATGCACACCCGCAAGCGCATGATGGTCGACCGCTCCGACGCCTTCGTCGTGCTGCCCGGCGGCCTGGGCACCCTGGACGAGACCTTCGAGATCTTGACGTGGAAGCAGCTCCGCCTCCACGACAAGCCGATCGTCGTCGCCAATGTCGACGGCTACTGGACTGCGCTGGAGGAGCTGCTGGACCACATGATCGCCCAGGGGTTCGCCCAGCCGGCGCACCGCAAGCTATTCACCGTGGTCGACCGGATCGAGGACGTGCTGCCGGCGCTGTCGGCCGAGCCGGAACCGGTGATCAGCCCCGACACCAAGTGGCTCTGAGCGGCGCCCCCTGCGACTCGAGACCGCTGGCGTCAAGTGCGGCTTCTTATGAGCAATCGTCGGTGCTATAAGACGCGCCGTCAAGGCCGGCGGCCGACCGCCGCCGGCACGTCGCATGACGCCTGAACCGCCCGCCTGAACCGACAGCGGGTGGCAATCCAGCGCGCCCAAGAACCTCACGCTACCCGCCCAACCGGGAGAATTTTACATGGCAAAGATTAAGGTCGCTAACCCGGTCGTCGAACTCGACGGCGATGAGATGACCCGGATCATCTGGCAGTTCATCAAAGAAAAGCTGATCCTGCCCTATCTCGACATCGATCTGAAATACTACGATCTGGGCGTCGAATATCGCGACAAGACCGAAGATCAGGTCACCGTCGATGCGGCCAATGCCATCAAGCAGTATGGCGTGGGCGTGAAGTGCGCGACGATCACTCCGGACGAACAGCGCGTCACGGAATTCAACCTCAAGAAGATGTGGAAGTCGCCCAACGGCACGATCCGCAACATCCTGGGCGGCACCGTCTTCCGCGAGCCGATCATCTGCTCCAACGTTCCGCGCCTGGTTCCGGGCTGGACCAAGCCCCTGATCATCGGCCGTCACGCCTTCGGCGACCAGTACCGCGCGACCGACTTCCAGGTCCCCGGTCCCGGCAAGCTGACGATGACCTTCACGCCCGACGGCGGCGGCGAACCCACGACCTACGACGTCTTCCAGTTCCCGGAAGCCGGCGTCGCCATGGGCATGTACAATCTGGACGAAAGCATCCGCGGCTTCGCCCGCGCCTGCTTCAACTACGGCTTGGCGCGCAAGCTGCCAGTCTACCTGTCGACCAAGAACACGATCCTGAAGGTCTACGACGGCCGCTTCAAGAACCTGTTCCAGGAGGTCTTCGACGCAGAGTTCGCCGACGAGTTCAAGAAGATCGGCCAGACCTACGAGCACCGCCTGATCGACGACATGGTCGCCAGCGTGATGAAGTGGGACGGCGGCTTCGTGTGGGCCTGCAAGAACTACGACGGCGACGTGCAGTCCGACACCGTGGCGCAGGGCTTCGGCTCGCTGGGCCTGATGACCTCGGTCCTGCTGACGCCCGATGGCAACACGGTGGAGGCCGAGGCCGCCCACGGCACGGTGACCCGTCACTACCGCGAGCACCAGAAGGGCCGCGAGACCTCGACCAACCCGATCGCGTCGATCTTCGCCTGGACGCAGGGCCTGTCCTATCGCGGCAAGTTCGACAATACGCCGGATGTCACCGCCTTCGCCCAGACCCTGGAAAAGGTCTGCGTCGACAGCGTCGAGGCCGGCGCCATGACCAAGGACCTCGCCATCCTGATCGGTCCGGACCAGCCCTGGTTGACCACCAAGCAGTTCCTGGACAAGCTTGACGAGAACCTGAAGAAGGCGATGGCCTCGGCCTGAGCCCGGAACGGGACGGCACCGCCCCGGCGATGCCGTCGTTTTGCCGCAACCCCGCCCGATTCGTTCGGGCGGGGTTGCTTTTTATGGAGTTGCGGGTAAATCTCACCACGGCTTCGCGAGATGGTGTCCGTCAGATGCGCCAGCACGCCGAAGAGTTACTGTGACATGCCGTGCTGAGGAATTGCAAAGATGCCACACAAGATCAGAATCGCGATTGTCGGGGCAGGTGAAACCGGCGCACCACTGCTCGAACAGCTCCTTTCGGCAGATTTCGTCAAGGTTGTCGGCATAGCCGACCTTAATCCAGATGCCCACGGCATGGTAATCGCACGCTCCAAGGGTGTGAAGACCTATAGCGATTTTCTTGAACTTGCCGGCCTTGGCGAAGACATCGATATATTCATCGACGTCACTGGAGTTCACAAAGTCCGTGACGCCCTGCGCCATTACATGCAGAAGACGGATAACCATCACACCGTCATCATGCATGAGCTGATAGCCGTCTTGCTGCTCTCCCTCTCCAAAGGCAAGTTGGTCCAGTTCAAGCACGACGATTTGGACTACTGACATCCGGCTCATAACGGATAGTCGATTATATTTTGGTTGCCGGGATTTTGTTTTAGAGTACCATGATATAGATTGCCCCGCTGCTACCACGGTTACAGGAATTTGCGGCGATCCGGGCCTGTACCGCGAAGCTTGTGAAGACCGTTTGTTTTCGGCAGGTTACTCCGCGTTCTGGATGTTACGGGGTAATTTCCGTTCTTCGGATCTAAGTAGGAACCGTGCCCGCGGCGTATGTGTTTTCAGCACTGGACTCTCGCGTGTACGCGTTACGTTGATGCACCAATTCAGCTCAAGGGAGAAGGTCGTGCGCCTTAATCAAATCGCTGCCTCGGGCGTCTTTGCGTTCCTGGCGATGTCGGTGGTTGCGCCCGCCAGCGTGCTGGCTCAAAGCGCTCCGGTGAAGTGCAACACGGTGGTGGACTCCACCGGTAAGCCCGTGATTGCAGCTAACAACACCGCCGTTCTCCACGCGGGAAGCTATGACTGCCCTCCGCCGCCGGCAGCCGCCGTCGCTCCGGCCGCCGCCGTTCCGCCGGCCGCTCCGCTGGCGAACGCCGTCTACTTCGTGTTCTTCGACTTCGACAAGTACGCCATCACCCCGGCCGCTCAGGACATCCTGAACACGGTCGTGTCGGATGCGCGCCGGACCAGCGCCAGCCGCCTGAACGTCGTCGGCCACACCGACACCTCGGGTTCGCCGGCCTACAACCAGCGCCTGTCCGAGCGTCGCGCCGGTGCTGTCCGTGACGCCCTGGTCCAGCGCGGCGTGCCGGCTGGCCAGATCGCGACCCGCGGCCTCGGCGAGACCCAGCCGCTGATCGCGACCGGCGACGGCGTGCGTGAGCCCTCCAACCGTCGCGCCGAAGTCCGCTTCCAGTAATCCTGGCAGCGGGTCTTCGTCGGCGGAAGGTTTCGGACAGGCCCTTGCGGGGCTGTCCGTTTCCTGGGAAGACGATCAAGCGGAAGGGGCGCCCACCGGCGCCCCTTTTCGTTTGCCTGGATGGCTTCGGGGATGGGTGCGATGGTGAGCAACATGCGCCGGCACAAAAAAGAAGCCCGCTGGCGGGCACCAGCGGGCTTGTCAGCGGATCTATGGAGATAATCGGATCAGGCGGCGCCCACCTTGCGCTCGCGGTCCTCGTCACGCTTCTTGGAACTGGGCTGGTAGGCGATGGCGGCGTGTTCGGCGCAGTAGGGCATGCCGGCCTGGGCAGTCTTGCCGCAGAAATGGAAATCCGCGTGCTTGGGGTCGCCGACCGGCCATTTGCACATGCGCTCCGTCAGCGCAAGGATCGTGGCCCCGCGCGACGGCTTCTTCTTGATCGGTGAAGGCCGTCCGGAAAGTCCGAGGCGGTGGGCCTTCCCGATAACCGCGTTACGGGTAATATCGCCCAGAGTATCCGCGATTTCGCTCGCGCTCATACCCTGGCCCCAGAGTTGCTTCAACTGCTCTACCCGCTCGTCAGTCCAACTCATGCGCTGTCTCCACTCATCCGGGTCTCTATTAATTATAGCCAGCAGGACCATGGTGCGCCGCATATCGCGTTCCGCTTTCCATAAGTCTCTACATCTAGTGCCGACGTCCAAAGAGGCTACCAGATAAGCCCGTCTATGCCTAGAGGGTTGCTGTTACATTTATATGCAAAAGTAGTAAACCATTTGTTTATTTCATAAGCCGACTGAAATGTTCGAGGCCATGTTGGCTAATGACGGCTGATGGAACCTAGCTTTCGAATTCTCCCGGGAAGCCAATCGAATCAATGAAATCCAGCTTATGTCCACATCGTTACCCACAAGAGACGGTGGGCACGACGATCGTTTCTCATCGTACCGGACCGGCTGGTCTATCCATATTTCAGATGATAGGCGGACAAAAATGCCGCAGGACTGTGGCTCTGCCGCAACGTTCGGCATCTCTGACGTAATGCCAAAACCTCAGCGGCTGAGTTCCTTCATGCCGGCATCCAGTCCGTCGAGCGTCAGGGGATACATCCGGCCGTCCATCAGACGCTGGAGGATGCGGGTGCTCTCGGTGTAGCTCCAGTAGTTCTGAGGGGCAGGATTGAGCCAGATAGAGCGGCTGTAGGTCTGTAGCAGCCGCTGGAGCCAAACCTGCCCCGCCTCCTCGTTCCAGTGCTCGACGCTGCCTCCCGGATAGACGATCTCGTAGGGGCTCATGGCGGCGTCGCCGACGAAGACCAGCTTGTAGTCGGCGGCGTAGGTGTGGATCACGTCCCAGGTGGACATGCGCTCGGCATGGCGGCGGCGGTTGTCGCGCCAGACGCCTTCGTAGACGCAGTTGTGGAAATAGAAGTATTCGAGGTGCTTGAATTCCCCGCGTGCTGCGGAAAACAGCTCTTCGCAGATGCGGATATGATCGTCCATCGAGCCACCGATATCCAGGAACAGCAGCACCTTGACGCTGTTGTGCCGCTCCCGGACCATCTTGAGGTCGAGCGTCCCGGCGTTGCGGGCGGTCGAGCGGATCGTATCGGGAAGATCCAACTCCTCGGCGGCGCCCTGCCGTGCGAACTTGCGCAGCCGGCGCAAGGCCACCTTGATGTTGCGGGTGCCAAGCTCGACCGTGTCGTCGAGGTTTCGGAACTCCCGCTTGTCCCAGACCTTGACCGCCCGGCGGTGGCGGCTCTTGTCCTGGCCGATGCGGATGCCTTCGGGGTTGTAGCCATAGGCGCCGAAGGGCGACGTGCCGGCCGTGCCGATCCACTTGGAGCCCCCCTGGTGGCGGCCCTGCTGCTCGGCCAGCCGCTGGGCCAGCGTCTCCATCAGCTTTTCCCAGCCGCCGAGCGACTGGATCTGCCGCTTCTCCTCCTCCGTCAGGTACTTCTCCGCCAGCTTACGGAGCCATTCCTCCGGGATTTCGGCGGTGACGGGATCGGTGCCGTCGGCAACGCCTTCCAGCCCCTTGAAGACGTGGGAGAAGACCTGATCGAAGCGGTCGATGTTGCGCTCGTCCTTAACGAGGCAGGTGCGCGACAGGTAGTAGAAGTCCTCGACGCTGTAGTCGGCGATCCCCTGCCGCATCGCCTCCATCAGCGCCAGATACTCCTTGAGGGAAACCGGCACCTGGGCCTTGCGCAATTCGTAGAAGAAGGTCGTGAACATCGCCGGTGCTCTGCCTTGCCTGCCTTACCGTGCCCTTTCCCGCTTAGTCCCCGCCCCGCTCCCGGCGGCTGAGGAAGGCCAGACGCTCGAACAGGTGGACGTCCTGCTCGTTCTTCAGCAAGGCGCCGTGGAGCGGCGGGATCAGCTTCTTGGGATCGCGGGTGCGGAGCGTCTCGGGCGAGACGTCCTCGACCATCAGCAGCTTGATCCAGTCCAGCAGTTCCGACGTGCTGGGCTTCTTCTTGAGGCCCGGCGTCTCGCGGACTTCATAGAACAGCGTCAGCGCATCGCGGATCAGGTCGGCCTTGATGCCGGGATAATGGACATCGACGATGCGGGCCATCGTTTCCGGGTCGGGGAAGCGGATGTAGTGGAAGAAGCAGCGGCGCAGGAAGGCGTCGGGCAGCTCCTTCTCGTTGTTGGAGGTGATGATCACGACCGGACGCTGGCGCGCCTTGATCACCTGCCGCGTCTCGTAGACGAAGAACTCCATCCGGTCGAGTTCGAGCAGCAGGTCGTTCGGGAACTCGATATCGGCCTTGTCGATCTCGTCGATCAGCAGGACGGACGGCTTCTCCGCCTCGAACGCTTCCCATAGCTTGCCCTTGACGATGTAGTTGCCGATGTCGCGCACCCGCTCGTCGCCGAGCTGGCTGTCGCGCAGGCGGCTGACCGCATCGTACTCGTAGAGGCCCTGCTGGGCCTTGGTGGTGGACTTGATGTGCCACTGGATCAGCGGACGGTCGAGCGCCTTGGCGATCTCCTCGGCCAGGATCGTCTTGCCGGTACCCGGCTCGCCCTTGACCAGCAGCGGCCGCTGAAGCGCCACGGCGGCATTGACGGCGACGCGGAGATCGTCGGTGGCGACGTAGTTTTCGGTACCGGTGAACTTCATCATGCCGGCACCGCCATCGCCTGCTCGATCGCCGTGAGGGCGTCGTTGGCGTTGGCGCCGTCGGGGCCGCCTGCCTGGGCCATGTCGGGGCGGCCGCCGCCGCCTTTGCCGCCGACGGCTGCCGCACCGGCCTTGACCAGATCGACGGCGCTGAAGCGGCCGGTCAGGTCTTCGGTGACGGCGACGACCAGGGAGGCCTTGCCGTCGTTGACCGCGATCAGGGCTATCACGCCGGAGCCGACCTGCTTCTTCATCTCGTCGGCCATCGGCTTGAGGTCCTTGGCGGGCATGCCGTCGATCACGCGGGCCGCGAACTTGACGCCGGCAACCTCCTTCTCGCCGCCACCGGCCGGGCCGGAGCCGCCGCCCATGGCGATCTGGCGGCGGAGGTCGGCGACTTCGCGCTCCAGCCGGCGGCGCTCGTCCACCAGGGACGCGACGCGGGCCGGGACTTCCGTCGGGGTCGCCTTGAGGGCGGCGGCCGTCTGGTGGAGCAGGTGTTCCTGCTCGTTGAGGTAGGCCGCGGCGCCGTAGCCGGTCAGCGCCTCGATCCGGCGGACGCCGGCGGCGACGGCGCCTTCGCCGACGATCTTGAACAGGCCGATGTCGCCGGTGCGGCGGACATGGGTGCCGCCGCAGAGTTCGATCGAGAACTCCTTGTTGGCATCGGGGTCGCGTCCGCCCATCGAGACGACGCGGACCTCGTCGCCGTATTTCTCGCCGAACAGGGCCATGGCGCCGAGTTGGACGGCTTCCTGCGGGCTCATCAGGCGGGTCACGACGTCGCTGTTGCCGAGCACGCGGTCGTTGACCTCCCGCTCCACGACGGCGATGTCCTCGGCGGTCAGGCCGACCGGCTGGCTGATGTCGAAGCGCAGGCGCTCAGGCGCTACCAGGGAGCCCTTCTGCGTGACGTGCTCGCCCAGGCGGCGGCGCAGCGCCTCGTGCAGCAGGTGGGTGGCGGAGTGGTTGGCGCGGATCGCGGAACGGCGGGCGGTGTCCACCCGCAGCTCGACCACGTCGCCGACCTTCAGCGTGCCCTTGGCGACCTTGGAGATATGGACCCACAGGGCGCCCAGCTTCTTCTGGGTGTCGATGACGGGAACTTCGGTCCCGTCGGGCGTGAACATGACGCCGCTGTCGCCGACCTGACCGCCGGACTCGCCGTAGAATGGGGTCTGGTTGACGATCACCTGGACGTCGGTGCCGGCGGGCGCCTCGTCGACGCGCTTGCCATCGACGATCAGGGCCAGGACCTTGCCCTCGGCGACTTCGGTGTCGTAGCCGAAGAACTCGGTGGCGCCCAGCTCGTCGCGCAGTTCGAACCACAGGGTCTCGGTCGCGGCCTCGCCGGAACCGGACCACGCCTTGCGCGCCTCGGCCTTCTGGCGATTCATCGCCTCGTTGAAGCCGTCGATATCGACGGTGCGGTTACGGCCGCGCAGCACGTCCTGCGTCAGATCGACCGGGAAGCCGAAGGTGTCGTAGAGCTTGAAGGCGACATCGCCGGCCAGGGAGCCGCCCTCGGGGATGCCGGCGGTTTCCTCGTCCAGCAGGCGCAGGCCGCGTTCCAGGGTCTGCTTGAAGCGGGTTTCCTCCAGCTTCAGCGTCTCGGTGATCAGCGGCTGGGCGCGGACCAGTTCCGGGTAGTGCGGTCCCATGAGCTGGACCAGCGTCGGCACCAGCCTGTGCATCAGCGGCTCCTTGCAGCCGATGATGTGGGCGTGGCGCATGGCGCGGCGCATGATCCGGCGCAGCACGTAGCCGCGTCCCTCGTTGGACGGCAGCACGCCGTCGGCGATCAGGAACGATACGGAGCGCAGGTGGTCGGCGATGACCCGGTGGGAGACCGCGTGCGGACCGTCGGCGCTGACCTTGGTCGCTTCGGCGGAGGCCAGGATCAGGGTGCGCAGCAGGTCGATGTCGTAGTTGTCATGCTTGCCCTGGAGGACGGCCGCCAGCCGCTCCAGGCCCATGCCGGTGTCGATCGAGGGTTTGGGCAGCTCGATCCGCTTGTCCGGCGTGATCTGCTCGTACTGCATGAACACGAGGTTCCAGATCTCGATGAAGCGGTCGCCGTCCTGGTCGGGGCTGCCGGGCGGGCCGCCGGGCACGGCGGGACCGTGATCGAAGAAGATCTCGGAGCAGGGACCGCAGGGGCCGGTATCGCCCATCCGCCAGAAATTGTCGTCGGTCGGGATGCGAATGATCTTGCGCTCGTCCAGGCCCGCGATCTTCTGCCACAGGCCAAAGGCCTCGTCGTCGGAGGAATGGACGGTGACCAGCAGCTTGTCGGCCGGCAGACCGTATTCCTTCGTGATCAGGTTCCAGGCCAGCTCGATGGCGCCGTCCTTGAAGTAGTCGCCGAACGAGAAGTTGCCGAGCATCTCGAAGAAGGTGTGATGCCGGGCGGTGTAGCCGACATTGTCCAGGTCGTTGTGCTTGCCGCCCGCGCGCACGCATTTCTGGCTGGTCGTCGCCCGCTTATAGGGACGCGCCTCGGCGCCGGTGAAGACGTTCTTGAACTGCACCATGCCGGCGTTGGTGAACATCAGGGTCGGATCGTTGCGGGGAACCAGCGGGCTCGACTCGACGATCTGGTGACTCTGTTTGGCAAAGTAGTTCAGGAAGGTGGCGCGGATGTCGTTGGCGGTCTGCATGATGGCGCTCAATTCCCAGGACGCAGGATGATACGGCCCGTTTCTTCAACAGTTTCGGCCGACAAGGGTTGAATGCTTGTACCGTGCCGGTGGGGGGCATGTCCACCGATGCCCTGCGGATTGCCTCGCACGCGCCCGAACGTCATGAAGCCGCGCGGGTCGCAAGGACCCGCGCGGCTTCATGAGGCTTCAGGCAGAAGCGGCTGGCGCAGCTCAGTCCGGCGTGCTGGCTTCGGCATCCGCTTCCGGCGTGCCCATCATCGCGTTGGCGACGAGGCCGGCGTTGCCGCGGATCTTGGCCTCGATCGAGTCGGCCACTTCCGTGTTGGTGCGCAGGAAGGTCTTGGCGTTCTCGCGGCCCTGGCCGATGCGCTGGCCTTCGTAGCTGAACCAGGAACCCGACTTCTCCACCACGTTGGCCTGGACGCCGAGGTCGAGCAGTTCGCCGACCTTGGAGACGCCCTCGCCGTACATGATGTCGAACTCGACCACGCGGAACGGCGGGGCCATCTTGTTCTTGACCACCTTCACGCGGGTCTGGTTGCCGACCACGTTCTCCCGGTCCTTGATCGCGCCGATGCGGCGGATGTCGAGGCGGACGGAGGCGTAGAACTTCAGCGCGTTACCGCCGGTGGTGGTTTCCGGGTTGCCAAACATCACGCCGATCTTCAGCCGGATCTGGTTGATGAAGATGACGGTGGTATGCGACTTGGAGATCGAGCCGGTCAGCTTGCGGAGCGCCTGGCTCATCAGGCGGGCATGCAGGCCGACATGGCTGTCGCCCATCTCGCCTTCCAGCTCGGCGCGCGGCACCAGGGCCGCGACGCTGTCGACCACCAGCACGTCGATGGCACCGGAGCGGACCAGCGTATCGGTGATTTCCAGCGCCTGTTCACCGGCGTCGGGCTGCGAGATCAGCAGCTCGTCGACGTTGACACCGAGCTTGCGGGCGTAGCCGGGGTCGAGCGCGTGCTCCGCGTCCACGAAGGCGCAGGTGCCCCCGTTCTTCTGGGCCTGGGCGATGGCATGGAGGGCCAGCGTGGTCTTGCCCGAGCTTTCAGGGCCGTAGATTTCAACGATGCGGCCGCGTGGCAGGCCGCCGATGCCAAGCGCTATATCGAGGCCGAGCGAACCGGTCGAGACGACTTCGGTCTCGGTCGCCGCTTCGCGCGCGCCGAGCTTCATGATGGAGCCCTTGCCGAATGCGCGTTCGATCTGACCGAGGGCCGCGTCGAGTGCCTTTTGCTTATCCATGGGACTTTCAACCAAACGCAAGGGTGCGGACGACATGCTGGGGCCCTCTTCTCTCATACGCCGGACAGGAGTGCAATCTGAAGCGAATGTACCGCTTCTGTTCTCTCCTGCCAAGGCCTATTCGGAACAAAAAGAGAACGAAGGCCCGGTTATGTCAGGGGTGTTCTCGCGGCCGTGGAAGCCGGACATCAAGGCCCAGCCCCAGGCGCAACCTTCAAACCGTCATACCAAGACTTGATCTTGGTATCTCCTAGCCCGAAGCTACATGCGGACTCCCAACTCGTAATAGAGAGTCGTTGCCATAGTGGAAATGACGTTGGGAGATACCAAGATCAAGTCTTGGTTTGACGAATATTGAAATATTCGCCCATTTACATCCGACGTCATTCACGCCTATCCACGACTCGTATCAGGAGTTTCTCCACTATTTCAGTCACCCGTCCCGCAGGACCTCCTTCACCTTGCCGGCGAGCTGCTTCAGGCTGAAGGGCTTGGGCAGGAAGTGAATGTGTTCTCCGGCGTCGATCTGGTCGCGGAACTTGTCCTCGGTATAGCCGGAGATGAAGATCACCTTCATGTCGGGCCGCTTGTCACGGACGTGGCGGATCAGGGTCGGTCCGTCCATGTGGGGCATCACGACGTCGCTGACCAGAAGGTCGACGCGGTTCGACTCCGTGTTGAGCAGGTTCAGCGCCGCCTCGCCGCTGCGGGCCTCCAGCACCTGATAGCCCTTGTTGCGCAAGGCCCGCGCACTGAAGACGCGCACGGCGTCCTCGTCCTCGACCAGCAGGATCGTTCCGGTGCCGGTAAGGTCGCCGGCGGAACGCTCCCGCGCCTCGCTCTCGGCCTCGGCCGTGACGGCGGCGGTCTTCGCCGCCTGATGGCGCGGCAGGTGGATGGTGAACTTGGCGCCTTCTCCCGGTGCGCTGTCGACAAAGATGAAGCCGCCGGTCTGGCGCACGATGCCGTAGACCGTGGACAGCCCAAGGCCGGTGCCGGAGCCGACTTCCTTGGTCGAGAAGAACGGCTCGAAGATGCGGGCCAGGTTCTCCTTGGGGATGCCGGTGCCGGTATCGAGCACCTCGATCGCGACATATTCGCCGGGCGGCATCTCCTCGTGTTCCCGCCGGGTCGGCTCGTTGGTCGATACGTTGCTGGTCTGGATGGTCAGGCGGCCGCCGCCGGACATGGCGTCGCGTGCGTTGACCGCCAGATTGATGATGACCTGCTCGAGCTGCCCCTGGTCCACCTTGATCAGGCCGAGGTCGCGGCCGTGGACCATCTTCAGTTCGATGTTCTCGCCGATCAGGCGGCGCAGGAGGTTCGACAGTTCGGCGAGAACGTCGGTGATGTTCAGGATGCGCGGCTGAAGCGTCTGCTGGCGCGAGAAGGCCAGCAACTGGCGGACGAGGTTGGCCGCACGGTTGGCGTTCTGCTTGATCTGCATGATGTCGCTGAACGACTGGTCGCCCGGCTTGTGGCGCAGCAGCAGCAGGTCGCAGAAGCCGATCATCGCCGTCAGCAGGTTGTTGAAGTCGTGCGCGACGCCACCGGCCAGCTGGCCGATCGCCTGCATCTTCTGGCTCTGCGCGAACTGCGCCTCCAGGCTCTTCTGCTCGGTCAGGTCGATGAAGTGGAGGATCATTCCGGAACCGGAACTGGAACCGGAAGGGTCGGCCTCGCCCGGCGATCCGGCCAGACGGCGCGCATAGAGCTGCGCCATCTTCTTTTCGCGCCCCTGGGTCCGCAGGTTGACCTCGAAGGGGGCGATCATTCCGGAACCGATCTTACCCTGGTCGAGCCGGGCGAGGATGCTGGTGCGCTCGCCCGGGCTGAACAGCTCGGCCAGCGGGCATCCCAGGATGCTGCGCGACGGCCGCCCGATCATCGTCAGGAAGGCGTCGTTGCACTCCGCCAGCGTGCCGTCGTCGTTGATCAGCGCGATGCCTATGGGGGCATCCTCGAAGAAGCTCTGGAACCGCTGTTCGGACCGGTGCAGCGCCTCGCGCCAGTCGCGTTCCGGCGTCAGGTCGCGGACCACGGACCGCGTCCGCAGGCTGCGCCCGTCCGGCGACGCCACGGTGGTCTGGGCGATCGAAGCCTGGAACCGGCGCCCCTTCAGGCTCTTCATGGTCACTTCGCCGCGGCTCTCGTCGCCGGCGAAGGGGCTGTGCCGGCTCCCGCGGGCCGGCTCCGCCAGCACGTCGTGCAGCGACACCCCGCCGCACACCAGATCGGCCGCAGAGCAGTCGAGCCAGGCGGCCAGCGTGGCGTTGGCGAACAGGAACCGCCCGTCGTGATCGACCGAATAGAACCCGACGGGAGCGTGGTTCATGAAGTCGGACAGGTTCTCCTGCTCGTCGCGGAGACGCTGCTCGACATCCTTGCGGTCGCTGATGTCCTCGATCACCCATTTCGCCAATCCGCCGGTTCCGGCGAGCGGCATCACCCGGATCAGCGACCAGGCGCCCGAGCCAGCGGCGTCATTCGGTCCGCGGGTGCCGCCGGGACCGGGCACCAGTTCCGCCCAGTCCGCCCTGCCCTGCCGGGCCGAATCCGCGAGGCGGCGGAAGCGCGCCGCCATTTCCGGATCATGGTCGAAGCGCCGGCGCAGCATGTCGAACAGCGCGGAGGCAGACCCCGACGCCCCTTCCGGCCCGGCACCGACCCAGGTGCGGAAGACGGAGTTGGCCTGGACGACGGTGCCGTCAGACGCCGTGATCATCCGCCCCATCAATCCGGCATCGAAACTTTCGGCCAGCATCGATCGCTGGTGCTCCGTGCCGGACTGGACCGATACGATCCGCCGGGCGAGGATGCCCCCCCCCAACGCCAGGACGGCGAACAGGCCGCCGGTCAGCATGACGGGGTCGGTCACGATCCCACCGGCCGCGAGACCCAGGCTCAACGCTCCGGCAGCCGTCATCCCGCCGAGGCCGTAGATGGCGGTCCGAGTCACGGCGCCATCGCCGGACGGCTTTTTCCCGACGGGCAGCCCGGTTCCGGAAAAATCTCCGGAGATATCGGTAACGGATGGAGAAACCTGATCCTGCACTGCTGCCCCATGCAACTGTTCATTCAGTAGACTTACTACCGCATTAACCCTAACGCGCAAAACGCTTAGTTGCGGCCCAGGCGATTCTTCAGCTTGAACACGTAAGATATGACTTCGGCCATTGCCTTGTAATGCTCCGGCGGAATCTCCTGGTCGATTTCGACCGAGGCGAAGAGTGCCCGCGCGAGAGGCGGATTCTCGACGATGGGAATGTCGTTCTCCTTGGCGATCTCGCGGATCTTCGCGGCCACCGCGTCGGCGCCCTTGGCCAGCACGACCGGTGCCGCCATGGCGGACTGGTCGTATTTCAGCGCCACGGCGAAGTGGGTCGGGTTGGTCACGACCACGTCGGCCCGGGGCACCGCCTGCATCATGCGCTGGCGCGCCTTGTCGAACCGCATCTGGCGCAGGCGTCCCTTGACGATGGGGTCGCCTTCCTGCTGCTTGTATTCCTCCTTCTGGTCGTGCTTGGACATCTTCATCTTCTCGGCATACTTGAACCGCTGATAGAAGAGGTCTCCGCCGGCCAGGAGGAACATGATGATGGTGACCCAGAGGAAGAGCCTGACCACGAGATACTGGATCTCGCTGAGCAGAAGCTCCATCGGCATGCCGGCGTAGTGCTCGACGCTGATCATCATGGGCTTCAGGATGATGTAGCAGACGGCCCCGATGACGGCCATCTTGACGAACCCCTTGACCAGTTCCAGCCCGTTCTGCATCGAGAACAGCCGCATGAAGGCGGGCAGCGGGTTCAGCTTGGCGATGTCCGGCTTCATCTTCTCGGCGGTGACCAGCCAGCCGATCTGGAGGATGGTGCCCAGGACCCCGGCCGCCGCCATGATGAGAACCGGCAGCAGGATGGCCAGGAACGCCGTCAATGCGGTGTCGCGGAGGATGCCGCCGATGGCGCCCTGGTCCACCGGCACCGTTCCCGCATGCTCGAGATAGCCCACGAGGCCGTCGCTGAGACGCCTTATCGAGGATGGGGCGATCATGGAGACGACGACGAGGCTGGCGAGCAGCATGAGCCAGATCTTGACCTCCTGGCTCATCGGCACGTCGCCTTTTTCCCGGGCGTCGCTCAGCTTCTTGCCGCTGGCGTCCTCGGTCTTTGAGGCATCATCCTCGTCTTCGGCCATCCCCGCTTCCCCGCGCCCTAGCCGAGAAAACCGGCGAGGCTGCTTTCGACCGTGCGCAGCCAGAACATCATCGTGGCGGACATGACGAGGGTGAGCAACGCCAGCCCGAGCGCCACCTGACCGCCCATGATGACGCTGAAGGCCTGAAGCTGGGGCATCATTTTCTGGAGCAGTCCGAGCGCCAGGTTGAACATGATGCCGACCGCGATGAAGGGCGCCGCCATCTGTGCCCCGATCGAGAAGCACTGGGCGACCATCTTCGTCATCATCTCGGCGAAGTCGCCCATCGGCAGGGGCGCTCCGGGCACGAAGACCTCGTAGCTGCCGATCACCGACAGGATCAGCAGGTGGTGAAGATCGGTAACGAACAGCAGGACGACGCCGATATTGCCCATGTAGGCGCCGATCAGCGTGCCCTGCGCCGCCAGCGCGGGATTGAACATGAAGGCGTTGGACAGGCCGATCTGCATGGAGATGATGGTGCCCGCGATGTCCAGGGCCGCCGAGAGCATGCGCGAGATCGTGCCCAGGAACAGGCCGACGAACCCTTCCATCACGATCAGGACGGTCAGCCCGAGCGCGCCGGCCGGGACCGGCGGCAGCATGGGAGTGATGGCGGGCTGGACCACCAGCGTGATCGCGAGCGCCAGCAGCAGGCGGATGCGGGGCTGGACGTAGGTGTCGCCGAAGCCCGGCAGCTGCATGAAGGCGGTGCCGATCCGCGAGAAGATCAGCATGAAGGAATATATCTGGCCGGTCAGGGCCTGATCGAGCGACAGGATCTCCATCGGCATGGAGTTAGCCCGTCCCCATGCCAATGATCCGGTCCGCGAGCTGGTGGGTGAAGGTCACCAATGTAGAGAGCATGAAGGGCATCAGCAGGATCAGCGCGCCGAACACGATGACGACCTTGGGAACGAAGGTCAGCGTCATCTCCTGGATCTGGGTCAGCGCCTGGAACAGCGAGATCGCAAGGCCGACAACGAGCGATATGATCATGATCGGTCCGCCGATCTTCAGGGTCACGATGATGGACTCGCGGACCACCTCCAGCACGTCGGTTGAGTTCATGGCGAAGCGGCGCCGTCAGATCGGCATGCGCAGGATTTCCTGATACGCCTGGACCACCTTGTCGCGTACCGACGTGGCGGTCTGGAGCGTCAGTTCGGCGTTGGTGACCGCCGTGATCACCTCCGTCAGGTCGGCCTTGCCGACCACGGCGGCGGCGCTGATCCGCTCGCTCTTGTGCAACTGCTCGATGCCGGTCGCCGCGGCGTCCTTGACGAAGGTGGCGAAGGACGGTCCGGCATCCTTCGCGGCGATGCCCGGCGACGCGCCGGCTGCGGCCGTCTTGGCATAGGCGCTGAGGGCATTGGCGACGAGGGCGACCATGGTTCGAACTCCGGTATCTGGCAGGCGGTCAGGCGGTCAGGATTCGGGCGTGCAGGTTTCAGATGGGCGGGATTTAGCCGCGCAGGATTTCTATCGTGCGCGTCAGCAGGGTCTTCGATGCCTCGATGACGCTCAGGTTGGCCTCGTAGCTGCGCTGCGCTTCGCGCATGTCATTGGCTTCGACCAGGGAATTGACGTTCGGGTACAGCACGTAGCCCTCGGCGTTGGCGCTGGGATGGGTCGGGTCGTAGCGGCGCTGGAAGTCGCTGCGGTCCTTGTCGATCTTGTGGACGCGGACCATCTCCAGCCCGTGCTGGCGGTCCATCGCGTTCTCGAACGTGATCACCTTGCGCCGGTACGGCAGGTCGTTGGGGGTTTCCGCCGTGGAGTCGGAATTCGCCATGTTCTCGGCGATGACCTTGATGCGGGTGCCCTGCACCTTCATGCCCGCGGCGGCGACGGTCAGGCTGTCGCGCAAATCCATCTTGTTTCCTCCCAGGGATTAAGGGTCGGGGACCAAAAGTCGGGGATCAGCGGCCGATGGCGGTCTTCATCAGGCCGACATGCTTGCGGTAGAGATTGGTGACGAGCTGATAGGTCATGCCGGTATCGGCGACCTTGATCATCTGCTCTTCCATGATGACGGAGTTGCCGTCGGGCGCCGCTTCGTAGTTGTGCCGGGGCCTGTCCTTCTGAACGTCGTTGCCCTGCGCCTGCGTCGATCCGGTCATGTGGCCGACCGCCGTCCTGGCCGGCGCCAGCTGGCGGGTCTGTCCCAGGGCACGGTCGAAGCTGAACCCGGTCAGGTCGCTCGGACGGTAATGGGGTGTGTCGGAGTTGGCGATGTTCTGGGCCAGCACCTGCTGCCGCTCGGTCAGCCAGTCCAGTTTACCTTTCATCAGCCTGAAGAGGCCCGTGCTGCCCAAGTCCATGGTGCTACCTGCCCATTTCAACGCAAGGTTCCAGAATTGCCGAGCCGTCTTAATATCCCGTTAAGGCGGCGGGGCGCATCCGTGCCGATACTTCTTCATGCAACCGGCGAGCCACGGCCAAGGCAGCCGTATCGTCAGGATTTCCACCGCTTTTCATGGATGATATGCCGCTGTCACCGGTCCGAAGGGGCAATATCTGCCGGGTCAACTTTGCCGCGGCGCCTCTTTAGGATTGGTTAAGCATGATCGGCTAGGTTCCGGAGACGCGCCGATACGGCGTGCGAGCGCCTTTTTCTGCGGGATCTCCGTGCCCTATCAAGATCGACATCGTCCGGACCCATCCGCCGCCCGCCCCGCCAAGGTGCGCAAGCCCATCGCCGTGGCTCTCCAGTACGAGCTGGACGGCCCCTCCCTGCCCCGCGTGGTGGCGAGCGGCCAGGGCCGGATGGCGGAACAGATCCTGGAGATGGCCTTCGCATCGGGCGTCAAGGTGCGCGAGGACGCCGACTTGGCGGAACTGCTGTCGGTGGTCCAGCTCGATTCGGAAATCCCGACGGACGCGCTGGTCGCCGTGGCGGAGATCCTGGCCTATATCTACCGCGCCAACGGCAAGCTGCCGCCGCTGGGTGGCCATGCCGCGGGAGGGCAGCCATGAACGGCGGCCCGGGCGGCGCCCCCTCGCTCACGGACATGGCGGCAATCGAGCGGGAGCTGGACATGATAGCGCTCGCCATCGGCGACACCCGTGTCGCCCTTCAGGCGGGCGGCGTGATCGATCTGGCGGGGCTGGACGACCGCGTCGCCTCGATCTGCGCGGGCCTGGAAGCCCAGCCGCACGAGACGGCCCGCGTCCTGATGCCGAAGCTGACGCTGCTGGTACAGGACCTCACCATGCTCTCCACCGCCTGCGCCCAGGTTCAGGCCGACACCGAACTGGCGCTCCGCAAGGTGTCCGGCAGCCGGGCATCGCAGGCCTACGGCAGGCCGCCCCTTCCCCCGATCTCCGGCCCGGTCCGGGATTGATCCCACGCAGTCCCGGAAGCGAGCCCGCCATGGAGATGGAAACCTATCTGCGCTTCGCGCTTGCCCTGAGCTTCGTGCTGGCGCTGATCGTGGCCGCTTCCTGGGTCATGCGCCGTCTTGGCTACGGCTCGGCGATGCCGCCCCGTACCGGTAAGGCGCGCCGGCTGGGCGTCGTCGAAGTCGCCCAGATCGACGTCCGGCGCCGGCTGGTCCTGATCCGGCGCGACGGGGTGGAGCATCTGGTGCTGCTGGGCATCAACAACGACCTCGTCCTGGAGACGGGCATCGCCCCGCCGGCGGACGGCGCCGCCGCGGACGCCGGGACTTCGCGATGAACCTGGATCGTCTTCGCCGGAACCTGTCGGTGCTGGCCGCCGTCGCAGCGCCGCTGGCAGGGCTGACCGTCTGGCTGCTCGCATATCCCGCCCTTGCGCAGAGCTTCAACCTGGACCTCAACCGCGCCGGCGGGTCCAGCACGTCGCAGATCATCCAGCTCTTCGCGCTGCTGACGGTGCTGTCGATCGCCCCCGGCATCCTGGTGATGGTGACCGCCTTCATCCGGATCGCGGTGGTGCTGTCGTTCCTGCGCACCGCGATGGGCATCCAGCAGACGCCGCCGAACTCCGTCATGATGAGCCTGGCGCTGTTCCTGACGGCCTTCATCATGGCCCCGACGATGCAGGAAGCCTACACCAACGGGATCGCACCGCTGGTCGCCAACGAGATCGACGAGATGGAGGCGTTCGAGCAGTCGGTCAAACCGTTCCACGCCTTCATGATGCAGCATGTCCGGGAAGCCGACCTGATCCTGTTCGCCGATATCGCCAAGACAGGAGAGGTCAAGGCGCCGGAGGACACGCCGCTTCAGGTGCTGATCCCGGCCTTCATGATCTCGGAACTGCGCCGGGGCTTCGAGATCGGCTTCCTGCTTTTCCTGCCCTTCCTGATCATCGACATGGTGGTGGCGTCGATCCTGATGTCGATGGGCATGATGATGCTGCCGCCGGCCGCCGTGGCGATGCCGTTCAAGATCATCTTCTTCGTGCTGGTGGACGGCTGGCACCTGATTTCAGGCACTCTGGTCCAGAGCTTCGGCGGGCTATCCTAGCCGTTCCGGCATTCAGGAACTCGCGGGCGCCGCCTTGGGATCGCCGTCCGGTTCCGCGTTCTCACTCTCGCTGGCGCGTTCCGTGCCGTCGGCGACGGGGTTGGGGCCTTTCTTGGTTTCGGTGACGATGTCGCCCGACCCGCCGCTGGAAGATGCCGCGGCCGTGTGGCTGCCCGGCCCGGCCGACTCGCCTGCTTCATTGCCTTCCGCATCCTTCTGGACCGGCTGGCCAGGCCTGAACTTCAGGCGGTCGGTCTCGTCGTCGAAGGTGCCGTTGTGATTGTGGGACACGCTGCTCTCCCCGTTCCGTTGTGATACCAGAAAGAGTCAACGTGCCCGCCGCCATGGCGGTTCCGCTTTTCGTCAGTTCACCGCCGGGGCGGCGGCGCTTCTTCAGTTCACCACCGGGGCGGCGGCTCCGCGCTGGCCGGCCAGGAACTTCTGGAAGGTGCCGACCTCCTTGACGCGCGACTGGATCGAGGCGAGGTCGATCAGGCCGCCGGACTGGCCAGGGCGCGCCAGGACGCGGAAGGTGTCGGCATGGGGACCGTCGGCCATAGCCGTGCCGAACTGACTGCGCAGCCGGTCAAGCGCGGCATTGTCGCCGGCCAGCGACAGGGCCACCGCCTGATTGAGCACCAGATCCGCCTTGTCCTTGGACAGGGCCGTGCCGTCCGGCGGCGGCGGTCCGATCACCTTGGCGAGACCGGATGCCGCCTCCGCCCACTGGGCGCCGCGCCACGCGATGTCCACCCGCAGCAGCTCGGCCGGCTGGCTGGTGTCCTCCTTCAGCAGCGCCAAGGCCTCGCCGTAGCGCTTCAGTTCGGCCAGCGCGCGGGCGCGCAGGATGCGCCGCTCGGCGACCAGGGCCGGCGTCAGTTCCGGGACGTCGGACTGGTCGAGCGCCGCGATCGCCTGATCCGGCTTGGCGTCCTGAAGGCGGATCGATGCTAGACGGGTGCCGGCGGCGCCCTTGTCCGCTCCCTGGAGCTTGCCGTTCACCAGCCCCTGGAGCATGTCGCCGGCGCGGCCGAGCAGGTCGATCTCGACCATCCGCTCGGCAAGCTGGCGGACGACGCCGTCGGCCTGCGGCCCTTCCGGCGCCAGATCCTTGAACTGGTCGTAGAGGCCGAGTGCTTCGACCGGCGAGAGCGCCGCGGCACCGTCCTTGGTGTAGAGGTCCACGAAGCTCTGCGACATGCCGCTCAGCATCCCGGCGGCGCGCGGGCTTTCGGGGAAGAGCTCGGCAGCCTGCCGGATCGTGTTGAAGCCCTCGGCGTAATTGTGGGCCTTCATGTAGGTGGCGCCCAGCTTTTCCAGGATATCCAGTTCCAGGTCGTCGCCGCGCCAGGCGAAGCGAAGCCGCTCCAGCCGGGCGACGGCCTCGGCGGCGCCGAGCGTCCCGTTCTCCATCTCCAGATCGACCAGGGCCAGCTCGGCGCGGGTCCGGTACAGGCGGTCGTTGCTGTCCGCAACGGTCCGGAACGCGCCCATGGCCTCGTCCTTGTTGCCAGCGAGCAGGCGGAGCTGGCCGCGCAGGAACTGGCCGACCGGCTTCTTCTCGAACGCCCCGCCGGTACGCTTGGCCAGTGCGTCGAGCTGTCGGGTGGCGCCCGTCCGGTCGCCGGTCGCCAGCTTGGCCTTCACCGCCATCGCTGCGAGCTTTGTGTAGAAGGGGTCGGGATAGCCGTCGAGGGTGGTGCGGGCGCGGTCGAAATCGCGCGCCGCCGCCGGCCAGTCGCCCTGCTCCGCCGAGGCGGCCGCCCGCCAGAGCACCGCTTCGTCCTGACGGTCGAGCGCCGGATTGGCGAGATCCTCGGCACCCAGCTTCGGTTCGCCGTAGAGCACCCGCCCCGCCCCTCGCAACGCCTGGAACTCCGGCCGGCTTTCCAGGTCGGGCTGGTTGCCGGCCAGCATGCCCATCAGTCCGAGGCTTTCCGCCGCGAGGCCATGGGCGAAGTAGAAATGGGCGAGGTCCAGCCGGGCGCGGTCCTTCTCGATCTCCGGCGCGTTGAGGACGGCCTGCTGCGCCTTCTGGCGGAGCTTGGTGAAGTCGGACACCGGCCCGCCCCGCCAGCGGGCGAGGTCGAACAGGCCGGAAGCCGCCGCCGCTGCCGGTTCCCGCCCCCGGCCGCTCAGGCGGGTAGCGGACACTCCGGCGACATCGGCCGGCGGCGACAGCCGCAGGCCGCCGGCGGACGTGACCTCCACCCCGTCGCGGATCGGGCGGACGGCGACGGTGTCCTCCAGCGGCTGTACGACGATACCCTGGGCGGCCGGCAGCAGCCGGAGCTGGGTGAAGCCGTGGGGTTCGGCGACCGCCTGCCCCGGATTGGGCAGCGGCACCACCAGGAGCTGGTCGCCGACGACGGGATCGTTGATCTGGACGACCTGCCGGGCATCGGGAACGCCGACCACCAGCCGCGCGCCCAGCGGAAAGTCCCGCTGGGCATCGACCGGCAGGCCTTCGGGCGGTGCCGGGGCACGCGGTCCCAGGGCTATGCGCCAGGTATTGCCATCGCGGGTCACCGCCGGTTCCATGCCGTCGGGCAAGGCCATGCGGAACGCGGTGGCGCCGCGCAGGGGCACGGTTTCCGGTCCGCCCAGTCCGGGGACCAGCGTATCGACCTTGATCCTGCCGTCGAGTTCCAGCGGCCGGCCGAACACGACATAGAGGAAACCGGCGCGGGTATAGACGGCGGCGGCCGCCGGTTCCTGCGCCTCCACCGTGACGCCGCCCCGGTGTGTCTCGGAAGGCGAAGCGTTGAGCGGCTGGGACGCCACCGGCATCTGGGGCGACGCGGAAGGCGGCGGAGGCGGCGCGACCGCCGCTTTCGGTGCCGGAGCGGAGCCTTCCGGCGCCGGCGGGGCCAGCAACTGCTTACGCGACGACGGCTGGGGCTTGGCCGGCTCCTGCTGCGGCTTCGCCTGCGACGGCGCCTGGGGAGCGGGAGCCGGCGCGGGTGCCGGTACCGGGGATGGCGATATGGCTGCGGCCGGCGCGGATGGTGCGGTCGCAGTCGCCTTTGCCGCACCCTTGGGGGGATCGACGATGTCGATGGCGACGCCGCCCGAGCCGGGCCGGAAATGCTTGATCTCGCTGCCGGGCGGGATGGTGATCTGGACCACCAGCTTGCCGTCGGCGACGGTCTGGCCGACGGTCGGAACGTTGCGCAGCTTCGTCCGCTGGATGGCGCGGAAATCGGCCGTGCCCGGTTTCGAAAAGGTGATCTGGACGGTGTCGCCCTGCCGGGCGACGGAGTAGTCGACCGGGCCGCCCGGCCAATCGAACACCAGCCGGTTGCGGTCGGGATGGACGCCCGCGCGCACCCGAACGACGGGGTCCGGCTGCTGCGCGGCTGCCGGCGGCACCGCCGCGGTCAGCCCGCCGGCGAGCAGCAACGCCGCTCCCAGTACAGCACCCAGCCGGACCCTCATGATCTTTCAGTCGAAGCTGGCGAGCAACTTGTCGATCTCACTCTGATCGATGGCGTTGCCGGGGAGTTGCGGGCCGTTCAGCAGCGAGTCCTCGTTGTTGGGGTCGGCGGCTGCGGCGCTCCGGTGGCTCTTCTGGACCTCCTCGCCGAGCGCCTGGATCAGCACCTCGATCTTGCCTTCGATGTGCTTCAGGGTGCGGACGACCTTGGTGATGCGCTGTCCGGTAATGTCCTGAAAGTTGCAGGCCTCGAAGATCCGGGTCACCGCCTGGGTCAGTTCGGCGCGGGGTTCCGGATCGACCTTGGCGGCGATGGCGCTGATGACGTCGCACGAGTCCATGATCTGGTTGGTCGCGTCCTCGGTGGCGCCGACCACGGCGTCCAGTTCGTCGGTGGCGCTGGCGATGTGCTCGCTGTTGATGTCGTCGGGTCGGATCGCCGCGATCTCGCGCTTGGCGTGCTGGATGTAGCGCGCCAGCGATTCCAGCTCGCCGTAGAGCTTGAGGTCGCTCGACGAGACGTCCCCTTCCATGGAGGTCAGGACGGCGGTGACGATCCCGGCGATCTCCTCGCGGTCGATGGGTTGCCGCGTCTCGTCGCGCGCTTCCGCCAATCGCTTATGGAGCGGCGGTGTCGAACCGATATGGAGGGTGGTCATCGCTTACCTTTTTGTTATTGCCGGCTTGGGATCGCGGGTGCGGGTTCGTGTCGTGGGACGGCCCACACTGGCGCGGCCCCCTTTAAACCGGGGTTAAGCCGGCACGCCTATTTCGGCAGGGTCGGCAAGGCCCGGCGCTCGATCAGCGAGGCGGTGACCTCCTTCGCTTTCAGGGGGTCCATGGCGGCAAGGACCGGCGCGCTCTTGCCTTCGCGCATGCGCTCCACCACGTCGAGCAGCACCGGCAATTCGAGGGCCTCGAAGATCCGCGCGGCATCCTTGGGCTTCATGGTCTCGTAGATCTTGACGAGGCTTTCGAGCTGGGCCGTCTGCTTTTCGTCCACCTGGCGGAGCAGCCCTTCGATATTGGTCCGCAGTTCGGTCAGCTCGGTCACCTTCTGGTCGATGCGCTGCTGGGCGGCGCTGAGCAGGGCCTCGCGCTGGTCGAGCTCCCGCGTGCGGCGGTCCAGCTCCTCCCGCCGTTCGGTCAGGCGCTGGAACACCTCCGCCTGGAGGCTGCCGGAACCTTCCGGGGCATGCTCGTCCACGGCGGCGGTCATGACCTTGGCGGCAGGATTCAGCGGCGGCAACCCGGCGTCGGTCTTGAACGGCTGCGCCGCCGGCGGCTGCGGCGGCGTGGCCGCCGCCGGGGCCGGCTGCTGCGCCTGCACGGAACCGATAGGACCGCGCAGGTCGCCGCCCAGGGCCAGCCAGATGTCGCCGACGCGGACGCCGAGCATCAGGACGGCGACGAAGATGGTGACCGGCAGCAGCCGGGGCCGAAAGCGCGATGGCAGCGTCAGCGACGTGACGGGAGCCTTTGCCGCCCCGGCCGCCGCAGGCGGTGCTGCCTTGCCGGATCGGGCGGGAGCGGCCGGTTTTCTGGGTGTTTGCGGATTGGGCATGACGGGCCTCAACGCAGGTTCTCAAGCGCCCGGAGCAGCTCGCGCTCGGCCCTGGAACGGGCCTCCTGCGGCGGCGGGGACGACGGTTTAGGGGCGGGCGCCGGCTCTTCGGCGGGGGGAGCGGGCAGGCTGGCGGGCGGAGGAGGCGCCGCAGCGCGCCGCAGCGGCGGCG
>NZ_AVFK01000051.1 GCF_000936425.1 Skermanella aerolata KACC 11604 | reverse complement strand
CCGGACGGCTGGTTGACTGGGAATGCGGCGCTCGCGACGAACGAACCTTTCGACGGCTGTTCGAGCGCCTCGGCCGCTGGAAAGTATGCCTGTTCTGCTCCGACAACTATGTCTTCTACCCGTTGGTGCTGACGGTCGGCGGCCACTACCAAGGCAAGGGCGAGACGGTCAGTCTGGAACGCAACAATGGTCAGCAACGCCATTCTAAACCATTGCAAAACAACAAAAGGCGCACTTCATTTTAGAATGTGCCCCTGCCGTTGATTTGAACTCATAATTTTTGTTATGGAAATTAACGGTGTGATACAACTCTGTTCAGCCCCTAACGAGATTCTCCGGCGTCAACACGCTGCGGAGGCATCGACCTGCTCCTCAGTCTTCAGGTTGCGCCAACCGGCCATTTGGATCTGACAGTTATCCTGATCCATATCGGCCCCCGGTGGGACTGGTCGGCATCGTGTGTCATCTTCCCAGGTGTCAGCGCTCTTTTCCAATTTAACAGCGTTTCATTCAGCGCAGATCCGCACGACACAACCATATGCAGACAGATACAAATCCGAAGATGGGCCGGCTGAACCGGCTCCAGCATGTGGAAAGGCCGAATGTCCAAGGCTCTCAGGATATTCCAGGGGAAGTTCGGGCGGGTAGCGCTCCTGGACATGGATGCGGTGCTGATCAACCACGCGCACCCGCACTGCCACGTCCTGATCAAGTCGTCCGGAGCCGACACCTTCTTCGCGGTCCGGGATCAACTCTGCCCCTTGCGTGACGATACCGCCGTACTGATCAATGCCTGGGAACCGCATTCCTACGCGCACCAGCCGGGCGCACCGCCGAGCATCATCCTGGCGCTCTATATCGAGCCGCGATGGCTCGCCGACATGCAGAAGGAGTTTACGGCAAGTGCCAGACCGGGGTTCTTTCCCCATTCTTGCGGCGAGCTGAGTCCCCGTATCCGAAGGCTGGCGGACCGCATGACCGATGAGCTGCTCTTCAACGACGATGCCGGCCCGGCCCACGAAGAACTTCTGTTCGACCTGATGATCGCGGTTATCGAACGCTTCTCGGAATGGCGCTCGCTGATCGCCACCCGGCGCACCGCCCGCCTTCCGGCGAGCGATTACCGCATCCGCAAGGCGGTCGCCCATATGCGCGAGAGCCTGGGCCGCGAAAGCCTGGACGCCGAGGGTTCGGGCCGGGAGTTCAACGTCGACGAGGTGGCGAGATCCGCGGGCCTGTCGCGGGCGCACCTGTTCCGGCTTTTCCAAAGCACCCTGGGGATCACCCCGGCGCTCTATTTCAATGTGCTCAGGATGGAGGCCGCCTTCGGCGACTTGGCCGACGCCGAGCACTCCATTACCGATATCTCCGGCCGGCTCGGGTTCGCGGCACCCAGCCACTTCACGCGCTTCTTCCGCCACAACCAGGGCGTGACACCGACGGAATACCGGCGCGTCGTCAATCTGATCGCCGAGGCGGGATCGGCTCCCGGCACTGAACCGTTCGCCGGACCTTTCAGGGCGGCCCCTTGGAAAGTCGGTTCCCACGACCCTGAATGACGCAAAATGAGACCGTAGGGTAATTCCCGAGACTGTCCGATAACAGCCCATCGACCCCCCCGCTGTAGCTTGCCGGCAACGGGAGGAAAAACGATGACGGCTTTGACGAAGGCTCCAAGCGAGATTGCGCCCGCTGCCGGCGCACCGGCTTCGGCGGCATTGATCGGGCAACCGATCCCACGGCTGGAAGACGCCGCGATCCTGACGGGACAGGCGCGGTATACCGACGATCTTCCGGTCAAGCCGGGCACCCTGCATGCGGCCATTCTCCGCTCGCCCCATGCCCACGCGGAAATCCTGGGCATCGATGTCCAGGCGGCTTGTGCCATGAAGGGCGTCTCCGCCGTCGTGACGGGCGAGGACGCCAAGCGCTTCGCAGCCCCGTTCCTAGTCGGCGTCCGCGCGCAGATGGAACACTGGTGCCTGGCGGTGGACCGCGTCCGCTATGCCGGCGAGCCCGTGGCCGTCGTGCTGGCCGACGACCGCTATCTGGCCGAAGACGCGCTCGACCGGATCGAAGTCCGCTACCGCCCGCTGCCGGTCGTCATGTCGATCGATCAGGCGCTGTCGGGCGACGGCGAACCGCTTCACCCCGCCGTCGGCTCCAACATCGTCAACACGCGCCCCTTCAGCTACGGCGACGTGAACGCGGCTCTTAAAGCCGCCGAGCACAGGATCTCCGCCACCGTCCATTATCCCCGCAACTCCTGCACCCCGATGGAATGCTTCGTGGTCATGGCCGACTATGATCGGGCGGACGGGGCTTACGAGGTCCTGTCCAACTTCTCCGGGCCTTTCGCCATCCATCCCGTCATGGCGAAGGCGCTCAAGGTGCCGGGCTCGAAGCTCCGGCTCAAGCTGCCGCCCAATTCGGGCGGAAGCTTCGGCAACAAGCAGGCGGTATTCCCCTACATCGTCATCATGGGCGTCTGCGCCAGGGTCGCCGGCCGTCCCGTCAAATGGGTCGAGGACCGGCTGGAACACCTGATGGCCGCGACCTCGGCCACCGCCCGCCGGACGGACCTGGAAGCGGCGGTCTCCGGCGATGGCCGGATCCTGGGCCTGCGGATGGAGCAGACCGACGATGTCGGAGCCTATCTGCGGGCGCCCGAGCCGGCGTCCCTCTACCGCAACCACGGCAACCTGACGGGAGCCTACCGGATTCCGGCGCTGGACGTCGTCAACCGGCTCGCCGTGACCAACAAGACGCCGACCGGCCTCAACCGAGGCTTCGGCGGCGGACAGCTCTACTTCGCGATCGAGCGCCTGATGCACCGGATCGCGGTGACGCTGGGCCTCGACCCGCTCGACGTGATCCGGCGCAACCTGGTGCCGGCCGCCGAGATGCCCTACACGACGGCATCGGGCGGCATCCTGGATTCAGGAGACTTCCAGGCGGCGGTCGAAGCGGCTATCGCCGACGGCGGCCTCGACGACCTGAAGACGCGCCGCGACAGGGCGCGGGCGGAAGGACGGCTCTACGGCATCGGCTACGCCGCCATCGTCGAGCCGTCGATCTCCAACATGGGCTACATCACCACGGTCCTGACGGCGGATGAGCGCCGCAAGGCGGGTCCGAAGAACGGGGCGCAGGCATCGGCAACCGTCTCCGTCGATCCGACCGGCGGCGTGACCGTGACAGTCGCTTCGGCTCCTCAAGGACAGGGACACCGCACCGTCCTGTCGCAGGTGGTCGCCGACGTCTTCGGGTTGCGGCTCGGCGACATCGCGGTCAATACCGAGTTCGACACGGCGAAGGACGCCTGGTCGATCGCCGCCGGCAATTATTCCAGCCGGTTTGCCGGCGCCGTCGCGGGTACCGCCCATATCGCTGCCACCCGCCTGCGCGACAAGCTGGCGAAGCTGGCGGCATCCCAACTGAACGTGACGCCGGAGGACATCCGGTTCGCGGGCGGCAGGGTGTTCGCCGCCGGAAACCCGGACAACAGCCTGTCGTTCTCCCGCGTCGCCGCCGCCGGCCATTGGTCGCCCGGCACCCTCCCCGACGGCACGGAAGCGGCACTCCGCGAAACGGCGTTCTGGACCCCACCGCCGCTCAAGGCGCCGACCGAATCAGACGTCATCAACAGCTCCGCCTGCTACGGCTTCGTCTTCGACATCTGCGCGGTGGAGATCGACCCGGTTACGGCGCAGGTGCGGATCGACAAATACGTCACCATGCACGACGCCGGCCGAATCCTGAACCCCCTCATGGTCGAAGGGCAGATCCTGGGCGCCTTCGCCCATGCCGTGGGAACGGCGCTGTACGAGGAATACGCCTACGGCTCGGACGGCAGGTTCCTGTCCGGCACCTTCGCCGACTATCTGGTGCCGACGGCCTGCGAAGTCCCGGTCCCCCTCATGCTCCACCGGGAATCGCCGTCGCCCTTCACGCCCCTGGGCGCCAAAGGGGTCGGCGAGGGCAATTCGATGAGCACGCCGGTCTGCATCGCGAATGCCGTTGCGGATGCCCTGGGATTGGAGATATCGACCCTGCCGCTGACCCCGGCGCGGATCGCGGCGCTGATCGAAAAGCCGGAGGTAGCAAAGCCCGCCGGCATGGCCGCCGTCCCGTCGAAAGCGCCCGCCACGGCCGGCGGGCGCGGCCTCCGGGGAGAAGGCAGCCGCACGGTTCCAGCATCTCCCGAGCAGGTCTGGGCGATCCTGCTGGACCCGAAGGAGCTGGCGGCGCTGCTCCCCGGCTGCGATGCGCTCGACCTCGCCGGACCCAACGCCTACCGGGCGGAGGTGGTGGTGGGTATCGGCCCAGTGCGGGCGCGCTACGTCGCGGAGGTCGAACTCACCGATCTCGACCCGCCCAGGGCGCTGACGCTGTCCGGCAGAGGATCGAGCGCGCTCGGCTTCGGCGAAGGCAGCGGGCACGTCACGCTGGAGGCTGCTGCCGACGGCACGCGCGTCGTCTACCGCTACGACGCCGCCGTCGGCGGCAAGGTGGCCGCCGTCGGCGGGCGAATGCTGGACAGCGCCACCCGCATGCTGATCGGCCAGTTCTTCGACCGGCTGATCGCCAGGGCCGGCGGTCCGGCAGCGGTCGAGACCTCCCCTTCCCTTCTCACCCGTCTCCTGAGACTTCTGGGGCTCCGGCCATGAAACCCGCACCCTTCGACTACCTGCGCGCCGCCTCGGCGGAGGAGGCGCTGGCGACCCTCGCCGAACATGGCGACGAGGCCCGCATCCTGGCTGGCGGACAATCGCTGATGCCGATGCTCAACATGCGCCTGCTTCAGCCACGGATCATCGTGGATGTTTCCGCAATCGCCGAGCTGCGGAAGATCGACGCGCGGGATGGTCATCTCGCCGTCGGCGCCTCGGTCACGCAGTCCGGCCTGATGGCGAGCCCCGGCTTGGCGACCCGGTCCCCGCTGCTGGCCAGCGCCCTGCCTTGGGTCGGGCACTTCCAGACGCGCAACCGCGGCACCGTCTGCGGTTCCGTCGCCCATGCCGACCCCAGCGCCGAGATCCCGCTGTGCCTCGTGGCGCTGGAGGGCGAGGTCGTGTTGCGGTCCACCCGCCGCCGGCGGACCGTGGCGGCCGAGACCTTCTTCATCGGCCCGCTCACCACGGTTCGAAACCCCGACGAGATGATCGAGTCCGTCCGCTTTCGGTTGCCGAAACCCGGCGCCGGCTATGCGTTCCGCGAAGTCGCCATGCGCCACGGCGATTTCGCGATCACCGCCTGCGTCGCCGTGGTCGACGCCAGCGGCATCCGTCTCGCCGTCGGCGGGGTCGCCGACCGTCCGGTCGCGAAGAACTGGCCGCTGCTGAAGGACGATGCGTTGGACGATGCGCTCAACGCCTTCGCCTGGGAGCTTGGCGGCGACGACGACCAGCACGCCACCGCCCGTTATCGCCGCGATCTGGTCCGCCGTGTCGGACGCCTGGTCATTGAGGAAGCCCGGTCATGCCAAGCCTGAACGCGCAAGCCAAACACCCCGTTTCCATCACGCTGAACGGCAGGACCCGGATGGGCCATGCCAGCCCCCGGATGCTCCTGAGCGACTTCCTGCGCCATGAACTGGGCGCCCACGGCACCAAGGTCGGCTGCGAGCACGGCGTCTGCGGCGCCTGCACGATCCGCCTGGACGAGGTCGCCGCCCGCGCCTGCCTGACGCTCGCCGTGCAGGCCGACGGCCACCGGGTCGATACGGTCGAAGGCCTCGCCCCTGAGGGCAGGATGACGGCGCTTCAGGATGCCTTCAACCGCCACCACGCGCTGCAATGCGGTTTCTGCACCGCCGGCATCCTGATGTCGCTCTCCGATTATCTGGAACGCGTGCCGAAACCGACCGAGACGGAACTCCGCGACATGCTCAGCGGCCATCTGTGTCGGTGCACCGGCTATGCCGGTATCGTCCGGGCCGTGATGGACGTGACTGGCCAAACGTCCGGGAACGCCGATGCCGAAGACGCGTCCGGCCGGAAGGAGCCGGTCCATGTTTGATCTTGGCCGCAGCTTCCTCGCCAGCGCCGAACGCAGTCCCGACGCTACCGCCATCGTCGACGGCGATATCCGCCTGACCTATGCCGGCTGGATGGACAGGGTTCTCCGGATCGTCGGCGCCTTCGACGATCTCGGTCTCAAGCGCGGCGACTGCGTCGCCACGGCGCTCCAGAACACCTGGGAAATGGCGACGATCCACTGGGCCTGCCAGATGGCCGGGATCATGGCGGCGCCCTTGAACTGGCGCGTGAAGGCGGAGGAGCTGGATTTCATCGTGCCGAACGCGTCCGCTCGCCTGATCATGTTCCAGGATGTCTCGGCCGAGGCGGTCGCCGGATCGGCCGCCGCCTCGGCACTGCCCCAGGTGACGGTCGGTGGCGAGACAGCCGGACCCGCGATACCGTTCTCCCGGCTGCTGGAGAACCGGCCGGCGCCAGCATCGCCGCGTGCCGGAGCGGACGACCTGTCGCTGCTGCTCTACACATCGGGCACCACGGGCAGGCCGAAGGGCGTGCCGCGCCGGCACCGGGCGGAACGCGCCGCAGCACTGGCCCATGTCGCCCAGAACTGCTACGCCTTCGCCGAGCGCACGCTTGGGGTCATGCCGCTCTACCATACGATGGGCATCCGCTCCCTGCTGTCCATGGCGCTGATCGACGGCTGCTTCGTCTGCCTGCCCCGGTTCGACGCGGCCGACGCCCTCCGCCTGATCGAGCGGGAAAAACTCACCTGCCTCTATCTCGTGCCGACCCTGTATCACGACCTGCTGGCGCATCCCCGCTTCGCCGGGACCGACATCTCGTCGGTGCGGAAGCTGGGCTTCGCCGGCGCTCCGATGACCGACGGCCTGATCAGGCGGGTAGAGCAGGCGTTCCGTCCAGAGTTGTTCGTCAACCACTACGGCTCGTCGGAGGTCTACACCTTCACCATCAACCAGAAGGCCGCGTCGAAGCCCGGCGCCGCCGGCAAGGCGGCGCTCAACCAGCGCATCCGGGTGATCAAATTAGGGTCCAGCGATCCGGACGCCTTGGCCGCCCCTGGCGAGGAAGGTCAGATCGTCGCCGATCTGGCGGGCGACGAGGCGTTCGAGGGCTATCTGAACCGCCCGGACGCCGACGCCAAGTCGCTGCATGCCGGCTGGTATTTCACCGGCGACACTGGAAGTTTCGACGCGGACGGCGACCTGTTCGTCACCGGGCGGGTCGACGACATGATCATCACCGGCGGAGAGAACGTGTCGCCGGTCGAGGTGGAGAACGTGCTGTCCCTGTGCGACGGCGTGCTCGAAGTGGCCGTGGCCGGATTGCCGGACGAACGCTGGGGACAGAAGGTCGTGGCCTTCCTCAGACGCGGTTCCGGCATCGACGCCGATGCGCTGGATGCCCACTGCCGAACCTCCGGTCTCGCCAATTTCAAGCGTCCCCGAGAATACGTGTTCCTGGACGAAGTCCCGAAATCGCCGGTCGGCAAGATCCTCCGCCGCAAGCTTCAGGCCGGCGAATACCGGCTGGAGCCGGGATCCTCCTGATCCGCGCCTGAAATCCTCAAGACGCCACCCGAAGAAACCCATTTGTAAAAATAAGGAAAACGACCGATGTCGACCTATCCCTTCAAGACTCCGCAGCTCAACGAACTCGATGGTTTCCGCGTCGAGCTGATCGCCGACAAGGAACGCGCCGATATCGTCTTCGACCGTCCGCCGCTGAACATCGTCTCCATGCTTCAGCGCGACCAGCTCAGCGCCGTCTTCGCGGCACTCGACGACGATCCCCAGGTACGGGTCATCGTGCTGCGCAGCGCCGGCGAAAACTTTTCCTCGGGCGGCAAGATCACCGGCTTCATGGAGGCAACGCCGGAACACGTTTCCGAACTGGCGTGGAACATCGCGGCACCGGAGCGCTGCCACAAGCCGGTGATAGCACAGGTCCGGGGATACTGCTTCGGCGTCGGCTTCGAGCTGTCGCTGGCCTGTGACTTCCGCATCGCTTCCGACACCGCGCAGTTCGCCCTGCCGGAAATGCGGATCGGGATGATTCCGGGTTCCGGCGGCTCCGCCCGCCTGCTCCACATGATCGGCATCGCCCGCACCAAGGACATGGTCATGCGCGCCAAGCGGATTCCCGGACGTCAGGCTCTCGACTGGGGTTTCGTGACCGACTGCGTGGCCGATGCCGAACTGGAAGCGGCGGTAGCTGCCCTGGTCGATGAACTGCGCGGCTTCTCGCCGCTCGCCCAGCGCACGATCAAGACCGTCCTCAACCGGGGGCAGCACACCTCCGTCCAGGGCGCCATCGAGATCGAAGGGCAGGCCTATGGCCGCCTGCGCGGGTCGGACGATTTCCGCGAGGGCGTCGCGTCCTTCACCGATAAGCGGAAGCCCGTCTTCACCGGCGCCTGACCGGCCGACGCGGGGAGGAAACAAGCAACCAAGGAACGAAGCCGGACAAGCGGCTTCGGCGGAACCGGGCGGACCTTCGGTCCGTCTGCCCAACGAGGTGCGACCATGACGACAAACGACGCCGACGCCACGACTCCCGCTCCGGGAGGACGCGCCGCCATCATCGAGCCCGGAGTTGGCTACCTGAAGGGCCTGCGCGAACTCCCCCGCCACCTCACGCTGAAATCGATCAGCGCCGGCACGGTGGCCGCCATCTTCGGCTGCTCCGGCCCCGCGCTGATCGTCATCGGCGCGGCAGAGGCGGGCGGGCTGACCGGCAGCCAGACCGTTTCCTGGCTGTTCGCCATCTACTTCCTCGGCGGCTTAATCAGTCTAGTCCTGGCTCCCTTATACATGCAGCCGGTGGTCGGGGCCTACTCGATCCCCGGCGCCGCCATCCTGGTCGGAGCGCTGACGGCATTCGACTTCAATCAGGCGGTGGGAGCCTTCATCATGGCCGGCGTCCTGGTCCTGCTGCTGGGGCTGAGCGGCGTGATCGGCAGGGTCATGCGCTGGCTGCCGATGCCCATCGTCATGGCAATGATCGCGGGCGCCTTGATCCGGTTCGGTACCGGGGTGGTCACGGCGGTCGGCGCCGCTCCCCTGATCGTCGGGGCGGCTGTCATCGCCTTCTTCGTCGTGATGCGGTTCGTCAAGGCGTTTCCACCCGTGCTTGCCGCCCTGATCGTCGGGGTCGCGGTTGCGGCCCTGACCGGGTCCATCCAGACCGCCAGCATCGACATCGCCTTCGCGGCGCCCACCTTCACCGTTCCGACCTTCACGCTGGACGCTTTCCTCGCCATCAGCGTGCCGCTGGCGATCCTGGTGATTGGGGCGGAAAACGCCCAGGCGACCGGCGTCCTGATGGTCGAAGGCTACCGCCCGCCGATCAACGCGATGACCGTCATCAGCGGCGTCGGCGGCATCCTGGCCGGCCTTCTCGGGGGACACAACGCCAACATCGCCGGACCGATGACCGCGATCTGCTCGTCCGAACAGGCAGGCGAGGACAAGGGCGGACGCTACGCGGCGGCTGTCGTCAACGGCGTGCTGTTCGCCGCGTTCGGCATCGTCGCCGGCTACGCGGTTCCCATCATCCTGGCCTTGCCCCGGCCCCTGATCGGGGCCGTCGCCGGCCTCGCCATGATCGGCGTGCTGCTCACGGCGTTTCAGCAGGCATTCTCGGCCGAACGTGGCCACCAGTTCGGCGCCTTCGTGGCCTTGATCGTGGCGATGTCGGACATGAAGCTGCTGAGCATCAGCGCTCCGTTCTGGGCCTTGCTGCTGGGCGTCCTCGCCTCCTGGCTCGCCGACCGCGTGGAAGTCCGCCGGGCGACGACGGTCGCCGGGACCTGAGCGACCACAGCCGATCCGGATACGCCGTCCTCAGGAGCTGTTTGTCGAAGTCAGCCGCCGACCTTCTCGATCACCAAGCGCTTCACGGGCTCGGAGAGGATGAAAAGTAAGGCGATTTCAATGAAGGCGATGAGGTGCGCCTTCGTTCGCTCGAAGATCGTGTTCAACAGCCGGTAATTCGAAATCCAGGAGAAGGAGCGCTCCACCACCCAGCAGATTCCGGTCGGGATGAAGACACCATCATGACCGCGGGCAATGGCCTTAACGGTAATACCGAGCTTCCCGCCAGCCCTGGCCAGTCGTTTGCTTCGGTAGCCCAGGTCACCCAGTGCCGATCCCCGGAACCCTTTGCCGGAGAGTTCACGGAGCACCGGGATGATGCCCTTCGTATACCGTCTGACGGCGTTGCCACGGCCCATGCACGTTGGCTGACGAGACGTCGACCGCCAGCGGGATGCCATACTTATCAACACCCAGGTGAACCTTGACGCCGTTGACTTTTTTGCCGCCATCAAAGCCGCTCGGCGCCGACCTGCAGGAGCGGCTATCGATGACGACGGTACTTGGGGCTCGGCGGTGTCACCGCAGGCCAGCCGCCAGGTGCAGCGCAGCCGATCGAGCAGGCAACGCCACAGGCCGGGCCGGGTCCAGCGGGCGAACAGCGTGAAGAGCGTGCTGAACGGGATATCGTACAGCTGGCCGATCGCGCGTCACTGCATGCCACAGAAGCACAGACACCAGATCGCCATGATCGACTTGGCACGGCGCTGCTCCAGTCAGCGCCGGCTTTGGTCCCGACCGTGTCGGCTTCGTGCCGTCCGCCTCCATTGCCGCGAGTTCCATCAGAACCTCGTCCACGAAGGCATCGACGTCGGCAAAGGCGGCCCACGAGGCTGGAGAAGACTTGGCGGTTCTGACGGCGGTACCCATAGCCTGCTGGTTCGGCGATTGTTGATGACGGCCCTCGACATAGCCCGTTAACCTCCCGCGCGTCAGCCCTCTTTCAGCTCAAAGTAGCATCCCGGTCAGCACAGGGCGGCACGCCCCGTCAGCGAACAAGCTCTCAGCGTTCATCATGCCTGGCCAGCCGTTTGCGTATCTCATCGGCCACGACCATGGCAGCGACGGCGGGAACACCGGCTGCCCAGGCCCACGCGGGCAGTGGCGCCGTGCCGAACAGCCGGTTGCCGATCGGGGTGTACACGATCAGCAGGATCAGTCCGATCTCCACCGCCACTGCCCACCACAGGCGCGGGTTGCCGGGCAAGGTGCGGTCGAGGATTGGCTCCCGCTCACGCCGGCACAGGAACACGTTGACGGCCTGCGCCACCACGATGGCCGCAAGACAGGCTGTCGTGGCCTGAAGATAAAGCGGATCGGCGCGACCGAGACCCTGCCCCCATTGCCAGCCGCCGGCAGACAGAACGGCAAAATATCCGGACATCGCGGCAATCGCCTCGAACGATCCCAGCAGCAGGTAGGCCCGCAGGATCAGTCCGGCGGTCAGCAGCCCCTGCCTTCGGGAGCGCGGCGGCATGGTCATGGCGCCGCCGTGCGCCGGTTCAGCACCCAGCGCCAGGGCCGGCAGCATGTCCGTGCCCAGATCGACCGCAAGGATCTGGATGACCGTGAGCGGCAGCGGCACGCCGAACAGGCCGAAAGCAAGGTAAGGCACCAGCTCGGGAACGTTGGAGGCCAGGATGTAGGTCATGAACTTGCGGATGTTGGCGAACACCGCCCTACCCTCCTCCACGGCGCTGACGATGCTGGCGAAGTTGTCGTCGAGCAGGACCATGTCGGCGGCTTCGCGCGCCACGTCGGTGCCGGACAGGCCCATGGCGATGCCGATGTCGCCCTGCTTCAGCGCCGGAGCGTCGTTCACGCCATCGCCGGTGACGGCGACGATCTCGCCCCGGCGCTGGAGTGCCTGGACGACGCGCAACTTCTGGTCCGCGCCGATGCGGGCGAACAGGATGTCTTCGGCGTCGAGCGCCAGCATCAGGTGGGCTTCGGACATGACCCGCAGCCGGTCGCCGGTCACGATCTCCGGTTCCAGTCCCTCGACCATGCCGATTTCCCGCGCGATGGCGAGCGCCGTGTGAGGATGGTCGCCGGTGATCATGATGACGCGTATGCCGGCGCCCCGCGCCTTGGCGATCGCATCGGGAACCTCCGGCCGGGGCGGGTCCTCCAGCCCGACGAGTCCGGCCAGGGTGAGGCCGCGCTCGGGATCGTCGGCGTCGGGGTTCCGCCTCCACGCCAGCGCCAGCACGCGCAGCCCCCGGTTCGCCATGTCCTCCTGCTTCCGCAGAAATGCGGCGCGCCGGTCCTCGTCCAGGAACACGGCTCCAGTGTCCTCGGCGCAGTGCGAGCACAGCGGCAGCACCGTCTCGACGGCGCCCTTGGTATAGATCACAGGGCCTTGGGGAGTGCTATGAAGGGTCGAAAGGCGCTTGCGCTCGGTGTCGAACGGCACCTCGCCCACCTGCGGGTACAAAGGCCCCGGACCGGCGTGCTCGACCAGAGCCACTTCCATCGGATCGCCGAGCCAGCCGTGGTCCGACCGTTTCAGCGTATGGCAGTGGCGTTCCACCGCCGCCAAGGCATTGACCGGCCCCTGCGTCGCCTTTACCCTCATCCGGTTGAGCGTCAGGGTGCCCGTCTTGTCGGTGCAGATCACGGTGGCCGAGCCCAGTGTTTCGACAGCCGGCAGGTGCCGGATCAGCACGTTCCGCCTCGCCATGCGCCTTGCCCCGATGGCGAGCGCCAGGGTCACCGTCGGCAGCAGTCCTTCCGGCACGTTCGCCACGATGATGCCGATGCCGAACACCAGCGCCTGCCACGGCGGCAGGCCGGCCCTCAGCCCAAGTGCCGCCAGGGCGATACCCGCGACGACGGCCAGCACGCCGATGATCCGGCTGACCCGCGCGATCTCGGCCAGAAGCGGCGAGCGTTCGCGGTCGTCGCCCTGGGTCAGCTTGGCGATGCGCCCGAACTCCGTGTGGGCGCCGGTCGCGTAGACGACGGCGCGTCCCTCGCCGGCAACCACGCTGGTCCCCGCCAGGACAAGGTTGCTCGCCTGAAGGGGATCGGTCTCGTCGGTCGGGTCGGCGTCGCGGAAAACCGCTTCGGCCTCGCCCGTCACCGGCGCCGCATTGATCCGCAGACTCTGGGCGTCGATCACCCGCGCGTCCGCCGGCACGCGGTCGCCTTCGGCCAGCTGAATGACGTCGCCCGGCACGATGTCCGTCGCGTCGCATACCGCGAGGGCGCCATGACGGACCACCTTCACCCGCTGCGGCAGCAGGCGGGCCAGCGACGCGAGTTCCCGCTCCGCCTTGTAGTCCTGCCAGAAGCTGAAGAGGCCGTTGATGACGATGACCGCGACGATGGCGACGGCCAGGACGCCCATGCCGCCGCCCGGCTCATAGCCCTCCGCCACCAGCGCCAAGGCCGCGGCCAGCCACAGCAGGACGGCGAAGAAATGGGTGAAGCTGCGCAGGAAGCGCTCGACCACGGGCCGGCGCCGGACCGGCTCCAGGATGTTGCGGCCGAACCCGCGCAGGCGCCGCTCCACCTCCGCTGCGGCGAGACCGGCCTGGCCGCTGCGCAGGCTGGCCAGAGCCGCCTGCGCTGAAAGCTTCTGGATGCGCATGCGGGCGCCCGGTGGTCCGGAGCCCGCTTACCCGGCTTCCCTCGGCGCGCGTCCGAGCTGACGTTCCAGATCCACGACGGCGCTCAGGGTCTTCAGGACGCTGTCCGGCGTCAGGCTGATGCTGTCGATGCCGAGGCGCACCAGGAACTCGGCGACCTCCGGGTAGTCGGAGGGCGCCTGTCCGCAGATGCCGCACGGCCGGCCGTTTCGCTTGGCGCCTTCGACCGCCTGACGCAGGAAGGCGAGCACGCCGGGATCGCGCTCGTCGAAGTCGAAGGCCACCAGCGGACTGTCGCGGTCCACGCCGAGCGTCAACTGGGTCAGGTCGTTGGAGCCGATCGAGAAGCCGTCGAACAGCTTGGCGAACTCGTCCACCAGCAGCACGTTGTTGGGGATCTCGCACATGACGTAGACCTCAAGGCCATCGCGCCCGCGCTCCAGCCCATGGCGCGCCATGGCCGCGATCACCCGCTCCGCTTCGTCCAGCCGGCGGCAGAACGGCACCATGACCTTGACGTTGGTCAGCCCCATCGTCTCGCGGACCCGCACGAGAGCCTTGCACTCCAGCGCAAAGCCTTCCTCGTAGGCCGGATGGGCGTAGCGCGCGGCGCCCCGGAACCCCAGCATGGGGTTCTCCTCCACCGGCTCGAACCAGCGCCCGCCGATCAGGGAGGCATACTCGTTGGTCTTGAAATCCGACAGGCGGACGATGACGGGGCGCGGATGGAAAGCGGCGGCTATCGTGCCGATGCCTTCCGACAGGCGTTCGACGAAATAGGCGGAGCCGTCCGGATAGTGACGGATCAGGCGGGCGATATGGTCGCGTTCGGCCGCGTCCTCGACCCGATCCCGATGGATCAACGCCATTGGGTGCGCCTTGATGGACTCGATAATGATGAACTCCATCCGCGCCAGACCGACACCATCGACCGGAAGCCGCGCGTTCCGAAAGGCCTGATCCGGGTTGCCGAGATTGACCATGATGCGTGTTTGTGGGCGCGACAACAGGCTGAGATCGACGCGATCAACCCGGAACGGCACGGCGCCGTCATAGACCATGCCCGTGTCGCCCTCGGCGCAGGACACGGTCACTACCTGTCCTTCCGACAGCGCTGAGGTCGCCCGCTCCGCCCCGACAACGGCGGGTATGCCCAGCTCCCGGGCGACGATGGCGGCGTGGCAGGTGCGGCCGCCCCGGTTGGTGACGATGGCCGCCGCCGTCTTCATCACCGGCTCCCAGTCCGGCGTGGTCGTGTCCGCGACCAGAACTTCGCCGGGGCGGAAGGCCGAGAGGTGATGGGCGTCCGTCACCACCCGCGCCGGGCCGGAAGCGATGCGGGCGCCGACGGCGCGGCCGGTGGCGAGGACCCTGCCCTTGCCTTCCGGAACGAAGCTTTCCATCTCCAACGCGCCGCTGCGGGACGCGACCGTTTCCGGCCGCGCCTGCACGATGTAGAGGCCGCCGTCCAGCCCGTCCTTGGCCCACTCTATGTCCATCGGCTGGCCATAGTGGTCCTCGATCCGGATCGCGTATTCGGCCAGCCGCAAGACCTCCTCGTCGGTCAGGCAGAAGCGCTCGCGATCCGCATTGGGCGTCGGGACGATCCGCGTCGGCTCCCGCGTGCGGCCCGGACGGTAGATCATGCGGACCTGCTTCTCGCCCAGGCGCCGCCGCAGGACTGCACGGTGCCCCTGCCGGAAAGTGGGCTTGTGGACGTAGAACTCATCGGGATCGACGGCACCCTGGACGACTGTTTCGCCCAGCCCGTAGGCGCCGGTGATGAACACCACGTCCCGGAAACCGGATTCCGTGTCGAGCGTGAACATGACGCCGGCAGCACCGAGATCGGCGCGCACCATCTTCTGTACGCCGACGGAGAGCGCCACCTTGAAGTGGTCGAACCCCTGGTCGATCCGGTAGGAGATGGCCCGGTCGGTAAACAGCGAGGCATGGCAGCGCCGCACCGCGTCGAGCAGATCGATCTCTCCGGCCACGTTCAGGTAGGACTCGTGCTGCCCGGCGAAGCTGGCGGTCGGCAAGTCCTCGGCGGTCGCGGAACTGCGGACCGCGACCGTCAGCGTCTCGCCGTATTTCGCCAGCAGCCCGCGCCATTCGGCGCGTAATTCGTCCTCCATGCGCGGGGTCAGGCCGGCGGCGTAGACGATCTCTCGGGCACGCGCCCCAGCGCGGGCGAGGCTGACGACATCGGTCTTGTCGAGAGGGTCGAGCAGCCGGTGGAGTTCATCCCATGCCTTCGCCTCGGTCAAAGCATCCCGGAAGGCGGCTGCGGTCAGGGCGAAGCCGTCCGGCACCTCGACGCCCAGCGGCCTCAGATGCCGGTACAACTCACCGAGGGAAGCATTCTTGCCGCCGACCGACGAAACATCGTCGCGTTCGAGATCGGAGAACCAGCGGATGTACGTCGTGTCCTGCATGGCCGGCTCCTGCTTTTACGACACCGTGGAGGAGGCGGAGGATAGGGAGAACGGGAACAAACGGCCTTAACCTCGATCAAGCAACGTCCCGCGCCCATGCTCCAGGTTGCCCATGATCCAGGTTTGTGGGCGGGTTCCCGAACCGGACGCGACGGGGAACAGCCGGGAGAGTCCTTCATGATCGATGCGTTCACGCAGCGGAGCCGGATCGCCTATTTCTCGATGGAGATCGCGCTACGCCCGGAAATCCACACCTATGCCGGCGGGCTCGGCATTCTCGCCGGCGACACCGTGCGGTCGTGCGCCGACCTTGAATTGCCGGTGGTCTTCGTGACCCTGGTCAGCCGCGACGGCTACCTCCGGCAAAGCATCGGCGAAGACGGCAGGCAGATCGAACAGCCCGACCCGTGGGAGCCGGAGCGCTGGGCGCGGCCGCTCGGCGCCAAGGTGGCGGTCGCCATCGAAGGCCGCGACGTCTGGGTGCGGCCGTGGCTGTACCGGCACAAGGGCGCGCTCGGCTATGAAGTCCCGGTGCTCCTGCTGGACACGATGCTCGACGAGAACGCTCCACAGGACCGCGACATCTGCCGCAGCCTCTACGGCGGCGACAGCGGGTATCGCCTGAACCAGGAGATCGTGCTCGGCATTGGCGGCTACCGTCTGCTGCGGGCACTCGGCTTCGAGATCGAGACCTACCACATGAACGAGGGGCATTCGGCCCTGCTGGCATTGGAAATGCTGCACGGCCACCGCCACCTGAACGGCAACACCGCCGAGCATGCCGGCTACGATCCGGAGGTCGCACGGCAGCACTGCGTATTTACTACCCATACTCCGGTCGAGGCCGGCCACGACCGCTTTCCGTACGATATGGTCGAAGGAAAGCTGAAAGGCGTCGTCGATATCGCTGCGCTCAGGGCAGTCGCCGGCGGGCAGGACCTCAACATGACCCGGCTGGCGCTGAACCTCAGCGGCTACGTCAACGGCGTCGCCAAGCGGCACGCGGAAATCTCGCGCCAGCTTTTTCCCGGCTACCGGGTCCATGCCATCACCAACGGCGTCCATGTCGAGACCTGGACCTGCGGAAGCTTCGCCCAGCTCTACCAGCGGCATTTCCCCAACTGGGGCCACGAGCCGGAAGTTCTGGTGCGGGCGGACGGGCTCGACGATGCCGCGGTGTGGGAGGCCCATCGGCGCGCCAAGCTCGCCTTGCTGAACCGGATCGCACAGGAGACCGGATCGTCATTGTCGCCGGACACGCTCATCCTTGGCTTCGCCCGGAGAATGACCGGATACAAGCGGCTGGACCTGCTTTTCAGCGATCTGGACCGGTTGCGGGCCTTGGCGAAAACTCACCCGTTTCAGATCGTCATCGCCGGCAAGGCGCACCCCCATGACGAGGACGGAAAACGTGTCATCCAGGCGCTGCACCGCCGCAAAGCCGAACTGGCGGCGGATATCCCGGTCGCATTCCTTGCCAACTACGGCATGGACCTGGCACGCCTGCTCACCTCCGGGTCCGATGTCTGGCTCAATACGCCGCTGCCGCCGCTGGAGGCGTCGGGGACCAGTGGCATGAAGGCGGCATTGAACGGCGTCCTGAACCTGGGCGTGCTCGACGGCTGGTGGATGGAGGCCTGCATCGACGGCACCACCGGCTGGGCCATCGGCGATGCCGATCTCGGGACCGCCGATGACGATGCGGAAGACCTCTACCGAAGGCTGGAAGGCGATGTCCTGCCGCTCTACTACGGAGACCGCGCACGCTGGATCTGGATGATGAAGCAGTCGATCAGCAAGATCGCCAGCTACTTCAACAGCCAGAGGATGATGCGGCGCTACGCGTCGGAGGCATATTTGAGATGAAGCCCACGGGCGTTTCAGCGCCGTTCGGCTCGTCTCTCCTTCAGAATGGTGGCGGTCAGGGTGCGCCTCGATCCGTCGCGCTCAACGGTCAGGGCAACCGGCTGGCCGACGCGCTTTCGGCAGAGACGGAACCGCCGGAACGTCGGCGCTACTGATTGCTTTTCGCCAGCATCGTCCTGAAGCGGGCCAGCGCCGCCGCCAGGAAGAGGCTGCCAAGACCGGCCAGCACGGCAAGCTCCGGCCAGACGATCTCCAGACCGGCGCCCCTGAACAGCACCGCCTGCGCGAGCTTCACGAAATGCACCGTGGGGGATGCCTGGAGGATGAATTGCAATGCCGCCGGCATCCCCTCGATCGGCGAGGTAGCACCCGACAACATGTTCAGGATCAGGAAGACCGGGATCGCCAACAGCGCGAACTGCGGCATCGACCGCACGATGGTCGCGAGCAGGATGCCGAGCGATGTGGTGGCGAACAGGTATGCGGCCGCTCCGGCCAGGAACAGCGGCATCGATCCTTCGAGCGGCACCCCCAGCGCTCCCTGGACGACGAAGCGGAGTGAGAGATCGGCCGCTATCAGGATGACCAGCCCGTTGGCCCATATCTTGGCGAAGGCGATTTCGCTTGCCCGCACCGGCATCACCAGCAGGTGCTCGATCGTGCCATGCTCCCGCTCGCGGATGACGGCGGCCCCGACCAGCAGGATCGACAGGATCGTTATGCTCTCCATCACCGACATGACGGAATGGAACGAGGATCCCACCAGGTTCGGGTTGAAAAAGGCCCGGATCACCGGCCTGATCGGGACGGTTTCGGCGTCGCCGCGTTCCTGTAGAAAGTCCATGGTCTCGCGCTGAACGATGGCTTCGATGTAGCCCGCACCCACTCCGGCCTGGGTCATGGCGGTCGCGTCGATGTTGAGCTGAAGCTGCGACTGGCGTCCGCGCAGGAGATCGGCCTCGAACCTGGGCGGGAATCGAGCACGAAGGTCCGCTCTCCCCGGTCCATGGCTGGGTCCAGCTCGGACCGGTCGATCATCGCCGGGAGCCGGAAGTAGGGTTGCAGGAACGCTTCGCGCAGGCGGGACGACAAGGCGGAGTGGTCGCCGTCGACGACAGCGACGCTGGCATTCTCGATCTCGGTCTTCACGCCGGTCGCCACGCTGTAGACCGAAAACGAGAATGCCGGCATCTAGACAGCCGCCAGTCCATCGAGCCTTGTTCCAGGTCAATCCCGGCCAGCTAAAGAGTATCGCCTTCCCGAGGTACTTAGACCGGAGTGGCAGGCCTCGGCACCTTGATCGGTCCAAAGGCAAAGCTGCGATGGTTGATCCAGGTTAATGCCTGACCACCCCCAGCCTGCTCTACAGCAGGGGGACAGTTCCGCATACGAACAATAAGGCCAGTCAACTGGGGAAACGCCATGTCGATAAAGGCCATTCTGGTCCCGATCGAAGGTATCGAACACGATATCCATGCCCTGCGCGGCGCCCTTCGACTTGCGCAGAGCAACAACGCCCATGTAACCGCGCTGCTCGCCCAACCGACCGAGGAGGATTTCGCGGTGACTTGGGCGAGATATAGCATGATATCGCCTCCCGTCGGCCTCTTGGCCGAGATCGGTCAGGACGCCAGATCGCGGGAGCATGCGGCGGCGCAACTGCTGGAGCGGGCGGCGCGCGAGTTCGGAGCACCGGTCGTACCGGCGGATCAGGTAGAGGCTCCACCTTTCTCGGCGTCGCTTCTGGTGGAACGCGGATACCTGACCAGGGCCGTCGCGGCGATATCGCCCTTCCACGACGTCGTGGTCCTCGGCAACGACCCGGATGGCGTGGATATCCTGCCGCTGGACGGAAGTCTGCTCGAAGCGACCCTGCTGATGGGCCGCCGCCCCGCCCTGCTGGTTCCCAAGCTGGCGCACGACATGGTCCCGTCGCAAGTCGTCATAGCCTGGAGCGGCAGCATCGAGGGCGCGCAGGCGGTCAAATCAGCGCTCCCGTTCCTGTCGCAAGCTGACAATGTCTACGTGCTGCGGATCGGGGAAGCCGATTGTCCAGAGTCGCACGACCGGATGCTGATGAATTACCTGCGCCTCCACGGCATTCCCGCCGAGCTTCGCATCGTCGAGCACAGCCAGCATTCGACCGGCACCAGCCTGCTTTCGGCGGCGACCGACCTGCAAACCGATCTGCTGGTGATGGGAGGCTACACTCATGGCCCGCTCCGTCAGAGCATGCTGGGTGGCGTCACCCGCCACGTCCTGAAGCATGCGCCGGTACCGGTGCTGATGGCGCATTAGGATGGATGAAGCCATCCCTTCATGCGCCGCCGGCCACCGGAACCCCAGCCAAGGTTCTTCCGGGGCGATCACCACCGCCGAGCGGAGAGAACGTCATCGTCAGCAGCGTCCCGACGGACGCGTTCGATGCCCCCCAGTCCTGCGCCGCCCCGGATTAGCATCTTGCAGGCCCATCCTCCTTGATTCGGAACGAGGACGTAAGGCAGGCTCGGACCTGAAATGTCCTATTTGTCGTCACTCAGGCGAAGAAATCACCGGCTATCGGATGACGTGGTATTCAAGCGGCACTAGGTGTTGCCAGCACGCTGATTTCAACGCCGTCGTGGGAATTGATGTACTGGATAACTTCGGGCAATGGGCTTCTGCCCTGAAGCCGTAAGGCTGATTGCCGTGGATGTCCACCGCTCCTTGACCGAGTTGGCGATCAGGGAAGAACATGGACCGTGAAGCTGAGTATTGACGAAAGCGGTAATGATCATCCTGGCGCCTTGGTTGGCTTCCCGGACGCCGGCCAGCCTGACGAGCGCATTCCCAGAGCCACAAGGCCAAGTGCACCGGAGAAGACCAGCAGGAAACCGCCGGGTTCGGTGACCCTGGTTGGATCCGTGGTTTGATCAAGCTCCCAGAATCCTGTCGTCTGACAGCGTGGCTGACACGCACCGTCGGAACCGTACTCCGCTCTCCAAAAGTTGCCGTTGCCGAAGACGACGAAATGGGCAGAAGCTGGCTCGGAGTTGGCACTGAACCCGCCGGATGGCTGACCCAGGCTGTCGAAGGTCATGTCCAGTTGAAGCCGGCTCGACACCCGGTTCTCACCGAGGGTGAGGTAAACGGCACCGCCGATGCCCATATCGCTGAAGAAGACGCTGAAATCGACGACATCGGGCGTCAGGTCCGCTTCGCCTTCGGCGTTTTCCTCCGGATAGATGAACCTCGAGTCCCCCGGCGAGCCTGAAGGGGACTGTGCAAACCCGAGAAAATCGACCACGGCTCTGCGGGCAAACCAGGCCTCTTCCGAAAACCCGATACGACCTGACATCTCGACACCGCGTTCCACGCTCACGGTGCGCCAGTTATAAACCACCGTTGCCTTCGCCGGCGTTGTCATCAGCGAGGCGAAGACGATCGGGATCATCACCACACTCCTGCGACAAGCCTGTATGCGGAAAGTATATGCTTTCTGTAACTCGAGCAAATTAGCTTCCTCATATAGATATTGCGTAACGAAGGCATTGACGGGAATCGTCGTTACAGGACTTACCCGATATAGAGACGAATGCCTGCGGGCGCAGCAATAATGTTCCTATGCGCTTATTCATGACCGATCCTAGCTGATCGACCTTGATCTGGATTAAGGCATCGTTCGTGGGCGCCAATAATCTTAACAAAGGGCATCAAAGGAAGAGCAGCAGCACTGGATCACATGTCCGCGCCGCTTCGAGCAGATCCGTCTGCATCAAGAGGCACTGATCGAGTCCTGTATTCGCAACGGAGACCGCATGATTTATGGCCGGTTCACAAACCGCAGCGACGCCGGCCGGCGTCTGGCGGCCAAGCTGATGCACCTGACCGAGCAGGATCCGGTCGTCCTCGCCCTGCCCCGCGGCGGCGTCGCCGTGGGGTTCGAAGTGGCGCGGGCGCTGAAGGCTCCGCTCGATCTCGTCCTCGTGCGCAAGATCGGCGCCCCCTTCCAACCGGAGCTGGCAATCGGCGCGCTTGCTAACGGAGGCCACGTCGAGACCGTCTTGAACCGCGGGCTTGCCGAACTCGTGAGCGACGAGTGGCTCAGGGAGGCAAAGGAGCAGCAGCTTGGGGAAATGGAACGTCGTCGTGTCGTCTATCTCAAGGGCCGTCCCCGCGCACCGATCGCGGGACGCACAGCCATCCTGGTAGACGACGGCATCGCCACCGGGGCGACGATGCGCGCCGCCCTGCGCTCGGTGCGCCGGGCCTTTCCGAGGCGGCTGGTACTGGCGGTGCCGGTCGCACCTCCCGCTGCGGTGTCGGACCTGACCGCCGAGGTCGACGAGGTAGTCTGCCTGCACACCCCATCGAGCTTCGGAGCAATCGGAAACTTCTACGAGGATTTCCGCCAACTTGACGACGCCGACGTGATCCGCCTGCTCGACGCGGCGGAAAGGGACTTTGCCCCACATAGGCGCGGGTCGTACCAGAAATCCGCGCAGTAGCAGCCGGAAAGCGGCAAAGGGCGCACGCCACGATCGGCGTAGTCACGGGCGGGGCCAGGCTGTCCGCCTTCGTATAATGATCGGGCGTATGATGATCGGGCGTATGATGATCGGGCTGCGCTCTCGTATCCGATCCGGTGCCTGCGGACTGGCGCAGCTATCTAGGCCTAAGGCGCCGTGGGCGAGGCCTTCCAGGGAGGAATGGCAATGTCCAGCGACCAGACACCGAAGCCACCGGCCAGTCTGGTGCCTGGATCGGAGCAAGGCCGCATGACGCTTGCCGCGAAGGTGGCATTTCTTGGACGCCCCGGCGCCTACCCGGAAAGTTCCCGGAAGGTGGAGGTCATCGAGACGCACCTGTCATGGGTGTTCCTGACCGACCGGCACGTCTACAAGCTCAAGAAGCCGGCGCTGCTGCCCCACCTCGATTTCTCGACGCTGGAGGCCAGACGAAAGAATTCACTGGCGGAAGTCCGCCTGAACCGCCGGCTCGCTCCCGACGTCTATCTGGGCGTTGTGGAACTGATGTCGCTGCCGGACGGAGCGCTGTGCCTTGGCTGCCCGCGTGGCGGAACGCGAAAGGTGGTCGACTGGCTGGTATGGATGAAACGCCTGCCGATGAACCGCCGGCTCGACGAGACGATCCGGAGCGGTACCGTGACACGCACCGATATTGCTGGCTTGAGTACGGTCCTTTGCCGCTTCTACCGGCAGGCTCCGTCGGTTCCGATGTCCCCATCCGACTACAAGGACCTCTTCGTGCGGAATTTGGGTATCAACCGGGACATCATCGTACCGCGCGTCCCCCGCGCCTTGGCGGACCAGGCGCGCCGGGCGGCGGAGGGACAGGTTGCCTTCCTGGCAAATCATGGAAGATTGCTGCAAGAACGGGCGGCCCAGGGGCGGATCGTCGAGGGGCATGGCGATCTCCGACCCGAACACGTCTTTCTGGATGGGGAACCGAGGATCATCGATTGCCTCGAATTCGATCGCGATCTGCGCCTGCTCGATCCCGTAGACGAACTGGCGTATCTGGGACTTGAATGCGAGCGGCTTGGAGCCTCTTGGATAGGAGAGAAGCTTTTGGAAAGCTACGGTGCGGAAAGCGGCGACGTGCCGGACCCTCGCCTTCATGCCTTCTACGGCGGCTTTCGCGCCAGCCTGCGGGCACGGCTCGCGGCCCTCAGGCTGGATGACGCGCCAGCGGAGCGGCGCGCGGAGTGGCTGAGCCGTGTCGAAGCCTACCTCATGCTTGCCCTGGCGCGTGGCGCTCAATCGGCCAGAAGTTCACTGATGGAGCCGCCGCCATGAATTCGGGCGATGGCTTCCCCCAGCAAAGGAGCGGTACTCAGCACGGTCAGGCGGTCGGATACCAGGTCCTGCGGGAGACGGAACGGCGGCAGCGTATCGGTCACGACGATCCTGTCGAACAACGGTGACGCCACGAACTCCGCGGCGGCACCGACGAATACGCCATGCGTCGCCACGGCGAAGACCTGACGGCACCCAGCCGCACGGCAAGCGGCCGCCGCCCGTATCATGGTGGTGCCCGTGCTGATCAGGTCGTCCAGGATGACGACCGTCCGGTCCTTGACGTCGCCGACCAGATGGTCCCCACTGACGACGCCGCCGCTGCGCATCTTCTCCATGAAGGCCAATCCGATGTCTCCTCCATGAGCATGGGCCAGGGATTCCCGCATCCGCTCAACCCGCTTCACCCCGCCGACATCGGGCGAGACGACCGACAGGGCGTCATGGCCGCTCAGCATTGCCAAGTGCTCCACGAACAGCTTGCGTGCTTCCAGATGCTCCGTCGGGCACCGGAAAGCGTTCTCGAAAGCGGCGTCGTTGTGGACATCGACAGTAACGACGCGGTCGGTTCCGACCGCCTCCAGCAGGCTTGCCAGGTAGCGGATCGTCACTGGATCGCGCGGCTTTGTGCGCCGGTCTTTCCGCGCGTATGCCAGGTAGGGAGTGACGGCGGTGACCCTTCCGGCCGAAGCGTCCTTGAGTGCCCCTATCAGGAACAGCAGCCGGCACAGCTTGTCGTGGACGCTGCGCCCGGCGTCACCCCGGAGCGATTGAACGACATAGACATCCTTGTTCCGCACCCCCACCAAGGGGCGGAGCTTGAACTCGCCGTCCTCGAATCCGCGCTCCTCATGGGGGCTGACCGGTATTTCAAGATAATCTGCGATCCGTCTTCCGTGCCCCCACTCGGGATCCGGATCGAACAGCGCGATGTCGTCGAGCGCCATGGTGGGCCTCCTTCCGCCAGTGAATCAGCACCGTCAATGGGCCAGCAGCACCGCGCAGCCGGTCGGGATCGTGAGCATGTGCCGCGTCGCTCCGCCCAGGACGATCTCACGGAAACGGCTATGGCCGTAGCCGCCCATCACCAGCAGACCGGCGTTCAAATCCGTGGCTGTCTCGGCCAGCGTCTCGCCGACCGTGCGTCCCTGTCGGCTGACCAGCCGGGTTTCGGCAAGGACGCCGTGCCACGCCAGATGCGCGGCCAGGCGGTCGGGGCGCGGATGCAGGCGTCCCGAGACGGCGGCGGCCACGGCGCCCACCGCTTCATCCTCCACGACCAGGATGTTAACCTCGACCGCGCGGACGATGAAGTCCCGTGCGCTGGCCACCGCCCGTACTGCAGGCGGACTGCCGTCCCACGCGATCACGACCCGATCCGGATGAGCCATGTCGTTCCCGGTCAGGAGTACCGGACGGCCAGCTTCGAACAGGGGGCCTTCGATCATGTTCAGGTCCACCGGCGTGCCTGTCGGCCGGGTCAACAGCGTCAGATCGGCGAAACGGGCCTCGGCCGCCAGTACCCGCACGGGGACGCCAGCAATCTCCCGCCAGCTCGCCGTCACGCGTTCCTGTCCCTCGTCCGGTCCTCCGGGTACATTCGCCATGGGGATGGCGGCGGCGGTCACGGCCTGATCGAACATCCGCCGGGCCACCGCCGACGCCTCCCTCGCATTCAGTTCCGCTTCGCGAATGATGGCGTCGAGCATGTCCGGCGGAATGCTTTCGCCGTAGAGGGGCAGATCCTGCGCCGGGTCGCGCCGGACATGCAGGACATCGACATGTGCCAAGAAGGGGCGCGCAAGGTTGAAGGCCGTCGTCAGCAGGTCCGCGTCGGAGGCGAGGCCGCTGGTGCCAACGAGAATATGCCTGATCATCGAGCTCTCCATGTCGCTGTCGCCGCCGTCTCAACGACGACACGGGAGAGGCAGCGTATGCCGGAGCGTCGGCGGCGGCCTTAAACCAGGTTAACTCAATCCATCACGGGTCGAGCCCGGTCTCCATCCTGTCGATCAGTCTGTCCGCCTCCTCGGCAAGCCGGTCCAGCGACGGGTCGATGTCCACTTCGAACGGATCACACGGCATCAGGTGATGTTGTGGTTCCGGCAGGGAGGCAAGCTCCTCCCCGGCATAGGTCCTGATCGCGTCCAATTCCGGGAGTTGGCAAATCCGTCGGCCGGCGCGCATCACCGGAACCAGCAGCCGCCGGCCCTGCTCGTCGCTTCCGGCGGTGGAAAGGCAGTCGGCCTTGATCAGGTTGTCGACATCGTAACGCCGGAAGATCTGCTTGCGTCCCGGCCAGGTCGCCTTGCCGGCCGATCGCTTGCGCCGGGGCAGCCCGGCGTATTCGACCAGCTTGTAGGCACAGTCAAGCGCCGGCGCGTCACTGGAGGTCGTCAGGCTGGTGCCGATGCCGAAGCTGTCTATGGGCGCACCGCCGTCGACCAGATCGGCAACCGCCGCTTCATCCAGGCCGCCGCTGGCGACGATGCGGGTGTCGGTCAGTCCACCCTCGTCGAGGATGTACCGCACTCGGCGGGACAAGGCGTCGAGGTCGCCGCTGTCGAGGCGCACGCCGTCGAGCCGGATGCCCTCGCCCGCCATGCATCGCGCCAGGACGACCGCCTTGCGCGCGGCGGCTTCGGTGTCGTAGGTATCCAGGAGCAGCACGAGGTTGTGCGGGCGGGAATGCGCGAAGTTGCGAAATGCCTCCATCTCGTCGCCATGCGCCTGGATGAAGGAATGGGCCATCGTGCCGACGACCGGAATGCCGAAGCGCATCCCCGCCAGCGCCGTCGCGGTTCCGGAGAAGCCGGCGACGCGGCTCGCCCGTGCCGCCAGCATGCCGGCCTCCGCCCCATGGGCGCGCCGCAGGCCGAAGTCGATGAGGGGACGATGGCGCGCGGCGAGCACCAGACGCGCCGCCTTGGAGGCGACGACGGTCTGGAGGTGAAGCAGATTGATCAGGCGGCTCTCGACCAACTGCGCTTCGGGCAAGCGCGCTGTGACCCGCAGGATCGGCTCATGAGCGAAGAAAACCGTCCCCTCGGGAACTGCGTCGACGTCGCCTGTGAAGCGGAACTCCTCTAACGCTTTCAGGGCCGTATTCGAGAGCCCGTCACATTCCCCGAGCCAGTCGAGACCTTCCTTATCGAAATGGGCGCCTTCCAGGAACTCGACCGCCTGCTCAAGCCCGGCGGCAACAAGGAAGTTTCGGCCTGGAGGAAGCTTGCGCACGAACAGCTCGAAGCTGGCGGTGTCCGTCAGGCCCTGCTCGACATAGGCCTGAAACATCGCCAACTGATAGAAGTCCGTCAGCAGCAGGTTGTCGCTGTCCCTCGAAATGCCCGATTCTCGCCGCATCCTCCGTAATCTCCCTCCCGCCGCTCCATTGCCGCGCCGTCGAGGTGCGATCAAGATGGAATGCCCCAGAGGTCACGGATTTCACGGGGGAGTGAGCGCGCTACTTTCCGAACCTCGCCGGCGTCGATCCGGCTCGCCAGCAGGTCGAACACGGCGCCCATCAGGCGGTCCGCCTTGACCTCCGGGTGGCCGCGCATCTCCGTCCGGATTGCCTGATAGAAGGCATCGAGATGCCGGTTCGGTGTCGGGGTGCGGGACGGTTTCCAACCTTCGTAGTAGAAGCCCCGGACCAGCATGGGAAGCTGAGCCGCGAGATGGACAGCCATTTCCGGCTCTAACTCGTCGCGTAGTGCATGCAGAACCGCCCGGAGACCGCAATAAGCCAACTGCCGATCGTCTGTGTAGAGCATTTCCATCAGATCCTTCAGCCAGCTGTTGGTGACTTGAAGGGTTTCGTCGAAAACCTTGAGACCACTGGCGCTCATGGGAACCTCCTTGCCCCGATGGGACGGAGAATAAACTTGCCTGATCGCGTCGCTGCCGGATGGCGGAAAATACCCGCCGGGCGGAAAGTCTGCCGGAAAGGAGGAGTGCCGGCGCTTGCCGGCACTCCCAGTCGGTTATCCGCGGACCGGCACCCGCGCCAGTGTCAGCCGGCGGCGATCTCGATCCGACGCCCGGAAGGTTGGCTCGGTTCCGTCTTGGGGAGCGTGACGGTGAGAACGCCGTTCCTCATGTTGGCGGAGATGGTCTCGCGATTGACATTGGCGGGCAGGCGGAACGACCGCGCGCACATGCCGTAGCGTCGTTCGGAGAAATAGCGGTCGGCGCCCTTTTCTTCCTTTTCGTCCTTCTTCTCCGCCTTGATCGTGAGCACGTCGTCCCGAAGGCTGATGTCCACTGCCTTCTCGTCCATGCCGGGCATTTCCAGCCGGACCTGGTACTCGCCCTCGCGCTCATCCACCTCCGCGGGTGGGGCGAAGGCCGCGATGCCCTCGTCGGAGCGGAAAAGCGGTTCCACGTCCAGCATCGACCGCCGGCCCCAGGGGAGGCGGAACATCGAGAACGGCGACATCGACGAGGCTTCGTCGAACAACCGGTCGATCTCAGTGCGCAGGGTCAGCAGTGGATGCCGGCCGCGCTCCGTCGCTTGGGTCCCGGTCGCGCCGGCAGGCGTCGTTTCCTGCTTCGATCTTTCCGTAAAGTCTGTGTCAGCCATGGCTTTCTCCTGTTATGTCTTGTTCATGGAGAGTTGCTGTACGGCTATCCTTGTCGGCGCTTTCAGGCGCCGCCGCGTTAACCTGGATCAACGGCGCTCCTGCGGCACGGCCCGCGCAGCCATATCGGTCCGTGTCGGTCAGTCCGTGTAGGCGTGGTTCAGGGTCGGAATGGCCGGATGAGGGCTCCTTGGGGCATGTTGTTCCTGTTCAGCCGGGCTCTGGCCACCGGAACTCCCGGCGGCGGCAGGAGTCTGTCCGGTTTCCTGTTCGATTTCACGCCGGGCCAGAAGCCAATGCTCGATGTGCCGCCCCTCCGGACGCCCCTCGCGCTCCCAGATGGCATAGGCTCGCAGCCGGATCGTGTTCTCCGCATCCTCAGACATGATGACCTCCACTTCATTCAGGGCAGGGCTCGCCGGCCGCCGCCTCGCTCATCCCCCGCGACCGGCGTCAGTTCGGCCTTGACCGGCTCGGCCTGCGGCTTGGGCAGTTCATCGGCGGTCAGCGCTTCCTTCTCGAGCAGGGCCTTGGCTCCCTGTTCGAGCTTGTCGCGATTTTGGCGCAGGATGGCGAAGGCACGGTGTGCGGCGGCATCGATAAGTCCCCGCACCGCATTGTCGATACTGTCGGCGGAAGCTTCGCTGTAGCGGCGATGCTGCCAGAACGCGCCTTCGGGCTGGCCCAGGAACCTACCCGGCTCAGTGTCGTAGGAGACAGAGCCGAGCGTTTCGTCCATGCCGTAGCGCATGACCATGCCGCGAGCGATGTCGGTAACCTTGGCCAAGTCATCGGCGGCACCGGTCGACAGCTCTCCAAAAATGAGCTGTTCGGCGGCACGGCCCGCCATCAGTACGGCCATCTTGTTTTCAAGCTCATGACGTCCCATCAGGAAGCGATCTTCCGTCGGGCGCTGGATGGTATAGCCGAGGGCACCGATCCCGCGCGGGATGATCGACACCTTCTGGACGGGATCGCATCCCGGTATTGCCAGGGCGACCAGTGCATGGCCCATCTCGTGATGGGCGACGATGGACCGTTCGTGCGGCGTGAGAATGCGAGTCTTCTTTTCCAGCCCGGCGACAATCCGCTCGATGGCCGCCTCGAAGTCTTCCATGGCGATAGACTTTGCGTGACGCCGGGTCGCGACCATCGCCGCCTCGTTGACCAGGTTCGCAAGGTCGGCACCCGTAAAGCCCGGCGTGAGCGCCGCCAGACGGTCAAGATCGACGCCGGGGTCAAGCAGGACCTTCCGGGCGTGAAGGCCAAGGATCTCCGTGCGTCCGGCCTTTTCCGGGCGATCGACCAGGACCTGGCGGTCGAAGCGGCCGGCGCGCAGCAACGCCGGGTCCAGGATTTCAGGCCGGTTCGTCGCGGCCAGCAGCACGAGACCGACACTCGGGTCGAAGCCGTCGAGTTCCGCCAGGAGCTGGTTCAGCGTCTGCTCCTTCTCGTCATGGCCGCCCATCATCGGATAAGCACCGCGGGCGCGTCCGAGGGCATCGAGCTCATCGATGAAGATGATGGCGGGAGCCCGGCTGCGGGCCTGGGCAAAGAGGTCGCGCACGCGAGCGGCGCCGACCCCGACGAACATTTCGACGAATTCCGGTCCGTTGGTCGAGAAGAAGGGCACGCGCGCCTCGCCCGCGACCGCCCGTGCCAGCAGGGTCTTGCCGGTTCCAGGGGGGCCTACGAGAAGCACGCCTTTCGGAACATGTGCTCCCAGCCTTGTGAACTCCTGCGGGTTCTTCAGGAATTCCACGATCTCCTGAAGCTCGATCTTGGCTTCGTCGACACCGGCGACATCGTTGAAGCCAGTCTTGATTTCAGTTTCGGCGAAGATCCGGGCTTTGCTGCGGCCGATGGACAACAGGCCGCCGCCGGCCCGGCCGGCTAGACCGCCGGTACCGATCATCCACATGATGGACAGGAGAACTATCCAACTGATCCAAGTGAGAACCTGGGCAATCCCGCCGGACCCGACCTCGCCGCTGAACGGCACATGACGGGCTTCCAGGTCGGCCGCCACGTCCCCATCGACACGGATCGTCCGAAATTGGCGGGCACCGCTGGGCAGCGGCTCGACCAGATCGCCGTGGAGGTCGTGTTCCCCCACCACCACCTGCTGAATGCGCCCCTGACGCAGAAGTTCCTGGAACTCGCTGTACGGGATGGTTGCGACCTGTTGCGCCCCTCTCGACCAAAGCATGACGAAAGCGACGCTCATCAGAAAAAGCGCCAGCCACAAAAGGAACAGCGCCCTTCCCGTCATCATCCCCTTGCCGTTCATCATGCCTCCTGCCGGGGACCGCTTCCCCAAGCCCGTCCGGTGGACTAAGGCTGTACTGTGATTCAGCCACCCGCCTCCGGCCATTCGAGTTCACGAGCAGAGCGTCCGAGATAGGTCCGGGCGATGGCGTCGGCCGTGGTGGCGAGCAGGGCTTCCCGCTCCCCATGCCTGTCCCGGCAGCCTGTCCTGTACATGACCCTTACGAGTTCCCGGACCCACTCGCGGGTCTGCTCGCCATTGCCGAACAGCGTGTGGAACAGACGGACCGAAGCCATGGCATCGGCGACCAGCTGGTGCTCCCCACGCTCCCGTTGCAGTTCCTCGTCGGTCAGGTTCATCACGACCTCCAATGAAGATTACGGCGTCTTAGTAATCGATGTCCCCCATGCCGGCGGCGGACGCCGGGGCTTTGTTCTCCGGCACTTCGGCGACCATGGCCTCGGTCGTGATCAGCAGCCCGGCAACGGAAGCCGCATCCTGAAGCGCTATGCGCACCACCTTGGTCGGATCGATGATCCCGGCCTTGACGAGGTTTCCGTATTCGTTCGTCTGGGCGTCGTAGCCGTAGTCGGTGTCGTCCTGACCCATCAGCCTGCCGATGATCATGGAGCTTTCGACGCCGGCATTGTCCATGATCTGCCGGGCTGGAGTTTCCAGGGCGCGGCGGACGATATCGATGCCGACGCGCTGCTCCCCGTTGGCGGAGTTCAGTCCCTTGAGCGTCCGCGTCGCATAGAGCAGGGCGACGCCCCCGCCGGCGACGATGCCTTCCTCGACTGCGGCGCGTGTGGCATGCATCGCATCCTCCACGCGGTCCTTGCGCTCTTTGACTTCTGCTTCCGTGGCCCCGCCGACGCGGATCACGGCGACGCCCCCCGCAAGCTTCGCCAGACGCTCCTGAAGCATTTCGCGGTCGTAGTCGGACGTGGTTTCCTCGGCCATGCGCCGGATCTGGCCGCAGCGGGCCTCGATCGCCTCGCGCGAGCCGGCGCCGTCGATGATGATCGTCGCTTCCTTTTCGACGCGCACCCGCTTGGCTTGGCCGAGAGCGTCGATGGTGACGGCCTCCAGCTTGAGACCGAGTTCCTCGGAGATCAACTGACCGCCCGTCAGGATCGCCATGTCCTCCAGCATCGCCTTGCGGCGGTCTCCGAAGCCTGGCGCCTTGACGGCGCAGACCTTCAGCCCGCCGCGCAGCCGGTTGACGACGAGGGTTGCCAATGCCTCGCCCTCGACATCCTCGGCGACGATCAGCAACGGACGCGCCGATTGCACCACGGCTTCGAGCACCGGCAGGAGGGACTGAAGGCTGGCGAGCTTCTTCTCGTGCAACAGGATATACGCGTCCTCCAACTCGGCGACCATCCTGTCGGCGTCGGTGATGAAGTATGGGGAAAGATAGCCGCGGTCGAACTGCATGCCCTCGACGACGTCGAGTTCGATCGCCATGCCCTTGGCCTCTTCGACCGTGATGACGCCCTCGTTGCCGACCCGTTCCATCGCGCGCGCCAGCATGTCGCCGATCGCGTGCTCGCCATTGGCGGAAATGGTGCCGATCTGGGCGATCTCGCCCGAGGTCGAGATTTTCCTGGATCTTGCCTTGATGTCGGCGATGGCTGCTTCGACGGCGATGTCGATGCCGCGCTTGAGGTCCATCGGGTTCATCCCCGCGGCGACGGCCTTGACGCCCTCGCGGACGATGGCCTGAGCCAGCACGGTCGCGGTGGTGGTGCCGTCGCCGGCTTCGGTGCTGGTTTTGCTCGCCACCTCGCGAACCATCTGGGCGCCCATGTTCTCGAAGTGATCGGGCAGCTGGATTTCCTTGGCGACCGTCACGCCGTCCTTGGAGATGCGCGGAGCGCCGAACGGCTTCTCGATGAGCACGTTGCGGCCCTTCGGCCCGAGCGTCACCTTCACCGCATCGGCGAGGATGTCGACCCCATGCAGCATCCGCTCCCGCGCCTCCGATGAAAATCTGATGTCCTTGGCGGGCATGGTCCGTTCCTCCTGATGAGCCTCTTGTCGGGCCCTGTCGTTGTCGGCCGCGCATTGGCCGGTTTAGCAGGGGCCAAGTGTAGCGGGTGACGGCGGAGCGGCGCGTTGATGCAGGTTAAGGCCGGGGCGCGGCATCCGTTTTACGGTTCGTGGGTATTGACGATCAGGTGCCGCCCTCCGCCGAGAGGAGAAGTGCCCATGCCGTTGGAAACGATCCACAAGACGACCGGCAAGCAGTCTGTCGCGCCCAACCTGTGGGACTACGAGGAGGTCCGGGCCGGCTTCACCTGGGATGCGGCAAGAGGCGAACTCGACGGTTTGCCTGGCGGCGGCCTCAACATCGCTCATGAAGCGGTGGACCGGCATCTGATCCAGGGCGGAGGCGAGCGGCTCGCAGTGCGCTGGCTTGGCAAGGACGGCACGGTCCGCGACTTCCGCTACCGCGATCTGGCGGAGCTGACAAACCGTTTCGCCAATGTGCTGAGGGGCCTCGGCGTCGAAAAGGGCGGCCGCGTCTTCAGCCTGCTGGGGCGGATTCCGGAACTGTATATCGTGGCGCTCGGCACCCTGAAGATCGGCGGCGTGTTCTCGCCATTGTTTTCGGCCTTCGGGCCTGAGCCGGTGCGGGCCCGCATGGAAATCGGCGATGCGCGGGTGCTGGTCACGACGGAGACATTCTACCGGCGGAAGGTCGCCTCCTGGCGCAGCGAACTGCCCGGTCTGCGGCATGTCCTGCTGGTCAACGACCCTGAAATGCCCTTGATCGAGGGCACATCGGATTTTACCGACGCCATGGCGGCCGCCAGCCCCGAGTTCGACATCGTGCCGACCGGGGCCGAAGACATGGCGCTGCTGCACTTCACCAGCGGCACCACAGGCCGTCCCAAGGGCGCCGTCCACGTCCATGAGGCCGTGGTGGCGCATCACATCACCGGCAAATACGCGCTCGACCTGCATGCGGGAGACGTTTTCTGGTGTACGGCCGATCCGGGCTGGGTGACCGGCACCTCCTACGGCATCGTGGCGCCGCTGACCAACGGCGTCACGATGATCGTGGACGAGGCCGATTTCGATGCCGAACGCTGGTACCGCATCCTTCAGGATCAAGGAGTCACCGTCTGGTACACGGCGCCGACGGCCATCCGGATGCTGATGAAGGTCGGCGCCGAAATTGCCCATAAATACGACCTGTCAGCAGTCCGCTTCATGGCGAGCGTCGGCGAACCCCTCAACCCGGAAGCGGTGATCTGGAGCCAGCAGACGTTCGGGCGCACCTTCCACGACAACTGGTGGCAGACCGAAACCGGCGGCATCATGATCGCGAACTACGCGAGCATGGATATCCGGCCAGGCTCCATGGGCCGGCCGCTTCCGGGCGTCGAGGCCGCGGTCGTCGAACGGGTTGCCGGTGGCGGCGTAAAGCCGCTCGACAGGCCGATGGCGACCGGCGAATTGGCACTCAAGTCCGGCTGGCCGTCCATGTTCAGGGGCTATCTGCACGAGGACGAGCGCTATGCCAAGTGCTTCGCCGGCGGCTGGTATCTGACCGGCGACCTCGCGATGCGCGATGCCGACGGCTATTTCTGGTTCGTCGGCCGGACCGACGACGTGATCAAGTCGTCAGGCCACCTGATCGGGCCGTTCGAGGTCGAAAGCGCGTTGATGGAGCATCCGGCGGTGGCGGAGGCCGGCGTCATCGGAAAGCCGGACCCGATGGCCGGCGAGATCGTCAAGGCGTTCGTGGCATTGAAACCCGGCCATGAGCCGGGAGAGGCCCTGCGGAAGGAACTGCTGGGCCACGCCCGCAGGCGCTTAGGTCCGGCGGTGGCCCCCAAGGAGATCGATTTCCGCACCAACCTGCCCAGGACGCGCAGCGGCAAGATCATGCGCCGCCTGCTCAAGGCTCGCGAACTGGGTCTGCCGGAGGGTGACCTGTCCACCCTCGAAAGCGATGAGTCATGACCACAGCCGCTCCCGATACCCACGCCCAGAAGCCGCATCTGACACGCGAGCATCTGCTTCATCTGCTCCGCCAGATGATCCGCGTACGCCGGTTCGAGGAAAGATGCGTCGAACTCTATCAGCAGGAAAAGATCCGCGGTTTCCTTCACGTCTATATCGGGGAAGAGGCGGTCGCGGTGGGTGTCCTGGAGACGCTCGAGGCTGCCGATACCGTCGTCGCCACCTACCGCGAGCACGGCCACGCCATCATCCGTGGCGTACCGATGGACGCCGTGATGGCCGAGATGTACGGCAAGGCCGAAGGGTGCTGTCTGGGCCGGGGCGGCTCGATGCATCTGTTCGACGCCGGAACCCGGTTTTATGGCGGCAACGCCATCGTCGCCGGCGGCCTGCCGCTGGCCGTGGGGCTGGCGCTTGCCGACAGGATGGCCGGCCGGCATCAGGTCACCGCCTGCTTCTTCGGTGACGGAGCCGTGGCGGAAGGCGAGTTCCACGAGAGCTTGAACCTTGCCGAACTCTGGCGCCTGCCGGTTCTGTTCATCTGCGAGAACAATCTCTACGCCATGGGCACAAGCCTGGAGCGGTCGCAATCCCAGACGGACATCCATCTCAAGGCGCAGAGCTACAACCTCCCGGCCGAGGTGGTGGACGGCATGGATGTCGTTGCCGTCGAAGCGGCGGCCCGGCGGGCGGGCGCCTTTATCCGCAGTGGTCAAGGCCCCTATTTCCTGGAATGCAGGACTTACCGGTTCCGCGCTCACTCCATGTTCGACCCGCAGCTTTACCGCGAAAAGGCGGAGGTGGAGACATGGAGAAAGCACGACCCGATCGACCGCCTGACCAGCTGGCTGCGGGAGACAGGCACGCTGCACGATGTCGACCTGCTGGCGATCGAGAGCGACGCGACGATGGAGGTCGACAAGTCCGTCGCCTTCGCCGAGGCCGGACATTGGGAACCGCTGGAGCAGCTTACCCGCCACGTCTATACGGAAAGGGCGCTGCCATGACGGTCCAGACCGCAGCCGCACCGAAGTCCGGCGTCGTCGGCAACGTCGTCCAGACCACCTATCGCGAGGCCCTTCACGACGCGATCCGCGAAGCGCTTCTCAAGGATCAGCGCGTCTTCCTGATGGGCGAGGATGTCGGGCGGTATGGCGGCTGCTATGCGGTAAGCCGAGGCTTGCTGGACGAGTTCGGACCCGACCGGATACGCGATACCCCGCTGTCCGAATCCGCTTTCGTCGGGGCCGGCATCGGTGCGGCACTCGGCGGCATGCGGCCGATCGTCGAGATCATGACGGTGAACTTCAGCCTGCTGGCGCTCGATCAGATCGTCAACAACGCCGCCACCATCCGGCACATGTCGGGCGGTCAGTTCAATGTGCCGGTAGTCATCCGGATCGCCAGCGGCGCCGGCCGTCAGCTCGCCGCCCAGCATTCCCATAGTCTGGAAAACTGGTATGCCCATGTGCCCGGCTTGAAGGTCGTGGCACCGGCGACGGTCGAAGACGCCCGCTACATGCTGTGGACGGCCCTGGAAGACCCTGATCCGGTGATCATCTTCGAGCATGTCATGCTCTACAATGTCACCGGCATCCTGAGTGCGGACGGCGGGCCGGTCGATATCGGCAAAGCCGTGATCCGGCGTCCCGGGCGGGACGTGACGCTGATCGCCTATGGCGGCACCCTGGGCAAGACGCTGGACGCCGCGGAGACGCTGGAGGCCGATGGAATCGCGGCGGAGGTCATCGACCTGCGGTCGCTGCGGCCGCTCGATACCGGGACCATACTCCGTTCCGTCTCCCGTACCCGGCGCGCCGTGATCGTGGACGAAGGCTGGCGAACCGGCAGTCTGGCCGCGGAAATCAGCGCCATCATCATGGAGGACGCGTTCTGGGACCTGGACGCACCGGTCAGCCGCGTCTGCACCGCCGAGGTGCCGATCCCCTATCCGCGCCACCTGGAACAGGCGGCCTTGCCCCAGCCTGCGGCCATCGTCGCGGCGGCCAGGGCCACGCTCGGCCGCTGATCGGAGGCATTTGCCTATGGGAACGTTCAGCATGCCCTCGCTGGGGGCCGATATGGAAGCCGGTACCTTGGTGGAATGGCTGAAGCATCCCGGTGACCGCGTGGAACGCGGGGATATCGTCGCCGTCGTGGAAACGCAGAAGGGAGCCATCGAGGTCGAAGTCTTCGAGGCGGGCGTGATCGACCGCCTGCTGGTCGAGCCGGGGACGACGGTTCCCGTCGGAACGCCGATGGCGCTCGTGCGCGGCCCGGGAGAGGAGGCGATCGAGGCGCCGGCTCCGGAACTCGTGTCCGCCGAAGCGGCAGCCGCCCCTGCCCCATCGGTCCACCCTGCCCCGCCGCCGTCCGCTCCGGCCGCAGAGGCGCCCGGACGACCCCGCGCTTCCCCGGCGGCTCGCCGTTTCGCCCGCGAGCGCGGCCTAGATCTTGTCGGGATGACCGGCACCGGGCCGGGCGGCGCCGTTGTCAGCGCCGACATCGAGCGGTCGGCAGCCAGTCCGGCGCCGGCGCCGCACCCCACGCGCGGTCTGGACCTGGCCGAGATGCGTCGCGCCATCGCGGCCGCGATGGCCCGGTCGAAGCGGGAGATCCCCCACTACTATCTCAGCACCACCATCGACCTGACGCGCGCTCACGCATATCTGGAAAGGATCAACGCCGAACGGCAGCCGGCGGATCGCCTGCTGCTGCCGGTGCTGCAACTCAAGGCCGTTGCCTTGGCTCTCCGACGGATGCCCGAGTTCAACGGCTTCCACACGGCCGATGGTTTTCAGCCCGGCACCGGCATTCATGTCGGAACGGCCATAGCGATCCGTGGCGGCGGGCTCGCCACTCCGGCGATCCATGATACGGACCGGCTGAGCCTGGACGCATTGATGGCACATCTGCGCGATCTGGTCGCCCGGACGCGCGTCGGCAGGCTGCGCAGCTCCGAGCTGTCGGATGCCACGATCACGGTGACCAGCCTTGGCGACCGGGGCGTCGAGTCCGTTTTCGGCGTGATCTACCCGCCTCAGGTCGCGATCGTCGGCTTCGGCAAACCGGTCGAGCGCCCATGGGTGGCGGAGGGCCGGGTCGTCATCCGCCTTCTGACCACGACAACGCTCGCTGCCGATCACCGGGTCAGCGACGGCCACAAAGGCGGTCTGTTTCTGGCCGAGATCGACCGCCATCTACAGGAGCCCGAAAAATTATGAAGCCCGATGAAATCCGCCGCGTGGTCCTGGAGGAATTGAGCAACATCGCACCGGAGACGGACCCGGCCGGGATCGACCCAGGCGCCGACCTGCGCGAAGCGCTTGACATCGATTCCATGGATTTCCTGAACTTCATCACCGCCCTGCACAAGAGGCTGGGGGCAGCAATCCCGGAGACGGACTATCCGAAACTCTTCACGATCGACGATGCCGTCGACTATCTCGCCTCGAAAAGAGGACTTGGAAGGCCAGGATGATCGATCCGGGGTCATGGCGGCCATCGACAATGTAGCAAGCCAAAGCAGGTTTCGGCGCGAATGACGGGTCAGCGCCGACACATGGGCTTTCATGGAGCCTGCTGGACCAGACGGGGATAGGAGGCTCTGCCCGTCGAGCCCGTCCCCAGCGGTGACAGCGCCATGTAGTCGCGGGTAAGCGGCACGGCGTCCCGATGCTTGACGAACTGGATCTGGAACACCACCGTATCCTGGTGGATGAAGCTCAACTCAGTGCCGGCGAGATAGATCTCCCACATCCTGCAAAACCGTTCGTCGTACAACTCGCGGATACGATCCCGGTTGGCCTGGAACCGCTCGCGCCAGTGGCGCAAGGTTTCGGCATAGTGCAGCCGCAGCACCTCGATATCGGTTACCAGCAGCCCGGCCCGCTCCACGACAGGCAACACCTCCGACAGGCAAGACACGTCGCTGCCAGGGAAAATGTATTTGAGGATAAACGGGTTGATCGGACCCGGTTCGTTGGACCGGCCGATCGTATGAAGCACGCAGACGCCGTCTTCCGCCAGCAGGTCGCGTATCTTGTCGAAGAACTCCGGATAATTCCCCTTGCGGACATGCTCGAACATGCCGACCGAGACAATCCGGTCGAACGATCCCTGGATTTCGCGGTAGTCGCGAAAATCGAAGCGGACTTGTCGGTCCAGCCCGGCGGCCCGCGCCCTGTCCCGGCTGACGCGATGCTGCTCCACGCTGAGCGTCACGCCGGTCACGTCGCATCCCGCGTGACTGGCGAGATGGAGCCCAAGGCCGCCCCAGCCGGAGCCGATGTCCAGCACCTTGAGCCCTGGCCGGTCAATATACAGCTTGGCTGTCAGCAGGCGCTTTTTCTCAAGCTGCGCCTGCTCCAGGCTGATACCGGGGTCGCGGAAATAGGCGCAGGAATACTGCATGTCCTCGTCCAGGAAGAGGCGGTACAACTCTTCCGACAGGTCGTAGTGATGAGCCACGTTCCTACGTGCCCGATGTATCGGATTGTGCCGCTTGATCCTGCGTGCCAGACGCAGGAGCGCCCCGGTGCCAAGCTTCAGCCAATGCTCATCCAGGCCGACCTTGGCACTGTTACGAGCCATCAAATCAAGGAAGTCGTAAAGGGTGCCGTCCTCAATGACGATCAGGCCGTTCATATATGCCTCTGCCAGCCGGATCGACGGATTCAAGGCGATCGACCAGTCCAGATGGCGTCTCTTGAGCCGCAACGTGCAGACGGGAGCCTGACCGTCGCCGATCAGGAAAGTCCGATCAGAGGCATCGATCAGCCGGACGGTGCCTTGGCGGATGGCGGTCTGGAGCAGGCTACGAAGAAGCATCGTACCTCACCTAAATGCTGAGCGTTCATTATCGCTGCTTTAAGGAGTTGATGCGTTAACCTAAATCAACATTTTACATCACGGCGATGTGAGAAACGTTCGCCAGCGATTCTCCCGAGTATCCGCCAGGATCATCGACTTGGTTGTATCGGCCTTCGGCCGCTGCTCGATTTTGATGAGATGGACGGCCTCCCGCGTCTGGCGCGTCAGTGCCACGTGCCGGATAGGTTCCTCTCATCATGAAGATTGTGAGATGTCTGCGGCGTTCATCGGTTTCGATTGGGCGAAGGTGGCTTTGGCCGCCGTCAAGGGCGAGAAGACGCTGGCCGAGCTGGCTCAGCAGTTCGATATTGATCTCAACCAGATCACCCAACGGAAGGCGCAGCTTCTCGACGGGGCAGCCGGGGTATTTGGATCGGACAGTCGCGGCGACAGTCCGGGGTCGGCAGTGGATCTGACGGTGCTGCATGCCAAGATCGGAGAGGAGGATCCAGGCCGTTTACCGCAAGCCCAACACCTCGAAACCGGCGCCAGGGCACAGGATCTATCCGTATCTGCTGCGCAATCTGCCGGTCACGCATCCCACCCAGGTCTGGGCCATGGGGCAACGCGAAGCGGTAAATCACCTACATTCCCATGGCACGCGGCTTCGTCTACCTTGCTGCCATCATCGACTGGTTCAGCCGGCGGGTTCTGTCCTGGCGGTTGTCGATCACGATGGAAGCCGGGTTCTGCGTCGAGGCGTTCGAAGAGGCCCTGACCCGCCACGGCAAGCCGGAGATCTTCAACACCGATCAGGGCAGCCAGTTCACCAGCACGGTGTTCACCAGCCTGCTCACCGATAACGCCATCGCCATCAGCATGGACGGCCGCGGCGCATGGCGGGACAATGTGTTCGTGGAGCGGCTCTGGCGCTCCGTTAAATATGAAGAAGTG
>NZ_AVFK01000238.1 GCF_000936425.1 Skermanella aerolata KACC 11604 | reverse complement strand
AAGGGCCGGTGCATGGACAACATCTTCGTCGAGCGGCTGTGGAGAAGTTTGAAATACGAAGACGTCGTGTGCTGTGAACGCTTTGTCTCGGCGTGAGACGTAAGCGGAGCTTTATCGGAGATGGGGGACGGCCCCCCGGAGCCGGCCTGCAGGGGCAGGCTTCAAACCACCACAAGCTGCAGGGGTAAAGAGCCCTTGTGGTGAGCGTTGCTGGAAAAGGCGGAAGGTCATTCCGTCAGGTGTGTCTCAAGGAGACGAACGCGAGTGAACCGCTGATGACGTGTCGTAACGTATTCCATCGACGTCGAAACCGGGATCTGGACTTCTATCCCGCGAGCAAGGGTTGGGAGG
>NZ_AVFK01000049.1 GCF_000936425.1 Skermanella aerolata KACC 11604 | reverse complement strand
CCGATTCCTCACGTCAACAGCCTTGCCTCAAAACTGATAGATGGCAAGGCCGTGGCGACTATTTTTTCATCGGTATGAGCCGTCAGCAATATGATCGGGACTTCACGGTTGTTTCCGTAAAGCCGGACATTCTTGTCCCGTATCAACTTAGATAATTGCAGCCCGCTCATTCCGCCCATCACTATATCACAGATGACCAGATCGATATTATTGACGTTCAGTATTACCAAGCCTTCTTCGCTGCTCTTGGATAAAAAGACATTTTCAATTCCAATTCTCCCAAGCATCTTCTTCGTCACGGCTCGCGTGAAATCATCATCGTCTATGACCAGGATCGACAAATCTTGATAGATCTTTGAATTCTTGCGACTGTCCATGCCATGATTTTCCAATGATCGATGATGAATTTCGATATGTCGATCGTGGTTTAGCACACTTTCTGACTTAATTTATCTTTCATACGTCATAGATATGACAGTATTGGTATGGACCACTCTGACCAAAAGGACATCGTGTACTATAGGTTGCAAGATACAGATTGCCGGATCTTCAGGTAGCCAGGGCTGTCGTCGAAGGATGTCCACGCACCATAGTCGTTTTCCGGCGACGGGCTTCTCAAGACCTGTAGGAAGGCATAGGCCATAAGAGGTATAATAGGGTCGCCGCTCCTGGAAATGCCGGACGGCCCGAACTTTACGGTCCCGCCAACCCTCAGGTCCGCCGAAGCCATGTATTATCCCGAGTGCCTGCCGCCGATGCTGGATTTTCTCGACCGCATCGGGATGCCCTTCAAGGCCGGCCCGTTTGGGCAGGACGGTTTCCTGCCCGGCATCCAGATCGTCAACGGCGTGATGCTGATCGACCCGGACCGGCTGGCGGGATCGGGCGACGTACTGCACGAGGCCGGGCATATCGTCGTCGTGCCGTCCCGCTGGCGCTCAAGGATGGGAAACGACGTCATCGAGTCGCTTGACGAGGTGGTGGCCGCCGATCCCGACGCGGCGGACGATTTCAAGCTACAGACGTCGATCAAGATGAGCGAGTTCATGGCCCAGGCGTGGTCCTACGCCGCCTTGAAGGATCTCGGCCTTCCGCCGGAATGCGTCTTCTTTCCCGGCAGCTATAAATATCACCCCGATATCAAACCCCACCCCATGGCGGCCTGGGTGGAAAGCGGCACGCATTTCGGCATCATGGCGCTGTCCCAGGTCGGAATGACCGGTGGCCTCGGCCTCTTCGAGCCGCCCGGCGCCAACGGCCTCGATCCGTTTCCGAAGATGGGGAAGTGGTTGCAGGACTGAACGTGCCGTGGTCTTCGTCCTTGATGCTCAGCGGACAGGTTTCCGTAGGATCGTCGTCCGTTTGATCAATTCGGCCCCGTTGCTTCTTTTACCTAACATCACGCCGTCCCGATCGGAACGTGGCTCATGACGAAGCCGAAGGAGAACTCTGACCAATCGTTGATGATATGCGCGCCGGCAGAAACCCATAAGTTGCGGGTCCAGATGTATGCCAGGGTTAGGACGATGCGAGCGGTTCCGATGATGCCGAAGCACTGCACCCAGTGCCAGTCGTATGTCGGCAGGTGCGCTGCGCCAAAGACAAGAGTAGAGCCTCCTGTAGCGATCATGATCCCGACGGTCCGGCTCAGGCGCAGGCGTGTGGTGGCGAACCACAGGAGAGCCAGAAACGGCAGGATGGTCAGAAGCTCTTCCCCGACGAGTTGAGGCAACGTCGGGATGAGCCGCAGGACGAACTCGGTCCCGGTCATGGCACTCATGCCGGTTACGACGGGGTTGGGCGCCACCGAGCCAAGCCTGGAGACCGCTATGCCGGCGGCCACGGAGGCGGCGATGCTGAGGAAGCTGAACAGGATCATTTGCCCGATCTGCTTCAATCCGACCGGCCGGAAAAGCGCCGTCCAGTGCCGCTTGGTCAGGTAAACCAGCGTCAGCAGCGGTATTCCGGCGAACAGCGACGCCGGAACCAGCGTGGCCGGGAAGGTCTTGGCCGGGATGACGATCAGAACCGCAAAGGCTACGGCCAGGCTGAACAGGAGGATAGCCCAGCCCTGACCGCCGATGCGAACCGGGTAGCCGTTGTAATAAGGGAAGTCCGCGCGGTCGATCATGAATATCCTCCAGTCCGAGCAGGGTCTGTCGATGCCCGGCGCTTTGAGCGCTTTGGGGCTAACAAACGGAGGGTGCTTTGGATCATTCCGGCCCGATTGTTTCTGAGTTTCACCGACTTGGACCAATCGGCGGGCGGGCTCGGGTGAGCTATATCAAGAGCCGAAGAGTCTGACCGGCGGTGAGCAAGTGTTGGGCCACGGCCCAACCTACAAAGCAGGAGCCTGTAGGTTGGGCCGTGGCCCAACAAACACTGTCGCCACAGGTCAATGTCTTCAGCCCGTGGTGTTACTGCATGATATTTCCTAAATAGCCCGTCGCTTGCACGGCCCGCGGACGACTCCGGAGTGGGCAGGCTAATTTTTTCTAGCCCACTCCACTCTGGTGTCATCTGTGCGCATCTACAACGCCTACGAAACAAAGACCCATCAATCGTGCCTGATCGAACAAGTGGTCGAAGGCGAACTGTTTGCCATCGCAAAAGCTGGCAACAATGATCGGCAGATGGCATCCCACACACCGGCATAGCGTTGGTCGCTCATCTCAATGAGACGTCCCATACGGAGCGCGGACACCGGGATCGCCGGCGGGAAAATCCTTGGTGTTCCTGGTCACCAGAAGCATGCCGTTCATCTGCGCCGACGCCCAGATCACCGCATCCGGCAGTTCGATCCGGCGCTCCCGGCGAAGGGCTACCGCCTTTTCCGCAATCCGCGCATCAAGGCCGATGGTTTCGAAGCCATCCAGAAAACTACTGGTAGGAGCTTCAAGCCGGCCTTCCACGCCTGCCATCACTTCCATCCATGTGATGATGCTGATCGCCCGGTCCGTATAGCGGTTTAGTTCCTCACGAGCTTCCGGTATGGCGTTAAGGTAATCTATCAGGATATTCGTATTGAACAGCGCCTTTACCAGTCACCCCGCACCTGCTCCTGATACGCGAGCCCATCGATTTTGCGCTCGCCCCACAGGCCAAAGGCATCGAGTTCTTCAAGCTTGCGACGCCGGACCAGATATTCGTCAATGGCCTGTCGAATGACCGCCGCCCGCGACCGCTTGTCCTTATGCGCCAGTTCATCAAGCGCTAGGACCTGCGTTTCTCCAAGGTCAACCAGGATTCTCATGGTCACTCCGATATCTGATATCGGCATGATATATCGAATGATCCCTAGCCGGCGAGGGTGCTGGGAGGAAGTTCGTACACAGCATGTCCACCTATCTGCGCGTTGGGCTATTATCCGACGAAGAAACCGTACACAACGCGTTCTCTGGCGAAGATTCAAGCCATGAACCAGACCTATGATAGCTCGACTGACAGCCTGTATCTGGAAGTCCGCCCGCTGCCGTCGCGTCGGACGGGGGAGGTCGAGGAGGATGTTTTTCTCGATCTTGGCGAAGATGGAGATCCCTTCGGGTACGATATTAAACATGCTTCCGAGAAGACGGAACTGGTGCAACGGTTCATGCGGGAATGCGACCATCAAGCACGGTCACCTTGCGCTGAATGAAGACGGGGAGACTTTCTTTACACGACTTGACCCACTTCTCTGCTGGCCGGTCGTCCAGGATGCCCACGCCATGTTCTGCGCCCCGTGAGATTTGCGATATGCTGCTGGAAGGTCTCGCTTCCAAGTGCGAAGCCGCCATTGGTGGCGCTGCGGATCTCCTCGATCTGGCTCTGGTCCGGGTATTGCCGGAACAATTCCCGGTACGCTGACAACCGAGCTTCCGGGGTCGAGCCGAGCGCCTCGTAGAGTTCGTGCGGCGTCACCGATGGGTCAGGTTGACCAAGTGCGTTGGCCCGATAACTCGACCAGCGGTAGTCAGCCGGCTGCGCCACCATGTTCGCCCGTACCGGGTTCGATTCGATATAGCGAGCGCACGCGAACAGATATGCTTCCTCCCCGACAGGACAGGAACGGAACCGGCCCTCCCAGAGGGTTCCGCTGCGGCCATGGGTGCGGTTGACATACTGGACATACCGCTGCCCCAGCCGCTTCATGACCAGCGATGGACCATCGGCTTCCGCTGGCGTGAGAAGGAGATGAACATGATTGGTCATCAGACAGTAGGCATGGAGCGACGCTCGATGGGCTTGGCAGGCGGCCTTCAGTTCGTTCAGGTAGAAGGTGTAGTCGCTCTCGGCGAAGAAGCAGGCCCCGCGATTATTGCCCCGCTGGATCAGGTGAAATGGCATGGCGGCAAGACTGAGCCGGGGTCGACGGGGCATGGTGGAGACCTGCAAGTGCATGGGGATGGGGTGAGGTGCTGAGGTTAGCATATTAATAGTGGTCTGTCCCCGTTTTCCCTTCATTGTTTCCTGATTGCGAAGAAACCGTGATCTGTCCCCAATATTTTAAGAAACCGTGGTCTGTCCCCAATATTTTCCATCCTCCTATACGCGGTATGAGGCTTCGTCTTGGCATGACGGATTTTTGGCGTCGTCCCACGGCGAAAATTGGGGTGATGAAGTCGAATACTAAAGTATTCAGTCGACAGATATCCGTTTTCCGCGCCGAATTGTTCAATTCGATAGCATCGGACATTTCCTGTGTGGTAGCAATTGGCTCAGGCAAGTAACGAATAGTAATTCGGGAGCGAATATTTACTCCGGTATGATTATTCGTTTCAGGTCTGAAATATTGGCGATCTACGGGGATATGGAAAAATGACTGCTGAAATCGAGAGACTGCCTGGGACCGACCTGCTCGGCTGGACGTATAACGTGTTCGGCGCGCTGACGCAGCCGACTTCGCGGCTGAAATGCGTCGTTCCGGAGATGGCGGCGTTCGAAACGGCCGCGTATGACCCGGCGGTGCATGCACGCACGGTGATCGAGGGCGTCGAGTACTATTATCCCAAGATTTGCAGCCACCTGGATGTCGCCCAGTCGTCCCCGACGCTCGACTACGCCAGCATTTCCACCGATATCCAGTTCTCGCTGGCCGCCGGCCTGGACATCACGGCGAAGCGCGGGGCGTTTTCCGGATCGCTGTCGGCGAAGTACAGCAAGGAGGTGTCGCGCCAGAGCGAGACGCATTACATGCTGATCACCGACAACTTCAACTACGGCCATGCCGAGCTGCCGAACGTGACGCAGGCCAGTTTCGATACCGGGTTCTGGAGCGATCTGAACAACGACGCCGTCACGGCGGAAACCCTGTTCAAGAAGTACGGCACGCATTTCGTCATCGGTCTGGTGATCGGCGGGCAGTATCTGGCCAGCTTCTACGCCGCCAAGTCCACCAGCTATTCGGCGACGACCTTCGAGGCCGATGCGTCGCTGAAATACAACAACATGGTCGGCAGCGTGCGGGTCAGCGGGTCGATGGACCTTTCGACCTCGACCACCGTCAGCAAGGTCAACGTTTCCGGCAGCATCACCATCACCGGCGGCGATGTCAGCAAGACCAAGTGGACCGACTGGTCGCCCACCGTGGCGGCCGATCCGAAGCCGGTGATGTTCACCGAGAGCGGTCTGGTTCCCGTCTGGACCTACTGCACCAGTTCCACCCGCGCCAGCTATTTGTCGGCGCAGTTCGACGACCTCTACCGGCTGGTCACGACCGGCACCGCGACCCGCGACTATGCGCCGAGTTCGGACCGGAACACAGGGAGCGGCGTCTACTCCTGGAGCGTGGACGCGGACTTCAATGAGACCCTGAAGGCCGGGGACAGCAAGGACGCGCTGGTCGTGACCGGCTTCGGCAGCCGCGTCAACGGCGACAGGCACGTTACCCGGATCGGCATCCAGGTCACCGACATCAATTCAGGCAATGTGTATTACTGCGCCAAGGGCGACGTCTCGAAGTTCGACCTGAGCGACTACGAGGTCTTCGACACGGTGCCGACCGGCACCGTCATGACCGGGCTCGCCATCCGCGAGAAGGACTGCAACCTGAACAATCTGGGCCTTTACTATCAGGCGCTGAGCTTCATCGACTACGGCAATTCGAGCCAGGATACCCATCTCGGCACGACCGTGGCGACCCGCTACAAGGACAAGTCCGGCAATACCGGGGCCTTCTCCGGCTGGGAGCAGGACTACAAGCCGGTTAATCCGACCGCCGGCTACGTGCTGACCGGGATCGAGATCTGCTGTTCGAGCAAGGCAGGTGCCTTCGTCACGCTGAACGTCATGCTGAAGAAGCTGGCGCGGAACATCGACGTTTGAGGCGGAATAGCAGGGGTATTAAACCCAGGGGTATTAAACCCAGGGGCATTAAACATTGACTGGTCTGGAGCGTTAGATGTCGGGCTGAAGAGGCCCGACCTACGCCAGCGTGCTCTTGCCAGCGTATAATGTAGGTCGGGCCTCTTCAGCCCGACATCTTTGCCGGAACTCACCGGTCGAACTGCAATGCGGTTGGTACAAGGCGGGGTTTTAGGAAGAGCGCATGTTGTTGGGCCACGGCCCAACCTACGGGCGACGAAACTCGTAGGTTGGGCCGTGGCCCAACATTTCGGGAGCGGCTGCTATCAGCCCGCCGTCTTCATCTGGCCGGTCACCCAGTACTCGATCCGATCCGGGTTCTTGGCGATGTAGTTGTCCACGGCCTTTTCGTAGCTGCTGTTCTGGGCTTCGAACATGATCGCTTCGACGTCGGCCAGCGGCAGGACCATGCGGCCGAGGAATTCGTAGGCCTCGGGCTGCTCCTGGTAGAAGCCCTTGCGGACCAGCTTATTGACGCTTTCCAGGCCGCCGAGCGAGCCCTTGGGGTCGTCAAGGTAACGGAGTTCGGACTTAGCGAACATCCAGTGGGGGCTCCAGGCGGTGGCGACGATCCAGTCCTTGCGGCGCTCGGCCCGCTCGACACCCGACAGCATCGCCGCGTCGCTGGCGGAGATCAGCTGGTAGTCGGTCAGGCCGTAGTCCTTCATCGCCTTCTCGGATGCCTGCATCAATCCGGCGCCGGGGTCGATGCCTTGGATCTTGCTGCCGAGCTTCTGCTTCACTTCGGGCTTCTTCAGGTCCTCGATGCTTTTCAGCTCGGATTCCGGGATGTAGGACGGCACGACCCAGCCCAGCTTGGCGCGGGTATACATGGGACCCAGATCGACCACGTCCTGACGGACCTTGTCGAGATAGGGCTTGTGGGTCAGCGGCTGCCAGGACATCAGCATCGCGTCGAGCTTGCCGGTGGCGATGCCCTGGTACTGGATGCCGATGTCTGCCATGGTCATCTCGACCTTGTAGCCCATGCGGTCTTCCAGGACCTTCTTCGCCAGCTTGGTCACGGCCTCGGCGTCGGACCAGGCGGTCCAGCCGATGTTGATCTCCTTGTCGGCGGCATGCGCCGTCGTCAGCATCAGGGTTGCCGCAAGGCAGGATGCGGCGGCGAGGGTCGCTGTCTTGGTGAAAAAGCCCATCGTTTCTAAGCCTCCATGTTTCAGTTTGTTATTGGCCCGACGCTTAGTGCGTCGGGTTCGAACGGGCCGAGGGGGCCGGCATCAGCCGGTGCATGAACGCGGGCATCGCCCAGCGTGACTTGGCGGTTGCGGACGCCTTGGCGCCGAAGCTCTGGGTGATGCGGTCGAGGATGATGGCGAGCAGGACGACGCTGAGGCCGCTCTTGAAGCCGAGGCCGATGTCGAGCCGCTGGATGCCTTGGAGCACGACGTTGCCGAGGCCGCCGGCCCCGATCATCGACGCGATCACGACCATCGACAGCGCCAGCATCATGGTCTGGTTGACGCCGGCCATGATCGAGGGCCGGGCGCTGGGCAGCTGGACGCGGAACAGGAGCTGGCGGTCGGTGCAGCCGAAGGCGCGGGCTGCCTCGACGATCTCGGCCGGCACCTGCTGGATGCCCAGTGCGGTCAGGCGCACCGCCGGCGGCATCGCGAAGATGATCGTCGCGATGATGCCGGGGACGCGGCCAAGGCCGAAGAACATGACGGCCGGGATCAGGTAGACGAAGGCCGGCATCGTCTGCATGAAGTCCAGCGTCGTCTTGGAAATGCTCTCCACCACCTTGCTGCGGGCCATCCAGACGCCCAGCGGGATGCCCAGGATCAGGCTGAGCAGGGTGGACGCCAGCACGAGGCCCAGCGTGGAGATCGTCGCGGACCACAGATCCATCGACACGATCAGCAGCAGCGAGACCAGCGTGAAGATGCCGAAGCGGATGCTGACGCGCCAGCCGGAGAAGGCCGTCAGCAGGGCCACTGCCAGCCAGATCGGCAGCGCCAGGAGCGCTCCGTCTATCGTGGCGCCGAAGCCGTCGACCACGGCGGCGATGCCGTCCAGCAGGGGCTGGAAGTTGTCCAGGATGTAGTTGACGATGTTCTCGACCCAGGCGTCGATCGGAAGCTGAAAGTCCATGGCTTACTTCTCCCGATTCAGGGTCTTGAGCAGGGTCGCCGGGGAAATGGCGCCCAGGAACTTGTTCTCGTCGTCGACCACCGGGACGGCGCATTCGGCCGATGCGACGGTGCGCATGACGTCGTGCAGCGGCTGTTCGGCGTGGACGGGATCGATATCGGGCAGGAAGGCGTGGACGAAACGCGGCTGGCCTTCCTCGGTGATCGCCCGCTCCAGGCTGTCGCGCGACACGGTGCCCTGGTAGTTGTTGTCGTGGTCGCGGACGTAGCCGTACTCGTTCTTCGAACCCGTCAACTGCTCCAGGGCCGGCTGAAGGACGCCGGGGACGCGGATGACCGTCTTCTCCTCCTCGAACCGGGCGACGTCGCCGGCGCGCAGCACGCGGGAGACATCGACGTTGCGGAAGAAGGAGCGGACGTAGTCGTCGGCCGGGTTGCGCAGGATCTCGAACGGCGTGCCGACCTGGACGATGTTGCCGCCTTCCATGATGGCGATCCGGTCGCCGATCCGCATCGCCTCGTCGAGGTCGTGGGAGATGAAGATGATGGTGCGCTTGTGCTCGCGCTGGAGCCGCAGCAGCTCGTCCTGCATCTCGGTCCGGATCAGCGGGTCGAGGGCGGAGAACGCCTCGTCCATCAGCATGATCGTCGGATTGTTGGCAAGGGCGCGGGCAAGGCCGACGCGCTGCTGCATGCCGCCGGACATCTCGCGCGGGTAGCGGGCGTGATATTGGTCCAATCCGACCTGCTTCAGGGCCTCCATCGCCGCTTCATGGCGCTTGGGCTTGGGCACGCCGGCGATCTCCAGCCCGAAGGCGGCGTTGTCGAGCGCGGTCAGGTGCGGCATCAGCGCGAAGGACTGGAACACCATGCTCATGTCCTTGCGGCGGACGGCGATCAGCTCCTTCCGGGACATGGTGACGAGGTCGCGGCCGTCGAACACGATCTTGCCGGCGCTGGGCTCGATCAGGCGGTTGAGCAGGCGGATCATGGTCGACTTGCCGGAGCCGGACAGGCCCATGATCACGAAGATCTCACCGCTGCGGACCTGGAAGCTGGCGTCCTTGACGCCGACCGTCACGCCCAGCTTCTTGAACACCTCGTCCTTGGTGGCGCCGGCGTACAGCATGTCCAGGGCCGGCTTGGGATCGTCGGAGAAGATCTTGTAGACGTTGGAGACGTCGAGCCGGACTTCACCGGTGGATGACGCCTGCGACTTGGAGTTGATCGGTCTCGCCACAGTTGCCGAGCCGTTCGGCTTCGGCGTGGGGGTAGCTCCATTGGGTGCTGGATAAGATGGCAGCGGAGCCGTGCTTGCGGGGTCCTGGTTGGGTATGCCCTCGAACGCTGCTTTCATCTCATTGTCCTCTTCCCTGTTTTTACATCGGTTACCTGCAACAGTACTCGAATGCTTAGTTCATTCAACGAATTATTCCCTGTTGGACCAGCCCTGCTGGATCAGGCAGTCGTAGATCGCCGCCGCCGCTTCGTCCGGTGTCGGCTGGACCATCAGCCGCCCCTGCCCCGTCTTGGTTTCGGTCGCAGCCTTCATGCGGTCGAGGGCGGAACCGCCGCGTTGGACGCGCATCAGCTTGGGCCGGGCGCGCCACGGGCGGACGGTGCATTCGGCCAGGAACTCGTCCGGGTGGACGGTGGCAGCCGGTCTGGCGTCGATGGTGCCCCGGCGGGAGCGGGCGAAGGCGCTCTGGCGTGCGGCATGGGCGGAGCTATGCAAAGTCGCGACCAGAGGCGGCGTGGCGGTGACAAGGCGGCGCTGGCCGCGCGGGAGCGCCTGGGTGAGGGCGGCTTCGGTGGCGCTGACGTCGATCCCGACGATGTCGGGGACCAGCGTGCGGTTGAGTGCCTGTGCAATCAGATAGGGCACCATGCCGGAATCTTCGCCACCCTCGGCGATCGAGCCGGCCAGAATGATGGCGGGGGACAGCTCGCGCAGGCGGGCGATCAGGGCCGGGACGGGGTCGGCGCCGGGTGCGGTTTCCAGCACTTCCAGGCGGTCGAGGCCCATGCCGAGATAGTCGCGGAGCGCCGGTTCATCCGGGTTTCCGGCGTGTAGGGCGTGGATGCGGGCGGTCTGACCGGATTCCGTCAGGCGCAGCGCCAGTTCGAGAGCCTGGGCGTCGAGCAGGGCGCGGCGGGCGCGGCCGGATGCGGGGTGGCTGCCGACGGAGAGCAGGACGGCGATGTCAATCATGACGGTTCGTCCCGTTACGGCGCTCGCGGGCGTAGCGGATCAGGGCCGGCATCACGGCTTGCGCGTCGGCGACGATGGCGAGGTCGGCGCGCTTGATCATTTCGGCGTGAAGGTCTGTGTTGACGGCAATGACGTGCTTTACCTCTGTAATTCCCTGCAAGTGCTGGGGGGCTCCCGCTATCCCCAGCGCGAAGTAACACCGTGCGGTCACCAAGGTGCCCGAAGCACCGATCTGGCGGTCGCGCGGCAGGTGTCCGGCATCGCAGACTACGCGGCTGCCGCCGCGCGTCGCCCCCAGCGCTTCCGCGAGTTCGGCGAAATCCTGCCAGTCAGTGATCCCGTTGCCGGCGCTGACGATGAAATCGGCCTCGGCCAGCGAAAACCGGTCGGGATCGACCGCCAGCGGGCGGGCGTCGCGGATGCCCGGCGCGGAGTGCGGATTCCGCGGCGGTGCCGGAATGACCCGCGCTTCATGGCGGGCATCTTCCAACGGCGGGACGGCATCGAGAGCGATGGTCATCAGCCGGGCCGGGGCATGGATCAGCTCCGACGAGCCGCCGCGTGCGCGGCGTCCAGCCTTGGTCGGGGTCAGGTTCTGGACACCCGGAAAAAGTCTTTCGCCCATGGCTGCCGCGACACGACGGGCGATGTCGGCGCCGCCGTCGGCGCTTTCGGCGAACAGCACGTGGCGGGGTTTGAGGGTTTCCACCGCGTCCAGCACGCTGGCCGCGCGACGCTCAGGGCAATAGTCGGTGAATAGTTCGAAGTCAACCTTTATGAGCCGGTCAGCCCCGGCCTCGGCGAAATCGGTGGTGGTAGCTTGATCGGGTGCCAGGACGACGACGGCGCCGCCTCCGGCGTCGGCCAGGACGCGGCCGGCGGCGACGAGCTGGCGGTCGTGAGCAGTCAGTTCGCCACGTGGTTGGTCGGGAACGACGAGCACCAGAAAGGCGGGGTCTTCGACGATCCGGACGGCGGGGCCGGAGGGGGCGGCGGCCTCATGGGAGCGGGCTTGCGCCGATGGGGCGCTGCCGCTCCGGTCGTAGCGGAGGCGGGCTCCGGCTTGGACGCTGGAGGCGGCGCGTTCGGCCCTCGGGTCGCGGCGGCGGCGGTTGGTGGCGGGTGCTGCGGGCGGGTTTCCGCGCGCGATGCGGCGGCGGGGTTCGGTCGATGTGGTCAGGGCCAGCGCCTCGGCCCTGGGGTCGCGGCGGCGGCGGGTCATTTCGGGGACTCCGTCGCGGCCAGGACCAGTTCGGCGATCTCGGCGACCTGTGGACGGGAGCCGACGACGCCTTCCAGCATCAGCGCGCAGTTGGGACAGGCTACCGCGACGGTGGCGGCGCCGGTCGCGCGGGCGTGGTCCATGCGGACGTCGGGGATGCGGCGCTTGCCGGCCACGTCGGTCAAGGGAGCGCCGCCTCCGCCGCCGCAGCAGCTCGAGCGCAGGCCGGAACGCTCCATCTCGACGCGCTCGACGCCGATGGCGTCGAGAAGGGCGCGGGGAGCGTCGATCTCGCCGTTGTAGCGGCCGAGATAGCAGGGGTCGTGGTAGGTGACCGATGTCCCGTTGGCGGCGGTGACCGTCAGTTTGCCGGCTTGGAGGAGGTCGAGCAGGAAAGCGGTGTGGTGGATCACCGGCACGTCGAGGCCGAACGGCTTGTATTCATGCCGGAGCGTGTGCAGCGCGTGGGGGTCCGCCGTGACGATGCGGCTGAAAGCATAACGGCGCAACGTGGAGACGTTGCGCCGTGCCAGATCCTGGAACGTGGCCTCGTCGCCAAGGCGGCGGGCGACGTCGCCGCAGTCCAGTTCTTCGGGTCCTAGGACCGCGAAATCGATCCCGGCGCGGCGCAGCAGCAGGACCAGTGCCCGGAGCGAGCGCTGAGTGCGGAGGTCGAACGCGCCGTCGCCCAGCCAGAGCAGCACGTCGCACCGGTCCTGGTCGGCGAGGATGGGAAGGCTCAGGTCCACGGCCCAGTCGAGCCGGCGGGACAGCGGTTGGCCTCCGGGGTTGTCGGTCGCCTTCAGTTCCTCCAGTACTCCGGCGGCCTTGCCGGGGGTGGCTCCCAGTTCCAGCGTCTGGAAACGGCGGAGGTCGATCACGGCATCGACGTGCTCGATCATCATCGGGCATTCCTGCACGCAGGCGCGGCAGGTGGTGCAAGCCCAGAGGGTGTCCGGGTGGATCATCGGGCCGATGACCGGCTGGCCGGGGCTGCCGTGGGCGAGGCCGAGCGGCCGGCCGGGATGGTTGTTGCCGGCATAGGAGCTGTCGTCGGCGCCGTCCTCCAATCCAGTCACCAGATCCTGGATCAGCTTCTTCGGGTTGAGCGGCAGGCCGGCGGCATAGGCTGGACAGGCCGTCTCGCACCGGCCGCACTGGACGCAGGCGTCGAACCCGAGCAAGCGGTTCCAGTCGAAGTCGAGGGGGCGTTCGGCGCCGAGCTTGCCGTTGGTCTCGAGGTTGAGGGGACGAAGGGCGGTGTCGCGGCCCAGGCCGTCGTGGAAACGCTCGGGGCGCGGATGGGCGATCAGGTGGAGAGCGCCATGGACCGCGTGCTTGAGCGGACCTTTCCAGACGCCAAGGACGAGTTCGGCGCAGCCCCAGGCTCCCACCAGGACGAGGGCGAGGCTGAGCTGCCAGGGGAGGACTCCCCCGGCGGTCTGGTCCAATGCCACCACCAGGAAGGCGGTGGCGTAGGCCAGCAGCGCGAAGGGCAGACGGCTGAAGCGGCCCTTTGACAATTCGGCCGGCTTTTCGACCCGGCGGCGCCAGCCGACCATCAGGCTTCCGGCCAGCATCGCCACGAGAGCTAGGCTGAGCAGACCCCAGACGGTCCAGTGCCGAAATGCTGGAATCGCCAGCAGCGGGATCAGCGCCAGCGAGGCCAGGAAGCCGCCCGCCGTCAGCGCGTGGAAGCGGGAGTTGAACGGCTTGCGCTCGACCACGTCGTGGACATCGACCAGATAGCGGCGCGGCAGCGCCTTCAATCCCGCGATCAGATCGACATCCGCCGCCCGGCCCGCTCGCCAGCGCCTCGCCTGGACGAGCGCCAGCGCCAAGCCCGAAGCCAGCGTAATGATTACGATCGCGGAGAGCGTTGATGCGATCATCGGGCGCTCACAAATCCTTGCACAGGCGGGCGGCGTCGTAGATCGCCGCGTGGATGTTGCGGCCCGCGACACCGTCTCCGATCCGGTAGAGGGCCGAGCCGCCGTGGCCGTTGACCTTGTGCGGCTGCGGACGGCCTTCGACCAGGGCGTGGAGGTCCATTTCGCCCCGGTTGATCGAGCTTTCCTTCAGGTCGAAATAGAGCGCTTCGTTGGGCAGGGTGCCGAACTCGACCACGACCTGATCGACCAGCCGTTCCTCCTCCTCGTGGGTGAACTCGTTCTTGAGGACGGCGACCAGCTTGTTGCCTTCGCGGTAGATCTCGGTGAGCTGGAGGTTGGGCGACAGGACGACGCCGAGCTTGTAAAGCTCGCGCAGGTGGATCGGCTGGTTGGTGGCGCCGACTTCCTCGGCGACCATGCGGTCCTGCGTGGCGATCTCGACCAGCGCGCCGCGCTTCGCCAGGAACTCGGCGCAGGACGGCGCGTGGTGCTGGCCGGTGCCGTCGTAGATCAGGATGTTCTCGGCCGGCTCGACCTTGCCGGACAGCATGTCCCAGGTCGTGACGGCAAGGTCGGCGCCCTTGACGTCGCCGTGGCTGGGATGGCCGCCGGTCGCCAGGATGATCACATCGGGCTTTTCGGCCTCGATCGTGGCGGGGGTGGCTTCCGTGCCGAGGCGGAGTTCGGCGCCCGACTTGGCCGCCTGCTGGGTCAGCCAGCGGGTGATGCCGGTCAGGGCTTCGCGCCACGTCGCCTTGGCGGCGATGTTGATCTGGCCTCCCGTGACGGCGTTCTTCTCGAACAGCACGACGGAATGGCCGCGCTCGGCGCAGACGCGGGCCGCTTCCAAACCGCCGGGACCGCCGCCGACGACGACGACGCGTTTCTTCTCCGTCGCCTTGGGGATGACGTGCGGCATGGTCCGCTCGCGGCCGGTGGCGGCGTTCTGGATACAGAGCGCGTCGCCGCCGGCGTAGATGCGGTCGATGCAGTAGCCGGCGCCGACGCACTGCCGGATGTCGTCGATCCGGCCTTCCATCAGCTTGCGCACCAGATGCGGGTCGGCAATGTGGGCACGGGTCATCGCGACCATATCGACATGCCCTTCCGCAACGGCGCGTCCCGCCGTGTTGAGGTCGGTGACGCGCTGGGCGTGGAAGATCGGGATATCGACCTCGCGCTTGATGGCGCTGGCGAGGAACAGGAAGGGCGCCACCGGGAACGACATGTTCGGCAGCACGATCGCGTGGGCCAGATGGTCGCGCGCCTGTCCGCCCAGCACGTTGGCGAAGTCGATCAGCCCGCGCTCGGCATAGGTACGGGTGATCGCGACGCAGTCCTCGTGGGTCAGGCCGTCGTCGATCAGCTCGTCGCCCGACATGCGCATGCCGATGATATAGTCGTCGCCGACCGCTTCGCGGCAGGCTTCAAGCACCTCGATGCCGAAGCGCATCCGGTTTTCCAGGCTGCCGCCGTACTTGTCCGTGCGCTTGTTGACCGACGGGCTCCAGAACTGGTCGATCAGGTGGCCGTGGGCGGCGGATAGTTCGAACCCGTCCAGGCCACCTTCCTTGCAGCGGCGCGCGGCGGCGGCGTAGTCGGCGATGATGCGGCGGATGTCGGTGTCTTCCATCTCCTTCGGGATGGAACGGCTGGCCGGCTCGCGCTTGGGTGACGCCGACATGGTCGGCAGCCAGTTCTCGGTATCCCACTTGGTCCGCCGGCCCATATGGGTGAGCTGGATCATCAGGGCGGCGCCATGTTGATGGACGCGGTCGGCGAACTCCTGGAAGAAGGGGATGACGCTGTCGTCGGCGACGGAGATCTGGTTCCACGGGGCCGCCGGGCTGTCCAGCGCCACCGAGGACGAGCCGCCGAACATGGTCAGGCCGATGCCGCCCTTGGCCTTCTCCTCGTGGTAGAGCTGATAACGCTCCTTGGGCTTGCCGTCCGAGCCGTAGGACGGCGCGTGCGACGTGCTCATCACCCGGTTGCGGATGGTCAGGTGCTTGATTTTCAAGGGGCGGAGAAGCGCTTCGACGGGAGACATGTGTCTCGGTTCCCCATCATTGTTACGGTTCTAAGAATTCGCCCGCGCGGGCATCCGCACATGCCATGCCGCGACAAAATTCCGTCAACTTGCGACAAGGTGTATCGGGGTCTGCGGATGGGCATACCGTCGCATGGCGCGGCGCGGACTTGCGGGGCGCGGATGCCACGTGCTGGATGCGGCGTACCGCACTTTTGCCGCGAATGACCCTTCGATTGAACCCGTCCGATTCCCTGTACCACCGGCTGTTCTCGCACCCGGTCATGGTCGAGCAGTTCGTCCGCGATTTCGTCCCGGCGGCACTGGCGCTCGGGCTGGATTTCAGCCGGATGGAGCGGGTCAACGCCAAGTTCCACGGACGCGGCGGACGGCGGCGCGAGGGCGACGTGATCTGGCGTATTCCGACCGAATGCGGCGGTGACGTCTACCTGTACCTGATGCTGGAGTTCCAGTCGCAGATCGACTGGTGGATGCCGGTTCGCATCCAGGTCTATGCGGGCCTGCTCTGGCAACAGATCATCGACGAGATGAGGCTGAAGCCGGGCGACCGGCTGCCGCCGGTCCTGCCGGTCGTGCTCTACAACGGCGACAAGGCGTGGAACGCGCCGACCGGAACGGCGGAGCTGGTGGCGCTGCCGGCGGATTCGGCGCTGTGGCATTGGCAACCGTCAATTCGCGATCATCTGGTGGACGAGAAGGCCTTGCCGGGCAGCGATTTGGAGCGCCACGACAGTCTGGTGGCGCTGCTGTTCCGGTTGGAGGCTAGTCCTGGTCCGGCGGAGCTGATCGATCTGGTCGATGAGATCATCGGCTGGTTCCGCCAGCACCCGGACTATGCAACATTGAAGCAGTTGTTCACCGAGATAGTGGGATACGCTCTGTCAGAGCAGGCCGCCTTCGCGAACGAACCAGCCGCCTTAACGGCGACCGACCTGTTGGAGATGCGGAACATGGTGCCAGAACGGTTCAGGAAATGGGCTGACGAAGTAAGAGCTCAGGCGATTGTCGAAACTCGGACGCAAGTTCGGACGCAGACCCTGGCTAATGCTCTTTCCCGTCAACTTCGCCACCGGTTCGGAGAATTGCCGCAGAGCTGCACGGAGCGAATCCACTCGGCTTCCGACACGGAACTGGAAGCATGGATGGACCAAGTTCTGGATGCCGCTTCCATTTCCGACGTTTTCGACGATAAGCGGGTCAATTGACGGTGTTGGCACCCAAACCACGAAGCACTGGAGCGGTTGTTTACCCAAGTTGTCGAGCATGCCGTTTCGACGCAGGAACGTATTGGGATTGATGCAGTGTTAGGAGATCTGAACGACCTGTTGGAGATGCGCGACATGTTGTCAGCACGCATCAAGGAGTGGCAGGACCAAATAAAGGTTGAGACTCTTGCCGAATTGCTTTCGAAACTGCCTCGTCGCCGTTTCGGTGATTTGCCGCCTGACACGACCAAGCGTATCCGTTCGGCAAAGGCCGAGGAACTGGACGAATGGCTGGACCGGGTGCTGGATGCCGCGTCAATTGCTGATGTTTTCGACAACAAGCAGACAAACTAGCTGCACCCTCACCCGGCTTTTTAACAACCCTACTCCGCCGCAGCGGCCAGCGATTGGCCGCCGTAGATCGGGAAGCGGCTGCACAGGTCATGGATGCGGCCACGGACCTTGGCTTCCACGGCGGCGTTGTCGCCGGAGTTGCTGGCAGCGAGGCCGTCGAGGACTTCCGAGATCAACTCGCCGACCAGCGTGAATTCCGCCGTGCCAAAGCCGCGCGTCGTGGCGGCTGGCGTGCCGAGACGGACGCCGGAGGTTACCATCGGCTTTTCCGGGTCGAAGGGGATGCCGTTCTTGTTGCAGGTCATGCCGGCGCGCTCGAGGCTGGCTTCGGCGGCCTTGCCGGTCAGGCCTTTAGGGCGCAGATCGACCAGCACGATGTGGCTGTCTGTCCCGCCGGAAACGATATCGACGCCGCCCTCGACCAGCCGCGACGCCAGGGCACGGGCATTGTCCACGACATCGCGGGCATAGGTCTTGAACTCGGGGCGAAGCGCCTCGCCGAACGCCACGGCCTTGGCAGCAATGACGTGCATCAGCGGGCCGCCCTGGAGGCCGGGGAAGACGGCGGAGTTGATCTTCTTGCCCAGCGCCTCGTCGTTGGACAGCACCATGCCGCCGCGCGGGCCGCGCAGCGTCTTGTGCGTGGTCGTCGTGGTGACGTGGGCGTGCGGCACCGGGTTGGGGTAGACGCCGCCGGCGATCAGGCCGGCGTAGTGGGCCATATCGACCATCAGCCAGGCCCCGACCTCGTCGGCAATCTCGCGGAAGCGGGCGAAGTCGATGACTCGGGGGTACGCGGAGCCGCCGGCGACGATCAGCTTCGGCTTATGCTCGCGCGCAAGATCGCGGACCTGATCGTAGTCGATCAGCGCGTCTTCGCGGCGGACGCCGTACTGAACGGCGTTGAACCACTTGCCGGACTGGTTGACCGAGGCGCCGTGGGTCAGGTGGCCGCCTGCCGCCAGCGACATGCCGAGGATCGTGTCGCCCGGCTGGAGCAGCGCCATGAAGACGGCCTGGTTGGCCTGCGCGCCGGAATGCGGCTGGACGTTGGCGTAGGAGCAGCCGAACAGCGCCTTGGCGCGGTCGATCGCGAGTTGTTCCGCGATATCGACGATCTCGCAGCCGCCGTAGTAGCGGCGGCCGGGATAGCCCTCCGCATACTTGTTCGTCAGGACGGAGCCCTGGGCTTCCAGCACGGCGGTGGAGACGATGTTCTCCGAGGCGATCAGTTCGACCTGATCCTGCTGACGGGCGAGTTCGCGGCGCAGCGACTGCGCCAGTTCGGGATCGCTGTCGGCGACGGAGGCGGAGAAGAATTGCTCGATGGAAGATGCCATTTCACGGACTTTCAGCAGTCGATGCCATTCAGCATTCGATGAAGTTGACGGCGAGGCCGCCGAGCGATGTTTCCTTGTACTTCGTCTGCATGTCGGCGCCGGTTTCCCGCATGGTCCGGATCACCTTGTCGAGCGAGACGTGGTGCTGGCCATCGCTCCGCAAGGCGAGCCGTGCCGCGTTGATCGCCTTGATGGCGCCGATCGCGTTGCGCTCGATGCAGGGGATTTGGACCAGACCGCCGATCGGGTCGCAGGTCAGGCCGAGGTTGTGTTCCATGCCGATCTCTGCCGCGTTTTCGATCTGCTCGGGCGTGCCGCCCTGGGCTGCGGCAAGGCCAGCGGCGGCCATGGAGCAGGCGACGCCGACTTCACCCTGGCAGCCGACTTCCGCTCCGGAGATCGAAGCGTTGCGCTTGTAGAGTCCTCCGATGGCGCCGGCGGTCAGCAGGAAGGTGAAGACGCCCTGCTCGCTCCGGCCGAAGCAGAAGCGGTCGTAGTAGTGCAGCACCGCCGGGATCAGCCCGGCCGCTCCGTTGGTCGGCGCCGTGACGACGCGGCCTCCCGCGGCGTTCTCCTCGTTGACCGCGATGGCGTAGAGGCTGACCCAGTCCATGATCGCCATGGGATCGCGGAGCGAGGCTTCGGCCCGGCCGTTAAGTTCCTTGTGGAGGGCACGGGCGCGGCGGCGGACGCTGAGGCCGCCGGGGAGAATGCCTTCCTGCGACATGCCTCGGGCGACGCAGGCCTGCATGGCGTCCCAGATTCGGCGGAGGCCGGCGTCGATCTCGGCGTCGGTGCGCTGGACCCGTTCGTTCTCCCGCATCATGTCGGCGATGCCGAGGCCGGAGGCTTTGGCTGCTTCCAGCATCTGGCTGCCGCTGACGAAATCGTAAGGGACGGGCGGCGCTTCGGCGAGGCGTTCGTTGCGGAACATCTCCTCTTCGGAGACGACGAAGCCGCCGCCGACCGAGTAGTAGATACGGGTGTCCAGCACGGCTCCGTCGGCGTCGGTCGCGGTGAAGCGCATGCCGTTGGGGTGGCCGGGCAGCGTTTCCGCCCGATGCAAGGCCAAGTCTGTGGACTCGTCGAAGGCGATGTCGTGCTTGCCGCCGAGGCCGATCCGGTTGCCGGTGCGGATGGTGGTGAGGATTGCGGGAATGCGGTCGGGGTCGATCGTGTCAGGCATCTCGCCGGACAGGCCCAGCAGCACGGCCTGGTCGGTGCCGTGGCCTACTCCCGTCAATGCCAGCGAGCCGAACAGTTCGGCGTTTACCCGTGCGATGCGGGGCAACGCGCCGCGCTCCTCCAGGCCGGAGACGAAGGCGGCAGCCGCCTTCATCGGCCCGACGGTGTGGGAGCTGGACGGCCCGATGCCGATCTTGAAGATGTCGAACACGCTTACCGACATGGCCGCCTCCCGTTTGGTAAGGGAGTGTTGGGCCACGGCCCAACCTACGAAGCGGGAGCCTGTAGGTTGGGCCGTGGCCCAACACCGCGAACTTCAGCGCTGGTATTCCGCCACCGCGTCGCTCAGCCACATCCAGGTGTATTCGGAGAAGGAGCGGCGCGGGTAGATGTCGTATGTAGGAGCGTCGTCGATCTGGTGCAGGATGATGCCGCCACGGGCCAGCAGGGTCTGGGCGCATTGGCCGGGGCGGAAGCCGCGGGGATGCAAGTCCAGGCTGCATCCCTTCATCAGGGTTTCACGGGCGCCGGGGCCGGACAGCCGCAGGCGGGTGCGGTTGCCGGTGACGTCGGTGACGGCGGCGTGGATGTCGCCGAGCGCTTCGCGCAGCCGCGCGATCAGGGCGGTTTCCTCGCCCGCCGGAGTTACCAGCAGCCATTCGTCGGGGCCGAGCCAGAGCACGGTCACTTCGGCGGCGGAGGTCACCGTGTTGGCGTTGAGCGGCAGCACGCAACCCAGTACCGCGCCGACGGTCCGGACGAAGCGCGGATCGGAGGGGCGTCCGCGCAGGTTGATCTGGCCGGGCGGCGTCAGTTCGGCGAGGCGGGTGCCGTTACCGGTGTTGGCGCCAAGGGAAGCCACGGCCTGGGTGAAGCGGGTCGCACCGCCCTGACGGATCAGAGTATCAGCCATGGAGACGCACTCCCTCGGGATCGTAGAACACGGGTTTGGTGACGGCGCACTTGACGGTCTTGCCGCCCAGCGGCGCGAAGATGTGCTGGTCCATCCGCTGGAAACCGTCCTTGACGAGGGCAAGGGCGATCGAACGACCCAGCGTCTCGCTGTAGTAGCTGGACGTGACGTGGCCGATCATCGGGATCGGAGGATGACCGTCGGCGGTTGCGGTAAGCTGCGCGCCTTCGGGCAGGACTTCGTTCGGGTCTTCCGTCAGCAGTCCGACCAGTTGCTTGCGGTCGCTCCGCGACGTGTCCTCGCGGCTGAAGGAGCGCTTGCCGATGAAGTCGGGCTTCTGCTTGGACACGACCCAGCCCATGCCGAGGTCCTGCGGCGTCACCGTCGCGTCGGTTTCCTGGCCGACGATGATGTAGCCCTTCTCGGCGCGCAGCACGTGCATGGTTTCGGTGCCATACGGCGTGATGCCGTGCTTGGCGCCGACGCGCATGATCTGTTCCCAGACATACAGGCCGTTATAGGCCGGCACGTTGATCTCGTAGGACAGCTCGCCCGTGAAGCTGATGCGGAAGATGCGGGCCGGCACGCCTGCGACCACGGCTTCGCGATAGGACATGTACGGGAAGGCTTCGGCGCTCATGTCCAGATCGGGCGCCAGTTCCGCCACCACCTCGCGGGCCTTGGGACCGGCGATCGAGGCCGTGGCGTAGTGCTCGGTGACGGAGGTCAGGAAGACGCGCAGATCCGGCCATTCCGTCTGAAGGTAGTCTTCCAGCCAGTCCAGCACCTTGGCGGCGTTGCCGGTGGTGGTGGTCATCAGGAAATGGTTCGGCCCCAGGCGCGTAGTGACGCCGTCGTCCATCACCATGCCGTCTTCCTTGCACATCACGCCGTAGCGGCACTTGCCGATTTCCAGCTTGAGGAAGGCGTTGGTGTAGACCCGGTTGAGGAACTGCGCCGCGTCGGGACCCTGGATGTCGATTTTGCCCAGGGTCGAAGCGTCGAGCACGCCGACGCTTGAGCGGACGGCGCGGCATTCGCGCCGGACGGCGGCATGCAGGTCCTCGGACCCTTGCGGGAAGTACCAGGGGCGCTTCCACTGCCCGACATCCTCGAACAGCGCGTTGTGGGCGACGTGCCAGGAATGCATCGGCGTGTGGCGCGCGGGATCGGCCAGTTCCCCGACATCGCGGCCGGCCAGCACGCCGTAGGTCGTCGGCGTATAGGGCGGGCGGAAAGTCGTGGTGCCGACCTGCGGGATGGGAGAGGCCAGCGACTTCGCCAGGATCGCCAAGGCGTTGACGTTGGAGGTCTTGCCCTGGTCGGTGCCCATGCCAGTCGTGGTGTAACGCTTCAGGTGCTCGACCGACTGATAGCCTTCGCGGGACGCCAGCAGCACGTCGGCGGCGGAGACGTCGTTCTGGAAATCGACGAAGTGCTTGGCCTTACCGTGCCCGACCAGATCGGTCGAGGGAACGACCCAGAGCGGGCGGATCGGCTGCTGCGGTTCGGTCCGCTCGACCGACGGGAGTGCTGGAACCTCACCCTCGCCATGGCCCGCCGCCTTGGCGGCTTCGGCACCCGCCGCCGCCCCTTCGGCAAGGCAGCCGGCCAGCGTGAAGGTCGCCTTGCAGGCTCCCGCCGACCGTTCCGCCTGCATCGAGACGTTGGGGACGAAGCACGCCAACGCGTCGTCGTAGCGCAGCTTGCCGGTGGACTGGGAGAACAGGTGGACGGCGGGGTTCCAGCCGCCCGACATCAGGACGAGGTCGCAGTCGATCTTCGTCGGAGCGCCGATGACGGATTCGCCCGAGCCGTTGATCGTCATGACATCGACGCCGGTCACCCGCTTGGCGCCGTAGGTCGCGGTGACGGCCGAGTTGGTCAGGATGCGGATGCCGCGCTGCTTGGCTTGCGCCGCCAGGGGACCGCCGAGCTGGGTGCGCAGATCGACGATGGCGGCGATGGCGACACCGGCGTCGGCAAGGTCGAGGGCTGCCTGATAGGCGCTGTCGTTGTTGGTCAGGACGACGGCGCGCTTGCCCGGCAGAGTGCCGAAGCGGTTGGCGTAGGTGCGGGCGGCATCGGCCAGCATGACGCCGGGCCGGTCGTTGTCGGCGAACACCAGGGGACGTTCGTGGGCGCCGGTCGCCAGAACCACTTGGCTTGCGCGGACCTTCCATAGACGCTGGCGCGAGACCTTGGGGGCCAAGCCGCGCGGCAGGTGGTCGGTGCGGCGCTCCGCCATGATCAGGTAGTTGTGGTCGTAATAGCCGGTGACGGTGGTGCGCGGCAACAGGCGAACCTCGGGGAAGCGCTTCAGTTCCTCGACCGTGTCGCGGACCCAGTCGGCAGCCGGCTTGCCGTCGATGGTTTCACGTGAAGCCAGCAGCGAGCCGCCGAACTCGTTCTGCTCGTCGGCGATGACGACGCGGGCGCCCGTCTTGGCTGCGGCCAGTGCCGCCATCAGACCGGCGGGGCCGGAGCCGGCGACCAGCACGTCGCAGTGGATGTGCATCTTGTCGTAGAAGTCGGGGTCGGGCTCGACCGGGGCCTTGCCGAGGCCGGCGGCCCGGCGGATCACCGGTTCGTAGACCTTCATCCAGAAGCTCTGCGGATGCATGAAGGTCTTGTAGTAGAAGCCGGCGACGAAGATCTTCGACAGGACATTGTTGATCGAACCGACGTCGGTCTCGACGTTGGGCCACGCGTTCTGGCTGCTGGCAACCAGGCCTTCGTAGATCTCGATCTGGGTGGCGCGCAGGTTCGGTTCGGTCCGGTTGCCGCGCTCGAGCTGGATCAGCGCGTTCGGCTCTTCCGAGCCGGCGGACAGGATGCCGCGCGGGCGGTGATACTTGAAGCTGCGGCCGACCAGATGGATGCCGTTGGCGAGCAGGGCCGAGGCGAGGGTGTCGCCGGCGTAGCCCTGGAGCGCCTTGCCGTTGAAGGTGAAGTTGACAGGGCGGCCCCGGTCGATCCGGCCGCCGGTGGGGGTGCGGAACTCAGCCTTGGTCATGACCGGCTTCCCTGCTTCTCGATGGCGGCGGTTGCGGGCGCTTGTTCGGCGGCGGGTGCGGTTTCAGCGGCTTCCGAGGCGCTGCCCATCTGATAGACCCGCGTGATCTCGTTGGTGACGGTGTGGCGCTCGACGTTGAACCAGCGGCGGCAGCCGTGGCTGTGGACCCAGCGCTCGCGGTGCAGGCCCTTGGGGTTGGTCCGCATAAAAAGGAACTCGGCCCATTCGGCGTCGCTGAGGGCGGAGGGGTCGGCCGGGCGGGTACGGTGCGCTTCGCCGCCGAAGCCGAATTCGGTCTCGTCGCGGGGGCCGCACCAGGGGCAGTTGATCGTCAGCATGGTCGGTTCCTCGGTCTTAGTGGGCGACGGCGGCGGCGCCGTGTTCGTCGATCAGGTAGCCGGTCTCGAAGCGGTTCAGCCCGAAGGCGGCGTTCAGCGCGTGCGGCTGCCCCTGAGCCAGCGTGTGGGCGAAGACGAAGCCCGAGCCGGGTGTCGCCTTGAAGCCGCCTGTCCCCCAGCCGCAGTTGATGAACAGGTTGTCCACCGGCGTCTTCGAGATGATCGGGCTGGCGTCCGGGCAGACATCGACGATGCCGCCCCACTGGCGCAGCATGCGCAGCCGGCTGAAGATCGGGAACAGCTCCAGCAGTGCGCCCATCTGGTGCTCGATCACGTGGAAGCTGCCACGCTGGCCATAGGAGGTATAGGCATCGACGCCGGCCCCGATCACCAGCTCGCCCTTGTCGGACTGGCTGACATAGACGTGGACGGCGTTGGACATCACGACGCAGTCGATCACCGGCTTGACCGGCTCCGACACCAGGGCCTGGAGCGGGTGGCTTTCGACCGGCAGGCGGATATCGGCCATCTCGGCCAGCACGCTGGAATGACCGGCGGCGACGATGCCGACCTTGCCGGCCTTGATGTAGCCCATGCTGGTGTCGACGCCCACGACCTTGCCGCCCTCGCGGCGGATGCCCTTGACCTCGCAGTTCTGAATGATGTCGACGCCGCGTGCGCTGGCGGCACGGGCGAAGCCCCAGGCGACCGCGTCGTGGCGGGCAGTGCCGGCGCGGCGCTGCAAGGTGCCGCCCATGATCGGGTAGCGGACTTGGCGCGAGTCATTGATGATCGGGCAGAATTCCTTGACCTGTTCGGTCGTCAGCCACTCGCTGTCGATGCCGTTGAGGCGGAGTGCGTGGACCCGGCGCATCGCTTCGCGCACGTCGCCCAGGTTATGGGCGAGGTTCAGCACGCCGCGCTGGCTGAACATGATGTTGTAGTTGAGGTCCTGGCTCAGGCCTTCGTAAAGCTGGAGCGACTTCTCGTACAGGGCGGCGCTTTCGTCCCACAGGTAGTTGGACCGGATGATGGTGGTGTTGCGGCCGGTATTGCCGCCGCCCAGCCAGCCCTTTTCCAGCACGGCGACATTGGTGATGCCGTGTTCCTTGGCAAGGTAATAGGCCGTCGCCAGCCCGTGCCCGCCGCCGCCGATGATGATGACGTCGTAGCTGTCCTTGGGACGGTTGTCGCGCCACGCCCGGTCCCAGTTCTGATGATGGGACAGCGCGTTCTTCACGAGGGAGAAAATCGAATACTTTGCCATGCCAGCCTCACCTGTCCCTTGGTCCCGGACCTTGTCCTGCCCTTGGGCCGAAGGGTATGGCGGAACGGGGTCGGACTGCTAGAATGCAGCAGCCGATTCGGCATAACAAAAGCGACATCCGTTCCTTATCAAGCGTCAGAAATCGACAATGAGCAGTTCTTCCACCGTTGGCGCGACAACAAGCCCCGCCGCCGGCCGCGCCACGCTGATCGGTATTTCCGCGATCCTGATGTGGGCGCTGCTGGCGCCGCTGACGGCGCTAACCGGCACCCTGCCTCCGTTCCAGACGGTGGCGGTCGCATTTGCCATCGGCGGAGTGACGGGGATCTGCGGCACACTGGCGGGACGGCGCGATCCGCTTCGCGCCCTGCGGCAGCCGGCCGCCGTCTGGCTGCTGAACGTGGGCGGGCTGTTCGGCTTCCATTTCCTGTACTTCCTGTCGCTGAAATCAGCGCCGGCGGTGGAAGCCAACCTGATCAACTACATGTGGCCGCTGTTCATCGTGCTGTTCTCGGCCCTGCTGCCGGGCGAGCGTTTGCGCTGGTGGCATATCGCGGGAGCCCTCGCCGGGCTGGCCGGTACGGGGCTGCTGGTGACGAAGGGCAGCGGTTTCACGATCCGCACCGAGTATCTGGCCGGCTACGTCGCGGCGCTGGGCAGCGCCCTGATCTGGACGACGTATTCGCTGCTGAACCGGCGCTTCGGCAAAGTGCCGACCGACGCGGTTTCCGGCTTCTGCCTCGTCACGGCGGCTCTGGCGCTGGGGTGTCATCTGGCGTGGGAGACGACGGTCTGGCCGGACGACGGGATCGGCTGGCTGGCGCTGGCCGGGCTTGGGATCGGGCCGGTCGGAGCCGCCTTCTTCGCCTGGGACCATGGGGTCAAGCGCGGCGACATCCGGGCGCTGGGTGCCCTGTCGTATGCGTCGCCGCTGCTGTCCACGCTGCTGCTGATCGGCTTCGGGCTGACGCCGGGTCACTGGACGGTCTGGGCGGCGTGCGGGCTGATCGTCGGCGGAGCCTTGCTGGCGAGCCACGAGGTGGTGACGGGGCGGCGGGGGACGCGCTGACGTGGGCGTCTCCAGAACGCTGATTTAGGCGTTCTAATGCATCTCGCGGGTGTTCTCCTCCACCCAACCGTCATCCCAAGACTTGATCTTGGCATCTCCCGGCGAAACTTGCCGGGATGACTTCAACCTGAAGACGCGAAGACTACGGCAGCCGCATCCACCCCGCCGGCGTGACGCTGTCCTCCGCAACACGGCAACTCCTTCAAGCATCGGGCTCCAAGGACCGGACCAACGCCTGACCCGGCGTCATGGCCCAACTCGACGCCGATCCCGGCCAAGCCGAAGCAGCCCCTTCAGAATGCCCGGAGTGCTCGTGGCGACAGGGACAGGAACACGGATGGACACGAATAACCACGGATGGGTTGCGCAATCGGCAAGTCGCGGCAGGACCGCCCCATTGACCGCTCCCGGAACGACGCGCCGCAAACCGTAACGAACCGCAAGCCGCAACCGTGCTCCGGCAGCGGAGACAACCCGCCGCCGGGGCTTCCGGGTCAGGCGTCGGTGGCGGCTTTGTCAGGGCCGATCATCAACGCCATCAATTCCCGCTCGATCCGGTGCTTGTCGGCCAACAGGCCGCTGCGCCGCCGCTCGATCACGTCGAGGCCGGTGCGGCTGAACCATTCCTTCTGAACGTTCCGCCGGTCGTGCCACGCATCGAGAAGAACCCGATGCCGCCGATCCGCTTCCACCCGGCTTGCGGAGCCGGGCGCTGCGCCGTACTTGGAAAACAGGACAAAGTCCGTCTGCGACGGGCGGAGCGGCATGGAAGGCGGCAGCCCGAGCGCCTTCAACTCCGCCCGCGTCCATTCCGGCCACCGCGACGCGCCCTTGCCCGCCGTGACCGGCCGGAAGCGGAGCGGGATCGCCGGAAGCATCCTGGCACGGGCGGCTTCGACTTCGCGAAGCTGAACGCCGGTATCGCGGTAGCTGTCCAGCAGGGCGAGCACGCTTGCCGGAACACCGCCGGGGGAAGCTCCGGAGCCAAGACTCCGTAAGGATTGCTATCTATGTTTCATCACTCCGACACCTTTGTTCACTGATTGTCGTCTCTTTATCGGCTTGTGTGTGATATGCGTTTTCCCATGCCTTCAAAAGTAGCTTCCTTGAAGAAGTGTCTGCGACCTTTTGAAGTAAATTTCATATAATCTTCTTGAAAAACCAGGGAAATTACCGCTTCTGGAACGCCAAACCGCTCAGATATATCAGATAGTTTGACTTTCCTATTTTGATAATTCTCGACCAGCAGTAAACGAAATTCAATGGGCACGAGCAGTTCAATTGCTGCAACTAGAGCTGAATCCTCGATAAGTCCTTGAATACATATTTTTTGTGAGTCATCAAATGGGTTTTCACTGAGAATGTGCTCAACCTGATTTAATAACTGCTCTTGCGTTGATGCACGAGACGAAGGCAAATCCTGCCATAAAATATGGCATAATTCTTTACAGGCAACTAGCCTACTCCACTCGGGTTCAAGGTCAGATCGGATAAATATTCGAGCGAGCATAGAGCTTTCTGTGTATATTCCTATCTCAATCGGTATTAACTTAAAAAAACCTTCAATCAATCCATTCTTGTTGGGGCGCTTCTGGAATGAATGGAACTCCACTTCATCAATCGAGCTGTCTGCAACGATGATACTAGCAATCGAATTTAGGTCGTATGGGTGACGATCATACAAGCCAGCTCGGTGAACCTTGGCAAGAAGATTATCAATTCGTCTGAACAGAGGGTCGCTCACAGGGGAATCCAAAAATAGGGCGGATCATATGACCCGCCCTTTATATCTCACAAATTCAGATTAGTCTAGAGGATATACCTCTAGAGAGGGTGGCTGAAAAAACCATACTGCTGGAGGGGACGCGGAAACTCCGCAAGCTTTTCAGTGCGCTCAGCTTCGATATCGTCCTCAATCCGGTTGGCGTCGGCGAAAAAGTCCTCGATTGTCACGCCGGTACTCCGGCGGACAAAGAACTTTATGTCGATCAGTCCATTCTTTTTCATGACATCAAACCGGGCGAGAAACTTTTCTTGCTCGGTCATGGTATATACTCCCCAAAAAAAGTTTCGCTTGAACCTGCTTGGCTCAAGCTCTCTGTCCAAAACAATTTATGCTGAACTTGTCAAAAAGTCAACATTTCATGTTGACTTTCTAATACAAGTATGCAGGCGCACCTTGCGAGGTAAGGCTGGCGCATAATGCACATCATCTGGTGAGTTTGGCAAGCGAACGGCGTTCGCGTTGATATATCTTGTGGTGTCGGAATCAAGGCTGCTAGCCAACAAGTGTTATTTTTGAATATCAGAATTGCGTTTTTGGTATTCCTTGAGGCGTTGAGGGGACCCAATAGGAGAACGAAAGCGGTCAGAGTGATTGAGCGTACGTTCGCCAGTCCCCAAAGCTGTTTGACCCAGGCACCGTAACGCATTGCAATCCGAACCGCATCGCGGATATGGAAATGGCAAATGCCGGCAGCGGATCGAATGAGAGCCATGCGGGAGCGGCGGCGGATGCGGGGTATGCGTGAGGTGCGGCTGAGCCTGCTGGATGCCCGGTTGGAAGCTGTTCGGCGTCTTGTTGCTGGTGAGGTGGCTGCCCTTAATCCCGGAGCTGAGTCCGAGGCATTGGACTGGATCGAGGCGGTCTCCGAGTTCGATGACGGCGATGAAGCGCGGTGACGTAGTCGTTGTCGCCGCAGCGGGTGACTATGGCAAGCCCCGACCGGCGGTGATCGTCCAGACCGATGCGTTCCCGGCGGAGCATGCATCGGTCGTCGTGTGCCAGATGACCTCGGAACTGGCCGACGCGCCGCATTTTCGGGTGACCATAGAGCCCAAAACCAACAACGGCTTGCGCTCGAAATCTCAGATAATTGCTGACGAACCGGTAACGATCCGACGAGAGCGCATTGGGCAGCGGATCGGTCGGCTCGGCGCTGCGGACATCGTGAACCTGAATGTCGCCCTTGCTTTCGTCATGGGTATTTCAGACTGAGAAGACATGGGTCGAAGCAGGCACGATCGACCCTCCGGCAAGCTTTGCGGGCCGAATCGCGCTGATATACCATGCAGATATTGGATATCGGAGTGACCATGAGAATCCTGATTGACCTTGGAGAAGCGCAGGTCCAGGCGCTTGACGAACTGGCGCATAAGGAAAAGCGGTCGCGTGCCGCAGTTATTCGTCAGGCCATCGACGAATATCTCATCCGGCGTCGCAAGCTTGACCAACTGGATGCCTTCGGCCTCTGGGGCGAACGCAAGATTGATGGGCTGGCATATCAGGAACAGGTGCGCGGCGAATGGTGAAGTCGCTGTGCGATACGAACATCCTGATGGGATTGCCTTAATATGAAAAAGGACCATTGAGGCGCGACAGGGCGCTTTACAAGCTCCATCGGCTCCCGACAACCGCCCATGCCTGCTTCTGAACAAATGCTGCCTTTTCATGCGTATCATGCAATATCCATAGTTTGCAGGGTGAACGGGAGCCAACCATCATGATCGTCCCGGCGGCTGAGTTTCAGCGCAACATTGGAACTTATCAGGATCGTGCCCTGATCGAGCCCGTGTTCGTGACCCGGAATGGCCGGGAAAAGACCGTGCTCCTGTCAGTGGAGGAGTACCGCCGTCTCAAGCGGCGGGACCGGGAAGTATTGGCTGTCGAGCATCTGAGTGATGCCAATTTGAACGCCATCGCCACGGCGGAAGTATCGGCCGAGTTCAGCCACCTTGACGCTGAACTGGAAAGCTGAGTGCCTTTCCCTACTCCCCGGCCTGGTCTGGTCATCGACTATTCATATCTTTGGCTGGCCAAGCACCGGCAAGGACAGGTGGAGGGAACCCAGGACCAGCCCTGCGTCATCATGCTGGCGACTGAGGGCGCGGCCAATGGAACGGTCATTACAGTCGCCCCGATCACCCATAGCCCTCCACAGGACGACGCCGCTGTGGAAATCCCGGCTGCGACCAAACAGCGCCACGGTCTTGATGCGGAGCGTTCATGGGTTGTCATCAGCGAGGTTATTCGATTTGTTTGGGCCGGACCGCACCTGCGGCCGATTTCAAGAGAGAACGCTGGCCGGTTCGACTATGGCATGCTGCCTCCGGCCTTGTTCACGCGGATCAGGAACCTTTTGGTCGAGAATGCCAGGCAACGCCGAATCGGTCTCGTTGTTCGGCAGGAATAAGCTCCGCGCAAGGGACAGGTCGGAATGAGCTGAACTGAGCGGGTCGGCAACCGGCGTGCCGGGTCGCATCCCGACATCTCCGTTGCACAAGGGCGGTCGATTCGCGGCATATGTCGAGGCACAGACTTGGAGTATACCGGTGGAATTCGAACTTCCTGGCGATGAAGCCATCCTGCCCCGTGAAGGCGACGGGTTGGTGATCGAACCGCCGCCAAAGCGCCGGCTTCTCGATCTGCTGGCCACATGGGAACCGTTGGACGACGAGTTCCCGGAGATCGCCGACGAACCGGTCAAACCCGAGGATATGGAACAATGGGGTCGGGGTGATTTAAACTCACCGATAAGGTAAAAGCCCGAAACTCGCGTTTCGGGCTTTTAGTCAGCTACCTTACGGTGACCTCGTAGGTCAGACCTGAGAAAGGCATAGCAGCAATCGGCATTAATTGAAAATTGAAATAAGCCGGGCAAAGGCTGCCCTGATGAATGATACGGCTCCGACTAAGAGTTGCTGACTATCGTTGACTGGCAACGCTACAGCGAACTCCGTTATCGACCCATCGGCAGAGTCGATGATCAGATTATTTAAATGGCTTATACAAAGGGCTAAAGAATTTGACCGGTGAAGACGCTCCTGCCGTAGGTCGGTCTAAAGCGAAGCGGCAGCCGACAAGCAGGCGCGTCTATGTCGGCTGCCGCTTCGCTTTAGACCGACCTACGCAGCTGAAAGTATTCGCATAGATCAATCTCTTCGACCCTTGGTATTTTTTTGTGCGGACTGAGGTCTACCGGATCATCAGCGCCAGGAAGGCAAGCAGGAATGAGCGAAAGTACTATCGTGCGTTACCAGCCGGGCCATGATCCCAAACCGGTCGGCAAGACGGATTGGCAACGCCTTCGCGCCATGAGCGATGAAGAAGTTGAGGCGAATGCCGCTTCTGACCCGGCCAATCCGCCCTTGACGGAAGATCAACTGGCCCATGCATTTCGACCAAGCCACCCGATGCGGTAATCTGGCCGGGGCGGATGGCCGCAGGACGGCGGGGCGTCCGGGCATGCTACCGTTTCACTCCGGTTCCAGCAGCGGGAGTGATCGATGAGGCTCTACATGACGCCCGGTTCGTGTTCGACCGGGATACACATCCTGCTGGAGGAGATCGACAATCCCTTCGAGGCGGCGATCGTCAACCTGCCAGCGGGCGATCAGTTCAAGCCTGACTATGTCGCGATGAACCCGAAATCCACCATCCCGACGCTGCTTCGCGACGACGGGACGGCGCTGACGGAGTTTCAGGCCATCGCCTACTGGCTGGCGCGGACCAACCCCAGGGCGAAGCTGATGCCGGGCGATCCAGACGGCGACGCTTTGGTGATGGAGGTGATGGACTATGTCGTCGGCACGATCCACATGCAGGGCTTCGCGCGGATCTTCACTACATCCGCCTTCACGGCTGATGAAGCTGCCTTCGACGCTGTCAAGGCGCGCGGCCGGGAGATCGCGGTCAAGGGGCTCGGGCTGATGGATGCGGTGCTTGAGGGCAAGGACTACGTCGCCGGGGCCTTCTCCATCGCCGATGCCGCCCTGTTCTATGTCGAGTTCTGGGCCGACAAGACCGGCATCGACCTGCCGGCGAACTGTCTGGCGCACTACCGGCGGATGCGGGAACGGCCGGCGGTCCACCGCGTGCTGAGGGAGGAAGGCTACCGCTGACGACCCGTTCCGGCAGGCCAGGAACCACAAGTCGGTAACATGCGAAGGTTTCGGCTGTTGGTGATGGGTTGAGCACTCAGTTGGAAAGATCAAACCATGGCCGCCAATAAGCCGGAAGACCGCCAGCCGGAAAACCTTCAGCCGGAAGAAAGTGAAATCGACAGCTACGTCAGCGAGAAGGAAGAGGAAGGCCGCCGGATCAACGAGGGCAAAGCGCATAAGCCGGACGAGCCCGAAAGCCGGAGCTTCAGGGGAATGCAGGCGACGCGCGCGGTGATGCGGGACGCCGACCGGGACGTTCCGCCCGACGCGGAAGGTCAGGAGCGCTCCGGCCACATCGAGCAGACGATCACGCCGGACGGCGGGACGCAGACTCGCTAAGCCCGGCGCGCTGAAGACGGCGCGCCGAGGCGGCGGAGCGCCGGGGATGGTTGGGGCGCTCCGCCGATCGTATTGACTCGCTCAGGCGCTCACGCAAAGACCATGCCGCCGTCCACCAGCAGGGATTGGCCGGTCATGAAGTCGCTGTCGGCGGATGCCAGGAAGCGGGCGACGCCGACGAGGTCCTGGGGAGTGGATGGCCGGCCGAGCACGGCAATGCCGGCGAAGGTGTCAAAGGCCTCGTTCTCCCGGGACGTCAGGCCATGCTCGCGGAAGCCGCCGTCGATCACCTTCCACATATCGGTAGCGACCACGCCGGGGCAGATCGCGTTGACGTTGATGCGGTCCTTGCCGAAGGCGCGGGCGGCGGCTTGGGTCAGGGCCACGACGGCGAACTTGCTGGCAGAGTAATGGGCCAGCGGTTCATAGCCCTGCTTGCCGGCTATCGACGCCGTGTTGACGACCTTGCCGCCGCCGCCTTGGGCCTGCATCCGGCGGATCGCCTCCTGCATGCAGATCATCACGCCAAGCGCGTTGACGTCGTTGACGAAGTGCCAGTCGTCCTCGGTTATGTCGAGGAACGGCTTGGTCTGGGCGACGCCGGCATTGTTGAAGATCACGTCGAGCCGGCCATGCTCCTGTACCGTCCGGTCGATCATGGCGCGGACGCTTTCGCGCTGGCGGACATCGACCGCGACGCCGACCGCGGCGCCGCCAGCGCCGCGGATCTCGGCCGCGACCTTCTCGGCGGCTTCTCCGGACAGGTCGGCGACGGTGAGGCGGGCGCCGTCGGCGGCAAGGCCGCGCGCGATTTCCGCGCCGATCCCGCGTCCGGCGCCGGTTACGACGATGCTCTTGTTTTCAATGTTCGTTGGCATGGCTTTTCCTCCTTGTACCATGCCGGTGCAGCAAACATCGGGCCAATGACTGCACAAATCGCAATGTCCATTCAAAACATGATGTTACCGCCCTTGGCCGATGTCGTGAGGATGTGTCATGACGGTGACGAATGCTACAAGCGTCGCGGCCCGATGCTACGACTGTTGCGCGGTCCGAGGGCCTTCTTCCTCGGGAGCTTCACGTTCCTCCTCCCTCTCTTCCTTGGCCTCGGCATCGTTCTTCGGTTCCTTGCGGGGGCCGCCGGTCTCGATCTCGACCTCGATGCTGAGGCGCTGGAAGATGCCGAGGCCGACGATCAGGGTGACGCCGACGAACATCAGCAGGGTCGGATAGAGCATCATGCTCATGTCCTGCTTGGCTGCCTCGAAGACGGCGACCAGCGCTTCCAGGAAGACCGCTATCGCTATCGTGGAGATGAACTTGGTCAGGCTGCGGCGGGCTTCGCCGGCGTGGCGCAACTCGCGCGCCCGGATCGCCTCCTCCTCCAGCAGGTATTTGCCGACGTCGAAGACGGCGATCGAGATGATCGTGTAGCCGACCGCTTCCAGCAGGACCGAGCCGATGTTATCCGCCGACTGGCCGATGGCCTGGGCGACGCCCCAGCCGGCGTAGCAGATCAGCGCGCCTGCCAGCAGGATCAGGAAGATGCTGGCAATGCCGAACACCAGCCGCGCGATGAAATCGAGCAGACGCATGTCAGCGGCTCCCTCGGGAAACGGGCCGCGGGGACTGGATCGGCTTCGGCATCGTCACGGCGTTTTCTCCAAATAGGGGGCAAGTCCTTCGCATTGGTGGTGCATGAACACGCGATGGGGCGAAACGGCTCAAATCGGCTGGGCGCAGTCCATTAATGGAAACGAAGCATCCCGGTAAACCGTGGGGGGGGTCGCCGTCGAGCGTGATGGAGGACGCGGTACAGGCGCTGATCCGCACGACGCAGCACGAGTTCCCCGTGGTGGATCGGGCGGCCTAAGGCGACGAGTTGGGGCTTGTCACAAGCGCCGACTAACCCTCACCATTGTTAATGGGACTCCGGCAATCAGGCGCCGGAGTCATGAGGGGCTTGCTTCAAGAATGAATCCTGCGGATGGACTTCCGGTACCGCAACGGTACTGGGCTGTTTCGGCGATCGCGATCGCACTCACCATGGCGGTTCTCGACAGCTCGATCGCGAATGTCGCCTTACCGACCATTTCAAAAGAGCTGAATATCCGGCCGGCCGATTCGATCTGGATCGTCAATGCCTACCAGCTTGCAGTTACGGTCTCGCTGTTCCCGCTGGCGTCGCTGGGCGACATCTTCGGGTATCGGCGGGTTTACTTGAGCGGGCTCGCGGTGTTCACCGTGGCGTCGCTGGCCTGCGCGATGTCGGATTCGCTGCTGACCCTGACGCTGGCGCGCATCGTCCAGGGTTTGGGCGCCGCCGGCCTGATGAGCGTGAACATCGCGCTGATCCGGTTCATCTATCCATACAAGTTGCTGGGACGCGGCGTCGGCTATAACGCGTTGATCGTCGCGGTGTCCTCCGCCGCCGGTCCAAGCGTCGCGGCGTTGATCCTGTCCGCCGCGTCGTGGCAATGGCTGTTCGCGATCAACGTGCCGCTGGGCCTGCTGGCGCTGTTCGTCGCGTGGCGGGCCTTGCCGGAAACTCCGCATGCCGACCGGAAGTTCGATGCACTCAGCGCTTTGCTGAATGCCCTGACTTTCGGTCTGCTGATCGTCGGCATCAAGGGGCTGGACGACAGCCAGCATACGGCGCTGGTCGTTGCGGAACTCGGCGGGGCCTTGGTGCTGGGGTATTTCCTGATCAGGCGGCAGTTGTCGCAGGAAGCACCCCTGCTGCCGGTCGACCTGCTGAAGCTGCCGGTGTTCGCGCTGTCGGTAGTTACTTCCGTCTGTTCGTTCGGGGCACAGAGCATCGCCTATGTCTCCCTGCCCTTCTACTTCCAGGACGTCATCGGCCGGTCGCAGGGAGAAACCGGGCTGCTGATGACGCCGTGGCCGCTGGCTATCGCCGTCATAGCGCCCATTTCGGGCCGGCTGGCGGACCGCTACGATCCGGGAATCCTGGCGGCTGCCGGGTTGGGCGTGCTGGCGGCGGGCCTGGGGCTGCTCGCCATGATGCCGGCGGACCCGACGCTGGCCGATATCTCCTGGCGGATGGCGCTTTGCGGACTGGGTTTCGGGCTGTTTCAGTCGCCGAACAACAAGGTGCTGATCACCAGCGCGCCGAGGGAGCGTAGCGGCGGGGCCAGCGGAATCCAGGCGACGGCCCGGCTGCTGGGCCAGACCTTGGGAGCGGCGCTGGTCGGGCTGATCTTCGGGCTGGTCCCCGATCATGGCCGCGGGACGATCATCGCGGTCGGGCTGGCGGCCGGTGCGGCGGCGCTGGCGGGAGTCGCCAGTGGGCTGCGGCGGTTCACGGCGCCACAGGGGCAGAGTGGATAGCGGGAGCCAAAAGATGCCGGGATAAGCGCACGCCGCGATCGATTGGTCTTCCCGCTCGGGAAGATAAGGTCTTGACCCGGTTATGGTACTGGATCATCTTACCGAGCGGGAAGATAGGGGGTGGGTCGTGGAGATCATCGATTCAGCCAACCGCCTCGGCGGCTTGATCCGATTGCGCCGACAGGCGCTTGGGCTGACGCAGCGTGACCTCGCCCTTGCCGTCAACGTCGGCGAGCGATTCATCGTCGATCTGGAGAGCGGCAAGCCGACTTGCCAGCTTGGCAAGGCTCTTGCCGTCGCCAGAGGTGTCGGCATCCAGTTGACCGACGCTGCTCCAGCCTTGTCCGGGGGTGAGCTTACAGCCGACGGACCCGCCGACGCCTACCCTGACCTTCCCGATATCGGAGGGGACGCTTGAACACTCTACCGATCTATTATGAAAGCTTCCTCGTCGGGAACATCACGTTTGCCGAGGATGGCCCCTCCTTCACCTATGATCCCCGCTGGCCGAAGACGCGGGGAGCCTTCCCGGTGTCGCTGGGAATGCCGCTGGACCCCAGCCCCTTTGCCTCGGGAACGCTGCTGCCGTGGCTGGCCAACCTTCTGCCGGAAGAGGGCAATCTTCTCGCCATAGGACGAAACCTCGGCGTTTCGCCGCAGGATACCATCGGAATCCTGGAGCGGATCGGCCGGGACACGGCAGGAGCCCTGACCATCGGGCGGCTGCGGGAAGGAGATATTCCCGGTTATCGGCCGATTTCCGGCGAGGTTGGTCTTGAGCGGATCATCGATGAGCTTCCGGCCAAACCGTTCCTGGCGGGCGAAGACGGCGTGTCGATGTCGCTGGCCGGCGCCCAGGATAAGCTGCCCGTCGCGCTGATGGCGGATGGAACGCTCGGAATTCCGGTCAACGGGGCACCGTCCACTCATATCCTGAAGCCCGATGCGCAGCGGCGGCTTTGGGGAAGCGTGCAGAACGAGGCCCTGTGCATGACGCTCTCCGCTCTTTGCGGACTGAAGACCGCGAAGGTGTCGATCGGCAAGGCCGGGGAGCGAAGTTATCTGCTCGTGACCCGCTACGACCGCGTGGAGCGGAACGGGCAGCGCCTTCGCATCCATCAGGAGGACTTCTGCCAAGCGCTCGGCAAGCCGCCGGGGGCGAAGTACGAACGGAACCGTTCGGGCGTCAAAGGGCCACGCCTTGTCGACATGTTCGCGGTGGTGGACACTCACCTGACGGCGGCCGATCGCACCCGGCTGCTCGACGCCGTCATCTTCAACATCCTGATCTGCAATACGGATGCTCACGCGAAGAACTACAGCATCCTGCTCACGGGCCGGGGGTTCTCGCTGGCCCCGCTCTACGATCTCATGTGCGCGGCGACATGGGAGACCGTCACCAGGAACTTGTCGCAGACGATCGCGGGCAAGGACAGGGGCGACTACGTGATGGGACGCCACTGGCAACGGATGGCCGGCGAGTGCGGGTTCAACCGCACCATGATCCTGCAACGGGTCGAAGCCCTTGCCGAAAAGACTCGCCGGAATATCCCGCAGGCGGTCGAGTCGGTCAGGGCCATGCCCGGCGGTGACCATCCGCTGCTGGGCGACTTTGCCGCCGCGATCGAATCTCGCTGCCGGACCGTGGTCCGTAACCTCGCCCATGTCGAGGACATCGGTGATAGCGGCGGTGAAGATGACATGGAAAAGGCCGCCGCGATTGCTCGCGGCGGCCCCTTTCAGACCAAAGCTTGAACGGGAGACGAGGGGGATTAATCCTCGCTCTGCTCCTTGCTCTGGGCGCGGCGGAGGGCCGCGCCGAGAATGTCGCCGAGGCTGGCGCCCGAGTCCGAGGACCCGAATTCCTGCATGGCCTGCTTCTCTTCTTCGACTTCCTTGGCCTTGATCGACAGGCTGATGCGACGACCGCCGCGATCGACCTGGGTGACCTTGGCATCGACCTTTTCACCGACGGCGAAACGGTCCGGACGCTGTTCGGAACGCTCACGCGACAGATCGGACTTGCGGATGAAGCCGGAGAACCCGTCGGCGACCGCGACTTCGATACCGCCATCGGTGATGGCCGTAACGGTCGTGGTGACGACGTCACCCTTCTTCATGCCGGCAGCGGCGCTCTCGAACGGATCCGAGGAGAGCTGCTTGATGCCCAGGCTGATGCGCTCTTTCTCGACGTCGACGTCGAGAACCTTGACCTTGACCTGATCGCCCTTCTTGAACTCGGCGATGGCTTCTTCGCCCGACTTGTTCCAGTCGATATCGGACATGTGGACCATGCCGTCGATATCGCCGGGCAGGCCGACGAACAGGCCGAACTCGGTGATGTTCTTGACTTCGCCTTCCAGCTCCGTACCGCCGGGGAACTTGTCCACGAAGGACTCCCACGGGTTGTCCAGGCACTGCTTGAGGCCCAGGCTGATGCGACGCTTCTGGGGATCGACGTCCAGCACCATGACTTCGACTTCCTGAGAGGTCGAAACGATCTTGCCGGGATGGACGTTCTTCTTGGTCCAGGACATCTCGGAGACGTGCACGAGACCTTCGATCCCCGGCTCCAGCTCCACGAAGGCGCCGTAGTCGGTGATGTTGGTGACGCGGCCCTTGAACTTGGCCCCGACCGGGTACTTGGCTTCCACGCCTTCCCACGGATCGGCCTCAAGCTGCTTCATGCCGAGGCTGATGCGCTGGGTTTCCGGGTTGAAGCGGATGACCTGGACCGTGACGGTCTGGCCGATCTGGAGGGCTTCCGACGGATGGTTGATGCGGCGCCACGCGATGTCGGTGACGTGCAGCAGGCCATCGACGCCGCCGAGATCGACGAACGCGCCGTAATCGGTGATGTTCTTGACGACGCCCTGGAGAACCTGGCCTTCCTTGAGGTTGGCGACCAGTTCGGACCGGGCCTCGGCGCGGCTCTCTTCGAGCACGGCGCGGCGGGACACCACGATGTTGCCGCGCGAGCGGTCCATCTTGAGGATCTGGAACGGCTGGGGAGTGCCCAGCAGCGGGGAAATGTCGCGGACCGGACGGATGTCCACCTGGCTGCCCGGCAGGAACGCCACGGCGCCGGAGAGATCGACCGTGAAGCCGCCCTTGACCCGCCCGAAGATCACGCCGGTGACGCGGGACTGATCGTTGAACGACTTCTCCAGCAGCGTCCAGGCTTCTTCGCGCTTGGCCTTTTCGCGGGACAGGACGGCTTCGCCGTTCTTGTCTTCCATCCGCTCAAGGTAGACTTCGACCGTGTCGCCGGGCTTCAGTTCGACGTTGCCGCCGGGGCCGCCGAATTCCTTGAGGGCAACACGGCCTTCAGACTTCAGGCCGACGTCGATAAGCACGTTGTCGTTTTCGATCGAGATGACACGGCCTTTGACGACGGTACCTTCCAGGCTGTCGCTGGTGCCGAGCGTCTCCTCGAGCAATGCGGCGAAGCTCTCCATTCCGCCAAAGCTCTCGGATCTAGCTGCTGCTTGTGCCATTGAAACTCCTAAGGTTGATCATATAGCCGCCCCCGAACCGTCGGCATCCGATGGTTGAAACGGAATGGGGACCGCCGCGCCGGACCTCATGTCCGGCGACTTTATTTTCTAATCCTGGACGGCGCTGGCTCGGCAGCAGGCCTACGCACAATGATCGGAGAGGCCGGTTTTGGAGCAGATGAAAGATATCGCCGCGTCGAGTGCCTGATCGGCGTTCATTGACGAGGTGTCAAGCAAAAATGCGTCGGCAGCCGGCTTGAGCGGGGCCACCGCTCTCTGGCTGTCGCGCGCATCTCGTTCTCTCATGTCCTCCAGGACGGCTGCATATATAACCGGGACGCCGCGTTCCCGCAACTCTTTCAGGCGCCGCTCGGCCCTTGCCTCTACCGATGCGGTGACGAACAGCTTGGCGTCGGCGTCGGGGCAGACGATCGTGCCGATATCGCGGCCGTCCAGCACCGCGCCGCGCGCATTACCGGGGGGATACGCGGCGAAATCGCGCTGGAATGCCAGCAGCGCTTCCCGCACCGCCGGGACGATCGCAACCTGGGACGCGGCGGAGGCGACTTCGTCGGCGCGGAGCGCCGGGTCGGCCAGGACCAGGGGCGTGGTTTCCGGGTGCAGGGCATAGGCGGCCTCGGTCGCCTGGGCGGCGTCGGAGGGATTGCCGCCGGCGCGCAGGACGGCGAGGCCGACGGCGCGGTAGAGCGAGCCGGTGTCGAGATGGGCGAAATGCAGGCGGTCGGCCAGCCGGCGCGACAGCGTACCCTTGCCGCTGGCGGCCGGTCCGTCGATGGCGATGACCATTGCTGTGGGCCGTGCGTCGGGCATGGGATACCTCATCGGGATTGCTCGCGTATCATGCGGTGGGCCGGGCGGCAGACTGGGTGTTCGGGAGAGAGATGCGGGCGCCGAGGCCGTTCATCAGGTCCACAAAGCCGGGGAAGCTGGTGTCGATGAAGCCGCTGTCGTCCACCGCGACCGGCTCGGCCGAGGCCATGCCAAGCACCAGGAAGCTCATGGCGATGCGGTGGTCCATGGCGGTCGCTACGGTGGCGCCTCCCGGCGGTACGCCGGCGCCGTGGACGGTCAGGCTGTCGGGGCCGGCTTCGACGCCGACGCCGCAGGCGTCCAGGCCGTTGGCGACCATGGCGAGGCGGTCGCTTTCCTTGACGCGAAGCTCGGCAAGGCCGTGCATTGTGGTGGTGCCCTCGGCACAGGCGGCGGCGATGGCGAGGATCGGGTACTCGTCGATCATCGACGGCGCGCGGTCGGGCGGGACGGCGACGGCGGTCAGGGCGCTGTAACGGACGCGGAGGTCGGCGACGGGTTCGCCGGCTTCGACCCGGCGGTTCAGGAAAGTGATGTCGGCGCCCATCTCGATCAGGGTGTCGTAGAGACCGGTGCGGCGCGGGTTCATGCCGACATCGGTCAGGGTGATGTCGGAGCCGGGGCGGATCAGGGCCGCGACGGTCAGGAAGGCGGCGGAGCTGGGGTCGGCGGGAACGTGGACCGGGCGGCCGGTGATCTCCGGCTCGCCGGTGATCGAGACGGCGAGCGCGCCCCCTTCGATCCGCTCGGTCTTAACGGTAGCTCCGAAGTGGGTCAGCATAAGCTCGGAATGGTCGCGGGTCGGTTCCGCCTCGATCACGGTGGTGACGCCGGGGGTATTGAGGCCGGCCAGCAGGATCGCGGACTTGACCTGGGCGGAGGCGACCGGCAGGCGGTAGGTAATCGGAACAGGGTTCTCGGTGCCGATGACGGCCAGCGGCAGGCGGCCGCCGGTGCGGCTGACGAAGCTGGCGCCCATCTGCTCCAGCGGGGTGGTGACCCGCGCCATCGGGCGCTTGGCGAGGCTGGCGTCGCCGGTGAAGAAGGTCGTGATCGGGTGGCTGGCGACCAACCCCATCATCAGGCGGGCCGCCGTGCCGCTGTTGCCCATGTCGAGAACCTGATCGGCCTCGACCAGGCCGCCGATGCCGACTCCGCGAACGCGCCAGATCCCGTCGTCGCTCCTGGTGATGTCGGCGCCAAGCGCCCGCATGGCGGCGGCGGTGTGGAGCACGTCCTCGCCGGTCAGCAGGCCGTGGATCGTGGTCTCGCCGACGGCGATGGCGCCGAACATGATCGCGCGGTGGGAGATCGACTTGTCGCCCGGCACCCGGACGGTCCCGGACAGCGGGCCGGTTTTGACGGATTGGAGCGGCCTGGGCGCCATGGGTCTGTTTCCCCTCTGGATGGGTGCGGCGGTAGCGGTGCGGCTGGTAGGGCGGGTTCCTAGCACAGATGGGCATCGGGGGTAAGGGGACGCGCTGGCGGAGCAGGCGCATCGGGCGGTTCAGCAATTAGATTTTGACATCTCGGTGACGGCATGGCAGACGGGCGTGCTTTGACGAATTTCCATATGCGTACGCGCGTATAGTAGAGACCGGAGGATAAGGCGTGGCGAAACCAGAATGGGGAACCAAACGCATCTGCCCCAGTTGCGGAGCGCGCTACTACGACCTGCAAAAGGACCCGCCGGTTTGCCCGAGCTGCGGCACGACGTTCGACCCTGAAGCGCTTCTGAAGTCCCGCCGGGCCAGACCGGCTCCGGTCGAGGAAGTGGTCAAGAAGGTTGCACCCGAGTCGGAGGACGATGAGGAAGCGGCGGACGCCGGCGAGACCGAATTGGAGGAAGTCGACGACGAAGCCGCCGTGGACGACCTGGAAGAAGACGCCGACGAACCCGTCCAGGAAGAAGAAGAGGACGACGTTCTGCTGGAAGACGCTTCCGAGCTGGGTGACGAGGACGACATGGGCGAAGTGGTCGATGTCGAGAACGACGACGAGGAGCGCTGAGGACGGCCCTGGCGGTCCGGTGCCCGGGTGAAGGGCCGCTCCCGAAGAAATCTGCTGAAGAAATCGACGAGAGCGTATTTTTCACTTGAATGAGGGTGCCGGTTTGAGGATATTCCCCGGCACCGCGACGCCGGGTGGTTCCCCAAACCGCCGTAACGGATGCCGCAGCGAGATAGATCTTAATAAGATCAAGAGATTGGGGCCATAGCTCAGCTGGGAGAGCGCTACAATGGCATTGTAGAGGTCAGCGGTTCGATCCCGCTTGGCTCCACCAAACAGAAAAGGCCTCGACCGCCGATGCGGTCGAGGCCTTTTCTGTTTTGCGGTGCTGGTATTCGGTAGGGCGACATCCCCGCAACTGGATTTCTCCGAAGCCGCGGGGACGTGGGCCGTTCAGCATTATCAGGCGGCGGCGTGGGTGTGGTTGAGACCCTTGTGCTCGGCCCGCTGCTCGGCGCGGATGCCGAAGGTCGCTTCGACCGAGCCCGCCCAGGGGAGCAGGAACTGGCCGTCGTTGACCAGACGGTGCGGCTCGATATGGTCGATGACGGAGGTGTTGACCTCGGCCAGACGTATCACGTCGCCGTCCTCGGGCACCAAGGCACGCTCGACGCCGCAGCCGCGCGCGAGGCGGGCATGGGCTTCCAGGTGGTGGATCTCGCCGTGGACCGGCACCGCGAAGCGCGGGCGGATCAGTTCGTACATGCGGGTCAGGTCGCCGCGCGCCGGATGGCCGGAAACGTGGACCGGGGCATCCGACGGCGTGACGATGCTGACGCCCATCCTGGTCAGCAGCTCGTAGATCGCGCCGATCGCGTCCTCGTTGCCTGGAATGGTCCGGGCGGAGAAGATCACGGTATCGCCGGCCTGGAGCGCCAGCGAGCGGTGCTCGGCGCGGGCGATCTTGCTGAGGGCCGAACGCTCCTCGCCCTGGCTGCCGGTGCAGATCAGCACGAGGTTGCGGCGGGGAATGCTCGACGCTTCCGACAGGCTGAGGAAGGGCTGAAGCCCGTCCAGGTAGCCGCAGGCGCGGGCGGCTTTCTCCATCCGCAGAAGCGAGCGGCCGGCGAGCACGACCTTGCGGTCGTTGGCGGCAGCGGCCTCGGCGATGCCCTTCATGCGGGCGACGTTGCTGGCGAAGCAGGTAACCGCGACGGCGCCCCGGCGTCCCCGGAAAGCATCGACCAGACCGGCACGGGCCTGGCCTTCGGAGCCGGTGGAGCCTTCGACCTGCGCGTTGGTGCTGTCGCAGACCATGGCCAGCACCCCCTCGTCGCCAAAGCGTTTGAGAGCCGCGAAGTCCGTGCTCTGACCGACCAGCGGTTCCGGATCGAACTTCCAGTCGCCGGTGTGCAGCAGGTTGCCGGCGCGGGTGCGGATCGCGAGCGAGACCGGTTCCGGCACCGAGTGGGTGACGGCGATCGCCTCGATGTCGAACGGACCGATGCGGAAGCGCCCGCCGATCGGGAAGGTGTTGACCTGGACGGCGCGGGCGACGCCGGCTTCCTTCAGGCGCTCGCGGATTAGGTGAGTCGCGAAGGGAGTGGCGTAGATCGGGCATTCCAGCCGAGGCCAGAGGTGGTGGATGGCGCCGATGTGGTCTTCGTGGGCATGGGTGACAACGAGGCCGACGACGTCGTCCATCCGCTCTTCGATGAAGGCCGGATCGACCATGAAAGACTGGACTTCCGGCATGTCGTCGCCGCCGAAGGCAACGCCGGCATCGACGATCAGCCATTTGCCGGCATGACCGTAGAGGGTCATGTTCATGCCGATGCGGTTGCAACCGCCGAGAGGCAGGAAGATGATCTCGTCGGTACCGGGGACCGGGCCACGTACGGGGCCGGCATTGGGAGTACGGGCAGCTTGATTGGTTGCCTGAGTACGGGGGGCTTGAGTGCGGGGGCTGGGAGTACGTGCAGCGGCGGGGGCCGCCGTTCTGGCTGGAACCGTCGGCGACGTGGAGATCAGGGGCTGTTCCCCGACACCGAGATCCTGAGCGCTACGGACGGATAAGGTGGATGTCCGCGAACGGCGGCGATCCCTTGGACTTCTCATGCAGTTTGTTCTTTCTTGCTTGCGTCGGAAATCAGGCGGATTGAAACCACGGATTTCGGACCGGTTTAAAATGACGCATCGTCTGAATGCGCCCACTGAATTTCGGAAAACTTTTGGAAAAGCTTGATGAGTGGCCGAAAATACGGCCAAACGCCGATCAAGCCGGCAGTGCGGATCCAGTCTCGGACGAACTGGAGATACGAGACGAAAACGGAAAAACGAATAACCCGGCTGCTCTGACCGCCACCGCATATGCGGAACGATCTGAGAACCGGGTGCGATGATCGGGTTCATGGTGGAGGGGGCTGGATTCGAACCAGCGTACGCTATCGCGGGCAGATTTACAGTCTGCTGCCTTTAACCACTCGGCCACCCCTCCGGATGGATCGAACTTGAGGCCCCTGAGGGGAAGGTAGTGGTGGAGCCAAGCGGGATCGAACCGCTGACCTCTACAATGCCATTGTAGCGCTCTCCCAGCTGAGCTATGGCCCCAATCTCTGGAACACCCATGTCGATGGGCGATGTCGTCGTGTCGTGTCTCGTGTCGGTACCGCTCACCGGCAACTCCCCTGCCCTACGCGGCGCCTGCACTTGCGGCTGCCGATCAGGTCTTACGTGGATGAAGCGATGGAGCGGGCGAAGGGATTCGAACCCTCGACCCCAACCTTGGCAAGGTTGTGCTCTACCCCTGAGCTACGCCCGCGAATTTCGTGTGGTGTGTCTGTCGTAGTCGTGTGTCGTATCGGCACTTGGTTGCCGGGCATTCACCTTCCCGGCCCTCGATCGGTCCCACTTCGACCGTATGGGTCGCAGCTTCGTTCCCTCCTGAGGTCCCCGCGCTTCCAGTCCTTGAACGTACGGGACTGCGGATCCGGGTATCCTGGCGTAGCGCCGCTGACGCGGACTGCTTGGGCCAATGCTACCCTAATAACTGTGGTTGAAGGTAATATTTTCAACCGTCCTGCTCGAACTATCGTACCTG
>NZ_AVFK01000271.1 GCF_000936425.1 Skermanella aerolata KACC 11604 | reverse complement strand
GCAGTACCATTGGCGCGGAGGGTTTTCACGGCCGAGTTCGGGATGGGATCGGGTGCGGGCCCCTCGCTATGACCACCAGGTCGGCCAGCCGCGGAAGAGACAGGTGCGGCTGTCGAGGATAAGTGTAAGTGACCATTGGACGGATGGTGATGCGTTGGTTCTTCTCGTCCGATCGCTCATATGTGCGGTCTTGCCGCTGCGTATGGCGTT
>NZ_AVFK01000003.1 GCF_000936425.1 Skermanella aerolata KACC 11604 | reverse complement strand
ATGCGCCGTCCGCCGATGTCGAGGTCGAGGCGCCAGCCGTCGCCCTCGCGGGTTGCCGCGCGGAGATGGGCCGGCACCCGCACCGCCGCCCCGCGGGAGGACGCGACCCCGCGCAGCCAGCGGTCGAACCGGGCTCGGTCGAGATGCCAGCGCGGCCCGTCGATGTCGCGCAACCCATCAGCCTCGGCAGGCTCCGGTCCGCCCCAGAGCGACCGGCCGCCATGGCACGGCGCATGGCCCTGAGCCCGGAAATCGTCCCACAGCCTCATGTCGGTCAGCAGCCGCCGCGCCGCCGGAGCGAGCGACTCCCCGATGCGGACGGCGGGAGTGTCCCGCCGGTCCAGCACCAGCACCCGCCGCAGCGGCGCGAGGTTGATGGCGAAGGCGGCACCGGCCGGCCCGGCGCCGACGACCACCGCATCCGCCTCGACCATCGTGTCGGCCCCGGTCACCGGAGACGGCTCAACCGACCGGACTCACCGGCCCGTCCTCACCGGCGCAGACCGTGCGGGAAGCGGCGCACCTTGTCGATCCGGCTGATATCAACGCTGTCCGGGGCGGGGAAGACGCCGCCCGTAGCGGCGGGCGCCTTCGTCGCCATCGTCGCGTGCAGCATCCGGTGCGCCTTGCCGTCCTTCTCGTCGCCGTCTGGGATCGGCTTATGCTGGTCCTCGACCTCGATCAGCTTCGGGAACAGCGCGGCCCCGACCGCGTCGACCGGTCCCGGACAGACTTCGACCACGCCGAGATGGTCGAAGTGATGGATCATGTTGTTGATCTGGTCGGTGTAGCTGGTGGTGCCGAGCGGCGCGATCCAGGCGGCACGGTTGGCGAAGGCGGCCAGACGGACCTGCTTCGGCTGGAGCTCGTCCATCACGATGGCATAGTTCTCCCGCGTCAGGACCTCGTTCGGGACGCGCGCTGGCCAGAACGTCGGGACGTAGGGATCGTAGGACTTGCCATAGCCCGACCGGCAGCTCGACGTATCGGTCTGCCACGGCACCGCCATCCAGCGGGTGATCCCGCCGGGCAGCTGGCCATAGAGGGGGCCGTTGGGAATGGTCACCGTGTCGCTGGACAGAACAGCACCCATGCCGGGCTCGACCCAGCCCTTGGGCGCGTGGGCGAAACGGAAGGGCGCCATGTACATGGTGGAATAGGGCACCGGCCACGTCATCTCGCAGCCGGGGTGGAAGGCATCGGCGAGGCAGAAATCCAGCGCCGCCCGGGTCAGGGTATCGCCCTGTTCGCGCAGGGGAACCTGGTCGAAATCGTCATGGACGGGGACCTTGCCCCAGTCGTCCTCGAAATCGCCGGCCACCCACTGGTCCAGCATGGCGAGCTGGGTGGCGGTCAGCGCCGTGTACTGGCGCGGGGTTTCCGCCGGCGGATTGCTCATGGCGTCGCCGTAGACCCAGGGCCACGGCGCCGGAGACCACGAATCGACGTCGTCGTGACGGAAAGCGTTCTTCAGGACGCGCCGGGTTTCCTGGTTGGCGAGGCTGCGGTCGTTCAGCCGCGCGATCCATTCCGGCTTGGTGAAATCCGACGGCGCGTTCCAGCCGAAGGCGGCGGCGAAGCCGGCGTTGACCCATTGCAGGCCGGTCATCCGTTCGAACACCGGATAGATGTCGTAGGTGAAGGACGGCCGCAAGGGCTTGTGGGCAGCGTGCCGGCCTTGATGGCGACGTCGCGCATCAGGTCCCACATCGTCCGGACGGACTTGCGCTGCGGTCCGTAGTTCGGCGGCCCGACCACCAGCCACGACGGCGTCACCGGCAGTTCGGCGCCGTTCAGCTTCACGGTGGCGGTGACCGGGCCGTCCGACACGTCGTCGTGCCAGCCCTCGTTGTTGCCAAAGGTGATCGCCTTGGTGCCGTCGTAGGACGCGGATTTGCCGAGACCGCCGGTCACCAGCAGCCGGCCGTCGTCCTCGCACCACATGCGGCCGAGATAGACCGGCTCTCCCTGGTGCATGAACCTGCCGGCCTTCATCTCGCGGCTCTGCTTGCCATGGCCGACATGGATGTCTTGCTGATCGGCGTCGAGGATCAGCGCCTTGCGGTCGGTCACCGTCGGGTTGCGCAGCGTGGTCGGATCGGCGGACGCCGCCTCGGGGATGTCGAGCGCCAGCTGATGTCGGCGCCCGACTTCGGTCCGGTCAGTTCGCGGACGATTTCACCCGCGGCGTTGCAGCCGTAGATGCGGAACCGGGCCGCCTGCGGGTAGAGCCTGCCTTTGGCGTCGCGATAGGGATTCTTCCCCGGATCGGAGCTTGCCATCAGCGGCTTCGGATTGGATACCTCCGGTCCCACGACATAGCCCTTGGGCGCATTGCCGACGCGGGCGACGCCGATCGAAGGATAGATCACCGCCTTGACGATGCAAGTATCGGACTTCGGCGGCGGCGCCGCGGCGCGCGGTGCTTCCGGCTGCTGGAGCGGATCGCCGTTGGCCTGATGGCGGACGGCGGCGCCATGCTCGTAGACGATCTTGCGGACGGCGGCGATGCTGCCCTGCGGAGCCTGCGCTTCCGGCGTGCGCCAGATGTTGAAGGCCAGCTGCTGGCCGTAGTCGCCCTGTCCGCGCGCCCCGACGTCCTGGCGGGGCAGCACCAGCGTCGCCACCGGCTTGTACGGATACAAATCATCCGGCCATTGCTGGGTCGCCTGGTCGAGCGGGTAGCCGGCGGTCTTCGGTACCATCTGCACCATGAAGGTGAAGCGGTACTCGTTTTCCGACAGACGAGCGGCCAGATCGGTCGCCATGTAGTTGGCGTCGTCGCTCGGCACGTTGATCGCCGGATGACCGGGCGGCAGCGCTTCGGGAACCAGCGAATACTTTGCGTGATAGTCGTTGCCCAAGGCGAAGGGCAGGATCGCCCAGTACTGAGTGGTCAGCACGCTGCCGTCGACCTGCGCCGACATCTTCTTGAGGATCTCGTCGGTCTTCGGGTGGGCGGCAAGATAGCCGGGATAATCCTTGAGGACGACGCCGGCATAGGTGAATTCGCACATCTCCTTGGCGTCGTCCACGAAGAAGACCGGGTAGTTCTGCATGATGAAGTCGGCGACGCCGCCGGTTTCGCCCAGCGCATCGACCCCGTCCACTCCCCACACCTTCAGGCCGATGCCGAGCGTCGAGCCGAGATCGGGCGAGGTCGGGGTGGTGTCGCTGGAAAAGCGCACCCAGGCCGGCAGGACGTCCTTGGCGAAGACGCCGATCTCCTTCAGAGCTTCGGGCCGGTCCTTGCGCATCTCCAGCCGGCCATGGGCAGCGCCGTGCAGCTTGCGGAACACCGCGCGTTCGGCCGGCGTCTGGCCCAAGGCGATCCGCTTCATCTGTCCCATGGCGATGAACATCTGGTCCAGCCGTCCTGTCGCATCGTCGGCGCAGTCGAAACAGGCGGGAATGGTCTGCTTGTCTTTGTCCACCGTCATGGGACTCCCTGTCTTTCGTTGTTGAGCATCGGATGCCGTCGGAATGGCCATCGATGCGAAATACTATTTTATGGAGAAATACGGTCGATCCTGACAAAGCTACGATAACGGTTTCACAATTACTAGCTCTTAAATTGAATAACTCTGTATTTCAAAAATTGAATAATGAATAAACATACCATGGTATTTTGCTAGCTCAAGATGTTTGGCTTCAACATATCTGTGTATGTGATATTAGTGTATTGAATACTATAAAATTTCAAAAAAACTTTCGGTCTTAAGGGTCTTTTGATTTGGAAAGCTGGATTTCGGGCTGAAGAGGCACGACCTACGGATGACGCCGGTCGGGAACGCCACTGTCGACGCAGGGCCGATTCGCAAGTCGGGCCGAAGAGGCCCGGCCTTGTCTCTTGGGAGTGCTAGCCGCCAAGTGTTGGGCCACGGCCCAACCTACGAAGCGGGCGCCTGTAGGTTGGGCCGTGGCCCAACCTACGAAGCGGGCGCCTGTAGGTTGGGCCGTGGCCCAACAATCACTGTCCACACCGGTCGATGTCTTTGGCCCCTGTTATAGGATCGGAGGATCAGGCCTGGGTCTGGCAGTCCATCGGCCGGAACTCGACCCGGCGGTCCAGCATGTCGGAATAGTCGTCCCGTCCGGTACCGACGATCGCTTCCGAAGAGCCGACGCCGCGCGTGGTGATGCGGTCGCTGACCTCGACCGATTGCCGGGCAAGGTCCTGCCAGACCTTATCGGCACGCGCCAGCGACAGCTGCTCGTTCAGCGCCATCGGTCCGGTGGGGCTGGTGTGGCCGACCAGTTCCAGGCATCGCCCGGACGGGCCCGTCCGCCGCGCCACCTGACGCAGCCACATGTCGTAGGAGCCCGTTATCTGCGGATCCGGCCAGTAGGCGGTCGAGGCGGGCCGGAACAGCATCATCAGGGCCAGACGGTCGTGCCGGAGGCCGAAATCGACCAGCCGTGAGAACGCCCCCTCCGCATCGCCGTCGCGCCCCAGACGCCAGTTGGCCAGATACAGGCCGTTGTGGACGCGGAGCTGATTGCCCGCCGGCGTCCGTTCTGCCGCCCGGAACAGATCGAGCGCCGCCTCGTAGCGGCCGGCGTCATAGGCCTGGATACCGTCGGCGATCAGAGCGGCGGCCAGGATGCCGTCCAGATAGGACGGAGCGACCGGTTCCCCGACCTTCGACAGGCAGGTCTGGAGGTAGCCCTTGATGCCGTCGTCGACGACCCAGGCGGGACTCTCCTTGAAGAAGGTGGTCGGCTCGCTATCGACTCCGTCGGTCCGCGCCCATGCCATGCCGTGCCCGACCACGACGCCGGTCCGGAGATCGGCCAGCGAGAACCAGATGCGGTAGGCCTGCGGCACGCCGGGAGCGAGACCTTCGGGACCGGCGCCCCGCACGCTCCCGACCAGAACCAGCGGCGACTGGCTGATGGTTTCGGTATTCATCGGGCGGAGGTCGTAATTGGGCTGGCTGGCCTGGATGAACGAAGCCAGCCGCTGCTCCATCGTGCGGGTGGCCGCCGTCTGGCCGCCGACCGCGCCGTCCACCAGCGGGTCGATCACGACCATCTGCGGCGTCGAACCGGACCGCATTTCCGGCGGGACGCTCGCGAACAGGTCCGCCGCCGCTCGCTCGACAGCGGCTTCGAGCGGCAGCGCCTCCGAAGGCGGGGGAGGAAGCGTGGGAGCAGGCGGCACCGGAAGGCTGACCAGGGTCGGAACGGCTGCCTGCTGGACAGGTGCCGGGGTCTGGGAGGCTTCCTCCCGCGTCAGATTGGAGCATCCGGGCAAGGCTGCCAGCAGCAGGCCGGTCAGCAGGACGGCCGGCCGCGAGACGCCGGAACTCATGGTGGAGCGGTAGCTTCGCATCATCGATCTGCTCTCTGTCACTGGGTCCTGTCGAAGAACACCCATATAGGCCGAAAACGCCGGCTGAGAGTTCCGGGCCTCCAACAAAGGTGCCGGACGACGGAAACGTTCGGTCTTCATAAGTGTCTTAAACTTTCGGGTTAGCCGTACCTACCTCCTGGCCGGCCCGAAATATGAACTTTTTGTTACACTCCGTCTCCAGGCGGCTATTCCGGCCGGACGGACCGGCCGCCCAATAAGACAATGCGGGAGGGAACGAGGCGTGACCAGTCTCGATGAACGCTACGAGCCGATCGCGGTCGAAGACCGTGACGACATCGGCTCCAACAATTCGGCCAATGTGCCGCTTATCGAAATCACCCAGGCATGCCCCAGCCGCCGGGGCCTTCTGAAAGGCCTGATGGCGTCGACGGCCGCCGTCGCCGCTTCGGGAGCCTTGCCGAAGATGGTGGGCGCCGCCGCGGCGGAAGAGGCGGCGAAGGGACCCTCGACGCTGACGTTTACCCAGGCGCCGCACAAGATCGGCGAGGGCCATCAGGTAGCTCCCGGCTACAATGCCGATATCCTGATCCGCTGGGGCGACAAGGTGATCGAGGGAGCGCCGGCCTTCGATCCGATGCATCAGACGGGTGCGGCCCAGGAAAAGCAGTTCGGCTACAACTGCGACTACATCGGCTATCAGCCGCTGCCGCTCGGCTCGAACAGCTCGGACCATGGCCTGCTCGGCATCAACCACGAATACACCACCCCGGACCTGATGTTCACCGACTGGTACCGGCCGCCGGAAGCCGGCAAGACGGAGCCGACCGAGCGCGGCACTACGCCGGAGGAAACTCAGGTCGAGCTGGCGGCCCACGGCCATACGATCATCGAGGTCAAGAAGGAGCAGGGCGTCTGGCGGGTAGTGGAGAACAGCCCCTATGCCCGCCGCATCACCATGAACACCGCCTGCCGGATCTCCGGCCCCGCGGCGGGGCACGACCGGATGAAGACCAACGCTGACCCGACCGGCACCGAGGTCTTCGGCGTGCTCAACAACTGCGCCGGGGGCAAGACGCCCTGGGGCACGATCATGATCTCGGAAGAGAACTTCAACGGCTACTTCGGCGGCGGCGATCCCGCGAATATGCCGGAAGCCGCAAACTACAAGCGCTACGGCATCTCCGCCAAGTCGCGCTACTGGTGGCGCGAGAGCGTGGACCGCTTCGACCTTGCGAAGGAGCCGAACGAACCGAACCGCTTCGGCTGGATGACCGAATACGACCCCTACGACGCGTCCTCGACCCCGGTCAAGCGGACGGCGCTGGGCCGCTTCAAGCACGAAGGCGCCACCAGCATCGTCAACAAGGACGGGCGCGTCGTCTTCTACTCCGGCGACGACGAGCGGTTCGATTATCTGTATCGCTTCGTCACGGCCGGTCGCTACGATCCGGCGAACCGCGCGGCAAACCGCGACCTGCTGGACAGCGGCACCCTCTCCGCCGCCAAGTTCAACAGTGACGGCTCGCTGGAGTGGCTGCCGCTGGTCCATGGACGGGGACCGCTGACGGCGGCCAACGGCTTCAACTCCCAGGCAGACGTGCTGATCGAGACGCGGCGCGCGGCCGACATGGTCGGCGCAACACCGATGGACAGGCCGGAAGACGTGGAGCCCAATCCGGTCAACGGCCGGGTCTACGTCATGCTGACCAACAATACGCAGCGGAAGGACAGCCAGGTCGATGCCGTCAATCCCCGCGCCGCGAACCGCCACGGCCAGATCGTCGAGCTGATCCCGCCGGGCGGAGAGGGTGCGCAGGCCGACCATGCGGCCGACCGCTACAACTGGACCCATGTGCTGCTGGCCGGCAACCCAGCCAAGCCGGAGGATAAGGCCGTCTACCATCCGGCGAGCGACGTCTGGCTGTCGTCGCCCGACAACTGCGCCTTCGACCCGCGCGGCCGCCTGTGGATCTCGACCGACCAGGGAGAGGCGCAGACCAAGAACGGCATTCCGGATGGGATGTATGCCTGCGACCTGACTGGCCCTGGCCGTGCGCTGGTGAAGTTCTTCTTCGCCTGCCCCATCGGGGCGGAGATGTGCGGACCCGAGTTCACCCCTGACGGCAAGACCCTGTTCGTCGCGGTCCAGCATCCATCGGAGGTCCTGGGCGCCACCGTCGAGAAACCGGCCACCCGCTGGCCGGACTTCAAGGACGGGATGCCGCCGCGACCGTCGGTGGTGGTGATCACCAAGCAGGACGGCGGCGAGATCGGCGCCTGATCGGGGACGCGCCGCGCCCGTGGGAGCGGCGCGTCCCCTTGTCAGCCCCTCACCCGAACGCTCAGGGCGCCGTTTCCGGTTGCCTCCAAGCTGAGCGCGGTCAGGTCCTTCACCCAGTTCTCCGCCGCCAGCGCCTCCGGGGCGAGATGCGTGGCAAGCACTATGACGTGGGCGCCGGCGGCGTGACCGGCCTTGAAACCGGCCGGGGCATCTTCCAGGACGATCGTGTCCTGGGGATCGAAGCCAAGCTCACGCGCGGCACGGACATAGCCGGATGGGTCCGGCTTGCCGGCGGGGACATCCTCGGCGGTGATCAGGATGCCGGGCATCGGCAAACCGACCAGTTCCAAGCGAGCTTCGGCCATGGGGCGGGTGGCCGACGTCACGATGGCCCAGCGGTCCGGCGGGAGTGCCGCCACCAAGGCCTTGGCGCCGGGCACAGCAACGATGCCGTCGGTATCCAGCATCATCCGCCCTTCGACGACGGCGGTTTCGGCAGCGGGATCGACGCCGGCGGGCGCGAACTCCTCGATCGTTTCGATCGTGCGGCGGCCATGGCAAACCCGGAGGATGGCTTCGGCATCGACACCGTAGCGCGCGGCCCAGGCTCGCCATGTCCGCTCGACGACCACCGTGGTATCCACCAGGGTCCCGTCCAGGTCGAACAGGACGGCGTCGCACTGGATCAGCGCTTCTTCAATCAGGGGCATGTAGTTGGCTCATGGGGACGGGAAACAGGAACCGGGACATCATCGGTAATGCGCGTTCCGGAGAGATGTTCCCCCTACCGGCGCCGACGGCATCGGCATCCGGATTCACTTGACGTGGATGCGCATGACGATGTCCTGGTCGTGGTTGCCGAACTGCTTGCCGAAGATGTTGACGCCGCCGGGCCGCTGCGCGCCCTCGTCGATGCCGACACGGAGGCGGATCGAGTGATGTTCCAGCAGGCCTAGCCGGTCCAGCGTGACATCCGATGCCCTGGTGCCGTTGACGCTGGTCCCTTTGCCGGAAACGACCCAGGTCGTCAGGTGTCCGTACTGCGATCCTTCCAGCTTCCACCAGCGCGGCGTCAGCCGGCCGCGCTTGTCGCCGTAGTCGCCCGGCGAGGTCCAGGTCCCGACCTTGACGTCGTTGACCCAGATGCTGATGTCGGACGGCCAGTCGGCGTTGGTGCCGGGCACTTCCGACGACAGCTCCATCGTGAACTCGATCGCCTCGACCTCGGCGTTCAGTACGCGCGCGTTGTTGGGGAACTTGTATTCGACATGGCCGCGCCAGAACCAGAGCAGCGACGCCTTCATGCGGCTGGGGTCCAGGAAGAAGTCGGGCACGTCGAGCAGGCCGATCACCCCTTCCGACGAGCACAGGCCGCAGGGGGCAGTGACGCTGCAACTGGTGTAGAGGCCGATCGGCATCGCGACTTCGATCAGGTTGGTCTTCTGCTGGAGCGGCGGATCGTCGAACCGGACCAGGATCTCGCCGTAGCGGGCGTAGCAGATCTTCTGCCTGCCCTTGTTGGCCTTCATCGCCTGGGTTTCGATCAGGCCGCAGGCTTCCAGCGTCTGGACGTTGGTGGCGACGGTCGATTGCGGCAGGTCGAGCGCTTCGCTGATCTCGTTGACGTTCAGCGGTCCGCGATGGCGAAGCAGGCGCAGGATCATCATCCGGGGCATCGACGCCAGAGCCTTTACGATCTCAACGTCGCGGTCGGGGCTGATGCTGAGGATGTCGCTGCTGACAGTAGGCTGGTCGTTCACATCAAGCTCCGCGTTGATGGTATGACTATATCCGATTTTTTGATACGAAGCCATGCTCAGCCGATCCATTCCGCGCTGCACAATGACTTCTTGCGATCGACTATATCGTAAAATCTGATATATATAGAATTTTCTGTTGACGACTGTCCATAACGCGATTAGCGTTCGAAGCAATCAGACCATAAGAAACAAGCGAACCCATCGCTGAAAAAAGGGGAGGAACATGCCCGCTCTCGGAACGACGATTCTCAGAAAAGCCGCGTGCGCCGCCATAGCATTGCTGCTGGGGACGGCAGCCTATGTCCCGTCCGCCGCCGAGGCCCAGGACATCATTTCCAGCCTGCCGAGAAAAGAAACACTGATCCTTGAGAATCCCGAAGGGACGATCAAGAACGCCGGCTGGTTCAACATCTGGGCCATCAATGCCGGCGGCCAGTATACCGGTCTCCAGCAGTTGGCGATGGACACGCTGTGGTACATCGATCCGGAAAAGGGCCTCGAAGGCCCGATCGACAACTCGCTGGCGGCCGAAGCGCCCAAGTATAACGCCGATTTCACAGAGATGACGGTGAAACTGCGGCCGGGCATCTTCTGGAGCGACGGGGTCGAATTCACGGCGGACGACGTCGTCTACACCGTCGAAACCCAGATGAAGAACACCGGCATGCGCTGGGGGCCGATCCTGTCGCTCAATGTCGACAGCGTTTCGTCACCCGACCCGCAGACCGTCGTCTTCAAGCTGAAGCGCCCGAACTCCCGTTTCCATGCTCTGTTCACGGTGCGCTTCAACGCCATCTGGATCATGCCGAAGCACGTCTTCGAAAAAGCGCCCGATCCGATGCGCTTCGACTTCAACAAGCCGGTCTCGCTCGGCGCCTATGCGCTGCACAGCTTCGATCCCGAGGGCAAGTGGTTCATCTGGCAGCGCCGCGACGACTGGCAGCGCACCACGCTGGGCCGGTTCGGCGAACCGGGACCGAAATACGCCGTCTATGTCGATGGCGGTCCGCCGGACAAGCGCGTGATCGCACAAATGAACCATAACATGGACGTAGTCCACGACGTGGCGCCGGAGGGGATGTTCACCCTGGCCAAGCAGTCCAAGTCGTCGCGCGGCTGGTTCAAGGACTTCCCCTACGCCCACCCCGATCCGACGCTGCCCGCCCTGCTGTTCAACCTCCAGCGCGCCGATTTCCAGAGCAAGGACGTGCGCTGGGCGCTGGCGCTGCTGATCGACATCAAGGCCGTCTCGATGGCCTCGTACCGGGGGGCCGCGACCATCTCGGCCATCGGCATCCCGCCGACCGGCACCCATCCCGACGACTACCACATCCCGATGCAGGACTGGCTCAAGGGCTTCGAGCTGGATACCGGCAAGCAGAAGATCAAGCCCTACGACCCGACCGTCGGCAAGCAGATCGCCGACATGCTGCGGCCTTCCATGAAGGAGCAGATCCCGACCGACCAGAAGGCGATCGACAAGTCGTTCGGCATGGGCTGGTGGAAGCCCAACCCGCAGGCGGCGCAGGAACTTCTCCAGAAGGCCGGCTTCACCAAGCGCGGCAGCAACTGGTACACGCCCGAAGGCAAGCCCTTCGCGATCCGCGTCATGGTCGAGGGCGAATCCCGTCCCGTCATCACCCGCGCCGGCACCATGATCGCCCAGCAATGGCGTCAGTTCGGCATCGACGCCAAGACGGAACTGGCCCAGGGCACCATGCTCGACCGCCGCAACGCCGGCGATTTCGACACGCTGATAAGCTGGAGCGTCGAGAGCTACGGCGGCCATCCCGACTTGGCCTACTTCCTCGATAGCTGGCACTCGCAATACGTAATGCCCGCCGGCAAGCCGCAGGCTCCGCGCAACTATATGCGCTGGTCGTCGCCGGAACTGGACGGCATCATCGAGAAGATCCGGGGCGTCGCGTTCGACGATCCGCGCTCGATCGAGCTTGGCCGCGACTACGTCAAGTTGGCGGTGCAGGAAATGCCGACGATCCCGCTGATGGCCTACAACGTCTTCGTGGCGATGGACGACACCTACTGGACCGGGTATCCGACGGCGGAGGACCCGTATGCCAACCCGGTGCCGAACTGGGGCAACTCGCGGTACATGATGGTGCGTCTGAAGCCTCGGCAATAGTGGAAGAGCAGCCGGAAGGTGTTGTTGGGCCACGGCCCAACCTACAGGCTTCTGCTTCGTAGGTTGGGCCGTGGCCCAACATTCCCCCAGCGTACCGAAAAACCGACGCCAAGCATCAGGGATCGCTCCCATGAAAACCTACGCCATCTATCTGGCGAAGCGTCTGCTGCAATTCGTGCTGGTCGTCTTCATCGGCATCAACCTGACCTACGTGATCTCGCATGCGACGCCGATCGACCCGGTCGAGCAGACGATCTCCGCCCTGACTTCCTTCGGCAACACCAGTCCCGAAGCGATCGAGACGATGCGGGAGTCGCTTCGCGAGTTGTACGGGATGTCCGGGACGCCGGTGGAGCAGTACCTATCGTTCTGGAGCCGGATCGTCGTCGGAGACTTCGGGCCGTCGCTGTCGGCTTTCCCGACCCCCGTGTCGGAACTGATCCTGCGAGCTCTCCCCTGGACCATCGGGCTGCTGGTGGTGGCGACCGTGCTGGCGTGGCTGCTCGGCAACCTGCTGGGCGGGCTGGCCGGATACTACAGGAAGAACAGGCTGTTGAAGGCGATGGGTCTGATCGCCATGGGGCTGCATCCGATGCCCTACTACGTCGTCGCCTTCGTGCTGCTGGTCGTGTTCGGCTTCATGTGGCCGGTGCTGCCGATCAGCGGCGGCTCCGGCATCGGAGTGGATCGAGGTTTCAGCTTCGACTTCGTCTACAGCGTCTTCCTCCATTCCCTGCTGCCGGCGCTGTCGCTGGTGCTGGTGGGCTTGGGCGGCTGGTTCCTCGGCATGCGGGCGCTGGTCTCCAATATCGTGACGGAGGACTACGTCGTCTATGCCGAACTGGGCGGCGTCGACCGGCGGCGCATCCTCGGTTCCTACGTGATGCGGAATGCCCTGGTGCCGCAGGTCACCGGCCTCGCGATGTCGCTCGGCGCGATCTTCACCGGCGCCATCATCACGGAGGAAGTGTTTGGCTACCCCGGCATCGGCTCCCTGCTGGTCGATGCGGTCCATGCCGGCGACTACAGCCTCGTACTGGGCATCACCTCGGTCTCCATCGTCGCGGTGTCGCTGGCCGTGCTGGTGATCGACCTGCTCTACCCGCTCCTCGATCCCCGCGTGCAGGTGGAGTAAAGCCATGCTCAAGATCTTTCGCGACCTCCTGCGCTTCAATCTGGAATTCGCCATCGGCACGCTGATCGTCTCGATCATCGTCGGACTGTCGGTGCTGTCGTTCTTCTCCCCCTACCCGCCCGAAGACATCTACGTCGTGGCGCCCGACGTGCCGCCGTCATGGGAATACTGGCTGGGCACCACCTCGCGCGGCCAGGACGTGTTCTGGCAGATGACGGCTGCACTTCGGAACACGCTGCTGTTCGGCATCGCGGTGGCGGCGATCAGCCGGGTCATCTCGCTGACCATCGGGCTGGTGTCGGGCTACATGGGCGGCATGACCGACCGGGTGCTGATGTCGATCAACGACACCTTCATCATCATCCCGCTGTTCCCGATCCTGGTGCTGTTCTACTTCGTGATGCGCGACAGCATGTCGTGGGCGCTGCTGGCGCTGATCATGGCGGCGCTGGGCTGGGCCTATGACGCCCGCCTGATCCGCTCCGTCGCGATGAGCCTGCGGACGCGCGAATTCACCTCGCAGTGCATCTTCTCCGGCATGAGCCCGCGCCAGATCATGACGCGGGAGCACCTGCCCTACGTGCTGCCGATCGTGTTCTCGACCACGCTCAACAACATGAACTGGTCGATCGGCATGGAAGTGACCCTGTCGGTCCTGGGCTTCACCGACATCAACACGCCGACCATCGGCAGCATGCTGTACTGGGCCAACCAGCATACCGCCCTGGTGGCGGGCGTCTGGTGGTGGATCGCTTTGCCGGTGATCGCCGTGATGATGCTGTTCATCGGGCTCTACCTGCTGGCGACGGCGCTGAACGAATACATCGATCCCCGCAGCCGGCTCAGCCGGATGGGAGGTGCCGCATGACGCTCCACCAGCTCAACAACCATCTCAACTCGGTGCCGGAAACGGCTCCCACATCACCGGCGCTGCGCGTCGACGGGCTCAAGGCCTATTACCAGACGCGCTGGTTCGGCATCACCCGCGAGGTGCGGGCGGTGGACGACATCACGCTCCGGATCGAGCACGACGAGATCTACGGCATCGCCGGCGAGTCCTCGTCCGGCAAAAGCTCGCTGATCAAGACGATAGCGGGCGCCATCCGGCCGCCGCTCAACGTCGTCAGCGGCTCGGTCAACTTCGACTTCGGGACACGCAAGGTCGATCTCTATTCCTTGAAGCCGGAGGAGCGCACCGCGATCCGGTGGAAGCACCTTGCCTATATCATGCAAGGCTCGATGAGCGTGCTGAACCCGCTGCGGCGGGTCCGGCAGAGCTTCGTCGATTTCGCCTTCCGCCACATGGGGCTGCCCATGCCGGCCTTCCTCAGGGCGGTCGAGGAGCACCTGCTCAAGCTGCATCTTCAGCCCGGCGTCCTGGACTCCTATCCACACGAGCTTTCCGGCGGGATGCGCCAGCGCGTCGTGATCGCCCTGGCGACCGTCTGCCGCCCCGGCTTCATCATCGCGGACGAACCGACCACGGCGCTCGACGTGGTCGTCCAGAAGAGCGTGCTGACGATGATCCGGGAAGTGCAGCGCGAGATGCGAGCCTCCATCCTGTTCGTCACCCACGACATGGCGGTCCACGCCAACCTGACCGACCGGCTGGGCATCATGTATGCCGGGCGACTGGTGGAAGAGGGCCGTACCCGCGACCTCTTCCGCAATCCGCGCCATCCCTACACCATCCACCTGATCCGCAGCCTGCCCCGGATCGGCGACGCCGAGCCGCGCAAGGGGCTGGAGGGCACGCCGCCCAACCTTGCCGACCCGCCGCCCGGCTGCCGCTTCCATCCCCGCTGCCCGATCGCCATGGACGTCTGCCGCGTCGTGGTCCCTCCTATGCAGTCGCTGGGAGGCGGACATCGCGTCGCCTGCCATGCCGTAACCGGGGGGACCGTACAATGAGCGGGGCGGACACGGCACTTCTCGACGTGCGGGGCGTCAGCCGCAGCTTCTGGACCGGCGGGCTGCTGTCCCGGCGGCGGATCGATGCGGTCAAGGACGTCAGCTTCACCCTGACGGACGCGCGGCCGGAGATCTTCACGATCATCGGCGAGTCCGGCAGCGGCAAGTCCACGCTGGCCCGCATGATCCTGAACGGGATGACGCCGACCGGCGGAAGCATCGCGTTCGGCGGCGAGGACCTGACGACCATCAGGAAGACGCGCGACCGGATGCGCTTCATGAGCCGGGTGCAGCCGATCTTCCAGAACCCGTTCGAAAGCTTCAACCCGCTGAGCAAGGTCGACCGCTACCTGACCATGACCGCCCGGAACTTCACCGACGCACGGTCGCAGGCGGAGACGGATGCCGCATCCGACCGGGCGCTGCGCAAGGTCGGGCTGTCGCTGGCGGAGGTCAAGGACCGCTTCCCGCATGAGCTGTCCGGCGGCCAGCTCCAGCGCATCGCCATCGCCCGCGCGCTGATCCCCGGCCCCCGGCTGATCGTGGCGGACGAGCCGGTGTCGATGGTCGACGCCTCCCTCCGGGTCGCCATCGTCAACCTGTTCAAGGATTTGCGCGACGAGCTGAAGGTCTCGATCATCTACATCACCCACGACCTTGCGACCGCCTACTACATCAGCGACCGCATCATCATCATGCAGAAGGGCGAAGTGGTGGAAAGCGGCGACGCCCGCGCCGTGCTGGACAACCCGCAGCACCCCTACTCGATCCTGCTGAAGAACTCGGTGCTCTCGCCCGACGTCCCGGATGACGACGAGCCCCAAACCATCGAGCGGGACCGCGCCGCCCGCTCCTACTGAAACCAAATCACCTATCAGGAGACTTCCCCATGTTGAAGGCTGAGGTTCTGATCGACCGCGACTTCGCGGTTGGAGCGACCGACCCGCGCCTGTTCGGCGCCTTCGTCGAACACCTTGGCCGCTGCGTCTACGGCGGCCTGTTCGAACCCGGCCACCCCGAGGCTGACGAACGCGGCTTCCGCCGCGACGTGATGGCGCTGGTCAAGGAGCTGGCCCCAACGATCATGCGCTATCCCGGCGGCAACTTCGTGTCCGGCTACAACTGGGAAGACGGCGTCGGGCCGGTCGAGAACCGGCCGCGCCGGCTGGATCTCGCGTGGTTCTCGACCGAGCCGAACACCTTCGGCACCAACGAATTCATCGACTGGTGCCGCGAAGCCGGGATCGAGCCGATGCTGGCCGTCAACCTCGGCACCCGGGGCGCCGACGCCGCCCGCCACTACCTGGAATACTGCAACCATCCCAGCGGCACGGCGCTGTCCGACCTCCGCCGCAGCCACGGCTGGGAACAGCCGCACGACGTCAAGTTCTGGTGCCTGGGCAACGAGATGGACGGCCCGTGGCAGATGGAGCGGAAGACGGCGACCGAATACGCCCGCATCGCCACCGAGACGGCGAAGATGATGAAGTGGACGGACAAGACGGTCGAACTGGCGGTCTGCGGCTCGTCGGCCCGCAACATGCCGACCTTCGGCGAGTGGGAATACACGGTCCTCGACCATACCTTCGACCATGTCGAGTTCATTTCCCTGCACACCTACTTCAACAACTACGCCCACGACACGGCGGCCTTCCTCGCCAGCCCCGACCTGATGGACAGCTTCATCGACGAGGTCGTGGCGATCGCCGACGCGGTGGCGGCGAAGCGGCGGTCGTCCAAGCGCATCATGCTCAGCTTCGACGAATGGAACGTCTGGTACCGCACCCGCGGCAAGGGCGAAGGCCGGGCGAAGCCGGGCTGGCCGGAAGCGCCCCAGATCCTGGAAGAGATCTACACGATGGAGGACGCTCTGACCTTCGGCGGCGCCTGCATCTCGCTGCTGAACCATGCGGACCGCGTTAAGTCGGCCTGCCTCGCCCAGCTGGTCAACGCCATCGCGCCGATCATGACGGAGACCGGCGGTCCGGCGTGGCGGCAGACGATCTTCCACCCGTTCGCCCAGATGAGCAACCTGGGACGCGGCAACGTCCTGCGCTCGAAGGTAAATTCCCCGACCTATTCAGCTCGCTACTACGACCCGCGCGGCGCCGAGGAACTGTACTACCCGATGCCGGAGGTGCCCTATGTCAAGGTGGCGAGCGTCCATAACGAGGACGACAAAACGCTGACCCTGTTCGTCCTGAACCGCCACCTGGATGAGTCGATCACCCTCGACCTCGACGCCCGAGGCTTCAACGACTTGACGCTGGACCATGCGCTGGAACTGCGCCACGACGACCTTCAGATCACCAACACGAAGGACGCACCGGACACGGTCAGCCCCGTGGCGCTCGACGGCGTGCAGGTCCAGGGAGGCCGCGTTCAGGCAACGCTGGCTCCGGCGTCCTGGAACGTCATCCGGCTGAAGACGCAGAACTGACGGCGCAGTCTCCGGGGTCGTCTCCGCGGTCGTCGCCCAGGCACGCGAACCAGCTTCGCGTCGCCTGGGCGATGGTGTCGGGGTTCCACAGCGGCGCTTCGCGCCAGTAGTCGATATCGTTCAGGACCCGGCGAACGCCCTCCTCGAACGAGATCCGGGGCTGCCAGCCAAGTTCCGACGTGATGCGGCCGATGTCGGCCCAGGTGCAGTCGGGTTCGCCGGGCCGCTTCGGGATGTAGACGATGTCGCCGCGCAGCAGTTCGACCAGCCGGTTGACGGTCTGCGGATTGCCGGCGCCGACATTGTAGACCCGGCCGGAACGCTCGGTTTCCGCCGCCGCCAGGAAGGCTTCGGCGATGTCGGAGGCGTAGAGGAAGTCGCGGCTCTGCATCCCGTCGCCGACGACCGTGAACGGCTTGCCCGCCAGCTTCTGGCGCAGGAACACGCCGAAGACGGCGCCGTAGGCGCCTGACGTGCGCGACCGGATGCCGTAGGCGTTGAAGATCCGGATCGAGTTGGCCGGCAGCCGGTAGACCTGATGCCAGTGCAGGACAGCCTGTTCGCCCTGATACTTGCTGAGCGCGTAGGGATACTGCGGCTGGATTGGATGATCCTCGGTCGTCGGCGTGACCGCCAGCCCATAGCAGGACGACGAGGCGGCGTAGACCAGCTTGGCGACGCCGGCGGCGCGGGCGCATTCCAGCACCTGGACGGTGCCCTGGACGTTGGTGGACATGTAATCGACCGGCCGCTCGATCGACGGCACGATGTCGCCGATGCCGGCGAAGTGGAAGACATAGCGAGCATCCTTGAACAGCGGATGCCCCGGCTCCAGCGCGCGCATGTCGATCTTCTCGAACGACAGGTTGGGATCGGCGGCGTGATGGGCCAGATTGGCTTCCCGCCCGCCGACCAGATTGTCGATCACGCGCACGGCGTAGCCGCGCTCCAGCAGCAGGTCCACCATATGGCTGCCGATGAAGCCAGCGCCGCCGGTGACGACGGCGACGGGGCGGGGCGAAAGGCTGGCGGAGGAAGGATTGGTCATGCCGCGTGCAGCCTCTTCATGGTGCGGATATTGTAGTACCAGTCGTCCGACATGCTGTCCGGCAGCGCGCCCTCGCGGAAGGCCCGGCACAGGTCGCGCACCGCGTCCTCGACGGTGTGGCGGGGCTTGAAGCCGAGCACGCGGAAGATCTTGTCGGAATTGATATGGTAGGAGCGCAGGTCGTCGGACGGCGTCGTGACGATGTCGATGTCGGCGCGGCCGGGAAACTCCTCCGCGACGACGCGCTTCACCAGCCCGGCGATGTCCCGGATGGTCAGGTTCTCGGTCCCGCAATTGAAGATCTGGTCGGTGACCAGCTCGTCCGGCGCCGACAGCAGCAGCTTGCACAGGTCGGCGTAGTCCTGGATATGCAGGTTGGGCCGAAGCTGCTCGCCGCCGAACACCAGGATACGGCCGTTGGTCACGGCATGGTTGGTCAGGATGTTGACGGACAGGTCGAGCCGCTGGCGCGGACCGTAGCCGCACACCGTGGCAGGGCGGTAGATCACGCCGACGAAACCGTCGTCGGTATACTTCTTCAGGACGGTTTCGCACTCGCCCTTGTACTTGCTGTAGAGGGTGAGCGGCAGGAGAGCGTGGTCCTCGGTGACGTTGGGCTGTTCCGACACGCCGTAGACCGAACTGCTGGAAGCGTAGACGAACCGCCTGACCCCGGCGGCCTTGGCGGCGGCGACCATCGGTTCGAAGGCGTCGAAGTTGATCGTGGTCGACAACTGCTCGTCGAGTTCGAAACTGGCGTCGTTGGAGATGCAGGCGAGGTGGAGTACCGCCTGATGGCCGGCCATGGCGGTGGCCAGCTTGGCGGTATCGCGGATATCGCCCTGCACGACCGTCAGGTTCGGGTGATCCTTGGGCAGGAAATGGTCGCCGAAATACAGGATGTCGTAGACCGTCACTCTGTAACCGAGATCCAGCAGTTGCGGCACCAGCAGACTGCCGCAATAGCCGGCGCCTCCGGTCACGAGAACCGAGTCGAACCTTTTGATCACGCTCATTTTTTCGATCCTGCTCAAACTCGCCCGGGCAGCCGCCGATCGGGAACCTGTTGAGCCGGAGCGAAGCACGGCAGGGATTGAAATTTGGTTAACGAGTCGTTGCCGGGGTTAGGCTTGGGGCTGATGCACGGCGGCGGTTCGCCGCGTTGCCATCCAAATCAGGATCCCGAACACGGCCAGCAGCGCCCCGAAGATGCTGACGCCGTTCCAGCCAAAGGCGTTCCAGACCATCGTGGCGCCGGCGGAACCGGTGGCGCCGCCGATGAACATGCCGCTCATGAAGATCGTGTTCAAACGGCTGCGGGCTTCGGGACGGAGCGAATAAATCACGTGCTGGTTCGAGACCAGGGCGCTCTGCACCCCGAAATCGAGGACGACGACGCCGGCGACGAGACCCGGGATCGTGGCCCACAAGCCGAGCAGGAGCCAGGAGCCGAGCGTGAGCAGCGATCCTAAGCAGATGACCAGATCAGGCCCCCGGCGATCCGCAAGCTTGCCGGCCAGCGGGGCCGCCAGGATGCCGATCGCGCCGACGATGCCGAACAAGCCGGCGACATCGGCTCCAAGATTGAAAACCGGCTCTTCGAGCCGCAACGCCAGGATGGTCCAGAAGGCGGAGAACGAAGCGAATAGAGCCGCTTGCAGGATCGTCGAGCGGCGCAACGCGGGTTCGTTGCGCCAGATTTCGACCAGGGACATCAGCGCTTTGCCGTAGCGGATGGTCGACTGCGGATGTGTCCGAGGCAAAACAGCCGCCATGACGACCGAGGCGCCAAGCGCCACCGGCGCCGCGATCCAGAACATTTCGCGCCAGCCGAAATGGGAGCCGACGAACCCGCCGACCGTCCGGCTGAGCAGGATGCCGGTCAGGACGCCGCCCATGACGGTGCCGATCGTGGCGCCCCGCTTCTCCGGAGCCGAGAGCGTGGCCGCCAGGGGGACGATCTGCTGTGCTACCGTGGCGCTGGCCCCGACCAGCAGGGAGGCGGCGACGAGCAGCAGGGCGGTCGGAGCGATGGCGGCAAGGACCAGCGAAAACGCCAGGATGCCGAATTGGACGACGATCAGGCGCCGCCGGTCCATCAGGTCGCCGAGTGGCAGGAACAGGAACAGGCTGATGGCATAGCCGAGTTGCGTGGCGGTCGGGATCAAGCCGGTCGTGTCCGATCCGGCGAAGTCCCGTTCGATGATCGCCAGCATCGGCTGGTTGTAATAGATATTGGCGACGGCAATGCCGGCAGCAGCAGCCATCATGAAGGTCAGTCCTCGCCCGAGGACGAAATCCTTGTGGGACGGAGCGGTGTCCGTCGTTTCGGTAGTCATCTCGCAATCCTTGTTTCTTCGGCAGGCCGGAGGCTCGGCCGGATCAGATCGCCCCGAGAGCCGCCTTGATCCGTTCGGGGCTGAGCGGCATGTCACGCAGGCGAAGGCCGGTCGCATCCGCGACGGCGTTAGCGAATGCCGCCGCCGTCGGTCCCTGCGCCGCTTCGGCCGTGCCGAGGAAGGGCAGGCCGGGTCGGTCCAACACGTGAACCTCGATGGTGTCGGGCATGTCCTCGAACCGCAGGATCGGATAGGCGCTCCAGTCGAAGCTGGTCCTGCGGTCGGGGGAGAACGTCATTTCCTCGCGGCTGGTCCAGCTCAGCGATTGGATGATGCCGCCTTCGATCTGGTTTCTGATGCCATCGGGATTGACCGCCTGCCCGCTGTCGACGGCGGCGACCGCACGCCTGACCCTGACGCGGCCGGTCTCGCGGTCGATCTCGACCTCCATCGCAACGGCGCAGTAGGCGCCGAGATTCTTGTAGCGGGCGAACCCCATGCCGCAGCCCCGGACGCCATCGCCGCGGGCTCGGCTCTGCCAGCCGAAGCGGCCGGCCATCGTTGTCATAACCTCCCTGGCTCGCTCGTCCTTCATGTGGGCCAGCCGGAGTTCGAGGGGATCGACGCCGCCGGCCCGCGCCAACTCGTCGAACATGCATTCGATCGAGAAGACGTTGAGATGGGCGCCGAGCGAGCGGAGCGCCGAGACGCGCAGCGGCATGTCCTTCAGGAAATGATAGGTCACCTGCATGTTCGGCAGATCGTAGAGCGGGTTGGAGTTGCGGCTGCCGTCGCCTTCCGGCATCGGTATCGGCTTGCCCTCCGGCACCGGGAACGGCTTGGCGACCTCTCCCCCCGCGATGACCCCGCCGGCCCCGACCGGGCGGTTGTTGTGCGGGTTGCTCCAGACCTCATGCTTCCAGGTGACGATGCGCTTGTCCGTGTCGAGCGAGGCTTCCAGTTCGGTCAGCATGCCCGGTCCCAGCGGCTCCCAGCCGAACTCCTCCTCGCGCGTCCATTGCAGGCGGATGGGCCGGCCGGGCATGTCCCATGCGATCAGCGCCGCGTCGGCGGCCACGTCGTCGGCGCCGTTCTGGCCGTAGCAGCCGGACCCCTCGACATGAATGGCGTGGACCTTCTCGGGCGGTAGCCCGACGAGTTCGGCCACGACGCGGCGGACGTCGAAGGTCCCCTGGCTGTGGGTCCACACCGTTATCGCGCCGTCCTGGAAATGCGCCATCGCACAGGACGGGCCGATCGAGCCGTGGTTCAGCCACGGGCGCGAATAGCGGGCATTGACCGTCGATGCTGCGGGAGCGGTTGCATTCCGGGTGTCCAGGATACCGATGTCGCGGGACGGCAATCCCTTGAGGGTCGCGGCGACATCGCCTGAGGGAAGCGGCGAGGCCGTCCGGACGAACGGGGCATCCTGGAACTTCCGGAGCGCCGTTATCGCCGTCCACTCGCGCTCCGCGACGACCGCGAGAAAGTTTCCCTGGCGGACGACCTTCACGACACCCGGAAGTGCTGAGATCGCCGCGATGTCCGAGGACTGGAAGCGCGTGCCGAAGCTCGGTCCCCTCAGCATGCGGGCGTGCAGCATTCCGGGAAGGCGCATGTCCTGGAGGTAGGCCGGTTCGCCGGTCAGCTTGCCTGGAATGTCCACCCGCCGCAGGCTGGCGCCCATCGTGCGGTAGCGGGCGGGATCGCGCAGCGGCGCGTCGGCAGCGGCCTCGACATGGAGCGACAGGGAGGAGGCGGCCGGGCCGTAGCCGAGCGTCCGCCCTTCTGGTCCAGTCAGATTTCCCATGCCGTCGGTGTCGATGCCGGCGGGTTCGACGTTCCAGGTCCGGGCAGCCTCCCGCACCAGCAGCATTCGGACATTCGCAGCCGCGTTGCGGATCGCCGACCCGCTGTCCTGCATCGAATGGCTGCCCGCGGTCAGGCCCTCGTCCGGTGTCAGCACCGTATCGGCGGTGATGAGGTGGATGGCGGTGGGCGGAACGTCGAGTTCCTCGGCGGCGACCTGGATCAGGGCGGTCCGGATACCCTGCCCCAGTTCGACCTTGCCGGTGAACACCGTGACCTTGCCGTCGGCGTCGATTCGTATCCAGGAGTCCAGCATCGGGGACGATTTCAGGCTGCCGGGCAGATGGGGAGCGACGACCGCCGGGCCGGCGCTGCCCTCCCCTCCTCCGGCCAACTGGCCGAACGCGCGGGACGAGAGCGAGAAGGCGACGACCAGCGCGCTTCCCGACAGGAAGGTGCGGCGCGAAAGCTGCGTGGCGGTATTAGCGGTCATTGTCCGCTCTCCAGGATGGCGAGTTTGCCGCTCATCATGTCGGCGGCTCGGCGGACCGCGCGCAATATCCGCATATGCGTGCCGCACCGGCACAAGTTGGGCTGCATATGGGCACGGATATCGGTTTCGGTCGGCGACGGGTTGCGGTCGAGCAGCGCCTGTGCCCGCATGATCATGCCGGCGATGCAGTAGCCGCACTGGGCGGCCTGCTCTGTTTCGAAGGCCTGCTGCAGTACGCCCGGCTTGTCGAGGGTGCCGAGCCCCTCGACGGTCGTGATCCGCCGCCCTTCGAGTGCCGCTACCGGCAGCAGGCAGGAGAAGACAGCCTTGCCGTCGAGCTGGACCGTGCAGGCGCCGCACTGTCCCAGGCCGCAGCCGTATTTGGCACCGTTCAATCCTAAGTCGTTGCGCAGCGCGTAGAGCAGCGGCGTCGCGGGTTCGGCGTCGATGCGCCGCTCGGCGCCGTTGACGTTCAGGATGATTGTCATGGCTGCTCCTTCGCGTTCAGAGCCTCTTCGACCGAGTCTTCCAGGGCTGTCCAGGGTTGCCGCTCGCTGTAGCGCGACCGCAGATAGGCCGTGATTTGCCCGATCTGAGAGCTAGTCAGGCTGTCTCCGAATGGCGGCATCAGGGCCGTGCGACCGGCCTGGGCCGCTGGCAGCCCGTTGACGACGGCCTGAACGGCGTTGCGCGGATGGTCGGCTTGCAGGGCGCTGACGAACGACAGCGACGGGCGGCCCTGCGCCATCATGGGCGCTCCCGGCCCGTGGCACGTGGCGCAAGCGCCGGCGAACAGGGCGGCTCCCTCCGGGTGCTCGCGTGTGGCCTCCACCTCCCGGTCCACCGGCGGCAGACTGCCTGCTTTCGGTCCGTCACGCTCCAGCAGGGAGGCGACGTAGACGGCGATCGAGCGGACGTCGTCGTCCGGAGCGCCGGAAAGCCCGTGCGCTACAGGTCCCATTGGACCGTTGGCGATGCCATGCTCCGCATCCATTCCGGTGCGGAGGTACCGGTACACCGCATCGACCGTCCAAGGATGGGCGGTGCGGTTGGCGGCGTTCAGCGGCGGGGCATCCCAGCCCTCCGCTATTCCGCCGGCGAACGGCTTGCCGCGCTCCTCGCCGCCGGCGATGTTGCGCGGCGTGTGACAGCCGCCGCAATGGCCGAAACCCTCGACCAGATAGCGGCCCCGGTTCCACTCGTCGCTTTGGCCGGTGACCGGCAGCACGGGATCTTCGTGCAGGAACAGCAGCTTCCAGCCGGCCAGTAGGGGCCGGAAACCGAGTGGCGGAATCAGGCGGTTTTCCGGCGTTTTCTGGAGCACCGGGCCGCGCGTCATTAGGAAGGCGTAGATAGCGTCGAGATCGGCGTCGGTGACGCGCGTGAAGTGCTCATACGGCAAGGCTGGATACAGGTGCTCGCCGTCACGCGAGACGCCGTCCCGCATCGCCCGCCGGAACGCCGCCGCCGACCAGTTGCCGATGCCGGTCCGCTGGTCGGGCGTGATGTTGGTGGCGTAAAGCGTCCCGAACGGCGTTTCCAAGGCCCGGCCGCCGGCAAACGCCGGTCCCCTCTCCGCCGTGTGGCAGACGACGCAGTCGCCGATCGCAACCAGCGCCGCACCCCGGTGGATGGTGGCAGCGTCGAAGTCGGCCAGTTTCGGCGGTGCCATGGCGGGGATTTCCGTCTGCCAGGCTATCGCCAGGAAGACTAGCGAGCCCAGGACGCCAGCCGCCGCAGCGGCGGACAGCGCCGCCAGGACCGCCCGGCGTTTCATCGGTCCCTCGCTCCGGAACGCATCAAGGGCTCGTAGTCGGTGTAGCCTTCGGCATCGCCGCCGTACCAGCCGACGTGGCGCGGTTCGTTGAACGATCCGCCGGCCTCGATCCGGGCCGGCAGATCGGGGTTGGCGATGAACTGCCGCGCGAAAGACGCAAGGTCGATGGCGCCGCTCGAAACCAGTTCGTCGGCCTTGTCCGGGGTCAGGCCGCCGTTCAGGATCAGGGGGCCGGTGAAGTGCGGGCGGATCATGCGCAGCAACTCGTCTCGGTCGGGCTTGCCGGCCCAGGCGTTGGTGTCGGCGATCTCGATGAAGGCGACGCCCTGCCTTTGCAGCATCGCCGCGACCCAGGTATAGGTTTCCGCCGGATCGGGATCGCGGGGGCTGTTGTAGCCGGCGGTCGGGGAGAGACGGACGCCGACGCGGTCGATCGGCATGACCTCGGCGATGTTCTCTATGATCTCTTGCAGAAACCGCGCGCGGTTCTGCGGGGCGCCGCCGTAGCGGTCGGTGCGCCGGTTGGTCGTCGGCGACAGGAATTGGTGCGGCAGGTAGCCGTTCGCGGCGTGAACCTCGACCCCGTCGAAACCGGCGGCCCAGGCATTGGCGGCGGCTTGACGGTACTGCTGGACGATCTCCTCGACCTCGGCGGTCTCCAAGGCCCGCGACGGCGTCGCGGCGATCCGGACGTAGCGGCCATTGGCCAGGAGCGCCCAGACCTGCAAGGCGTCGAGGTCGTCGTTGACTGGCGACGGGGCCAGGGGCTGGCGGCCTTCGAGCAGGCCTTGCGCCCCGACCCGGCCACCGTGCCAGAGCTGGCAGAAGATCCGCCCGCCCGCCGCGTGGACGGCATCGACGACCGGACGCCAGCCGGCGACCTGCTCGTCGGAATAGATGCCGGGCGCCTTCTCGAACGGGACCGACATGGGGGAGACGTTGGTCGCCTCGGTGATGATCAGACCGGCGCTGGCCCGCTGTTCGTAGTAGGCGGCGTTCAGTGGGGTCGGCACGTCGCCCGCCCCTGCCCGGCAGCGGGTCATCGGTGCCATGACTACCCGGTTGGACAGCGTAAGGTCGCCTAGCTGGAATGGCTTCGACAAACTGGTCATGGGTTCTCCTGCCGCTCGGGCTATAGGCCGAGTTCGAGTGCCGACCGTCGGCGTTGCCGCCGCAGCCTGTTGAAAATAAAAGAAGATCGCCGGTGAGGCGGGACCCGTATTGTTGGATCAGACCATCTTGCCGACGAAGAGCTTTTCGATCGTCATGTCGCGGAACGTGTAAGGAATCCCGCCGACGCCGAGACCGGACTGGCGCAAGCCGGCGAACGGCATCCAATCGACGCGGAACGCCGTATGGTCGTTGACCATGACGGCGGAGCCGTCGAGATGGCTGTAGGCGTGGAAGGCCGTCGCGAAGTCCCGCGTGAATACCGCTGCCTGGAACGCGTAAGGCAGTGCGTTGGCTCGCCCGATCGCCTCGTCCAGGTCGTCATAGGCGTAGACGCAGACGACGGGGCCGAAGACCTCGCGGGTGGACAGGCGGCAGTTGGGCGGCGGCTCCAGCAGCACGGTCGGCGGATAGCAGGTCTCCGACAGCGGACGGCCTCCGGACAGCAGCTCGGCTCCCCCCGCAACGGCTTCCTCCACCCATTCATGGACGCGGGCGACTTCGCCGGGACGGATCAGCGGGCCGACTTCCGTCTCCGCCAGCAAGGGATCGCCGACCCGGAGTTTCCCGGCGGCGTCCGCCAGTTCCCGCGCCAATCGGGCCGCGATGGAGCGGTGTGCGAAGACCCGCTGCACCGAGACGCAGACCTGCCCGGCATGATAGAAGCCGCCCTTGGCGATCAGCGGCACGGCCGCCGCCAGATCGGCGTCCGGGGCCACGATGACGGGTGCTGCACCGCCATGCTCCAGGGCGCACCGGGTGCCGGGAGCGAGCCGGGCGCGGAGACTCCAGCCGACGGCGGCGCTGCCGATGAAGCTGAAGAAACCGACGCGCGGGTCGGTGACGAGCTTGCCCGTCACCTCCCTGCTTTCGGTCAGCAGCGCCTGACACCACGCCTCGGGCAATCCGGCTTCCCGCAGGATGGCAACGAAGCGCAGGCAGGACAAGGGTGTCGCCTCCGCCGGCTTGACGATGACCGGGCAGCCGGCGGCGATAGCGGGGGCGACCTGATGGACGATCAGGTTCAGGGGATGGTTGAAGGCGCTGACCGCGACCACGACGCCGATGGGCTCGTGCGTCGTAAAGGCGATCCGACCTGTTGAAGCCGGCGTGCCGCCCATCGGCACGACGCTGCCGCCTTCCGAACGCAGAAGCTCGGAGGCGTTGAGGACGCCGTCGATGGCCCGCGCGACCTCGGCGCGGGAGTCGATGAGCGGCTTGCCGCCCTCGCGCGCCGCCTCGACCGCGAGATGTTCGGCCTGATCGGTCATCAGGCGTGCCGCCTGACGAAGGATCTCCACCCGCTTCGCCGGCTGCAACCAAGCGCTCCGGTCCCGGAACAGACGGTAGGCGGTTTCCAGCGCCGCTTCGACAGCTTCGGCGCCGCTGGTCTCGACGGTGTCGATCAGCCGGCTGTCGAAAGGGGCACGCACTTCGATGGTCATGTCGGTCAGCCTTCCGGTTCGGATCAGCCTTGCGCTGACGGCGCCTGATCCCGGTTGCGCAGTTCGTCTACCAGGACGCGGGTGTTCTCGGAGTAGTCCACCGGAACGGTGACGAGATGGACGCCGCCGGCGCTGAAGGCCTTTTCCAGCGTCGGGGCGAGCCCGTCGGCCGTTTCGACCCGCCATCCTGTCGCGCCATAGGCGTCGGCGTATTTCACGAAATCGGGATTCCCGAAGGTCAGGCCCCAGTCGGCGAAGTCGTCCACCGCCTGCTTCCAGCGGATCATGCCGTAAGCCTTGTCCTCCAGGATCAGCACGACGAGGTTCTGCTTGAGCCGGACGGCGGTTTCCATTTCCTGCGAGTTCATCATGAAGCCGCCATCGCCGCACACCGCCAGGACGCGCCGCTCGGGGTGCAGCAGGGCCGCCATCATGGCCGAGGGCAATCCGGCGCCCATGGTCGCCAGCGCGTTGTCGAGCAGCAGCGTATTGGCGACATGGGTGCGGTAGTTGCGGGCGAACCAGATCTTGTACATGCCGTTGTCGAGCGCCACGATGCCGTCCTCGGGGATGACCTGCCGGACGTCGTGGACGATGCGCTGCGGCGTCAGCGGGAAGCGGCTTTCGGTCGCCCGGTCGAGGATGCGGTCGAGGATCTGCTTCCGCAACGGCGCCAGCGCCGACGCCGTCTTGAGCTTGCCCTCGAGCCGGTCGGCCAGCAAGGCGAGGCTGGGACCGACGTCGCCGACGACCTCGGCGTGGGGGAAGAATACCTGCTCGACATTGGCGGGCGTATAGCCGACATGGATCACCTTCGGTCCGCGCTCGCCCATGATGAAGGGCGGCTTCTCGACCGTGTCGTGACCGATGGCGAGGATCAGGTCTGCCCTGTCGATCGCGTCGTGGACGTAGTCGCGTTCGGAGAGCGCCGCCGTGCCCATGTAGAGGTTGGAGCCGGCCCCGACCGATCCCTTGCCGGTCTGGGTCGTGAAGAACGGGATCTGGGTGCGGCGGACGAAGTCCGACAATCCGGCGGCGAGACGCGGGCGGCTGGCAACCGCCCCCATCATGACCAGCGGACGTTCGGCCGACAGGATCATGGCAGCCGCGCGGTCGAGCGCCGCCGATGGTGCCACCGGAAGTTCGATCGGGTGCGGCGGCACCATCGCGAGATCGGGCACCTCTTCTCCGGCGATATCCTCGGGCAGTTCCAGATGGACGGGACCGGGACGTTCCTCCATCGCGACGCGGAAGGCATCGCGCACCAGCGTCGGGATGACGGAACCGCTGACGATCTGGCGCGACATCTTGGTCAGCGGCTTCATGGCGGCGACCACGTCCACGACCTGGAAACGCGCCTGCCGGCTGGACAGGATCGGCTTCTGGCCGGTGATCAGGATCATCGGCATGGCGCCCAGATGGGCATAGGCGGCGCCGGTCGCGAGGTTGAGCGCTCCCGGACCGAGCGTGCTGATACAGACGCCGGGGCGGCCGGTCAGCCGTCCGTGGGTGGCGGCCATGAAGGCGGCGGACTGTTCGTGCCGGGTCAGCACAAGCTCGATGGAGGAGCGGCGGAGAGCTTCGACGACATCGAGGTTCTCCTCACCGGGGATGCCGAATATCCGGTCTACCCCTTCGTTTTCGAGACAGCGTACCAGCAGCTCTGCGGCGTTCATGGCCGGGACTCCCTTGGAAAGATCGCTGAGGGTCACGCCGCCCTGGAAAGGCCGGCGGTGACGTCGGCAGGCAGGTCGAGCGGCGCATTGGCGCTGTCCAGGAACTCGACCGTCGTGAACACCATGTCAGTATCGCCGATATTTTCAAGGTCGTGGATCATGAACTCGCCGGCGGCATAGGTATGGTGCCGGGTGTCGCCGGGTTGGTAGGTCATCTCCGAGACGCGACCGTCTGCGAAGTGGGAGCGGCCCCGACCCGCTGTCACCGCCGTCCAGAAGTAGTCGAGCACATGGGTATGGAAGGCGATGCGCTCGCCGGGCTTGAGGCTGAGGGACCAGACGCGGACCCGGTCGGATTGGGAAACCAGTCGGTTGCCGACTTGACCATTGCCGGCCCTGGCCGCGAATTCCTCGCGGCGCTGGGCGGACCAGTCGGCGGGGGCGCTCGGCCATTGGGTGATGACGGGCTTTTCCATGATGTGGCTCCTTGGATAAGGCTTGGGCTCAGGTGAGGCTGAGGCCGGTCTGGGCCTTGACGTGCTGGGCGGCGAAAGCCTGTTTGACGATAGTGGCGGCTTCGGTCCGGTCGAGCCTGGAGACGATCCATGAGGTCAGGAACGCCAGCGGCACGGAGAAGAGCGCCGGGTTGTCGTAGGGGAAGGGTGCTGCGCCGAGCTTGAGGGTGACGGTCCAGACGCTGGGGCCGAGAGCCACCAGGATCAGGGCGCTCGACAACCCGATCAGGGAGCCGGCGACGGCGCCCCGCGTCGTCAATCCTTTCCATGCGACCGACAGGAAGATGATCGGGAAGTTGGCGCTGGCCGCGATGGCGAAGACCAGACCGACCATGACGGCGATGTTCTGGTTCTCGAACAGGATGCCGAGGCCCATGGCGACGACGCTGATCGCGATGGCGGCAAGCTTGGAAACGCGGACTTCCTGAGTTTCGCTGACGCGGCCCCGGCGGAGGACGCGGGCATAGAGGTCGTGGCTGGCGGCCGAGGCTCCGGCGATGGTCAGGCCCGACACGACGGCCAGGATGGTGGCGAAGGCTACCGCCGAGATGAAGCCGAGCAGGACCGAGCCGCCGAGCGCATTGGCCAGATGAAGGGCCACCATGTTCGTCCCGCCGACAAGGTTCCCGGCGGCATCCTTGAAGGACGGATCCCCCAGCACGAGGGCAATGGCGCCGAAGCCGATCACGAAGAGCAGCGTATAGAAGACGGTGATGAAGCCGGTCGCGACCAGGACGGACATGCGGGCCTGCCGGGCGTCGGCGACGGTGAAGAAGCGCATCAGGATATGCGGCAGACCGGCGGTGCCGAAGATCAGGGCGACACCCAGCGACATGGCGGAAATGGGGTCCTTGACCAGCCCGCCCGGCGCCATGATCGCGACGCTCTTGGGATGCAGGGTAATGGCCTGGGTGAACAGCGCCTCCAGGCTGAAGCCGAAGCGGCTGAGGATCAGCACAGACATCAGTGCGGCACCGGAGAGCAGCAGAACCGCCTTGATGATCTGGACCCAGGTGGTGGCCAGCATGCCGCCGAAGGTCACGTATAGCATCATCAGGACCCCGACCATCCCGACCGCCATGTAATAGGGCAGCCCGAACAGCAGCTCGATTAGCTTGCCGGCGCCGACCAATTGGGCGATCAGGTAGAACAGGACGATGACCAGCGTATTGATGCCGGCGACCGTCCGGATCGGAACCTCCGACAGGCGATAGGCCGCGACGTCGGCGAAGGTGTAGCGGCCGAGGTTGCGGAGCGGTTCGGCGATCAGGAACAGGATCATCGGGAACCCGACCAGGAAGCCGATCGCGTAGATCATGCCGTCGTAGCCCGACGTGTAGACCAGCGCGGTGACGCCGAGGAAGGTCGCCGCCGAGGTATAGTCGCCGGCAATCGCCAGCCCGTTCTTGAAGCCGCTCAGGCCCCCGCCGGCGGCGTAGTAGTCGCTGGCCGTCCGGGTGCCGCGCCGGGCCGCCCAGAAGGTGATCCCGAGCGTGACCACCACGAAGGCGAGGAACATGGAGATGGCGATCGGATTGAGGCTCTGGCGCGTCGTCGATCCGGTCAGGCCGTCGGCCCAGGCGGGACCGGCGGCCATGATGGCTCCCAGACCTGCGAGAAGCGCTGCGGGGAAACGGGAGGAAACGGGAAACGCAACGGTCATCGCAGGTCCTCCTGAAGGCGCCGGCTCAGCTCGTCGAGGCGGCTGTTGGCGAAAGCGACATAGATGGCGGTGAGGACGAAGCCCAAGCCGAGCAGGCCGACGCCCAGCACCAGCCCCCAGGTGATGACGGTTCCGTCATGGAGCGGAACCCCGAGCGTCGATGGCCTGAACGCGACCGTGAGGATGTAGCTGAAGTAGGTTACGGCCAGGATCGTGGCGAGCGCCGTTCCGAGACGGGACCTCTCCTGCGCCAGCTGCCGAAAGATGGGATGCGAGACCACTTGATCGAGCTTTGACATGCTCTTTCCTCCCTTGTTTCCGATGTTTCGTATTGTTCGATCAGGCCATGATTCCGGTGGCACAGGCGGTTTCCGCCATCACCGCTTCCGGACGGCGGTGACGCTCCGCCATCGCGCGTTCCTCAGCGTCGAGGATCTGGGCCTGCATGTAGGCGCCGAGCTGACGGGCGCGGCGGATCACGGCGGAGCCGAAAGCCAGCCGTTTCGCTTCGAAAGCGGCGAGAGCGCTTGAGAGATCGCCGGGATGGTCGATGATCGCCCGGACCAGTGCGTCGGCGTCGCCGGCGGCCTTGGTGACGCCCATGCCGACATGGGGCCGTGCGACGAAGGCGGCGTCGCCGATGATTACGGACCGCCGGCCCAGCACCATTCGCGGGGATTCGAGATCCTGGATCGCCTGGATGAAGGGCTGTGCCGTCCTGTCCACCACTTCGGCGAACTGGGGCGACAGCAGGTTCCGCGCATCGCGGCGGAGTGCCGCGGTGACCTCGGGCCGTATCCTGTTGGGCGGGATCGACAAGGGTTGCGATACGCCGTCGACGTCGGTCAGCAGGTCGCGCAGGACACCGCCGGCCTCGGCCGGACGGTACCAGACGAAGTTGAACCGGCGGCGGCCGCGCTCCATCGCCTCGTCCAGGCCGGCCACGGGGTAGCCCAGCATCTGCTCGCCGTGCGGCAGCGAAAAGGCGAAATGGTCGCCGAGCGCATCCTGCGTATCAGGCGACAGCTCGGACTCGTCCACCAGTCCCCGCCACGCGATATAGCCGACATAGGACGGCTGCACGTCGGGAGCGAACCGGGAGCGGACGGTCGAGAAGATGCCGTCGGCGCCGATCAGCAGGTCGCCCTCTTCCGACGTGCCGTCGCTGAAATGGGCCGTGACCGAGGTGTCGGTTTCCTCGATGCGGTCGAGGTTCCGGCCCTGATGGTAGCAGGCATCCGGCAATCCTGCGCGGAGCAGGCCGTAGAGGTGACCCCAGGAAGTTAGGATCTGCCGGAACGGCAGTTCGCCGACGATCGAGCCGTCGCGGCCGAAGACGCGCCGGCCCGAAACCGAAACGCCGACCTGCGCCGCCTGACTGTCGATACCGGCGCGCTTCAGCACGTCGAACAGTTCCGAATGGGTCACGATGCCGGCGCCCCGGCCGGACAGCTCGGCCCCTACCCGCTCGAAGACGTCGGCCTGCCAGCCGGCGCGGCGGAGCAGGAGTGCGGCGAAGAGGCCGGCCATGGAGCCGCCGACGATGATGGCTCTCGGTTTGTGGCCGGGTCGTGACTCGGGAGTGCTCGAGCGGGTCGTCGACATGGTGCGTCCTCCGTTTGGGTCCGCCGCCGGTGGTCGGCGGGCGGACCGATCCTGCGCATTCCGGAGGGGGAAGAACGGCGTCCGCTTCGACGCATCCCAGCCAACCCACGATCCCCGGCGCAATGTTTATCGTTCGATAAACAAACAATGCGCCCAGCCAACTGATCGTGTCAACAACTATTTATCAGGTGATAAATTCAGCCGGCCCGACGCGCTTGGCCGGCGCCTTCCTGGTGGATCAGGTCTCCGACCGCCGCAGGCATGCCGCGCAGAAACGCTCGAACACGGAGCGCCAGATCGGCGTCGAGATCGTCCGGAACCGGCATGCCGTAGATGAACTGGCGGACCCCCAGATAGAAGATCGCCGCATGAAGGCCCCAGATCAGTTCGGCCTCCTCGTTCAGGATCGGGCCGTCGGTCGGCATGCCGTGTTCCAGACGGATTTCACGGGCGATCAGGTCGAAGGCGGAGGACCTAAGAAACGCCAGATAGCGGGCATTGAAATCCAGCCCCTTCAGTCCGGCGAACATGAACAGCCGGACCCATTCGTAATTGAGGATGACCTTGGCGTAGCCCCGGTAGAAGCGGACCAACCGGTCCTCCAGCGGGACCGCCCGGTCCCGGAGCTGGGTTTCCCACTCCTTGTTCCAGCGGTTGACGTAGACTTCCTCGTAGACCCGGTCGAGCAGGGCCTCCTTGCTTGGAAAGTACCGGTAGAGCAGCGGCTGGGTGATGCCGAGGCGTGCCGCCAACTCCCTGGTGGAGCCGTCGAAGCCGAATTCGGCGAAGAAGGCCACGGCGCCCCGGACGATTTCCAGCTCCCGTTCCTTGGGTTCCAGCCGGCGCTTGTCGGCTGTTTTGACTGTCGGGATGCGAGACATGGACCGGACCTCCTTTATCATTCGATAAACAGATTAGCATGCGCAACGCCGAAAAGGCAGCGATTGACGCATGCGCACCTGCGGAGGCAACCTGGGACGCCGCGACGCCGGATCCACATTCAGATCAGGATGCTGCTAAGCGGCATGTGGTAGTCGACGCCGGCTAGCGTCACCGACGCCGTTCCATGCTGGATCACCATGTCATCCGTCGCCGTCCTGGCGACCGTGACGCCGGCCGCGTCCATGTCGATGAAGTCGACGCCGACCTTGAACCCCCGGATCAGGTCGTGACCGGATTTGGAGATGAACGTGTCGGCTCCGGCGCCAGCCGTGAAGACGTTGTCCAGGGCGTTGTCGGTCACCGTAGCACCACCCGACGTCACGATGACGAGGTTCTCGACGTTGTTGGCAAGTGTATATTCATTGGTCCACAGCAGGACGGTGTCGCGTCCGCCTCCCGCCGCTTCGACGACGATGTCGTATTTGGAACCGACCACATAGTAGTCGTCGCCGCCGAGGCCGGTCATCCGGTCGATGCCGCTGCCGCCGTCGATGTGGTCGTTGCCCGAGGTGCCGGTCAGCGTGTCGGCGGCACCGGTGCCGCCGATGCTCCTGGTCGCCTGCGCGCCGTCTTTCCAGTCATGGACGGCAGTGTCGGTCTTGACGCCGGTCGTGGGCGTCGATCCCGATGCCGCCGCATACATCTTCAATGCGTTGGGTCCGAGAGTCGAAGCGTCGAAGGGCGCGGTCATGCTGTTTCCGCTGTTGACGCTGACCGATCCCGATGCCGCATACAGCCATTTGACCTGGGAAACGTCGTTGTTCACGATCTGGAAGTTCTTGGACGCGTAGCCGAGGTTGTCGGTTCCGACATGCACGTTCCAGAGCGTGCCCGTGCCGCTCAGCGCGTTCTCCTTGACCATGCTGTCGACCGCGCCATAGGCATTGATCGCCTGCTTGGCGGCGGAAACCTTGTTGTCCTGGACGGTCACGCCCTTAGCCTGGTAGTTGAGGCCGATCGGAAAGATCGAGCCCGGCCTGTCGCTGAAACCGCCGACCAGGATGCCGTCGGGCACGTGATGGACGAAGTTGTTCAGGATCTTGACGTTCTGGGTCCCGGCCTTGACGACGATGCCCGACAGGCCGCGCACGTCGTAGACCTCGTTGTTGGCGATGACGCCGGTCCGCATGTAGACGTTGTCGATGCCTTCCTGGGTGGCGATGTTATGGATCGTGTTGCCGGTGATCGCGATGCCGACCGTCTGCGCCGTCTTGATACCGTCGTATTTCTGGCCATAGACGTGATTTTCCTCGATGACGATGTTGGTCGCCATGTTGGTCAGGTTGGTGCCGCCCTGGGTGAACTTGATGCCCTCGGTGCCGCCCGAAAGCTGGAAACCCTTGACCACCACATTGTCCATGCCATAGCCGTAGACCACCGCGAGCCCGGCATTCGCCGCCTTTATCGTGGCGGAGCCTTCGCCGTCCGCCGACACCAGCCAGATCGGCTTGTCGGTCGTGCCGCTTTTCGTGATCTTGACGTTCTCAGTGTAGGTGCCGGCCTTGACCATGATGGCGGTGCCCGGCGCCGACGCGTTCACGGCCGCCTGGATGGTCTTGTAGGGAGAGGATGCCGAACCGGTCGCCGTCGCATTGTTGCCGGTCGGAGAAACCCACTTGATGGCGATTGGCTTGGCGTTTTCGTAGGGAACTACAGTTGCCGCCAAAGCAGAAATGCCGAGTGGTAGATATGCCATTTCACAAGCCCTATAACTCCAATTTGGAGGTAAAGGCTCGCAAAATTTATTACCTAATTAGTTTATGTGCAAAAGTGGTAGGCAGGAAAGCTCAAAATTAACACAGTTACATGGCATCTTCTTCTACCGGTTCACCATGCGGTAGGGCCGGTCACTGTCCGGCGCTTTCCTTCAACGCCAGGGTGCGGATGTCGGCCAGCACCAGCCGGGGATCGAGGAAGTCCAGGCTGTAGATGTTGCGGATCTTGCCGCTCCGGTCGATCAGGTAGACCCGGAGCTGATGGGCCAGGGGACCGCCGGTATCGTCGGGCGCCGGGTTGGCGAGCACCCGCTGGCCGTAGGCGGCCAGGATTTCCCCTAGCGAACCCTTGTCGCGGGCGGTCAGGAACGACCAGTCCGCCTCGTCGCCGGTCCTCAGCGACTGCGCCTGGAGCGCCATGACCTCGGGGGTGTCGTGGTCCGGATCGAAGCTCATGGTGATGAGGCGCAGGATCGGGGTGAGCGCCGGGTCGGCGGCGGCCGCCTCGTGCAGGTCGCGCATCAGCGCGGTGCCGAGCGGGCAAATGTCGGTGCAGCGTGTGTAGATGAAGCTGAGGACGGCGATCCTTCCCGCCATCAACCCGTGAAGCCGGCGCTCCGCGCCGGTTTCATCCAATGCTTCGCCGTCCGCCGCCTCACCGAGCGGCGGCAAACGGTAGCTTCCCGGTTCGGGCGGATCGTAGTCGAAGCCGGGGGGCCGCGCCGATTGTGCGGGCGGACTGCCATGGCCGTGGTCGTGCGCTGGGCCGGCGACGGCGCCCTGCCCGCCCGCCAGGAACGCCATCGCCGCGCCGAACAGCAGCGGCAGCACCACGTCAGGATGCCTCGGCACGGCCGGCCCTCCCGATTCAGTTGGTGTAGAGGCTGTCGGCGCCCAGACGCATGATATGCGCCCGGCCCAATTGCCGTTCCTTGAAGTCGATGGTGAAGCGGTGGTGAAGCTCCCGCCCGTCCCAGTCGTAGCCCTTGATGAACTGCTCGTCGTCGGCGCCCTTCTTGTCCCAGTTAGCCAGCAGCGACGTGGTGAAGTAGACGCGTTTGCCGTCCCAGCTTTGGGAGACCATGTTGACCTGGGCGCCGATCTTCTGTTCATGGATCTGCTTCGGCGCATGGGGGTCGGCGACGTCGAAGACCCTGACCTTGCCGTCCATGAAGGTATCGACGAACAGGGTCTTGTCGTCGGCGCTGAGGCTGATGTCGACCGGCAACGGGATGTCCGCCGGGTTGCCGATATCGGCGACCGGATCGGCGTGCCACTCGCCGCCGGCATCCTCATGGATCAGCCAGATCTTCGAGGTCAGCGCCGTCGTCGTGAAGGCGTAGTTGTGGTCCGGACCCCAGGCCCATCGGATCTCCAGGGGCGCTCCCGGAACATGGAACACCTTGCGCGGCTGGCGTTCGTGGAAGTTCCACAGTACGACGGTCTGACCGAAGCGCTTCATCGCTTCCGGGTCCTGCACCAGCTTGCCGAAATCCATCATGTAGTTGGCCTTGCCGGTAAAGGACGAGGTCAGCATGACGTTCTTGCGCGGCAAGACTCGCTGGTCATAGCCATAGCCATCGGCGACCTGTTCGATCTGCGCGCCGCGCGGGTCCTCGGCGGTCGGCATCCAGTGGGTCGCGAGGAACTTGCCGTCGTTGGTGTATTCCACCAGGGCTGTGCGCCCGCCTTCGTCCTTGACGTTTGACAGGCCGGACATCAGCATTCGGCCCGGCAGGGCATAGGCTCCGTGGGGACCGACGACACCACCGGTCGCCTGGACGAAGTCGTCGATCGTCCGCTCCAGCCTCGGTTTGCCCGGATCGGTGTGGATGTCGAAGATGAAGATCCTGCTGGTATCCAGGCCGCTGGCCCAGAAATAGCGCCGGTCGTCGGTGAACCCGCCATGGTGCGCCTCGTTGCGGCCGCCGACCGATACGCTGGAAATCACCTGGCCGTAGGTCGGGGAACCCGGCCGGACATCGACCGTCACCAGCTTGTCGAAGCCGTCGCCCAGGCCCTCGACGCCGAGGGTCCAGACATAGACGTAGTCTTCCTGGCCGGTGATCTTGGGCATGAAGGGCGACATGCAGGTCTCGTCCGCTCGGACGGGTACCGGGGACAGGACGGAGGCGGCGGCCAGAAGAACGCCGGCCGGAATGACCGTCGTGGCCAGACGGCCCGCGCCAGCCATCCGACGCCGGATGAGATCGGCAAGAGATCGTATCGAGGAGTCCATGGTTCCCGTCCCCGGATCTTGTTTCATCGCTGCCGCGACCGAAAAGGTGAATTTTAATATGATGTGAGTTGCGCGTCGATTTATCTTAAGGTTCCTGCCGGGATACGCCGCGCTGCTAATACTTCATTTCCCGAAAGGCCGGAGCGAACGGAGTGGCATGCGCATGGCTGGCATTGCGCAGATAAGTATCGCTTCGGCGGCGTCGGCACGGCATTTATTGCGGTGATGACATCGCCCGGCATATTGAAAGCATTGGAGACAGGCCCGCGAAAGCCTACAAGGACGTGGACATGTTCGCTTTGAAGCCAGATCGCGATAGTGGTTCAAGAGGAGAGGATTTTGGATAACAAACCGGAGTTTCGTGTCGTCCCCAGCCCGAACAGCGTGCCGGGAGCCGAACGCGCGCGGATTCTGGAAAATCCGGGGTTTGGCAAGGTCTTTACCGACCATATGGTCACGGTATCCTGGGATCTCGACAAGGGCTGGCATGACGCCTCCGTGCGGCAGCGCGCGCCTTTCCAGCTCGATCCCGCCAGTGCCGTCCTGCATTACGCCCAGGAAATTTTCGAAGGGATGAAGGCCTACCGGACCGGCCACGGGACGATCACCCTGTTCAGGCCCGAGGAAAACGCCCGCCGGTTCCAGGCCTCGGCCAAGCGCATGGCGATGCCGGAAATCCCGGAAGAGCTGTTCCTGGAGTCGATCGAACAGCTGGTCCGCATCGACCGCGACTGGGTGCCGTCCGGCGACGGCAGCAGCCTCTACATCCGCCCTTTCATGTTCGCGAGCGAAGCCTTCCTTGGCGTGCGCCCGGCGCACAGCTACATCTACTGCGTCATCGCAAGCCCGGTCGGCGCCTATTTCAAGGGCGGCGAAAAGCCGATCTCGGTCTGGATCTCCGACGCCTTCAGCCGGGCGGCCCATGGCGGCACCGGTGCCGCGAAATGCGGCGGCAACTATGCCGGCAGCCTGCTGGCCCAGGCCGAAGCGGCGCAGCACGGCTGCGATCAGGTCGTGTTCCTGGACGCGGCGGAGCACCGCTGGGTCGAGGAACTCGGCGGCATGAACATCTTCTTCGTGATGGACGACGGCAGCATCGTGACGCCGCCACTCGGAACGATCCTGCCGGGCATCACCCGCGCCTCGCTGATCCGCATCGCGCGCGACTCCGGCATCACCGTCGAGGAGAAGGCCTACTCGTTCGACCAGTGGCAGCAGGACGCCGCCAGCGGCCGCCTGAAGGAGGCCTTCGCCTGCGGCACCGCCGCGGTCGTCGCCCCGATCGGCAGCGTCCGCCATGCCGGAGGAGAGTTCTCCATCGGCGGCGGCGGGGTCGGCACGGTGACCCACGACCTGCGCCAGAGGCTGGTCGGGATGCAGCGGGGATCGCGCGAGGACGTCTACGGCTGGCTGCACTCGATCTCCTAAGCAGGAGCGGGCATCGGCAGTCGACAGTCGGAATGGAAACGGCCGCGTCATGGCATGACGCGGCCGTTTTCGTTTCCGAGGTTTCGGTATGTGCGGCGGCGTTATAACAAGGGCCGAAGACATCGACCTGTGTGGACAGTGTTTGTTGGGCCACGGCCCAACCTACAGGCTCCTGCTTCGTAAGTTGGGCCGTGGCCCAACATTTGCCGACCGCCGGTCGAACTCTTCGGCTCGTGGCGTTACTTCGCCGCGCGCACCTTCTGGATTTCGGCGTTCAGCTCTTCCACCAGCGCCGTGTTGATCGTCTTCTCGTGCTTCTCGATGACGGGCTTCAGCTTGTCGCGCATGCGCGACCGTTCTTCCGGCGAGACGTCCGTGATCGTCATGCCGTGGGTCTTCAAGGTCTCCGCCGCCTCGGCGTCCATCTTGCGCGACACGTCGCGCTGGTATGGCTTCGCTTCGTTGGCAGCGTCCATCAGGATGGCGCGCTCGTCGTTGGAGAGCTGGTCCCAGAACTTCTTACCGGCCAGCACCAGCAGCGGCGAATAGGCGTGGCGGGTGTTGGATGCGTATTTCTGGACGTCGTAGAACTTGTTGGTATCGACCGAGATGAACGGGTTCTCCTGACCGTCCACAGCGCCAGTCTCGAGTGCCGTATAAAGCTCCGGGAACGGCATCGGGATCGGATTGGCGCCGAAGGCCGAGAAGGCGTCGATGAAGACCGGGATCTGCTGTACGCGGATCTTCAATCCTTGGATGTCGTCTCCCTTGGAGATCGGCCGCTTGCTGTTGGTGAGGATGCGGAAGCCGTGGTCCCAATAGGACAGGCCGATCAGTCCCTTGCCCGGAAGCTTCTCGATCAGCTTCGTCCCAACGGGACCGTCGAGCACGACGTCCACTTCCCTGGCGTCGTCGAACAGGAACGGCGTGTCGAAGATGCCGAAGTCCTTGTCCATGCCGGTCAGTAAGCCGGTTCCCATCATCGACATCTCGATGGTGCCGCCTTGCAGCGACGAGGCCACGGCCGCCTCGCCGCCCAGCACGCCGCCCGGATAGAGCTTGACGTTCAGCTTGCCGCCGCTCTTCTGGCTGGCGAGTTCGGAGAACCGCTTAGCGCCCAGGTCATGGGCTGACCCCGCCGGATTGACGAAGGCGAGCTTGATGGTGCGGCTCTTGATCTCCTGCGCCGATGCCACCGAGGCCGGCAGGACCGAACAGGCTACCAGGGCAGCCACGAGGCCCGATTTCAATAAGCTTTTCATACTTTCCCCCCTTGTACCGGTGCTTCCCGAATGGAGCCGGCCGGTCATTCGTTTCGTTGGTTTTGACGGCGTTTCCCAGCGCTGGTCAGAACGCCAGTTGCACCTTCATCGCGCGCGACCGGTCGGACGCCAGTTCGAAGGCTTCGACCGCCTGCTGAAACGGCACCGTCTGGCTTACCAGCGGCTTCACGTCGATCAAGCCGCTGCCCATCAGGTCGACCGCAAGCTGGAACTCCTCGTCGAAGCGGAAGGTCCCGCGCAACTGGATCTCCTTGGCCACGATCAGGTTGATCGGCAGCTTCATGTCGCCGCCGAGGCCAAGCTGGACGACGATCCCGCCGGGGCGCACCGCGTCGAGCGCGCCGCGCAGGGCCGCCTCGTTGCCGGAAGCCTCGAACAGCACGTCGAAGCTCCCCTTGTCCTGCGCGTAGGGAGCGAGGGCGTCAGGGTCCGCCGCGATGTCGATCGCGCGGGTCGCACCGACCTTTTCGACCAGCGACAGCGGGAAGGCGCTGACGTCGGTCGCGACGATCTCCGCCGCACCGGCGAAGCGCGCCGCCACGACCGAAAGCGCGCCGATCGGGCCGCAGCCCGTCACCAGCACCCGCTTGCCCATCAGCGAACCTGCCCGACTGGCGGCGTGCAGGCAGACGGCCAGCGGCTCCGCCATCGCCGCTTCGGCCATGGTCATGCCGGATGCGATCGGGATCGCCTGCTTCTCATCGACCGTCAGGTTCTGGCGGAAACCGCCCTGGACATGGGGAAAGCGCATGGCGCTGCCGATGAAGCGCATGTCCAGGCACTGGTTATGCTGGCCGGCGCGGCAGTAGCGGCACTGGTCGCAAGGCCGGCTGGGGTTGACGGCGACCCGCACGCCCGGCGCGACGCGCGAGACTTCGTCCCCGACCTTCTCGACCGTGCCGGCGATCTCGTGGCCCAGCGCCATCGGTTCCCGTATCCGCACCGTGCCGAAGCCGCCGTGGTGGTAGTAATGCAGGTCGGAGCCGCAGATGCCGCCGGACTCGATCCGGACCTGGACGTCGCGCGGACCCAGTTCGGTTGCCGCGATTTCCTCGACCCGAAGGTCCTTGGGAGCATGGATGACAACGCCGAGCATGGAAATTTCCTCCGGTAGCCGGGCTTCAGAGCACCGCCAGCATGCCGCCGTCGACATAGACGATCTGGCCGTTGACGTAGTTGGACGCGGGTGACGCCAGATAGACGACGGTGCCGATCAGTTCGTCCGGCTTGCCCCAGCGCCTGGACGGCGTCCGGCCCTTGACCCAGGCGTCGAAAGTCGGATTGTCGACCAGCGCCTGGTTCATGTCGGTCAGCATGTAGCCCGGCCCGATGGCGTTGGCCTGGATGCCGTGCCCCGCCCATTCCGCCGTCATGGCGCGCGTCAGCATCTTGATGCCGCCCTTGGCGACGGTATAGGGCGCGACCGTGGCGCGGGCGAGTTCGCTGGTCAGGGAGCCGATGTTGACGATCTTGCCGCGACCGCGCGGGATCATCCGCTTTGCCGCTTCGCGTCCGATCACGAAGGCGCTGGTCAGGTTCGCCTCGATCACCTTGCGCCACTCGTCGGTGGCAAGCTCGACCATCGGCTTCCGCAACTGGATGCCGGCGTTGTTGACAAGGATGTCGATCTCGATGCCTTCGGCGTCGAACCGCTCGAAGGCGGCGACCACCGCCGTCTCGTCGGTCACGTCGAAGCGGGCTTCATGGACCGAGTACCCGGCCGCCCGCATCTCCGCGACGGCGGCCGACAGGCGGCCCTGGTCGGAGCCGTTGAGCACGACGGCGGCACCGGCGGCGGCCAGCCCTTCGGCCATCGCGCGGCCCAATCCGCGCGACGAGCCGGTGACGAGGGCCGTGCGGCCCTCTAATGAAAACAGGTTGGTGGACATCGTATATTCCTCAGGCTGCCGCCGAACGGCGCACGGTGAGATCGGAACGCTCGAACACGGCCGGCAGCAGTTCGGTGCCGAGGCCGGGGCCTTCCATCGGGTAGACGTAGCCGTTCTCGATGGCCGGCACTTCGGTAACGAGTTCCTTATACCAGCCGGTATAGAAGGCGCGGACCGATTCCTGGATCAGCGTGTTCGGCTGGCTGAACGAGGCATGGACGGCGGCGGCGAAGCCGACCGGTCCGATGCAGTCATGCGGCGCGAAAGGGCGGTGGTAGGTTTCGGCCATGGCCGCGATCTTGCGCCCTTCGGTCAGGCCGCCGGTCCAGCATAGATCGACCATGACGACATGCGCGGCATCCCGGTCAAGCATTTCCTTATAGGGGTAGCGCGAGCCTAGCGTCTCGCTGGCGCAGACCCAGACATCGGTCGAGCGGGCGTATTCCGCCAGCGCCTGCGGCGAGTTCATCCGGATCGGGTCTTCGAACCATGTGGGCGAATAGGGTTCCAGCGCCTTGGCGATCTTCTTGGCGGTCGGCAGGTTCCACAGCGAGTGGAACTCGACCATGATCTCCATCTTGTCGCCGACCGCCTTGCGGATCTTCTCGAACGGTTCGACCGCCTTCTTCATCTGCTCGGCGGTGATGAAAAGCCCGTGGTTCTCGATGGCGGCGGGATCGAACGGCCAGATCTTCATCGCCGTGATGCCGCTCTCCAGCAGGTTTTCCGCCAGGGCGTCGGCCCGGTTCATGAAGCCGTCAAGATCCTCGAACGGGCCGCCGGCCTCGCCCAGGTTCCAGTTCGACACCGGCTTGATGTTGGTGGAGCGCACGTATTTGTAGCCGGCGCAGGTGTTGTAGATTCGCGTCCGGTCGCGGCACAGGCCGCCCAGCATCTGGTGGACCGGCTGGCCGCAGACCTTGCCGAAGACGTCCCACAGCGCGATGTCCACGGCGGAGGCCGCCCGGTACTCGGCACCGGTGGACGACTGCGCCATCGGCAGGTTGACCATGTCGCGGTGGATGGCCTCGATATGCAGCGGGTTGCGGCCCAGCAGGCGCCCGGCCAGCGTATCGTGGATATGCGCCTCGACCGCGCCAGCGCCGTAGAACGTCTCGCCAAGTCCGATGATGCCGCTGTCGGTATGGACCCGGACCCAGAGGACGTTGGAGAACTCCTCGGTCCTGAGAGTCTCGATGGACGTGATCTTCATCGTTGTTTTCCTCCCCACACGATCCGGTGGAGCCTTGCAGCAGCGGTTACCACCGTATGGCGCGGGACTATATGCGCGCTGGTAAAATATCACAACATGTTTTAAAAGGTCTGCCAGACTGGTGTCGTGGTCCCGATGCGGGGATCAGGGTCCCGCTTCGCAGGCATTTCAAAGGAGGCATGCATGGCCGGACGTAAACGGGCGCTGCCGAAACTGGTCGCGGCCGGTCAGGACGAAGCGGCGGCACCGCGCCGCCAGAACCGCGTGAACCTGGTCGAACTTGCCTATGAGCGCATCGAGGATCTTATCGTCAATTGCGAGCTGAAGCCCGGCCGGTTCCTGGCGATCCAGGACCTCCAGGAGATGACGGGGTTCAGCCGGACTCCTGTCCATCAGGCCGTGACCCGGCTGGCCAACGATACGCTTATCCTGGTCCGGCCCCGCCACGGCGTCCAGATCGCCCCGATCGACCTTGCCCGCGAACGGATGCTGTTGCAGTTGCGGCGCGACCTGGAGCGCTTCGTCATCCGTCTCGCCGCGGAAAAGTCGAGCCCGACCTATCGCAACCAGCTTCTCCACGTGGCGCGCGTCCTGCGGGAGCGACGCGACGGCATGACCGCCGGCGAGTTCAACGTGCTGGACCGCAGGATCGACCGGCTGATACTGACGGCGGCCGCCGAGCCGTTCCTCGAACACACCATGCGCCCCCTACACACGATCTTTCGCCGGATCGGCTGGATCCACCACACCCACATCAAGGGCGACGCCAACGTCCACACGACGATCGACTGTCACCTCGCCATATTGGACGCCGTCGCCAACCGCCACGTCGCCCAGGCGATGACCGCGTCGGATGCGCTGATCGACTTCGTGGACAGCATGTTCGACACGATGGAGCGCGAGGTCGATCCCTCGCTGCTCGATTGCAGCCTCGAACCCCTTATTCCCAATCCCCGCAAGGACACATGATGCTGATCGTCTTCCACGGTGAAAACGCCTCCTCGTTCAGCCCGGGCTTCGCCGGCCTTCTCGATGTCGATGCCAAGATCGCCGTGCTGCCGGACGAGCTTTCGAGCGAAGCCGACCGGCGGACCTATGCCGCCGCCGACGTGATCGTCGGGACGAAGTACAGCGGCACGCTGCCCACGCCGGCCAAGCTGAGCCTGTTCCACGTTCCCGGCGCCGGTTACGACGCCGTCGATCTGGAGGCGCTTCCGGCCTCCGCCGCTGTCTGCAACTGCTTCGGACACGAGCAGGCCATCGCCGAATACGTCATGGCGGCGCTACTGGCGCGGCACGTCCCACTCGCCGATGCCGACAGCCGCCTGCGCCAGGGCGACTGGCGATACTGGGCGGGTGCAGCTGAGCGCGTTCATGACGAGCTGGCGGGGAGGACCATCGGCCTGCTGGGGTTCGGGCATATCGGCAAGGCCATCGCCACCCGCGCCAAGGCGTTCGAAATGACGGTCCACGTCGCCAACCGCAGTCCGGTGGTGGCATCCCCCCTGCTCGACCGGTCCTTCCTGCTGAACGACCTCGGCGGTTTCTGGGAGAGCGCCGACTTCATCGTCGTTTCGGTTCCGCTGACGGACGGCACCGCCGGCATCGTCGGGGCTGAGGCCTTCAAGGCGATGAAGCCGTCCGCCGTCGTGTTCAACGTCGGGCGCGGGCCGACGATCGACGAAGCGGCGCTTTACGAAGCGCTGACGGCAGGACGGATCGCGGGTGCCGTGATCGACACCTGGTACCAGTACCCGAAACCGGGCGAGAACGGCGTCTTGCCGTCAAGACTGCCGTTTCACGAGCTTACCAACGTGGTCATGACCCCGCACATGTCGGGTTGGACCCATGGCACGATCCGCCGCCGCCAGAAGACGATCGCGGACAACATCCTGCGCGGCGTCCGAGGGGAACCCCTCGTCAACGTCGTCAGGCAGCGGGCCTGATATCAAGGGCCGAAGAGTTTGACCGGTCTGGAGCATTAGATGTCGGGCTGAAGAGGCCCGACCTACGCCAGCGTGCTTTTGCCCGCGCTTGGTTTTGTAGGTCGGGCCTCTTCAGCCCGACATCTTTGCCGGAACTCACCGGTCAATCTTAAGTTTCGAGGTCTCAGGATGCGAGGCGTAGCGGATAGCCCGGGAACATCCCCTCGAACGCGGCGGCGCGCACCAGCAGGGTGATTTCGCGGATGGAGTCGACCATCTGCCGGGCCTCCGGGTTGGTGGCAATGAGGCGCTCGACCGCAGCGGCTTGCTCGGCGCTCAGTTCGCCATCCACATAGGCACCCAGGACGGCGTCGTCGAACAGATCGGACATGGCGGCTCTCCCTCGTTGTTCTCGCGGGCCGCGGGTCCGCCGCGGTTCGGATGATTCGCCGGGCGGCATTTTGCCGTCCAGCGAATCATCCTGGCGGATTTATGGTTAACAAAAAGTTAACCATAAATTATCTTTGCAACCCCTGAACGACGGAACTCAGGGCAGGTGACCGGTCAACTCTCCGCCAGCCAGACGCCCTGATCGATGAAGGGCGCGCGGATGCCGATATACTCCAGGGATTCCGAGAACCCGGTGACGACTTCGGACCTCGTCATGCCGGCCGCCAGTGCGTTGGTCCAGGCGCTCAGCCCCTCCGGATCGGGAGCGCGGTCCAGGACGTTGTCATAGAGCAAGTCGACGAAGGCCGCATCACCCAGGTTGCCGTAGCGGGCCTGGAACTCGGCCGAGCCGACGAAGCCGTCGGCGACCTGCTGGAGCGGCGTGCCGGTCCTGATCGCGTCGGTCCAGTTCGCCAGCCCATCCTGATCTGGGAGCCGGTCCAGCGTCGCGCTGTAGAGCCGTGCGACCGACGCGGCATCGTCGTCGCGCAGCCACAGGCCTTCCTCCACGGCCGGGCGGGTATTCTCGACGTATTCGGTGGATTCCGAGAACCCCAGCACCACCTGGGCACGGGTCGTCCCGGTCCCGATCGCATCGACCCAGCCCTGCACCTCGGCGCCGCCCGGTTCCCGGTCCAGGACGTTGCGGTAAAGCTGCGACACGAAGTCGGAATCGTTCAGGTTGCCGTAGCGCGACTGGAACTCGGGCGATCCGATGAAGCCTTCGACCGCTTGCTCCAGGGTCACGCCATTATCGCGCAGTGCGGAGGTCCAGCCCTTCAGGCCGCCCGGATCGGGCTCGCGGTCAAGCGTGGCGCCGTAGAGGCGATAGGCCTGCGCCGCTTCGTCGCCGGTCCCCGTCACGAATTCGCCGTCGGTGAACACGAGGCGTTCGGTCCGCTCGATCCGGTCGACGCCAAAGGAGCCGGAGACGGTGTCGGCGCCGTCGGCGACCAGCGTGATCGTATTGGCCAGACGGGCAGACGCCCAGATGGCGGTATCGCCACCGCCTCCGCCGTCGAACATGTCGTTGCCGGCGCCGCCGATCATCAGGTCGTCGTCCAAGCCGCCGAACAGCCAGTCGGCGCCGTCGTTGCCGGACAGCGTGTCGTTCTCGACGCCGCCGGCCAGGATATCGTCACCGGCGCCGCCGCCGAGGTCATCGGCGCCGTTGTAGCCGAAGACCAGATCGTTCCGCGCCGTCCCGCTATGGGCGTTGGCAAAACTGAAGTCTTCGTAGACTGCCTGTGCGGTCGGCATGATGCGGTCGTGGACCGGCCAGAAGTTCGGCTCCAGCACGATGTAGAAGTCGCCGCCCTGTATGGCGCCGCCGCCGACATCGATCTCGTGGTACTGGTGGATCCCGATGTTCTGCCAGTTCTGGGTCGCCCCGTCATCGACCGAGCCGCTATAGGTCCACAGCTCGTCGGCGCCGTTGATGCCGCCGAAGGACGTATTGTTGGTCAGGGACGCCTTGCCGGTGTTCATGCCCAGGAAGGTTGTGAAGTTCATGCCGCTGGGGCTGGTCCAGCCCGGAATGTTCGCGTCATGGAAATGCGAGAAGACCGGGTGTACCTGCAAGTCCCCGGCCTGCGCCGCCGGATAGTTCTCGGATACCAGGCTGGTCCTGAAGGTGTTCCAGTCGATGCCGGAGTTGTTGGTGATCGTCGGGTCCAGGTAGAATTTCAGCTCCGACGTCGCCGACCCCATGTCGACCTTGATCGCGACCGGCGACAAGTCGTCGAAGGTGGCGGTATACGCCACCTTCTTCCTGCCATCCAGTGTCCCGCCTTCAAGTGCGAGACCGGTAACTTCCGGCGAATTGTCGAGGAACTCCCAGCCGTCGATGGTCGCCGCAGTCGCCCCCGTAAGATCATGAGACATCGCACTCTCCCGCCGGAACATTTTCCAAGCTATTTTAAGCGAAATCCATGCGACCTCTCATAGGCTCCATAGGCAGTGGGCGGATGGCTACGGCGCCCTGAACCCGATGAGCCGGCTTTGCCGGCACCCGGCCGCTGCCGATTGTCGGTTCTGGGACACGACATACCTGCATATGGCTGATAGGTTGTCGGGCACAAACAAAACGAGCTGGGATGGAATGCCATGACACATACTGGAAGCTGCTTCTGCGGCGCGGTCGAACTGGAAGTCACCGGATCGCCGGAAGCCATGGGATATTGTCACTGCCGGTCCTGCCGGTCCTGGTCGGCCGGACCGGTCAATGCGTTCAGCCTTTGGAGACCGGAAGCCGTCCGGGTGACGTCGGGGGCCGAGCATGTCGCGACGTTCCAGAAGACGGAACTCAGCCAGCGCCAGTATTGCTCCAAGTGCGGCGGCCACCTGATGACCAACCACCCGCCGCTGGGTCTGGTGGACGTCTACGCCGCGACGATCCCGACCCTGGCCTTCGCCCCCGCGGTCCACGTCAACTATGCGGAAACCGTGCTCCCGATGAAGGACGGGCTGCCCAAGCTCAAGGACTTTCCGGCCGAGTTCGGCGGATCGGGAGAGATGGTGCCGGAGTAAACAGACATGTCGGGCTGAAGCGGCCCGACATCTGATTTCAGGGGCCGAAGAGATTGACCTGTTAGGACAGTGTTTGTTGGGCCACGGCCCAACCTACAGGCTCCTGCTTCGTAGGTTGGGCCGTGGCCCAACACTTGCCGACCGCCGGTCAGCCTCTTGGGCTCTTGGTATAACGTTCCAGACCCAACGCGATCCGCTCCCTGAGCGCACCGCGATCGGCTTTTCCGGTGCGGCCCGCCGGAAGCTCGGCGGCGAAGTGGATGACGTCGGGCAGCTTGAACTTCTCGATCTTGTCGGACGCCCAGGCCAGCAGCGCCGGTTGATCGAGGAGGGCGCCCGGCTGCGGCACGATCAGGAGATGGATGCGCTCGCCGAGCAGCGGGTCCGGAACGCCCGTCGTCAAGGCGGCGGCCACGTCGGGATGCGACGCGAAGAGACGGTCGATCTCCAGCGGGACGATCTTGTTGCCGCCGCGCGAGATGACGTCCTTGGAGCGTCCGGCCAGTTCCACGAACCCATCGGCGCGCCGACGCGCGAGGTCGCCGGTCCGGAAGAAGCCGTCCTGGAAGGATGCCTGCGTCAGGTCCTCCTGGTCCAGGTATCCAACCATGCCGAACGGCGTCCGTATGCGGAGTTCGCCGACGCTGTCCGCCGAGGGATCGGCGATGCGGAACTCGACGCCCGGCGTCGGGCGGCCGATGGAACCGATGCCGCGCTCCAGGTCCTCCGGGCGAAGACAGAAGTCGCACGATCCCGTTTCGGTCAGTCCGTAAAGATCGTAGATGCCGGCACCGGGCCAAGCCGTCGCGATCCGCTGGCCCAGACCACTGCCGAGCGGTTCGCCGCCGGTAAGGACCTGCGCCAGCGCCGGAGCGCTGCCGGCGCCCTGGGCGTCCGCGAACAGCGCCCTCAGCATCGTCGGGACGAGGGCGGCACTGGTGATGCCGTCGTCGAGGGCGGCACGCGCGGCACCCGGCGTGAAGCGCGACATCAGCCGAAGATGCGCGCCGCTGAGGATGGACAGCAACCCGACCCAGATGCCGAAGATGAAGGTCACCTGCAAGGGCAGCAGGGTCCGCGTGTCCGGCGAGAACCGCAGGATTTCCTGCAAGGCGCGCATCTTGCCGGCGAAGCGCTCATGCTCCAGGACGACGCCCTTGGGCGTGCCGGTCGAGCCCGAGGTGAAGATGACCAGGGCGGCGCCGCGCAGCAGCGGGCGGTCCGGCGGGGTCAGGCCGGTCTCGCCGATGACGCCGCTCTCCCCCTCGACCACGATGCGGGCGGCCGTCCTCTCGACGAGCCCGCGCAGGACGGCATCGGGGACTCCGGCATGGACGGGGACGACGACCCCTCCGGCCATCCAGACCGCCAGGAACGTGGCGAAATCGGCCGGATGGTTCCGCACGCGGACCACGACCGGTTCATCCTGACGCAGCCCATGCCGGAGGAGGCCGTCGTGGACGGCGCTCGCATGATCCAGCAGGCCTGACGCGTCGAACGACGTTTCTCCCTCCTGGACGACAGGCGCACGCCCGTCCCGCAGGGCATCCAGCATGAGCGAGGCCAGCGCCGAGGTCATGCGCCCTGTTCCTTCGGAAAGCGCGCGTCGCGCCATGCCAGCGCCGCCCTCAACCCGTCGCGGCGGGCGATCTCCATGAACTGGATCTTGTCCGGAGACCCCTCCCCCTCGATCTGGAGGTCGATGTCCAATGCTGCTTCCAGCGCTTCGCCCATGCCCATGATCTCGAAGCTGCGGTTGAGCGCCCGCTTGGTCTGCCGCATCAGGCTGGGATCGACGGCGGCCAGATGCAGCGCCAGGGTCGTCGCGGCGGCTTCCAGATCGGCGGCGGGGACGATCCGGTTGACGACGCCGATCCGGTGAGCCTCGGCGGCCGATATCCGGTCGGCGCCTGTCATGATGATCTCCTTGGCGATCTTCGGCCCGACGATCCAGGGCAGCAGCATCACGACGATTCCGGCGCCGAACTTCAGTTCGGGTTCGCCGAACACCGCCGTATCCGCCGCCAGGGTCATGTCGCAGGCAAGCGCCAGTTCGAAGGCTCCGGCCAGGCAGTGGCCGTTGACGGCGGCGATGGTCGGTTTCGGAAAGTGCCAGAAGCGCAGGACGGTGTCGAAGTCCTTACGCAGGATGCCGCGCCACTGGCCGATGCCCTGGGGCCGCTTCTCCATCTGCTCCTTGAGGTCGAAGCCGGAGGAGAACGCGGTGCCGGCGCCGGTCACGACCACCGCCCTGATCGCCTCATCGGCCTCGGCGTCGTCGAGCGCCGCGTTTATCTCGCCGAGCATCGTTTGGTTGAGGGCATTCAGCCGTTCGGGCCGGTTGAGGACCAGCCACGCCACGCCGCCGCGTTTCTCGAGCTTGATCGTCGTGTAATCCATGGGTGGACTGCCTTTCCAGCTATGATATTGGCGTCGGCGATATCGGCGTCAGCGGCATCCGGCCGCGATCCGGTATGCCGCCGGGTCCCCGCGGAGACGGAGCATGGCGACGATGCCCAGGAACGGACCGACCGCGAGGATCGCGAAAGCATAGCGCCAACCGACGAGATCGACGACGAAGGGAATGAGGTGGATGCTGACCAGCGTCAGCAGGAAGCCGACGCAGGTCTGGATCGTGAGCATGGTGCCGATCAGGGATCGGTCGCTCAGCTCGGTCACGGTGGCGGAAAACTGGGCGGAGTCCGCGATGATGCTGATGCCCCAGACCAGGCCGACGGCGACGATCAGGGCCGGGGGGCCGCCGAAGAAAAAGCCGATGACCAGGGCACAGCTTCCGCTGACCGCCATCGACAGCGACGTCACCAGCGTCCGACCCCAACGGTCGGCAAGCCACCCTCCGCCCAGCGCACCGACTGCGCCCGCCCCGACGATGGCGAAGGTCGCCAGCTTGGCATAGAAGCCGGCATCCTCCCCCAGGGTGAGCGTAAAGCTCTCGTTGATGAACAGGGCGATCCAGGCCCACATGGCGTAGAGTTCCCACATGTGGCCCAGATAGCCGAGATTGGCCAGCCGCAGCGGGTAGTTGCGCCACGCCTCCAGAGCGTTCGCCAGCTTCAGCGGCGGCGCCTTGGCGACGTTGGGTCCGATGGCGACGAGCAGCACCAGCCCCCCTGCCAGCAGCGCGCCGGCGGATGCCGTCAGATAAGGGATGCGCCAGTCCACCCCGCCGAAAGCCGACAGGAGATGGGGCGACGCGGAGCCGAGCGTCAGCGCCGCGATCAGCAGGCCGATCAGCAATCCCATATCGCCCTTGACCCCGGCTTTGGTCCCGTTCCTGGCCCAGGTGGAGGCGATCTTCATGCCGACCGGATAGACGCCGGCCATGCACATCCCGGTGACGAAACGCAGGACCGGGATCATGACGCTGGTCGGTTCGAACGCCAGAACCGTCAGGTTGGCCGCCGCCGCGATAAGGGCGGAAACGCTGAACAGCCGGCGCAGATCCTTCCGGTCCGACAGGCTGAGCAGCGCGCTCAGCAGTGTCCCCGCGACGAAGCCCGCCTGGACGCTGCTGGTCAGCAAGGCTTCATGGAAGGCTCCCAGCTGCCAGTGGGCCTTGATGTCGGCCAGCGACGCCGTGGTCGCGAACCACACCGACATTGCGGCCACTTCGCTGATCAGCAGAAGGATCAGCGAAGCGGCTTTGCCGGTGCCGGGCGCCGCTGTAGTCACTTCGCCGCGGTCGCTTTGATCAGCGGGCATTCCGACGACGCCAGCGGGCGGAAGGCTTCGTCACCTGGAATGGTGTTGACCAGCTTGTAGTAGTCGTACGGCCCCTTGGACTCCGACGGCTTCTTGACTTCGAACAGGTACATGTCGTGGAGGGTACGGCCATCGGCGCGGATCGTGCTCTTGCCGAACAGCGGATCTTCGGCGGGCATGGTCTTCATCCGCTCGACCACCGCCTTGCCGCTGCGCGCTGCATCCTTGTCCGGCATCGCCGCCACCGCCTTCATCCAGTGGAGGATGGACGCGTAGGTCCCGGCCTGGTTCATGGTCGGATACTTGCCGCCGTTCCGCTGGACGAACCGCTTGGTCCAGGCCCGCGTACCGTCGTTGAGGTCCCAGTAGAAGGCCTCCGTCAGCAGCAGTCCCTGCGCGGTTTCCAGGCCGATCGAGTGGACGTCGGTCAGGAAGACCAGCAGGCCGGCCAGCTTCTGGCCGCCGCTGGTGATGCCGAACTCGGACGCCTGCTTGACCGTGGTGATGGTATCGCCGCCGGAACTGGCGAGCGCGACGATCTTTGCCCCGCTGCCCTGCGCCTGGAGCAGGAAGGAGGAGAAATCGTTGGTCTGGAACGGCGTCCGGACCCCGCCCAGGACCTTGCCGCCATTGGCGTCGATGATGCCGGTCGCATCGCGCTCCAGGGAATGGCCGAAGGCGTAGTCGGCCGTCAGGAAGTACCACGTGTCGCCGCCGGTCCCGATCACGGCCTTGGCCGTGCCGTTGGCGAGCGACCAGGTGTCGTAAGTCCAGTGGACGGTGTTTGGCGTGCAGCTCTTGCCCGTCAGGTCGGACGTGCCGGCGCTGGCGACCAGGAACACCTTGTCCATGTTCTTCGCGATCTCGGCGACGGCCAGCGCTATCGAGGAAGTCGGAACGTCGGCCACGACATCGACCTTTTCGCGGTCGAACCACTGCCGGGTGACGTTGGAGCCGATATCGGTCTTGTTCTGGTGGTCGGCGGCGATGATCTCGACCCGGAAGCCCTTTTCCTCGGGCTTGAAGTCCTCGACCGCCATCCTGGCCGCCTCGACCGAACCCAGCCCGGCGATGTCCGAATAGAGTCCGGACTGATCGTTGAGAACCCCGACCTTGAATACAGGAAGCTCCTGACCGGCGCTTGGAAGAGCCAGACATGTCAGGATCGCCGCCACGGCGGTAGCTGCCGGAAAACGCATCTCATTCCTCCCCGATTTATCGGGACCTGCGCCGTGGAACTCTGCGCAAGTGGAGCAGGCCCGCTATTCTTTCATGCGGTTCGTCGTCCGCGCGGAGCGCATCTGGAGCCCCGTGGCCCTGGTTCGTTTCGACACCGGACCAGTTCAGTTCACCGGACATACCGCTATTTGTCAAACAAATAATGGCATAACCTGAAATGGCCGGTTTCATGGGCCGGGCGCCAAGAACCGGCGGCTTGCGCCGCCCGGTCTTTGTGTCATTCGGGGAATGAACGGAGGGAAAAGCCGATGCTTAGGCGACGACCGGAGGACCATGACCAACCGGCCGGACGCCTGGTCGATCCAGCGGTCCGCTACGACCATAATGGCGTCGGTCGCAGGCTGGAAGGTGCCGGCCTTCACCAGAGGGCGACCGACCCGCCAGACGCAACGAACAGCTTCCGGTATCGCCAGCGAGCGCCGGGACGCCGGTCCCGCGTCGACCGCTTCAACCCGGTGCGTACCGGCTCAAAGCCTTCGGTTGCTTGCAGCGGGCTATCCCTTCGATCCGGAAGACCGTGCCCTTGCCGGGCGAGGACGAGATTTCGATCCGGTGGCCGAGAAGGGCCGTCAGGCGGTCGACGATCGCCAGTCCGATGCCGAAGCCCTCGATGGCCCTGTGGGACTTCTTATGGCTCCGATGAAACTCCCGGAATATCTCACCGAACTGATCGGCCGGTATGCCGATCCCGGTGTCCCACACCTCGATACTCATCTCCTCTCCCTGCCTGCGGCATCCGATCAGGACCCGCCCTCGCTCCGTATAGCGGATGGCATTGGAGATGAGGTTACGCAGGATCCGCTCCAGGAGAAGCGGATCGCTGCGCACTTCCAAGCCGGACCGGACGACGATGATTCCCAGATTCTTCTCGGCAGCCTGGGGAGAGAACTCGTCGCCGAGCCTTTCGAGCAGTTCGCCCACCGCTGTCCGGCGGATGTCCGGTTCGATCACCCCGGCATCCAGCTTCGAGAGGTGGATGACCGCTTCCAGGAGATTTGCCAGCGACAGAACAGATTGCTGGATCAGCTTGACCAGGTTCTTCGCTCCGGGATCGTCCACGCGGTTGCCCAGGAGCTTGGCGAACAGTGCCAGCGCCTGAACGGGCTGGCGAAGATCGTGGCTGGCGGCGGCAAAGAGGCTGGTCTTCGCCCGGCTTGCCTGCTCGGCCGCCAACTTGTCCGAAAGCAGTCGTGCTTCGGCCCGTTTCTGTTCGGTGACGTCCCTGGCAACGCACAGAATACCGATCGTTTCGCCGCTCTCCGAGCACAGCGGAACCTTGAGCTTCTCGATGACCGCTCCACCGTTTGCCAGCCTGAGCGGTTGCTCGACGCTGAGCAGTACCTTGCCGGTCGTCATGACATGCTCGTCCTCGCGGCGGACGGCCTCGGCATCCGACTTCTCCATGATATCGTAGTCGGTGATGCCCGGGACCGCTTGAAACGACGCAAGTCCGACAACCTCGGCGAAAATCCTGTTTCCACCCAGGTATCGGGAGTGCCGGTCCTTCCAGTAGACGGCGTGAGGGAGTTGATTGAGGATCAGCCAGAGACGGTCGCCGGCCGGCCCGAATGCCGATCCTTCGAGTGGCAGCATGGACCTTTGGGTGACGTGGATCACGGCTCCGGTCGCCTCATCCACATCGCTCGTCCTTACCGGTTCGATCATGACGTCGAACGAACGGCCGCGGATATGGAGCTCGGTGGTATGCGGCGCACCGGAGGCTAACGCCGAGGTCACCGCGTCGTGCAGCAAGGTGCCGTGAGATCCGGCGACTTCACCGATGCTCATGCCGCGGATGGCCCCGGGCAAGACGTCAAGAAGGTCGGCGGCGGCATGACTGGCCATTTCGACCCTGCCCTTTCCGTCGACCAGAACCAGAGGGTATCGAACCGTCTTCAGTACGCCGCCAAGGAATGACCCGTTTCGCTTCATCTTCAACCTTCAAGCGACCTTCGGGCAACAAGCGGGAGAGACCGGGGAATTGACGTGGCCGTCGAACAGGTTCTTAGGATTCTTCCTGTTCAAAACTGATTTTGGGCATCTTCTGACGAGTTTCCGGATCATGCCTGCCATTATCCTCATCTATGGGATCGCCTGAACCAGTTGCCGTCGATGGGGAGGCAAGACCGCAAGGTCCGCCGGGCCGTCACAACCCGGCACCCCGACTAGGTCTTCCACAGTCGAGAACTTGGTATTCAAGATATCGAACGCGATGGTTTTGCGGCGCGGCAGCGTCCGGCAAGGCAAAATGGAATAGGTCAAGGACTGTGGTCGATACGGACGCAACGTTTCCTCCGCAAGAAACTCGGCAATCTCCAGGTCGAATCTTCTGGTCTCGCCCTAATTTTTAAACAATCCGCATATCATATACCAACGGCAAACCCCCATCCCGCAAGAATCTTTAGGCAGGGGGAATAGGACCTTGTGGAATTCGCAATCCTTGCGCCTGTGCTGTCGGGATATGCACAGTCGAGACGGCTATAAATTCTCTCTGCTTATATGTTACGAGTAACCCCTACGGCTTTATTTCAACGTTTGAATAAGCCGATAAGGGATCAGAAGTATCGATAGGGCAGCTTCTGCGGCCCTATCGCCTCACGGCCACCTAGAGAACGAGTGAATTTCACCAGGCACCGTACCCCAGACAACCCACCAGGGCATGAATGACGTCAAGGACCTTACGCCACGTGATCAGGGAGCTGAAAGCGGACGAAAATGGGTAATCGTCAGCTACAATCCCCCGATTGCGTACCCGAAGGTTTCACCGGACCGCCGTGCCCGGTCGATGAGCCGCAGCGACTGATCGCCCTGAAGCGTTATGCCTTGCTCGACACGCCGCCCGAAGATGCATTCGACCGCATCACCCGGCTGGCGGCAAGGGTCTTCGGGATGCCGATCTCGCTGATCTCGCTGATCGACGAGACCCGCCAATGGTTCAAGTCCCGCCATGGATTCGAAGATCCCTGGACTCGGCGCGAGGTTGCATTCTGCTCCTACACGATCCTCGACACCAAAACCCTGGTGGTTGGCGATGCGTCGAAGGACGATCGGTTCAGCACCAATCCGCTCGTGACCGGCGATCCGAACATCAGGTTCTATGCCGGGGCCCCGCTGGTGACACCGGAGGGGCATGTCCTCGGCACCCTATGCGTGATCGACAGTCAGCCGCACACTGATTTCAGCGCAGAGCAGCAGCAGCTTCTTCAGGACCTCGCCGATCTCGTGATGACCGAACTCGAGGGCCGCTCGAGCCTACTGGCGCTGAGGCAGGAAATCCGCGAGCACAAGAAAACGGAAAGGCGGCTGCACAAGTCCCTGGCCGAGACGGAAAGCTTGCTGCGGGAAGTACACCATCGGGTCCGAAACAATCTTCAGGTCGTGGACACCTTGCTGGCGCTTCAAATCCGGCAAACTCCCGCCTTGACCGAAGATTTGAAGGAACTGCGGCACAGGCTTCATTGCCTGGGCATGATCCACCATAAGCTCATGCGATCGCCTGACTTGCAGACGATCAATCTAAACGAACTCATCCAGGACCTTTGTCAATCCCTGGCGCACCTGTACCGTTCGCGGCAAGGTGAAATAACTTTGAATGTCGCCGTCGAACCCCGCGACGCCGCGGTCAGGATAGACTTCGCGATATCGCTTGGATTGCTGACGACGGAGCTGGTAACCAACGCCTACAAACATGCCTTCCCGCCGCAACGGCACGGCACCATCGATGTGGCGCTGATCGTCATGGCCGATTGTCAGGCCCGTCTTACCGTGACCGACGACGGTATCGGCAAGGCCGCCGGCTCCCCGCCCGCCAGGATAGGGCAGCAGATCATCTCCGAACTGGTTGATCAGCTGGGTGGCGTGATGACCTTGGACCGGACCCGCGGCACCGAAGTTTCCGTGACGTTTCCCTGCCCGACAGAACTGCCATGCTGACCGGCGATACACCCATCCTGGTCGTGGACGATGACAACCTCGTTCGTCTCGGGATCCGGATGACCTTGGAGGATGCGGGATTCAGGAACATCCAGGTCGCCAAGACGGGTGCTGCGGCTGTCGAGATGGCGGTCCGGCACCAGCCCCGGCTGATCCTGATGGATGTCCGCCTGGGAACCGGCATCGACGGGGTGGAGGCCGTTCGGCAGATCCGGAAGGTCCATACCTGCGACGTCATCTTCCTGACCGGATCGAACGAAACCGCCACGCGCATCCGGGTCGATGCCACGGTACCCAGCGGCGTGCTGGTCAAGCCGATCCTGCCCGAGCACCTGATCGAAGCCCTCGAAGCCTTGTAGGCTGTTCGCGGCCGGAGGATTGCCGGCGGCGCATGCACATCAGCCGCCCCGCACCCGGGCCGGATTGCCGACCACCGTGGCGCCGGGCGGGACGTTGCGGGTGACGACGCTGCCCGCGCCGATGATCGCGTCGTCACCGACATCGACGCCGGGCAGGATGATGGCGCCGCCGCCGATCCACACGTTGCGGCCGATCCGGATCGGGCGGCCGAACTCCAGTCCCGATTCCCGTTCGGCGCCGCCGCGCGGGTGGTCGGCGGTCAGTATCTGCACGCCCGGCCCGATCTGCGTCTTGTCGCCGATGGTGACCGCGACGACGTCCAGGATCACGCAGTTGAAGTTCAGGAAGACGCCGGTGCCTAAGCTGATGTTGTAGCCGTAGTCGCAGTGGAACGGCGGACGTATGGTGGAACCGTCTCCGACGGCGGCGAACCGCTCCCGCAGCAGTTCCCTCCGTTCCGTGACCGGCATGGCGAGCGCCGCGTTGTACCGGACCATCCAGTCCTTGGCAGCGGCGAGATCGGCCTGAAGTTCGGGGTCGCCCGCATCGTACAGGTCGCCGGCCAGCATCTTTTCCTTTTCGCTGCGCCCATCGGTTTGCCCCATAGGTCGTCCCCCCTTCATTTTGCCTGATCCTTGAACAACCGGCCCCGCCGAACGGCCTCAAACCCGACTTCGTTCTTGACGCCGCCCGGCAGCGTGTCAGCCTGTCGTCCACGGCCCCGTCCGACACTCAATCCCGCCAGCCCATCCCGCCAGTTGAACAGTGATCCCGATGAAGTCAAACTCCGAAATCACGCGTCTCGGCGCAACCGAACTTCAGCACAGGCTGCACCGCGGCGACCTGCTGGCAGCCGATGTCGCGGCGGCGCACCTCGAGGCCATTGCGGAACGGGACGGCGATGTCCTGGCCTGGACCTTTCTCGACCCGGACCACGTCATGCGCCAGGCCCGGACGCTCGACGAACTCCGCGCCGGCGGGAAGCCGGTCGGGCCGCTCCACGGCATTCCCGTCGGGCTGAAGGACATCATAGACACCGGCGATATGCCGACCTGCAACGGCACGCCGCTGGACGCCGGCCGGCGGCCTAGGGACGACGCCTTCGTCGCGGCGCTGCTGCGGGAGGCGGGTGCCATCGTCATGGGCAAGACGGCGACGACCGAACTCGCCGTCATGAACCCCTGCGCCACCCGCAATCCCCACGATTTGGGACGAACGCCGGGCGGCTCGTCTTCCGGCTCGGCGGCGGCTGTCGCGTCTTTCATGATACCGCTGGCGCTCGGCACCCAGACCAACGGCTCAGTGATCCGCCCGGCATCGTTCTGCGGCGTCGTGGGCTACAAGCCAAGCCGCGGCATGGTCTCGCGGCGCGGCGTGCTCACCCAGTCGCCGACGCTCGACTCCGTCGGCGTCTTCGCCCGCAGCGTCGACGACGCGGCCCTTATTGCCGATGTGCTGGCCGTCTACGACGGCGGGGACAAGGCGATGCGGTTGCAGGCCAAGCCCCGCCTGCTCGACGCCGCGACATCCGCGCCACCCCGCAAGCCGGCACTGGCGTTCGTCCGGACGCCGGTCTGGGACCGGGCGGAACCGGCGGCTCAGGCGGCATTCGCCCGCCTCGGCGAATTGCTCGGCGCCGTCGTCGAGGAGGTGGAGCTCCCCCGCGATTTCGACGATGCGCACCGGCTGCACCGCACGATCATGCTTGCCGACATCGCCCGCAACTTCGGCCGCTACGAGGTAAAGGGCCGCGACCGGCTGAGTGCTGTGCTCAGCGGCATGATCGACGAAGGCCGCACGGTGCCGGCGATCGATTACATCCTGGCCCAGGACCGCGTCGAAGTCCTGAACGACGCGCTGGACAGCATATTCGACCGGTACGACGCGATCCTGACGCCCGCCACGACCGGCGAAGCGCCGCTCGGCCTGACCGCGACGGGCGATCCTACTTTCTGCACCATCTGGACCTATTGCGGTGTTCCTGCGGTCACCCTGCCCCTGCTGCGGGGAGAGAACGGGATGCCGGTCGGCGTCCAGCTGGTCGGCCGCCGGGGCGACGACGCCCGGCTGCTGCGGACCGCGAACTGGCTGACGCGGCACTTGACGCAAAGCGGGACGGCGCCGGCAAGGTGATGCGGCTGACAAACCTCATGGTTTTACTAAAAATCCCCCGGAACACAGGAGGGCACCGGGAGCACGTAGTTTATGGAAATTCCTGACGGTATGACATTCGTAACCGTCAGGCCGGTCTCGATACCTTCACTTGCATAACTACATATGACGGCTACACTTTCCCGCACGGCCTTACAGCAGAGAGGCGGCCATCCGGCCGAACAGATATGCGTCGTTACCGCCGAGCCAAGATCGTCGCCACCGTAGGTCCCGCAAGCTCTTCGCCCGAGATGCTGAAGAAGCTCAACGAGGCAGGTGTCGACACATTCCGGCTTAACTTCAGCCATGGCACCCACGACGACCACGCCAGGGTCCATGCCGCCATCCGGGCGCTGGAACGGGAGGTCGGGCGTCCCATCGGCATTCTCCAAGACCTTCAGGGTCCCAAGATCCGCGTCGGCACCATCCGCGACGGCAGGATCGAGGTCGAAACCGGCGAGACGATCCGCTTCGTGCGCTCCGGCAACGACGGCGACCGGAACTCCATCCCGCTTCCCCATCCCGAAATCTTCGCCGCCGTAATGCCCGGGCACGACCTGCTGATCGACGACGGCCGCGTGCGCGTCCGCGTCTCTGGCCTCGGCGACGACTGGATCGAGGCGCGCGTCGTCGTCGGCGGCGCCATCTCCAACCGCAAGGGCATCAACCTGCCCAGTACGGTGCTGGACCTGTCGCCACTTACCGCCAAGGACCGCGCCGACCTCGCCTTCGGCCTGGATCTCGGCGTCGACTGGGTGGCATTGTCCTTCGTGCAGAAGCCTGGCGACCTTCTGGAGGCACGCGGCTTGGTCGGCGACCGCGCCGGACTGATGTCGAAGATCGAGAAGCCGTCCGCCCTCGACCATATCGAGGACATCATCCGCCTGTCCGACGCCGTGATGGTCGCGCGCGGCGACCTTGGCGTCGAGATCCCGCACGAGGAAGTCCCCGGCCGCCAGAAGGAACTGGTCCGCGCCTGCCGCCTTGCGGTCAAGCCGGTGATCGTCGCGACCCAGATGCTCGACAGCATGGTCGCGGCGCCGACGCCGACACGGGCCGAAGCGTCCGACGTGGCGACCGCGATCTACGACGGCGCCGACGCCGTCATGCTGTCGGCCGAATCCGCGACCGGACGCTACCCGATCGAAGCCGTTGGCATGATGGACCGGATCATCCGCAGCACCGAACAGCACAAGCTCTACCGCTCGATCATCGACGCCACCAAGCCCGGCGAGGAACAGACCGCCCCCCATGCGGTCGCCGCCGCCGCCGCCGATCTGGCTGAGGCGATCCACGCCCCCGCCATCGTCGCCTTCACGTCCAGCGGCACGACTGCCGCCCGCATCGCGCGCAAGCGCCCGGCCGTGCCGATCGTGGCCCTGACCCCCGATGAGAGGGTATCCCGGCAGCTCTGCCTGCTGTGGGGCGCCCACAGCATCCTGTCGGAAGACATCAAGACCTACGAGGAGATGGTCCAGCGCGCAGCGGCGACCGCCCACTCGGAAGGCTTCGCCAAGCCGACCGACAACATCGTCGTCGTCGCCGGCATCCCGTTCGCCCAGGCCGGCACCACCAACAACCTCCGGGTGGTGCAGGTGGACAGGGGTTCTTGAACTCCGCTCTCCCCGTGCGGCCATGACGCAGGATAAAACCAATCGCATATGTCTAAAATTGCTTCCTTCCGGTGACGCGTACCACCATACAGGGTCCGCGTTACCGGAAGTGGGGAAACGACATGCGCGAGAACGACAGGATGACGGATGCGACGGCGGACGCTGAATTCTTCAGCATCGACGGGGATGTAACGCAACGTCTGAAGGTCATGGCTCCCGCCATCATGGCGGCACTGGACCGCGCCCTGGACGGTTTCTACGACAAGCTTGAACAGGACCCTGCCATGTCGGCGCTGGTCTCCGAAGCGGGCGGACACCAGCGGCTGAAGAAGGCGCAGGCCGAACATTGGCGCGGCCTCCTGACGGCCGGGTTCGGTGAAGCCTACCGCGAGCGGACCGTCCGGATCGGAGCGGCGCACGAGCGCATCGGGCTCGATCCCACACGCTATCTGGGCGGCTACCTGTTCCTGGCGGAACGCATGCTCGACGCCGTGCTGGCGCGCCATCCCTTCGCCTCACGCGCCTCCGCCGACGCCAAGGCGGTGCTGCGGGCGCTTCTCTACGATGTCAGCCTGTCGATCTCGGCCTATGTCCAACGGGGAGCGGCGGAAGCCTTCAAGAGCGAGATCCTGACGCTCTCCGACATGGTGGAGCGCGAGGCGATGCACACGATAGGCGAAGTCGCCCACAAGGCCGCACGCTTCTCGCAGGTCGCCCGGCTGGTCGCGTCCAACAGCCGGGTGCTGGAAGAGGCCGTGACCGAAATGGCGAACGCCGCCGAATCCGTCTCGGCCGAAGTGTCTTCGGCAGCCAAGGCGGCCCATCGGCTGCTCACCCTGGGCGACACGATCGGCAGCCGGGCGGTCGAGGCGTCGGGCGTCACGGGGGATGCCGCCGTGCGCACGCGCGAGGCGACCGTTTCCGTCGAGTCCCTGACCCAGTCCGCCGACAAGATCAACGAAGTCGTCGTACTGATCCGCAACATCGCCAGCCAGACCAGGCTGCTGGCGCTCAACGCCACCATCGAGGCGGCACGGGCCGGCGAGGCTGGCAGAGGTTTCGCCATCGTCGCCGACGAGGTGAAGAGCCTTGCCGGCCAGACGGAGTCCAGTCTGGCCGGCGTCGCCGCCCAGGCCGACGGCATCCGCGACGGCACCGCCGCGACCGCAGCCACCATGGCGGGCGTGGCCGCGGCCATCGGCCGGGCGAACGAGGCGGCGCAGGCGGTTTCGGCATCGACCCACGAACAGCGCGACGCGGCCGCCGTGATCGAGGAACGCATGTCGTCGGTAGCAGGCGCCGCGACGCAGGTCGCCGGTCGGCTCCAGGACGTCGCTCGCAACGCCGAGAGCAACCGCCAGTCGGCCCTGGCCCTGGCCTCGATGTCCAGCCTGCTGAACACCGACATGACTGCGATGAGGGAGCGCATCGTGCGGATCGTCGCGACCTCGACCGTCAAGGACGACCATGTCCGCGTCCCGGTCGCCCTGCCGGCCATGATGACTCCGGAGAACGCCGTCGCCATCCCGTCCGTCGTCGTCGACCTATCGACGGTCGGAGCGCTGGTCCGCCCGCGCAACGGCGCGCCCCCGCCCGACCTGACGCTCGGCAGCATCATCTCGGTCGCCATCGACGGCGTGGGCGTCTTCCAGGCACGCGCCCTGATGCCCGCCGCCGGCGCCCTGCACGTCCAGTTCGTCAAGCTGACCGACGCGCTGAGGACGGCGATAGTCGCCGTGGTCGAGCGCACGGCCGAACGCGACCGCCGCATGGTGGCCATCTGCTCGGCCGCCGCCGCCAAGGCGTCCCATGCCTTCGACGAGGCGTTCCGCTCCGGCCGCATCGACGAAGATTCCCTGTTCGACGAGGACTACCGGGAAATTCCCGGCACGGATCCGGTCCAGCACTCCTCCCGCTTCCTGGCCCTGGCGGACGAGATCCTGCCGGGCTTGCAGGAACCGGTCCTGGCGCAGGCGCCCGGCATCGTCTTCTGCGCAGCGGTCGACCGGAACGGCTACATCCCGACGCACAACAAGTCCTGCTCCCTGCCGCAGCGTCCCGGCGACGCCGACTGGAATACCGCCAACTCCCGCAACCGCCGCATTTTCGATGACCGCGCCGGCCTGCTCGCCGCCCACAACCGCTCGCCCAGCTTCTGCCAGACCTACGACCGCGACATGGGCGGCGGGCAGGTGGTCTTCCTCAAGGAAGCCGACTGCCCGATCATGGTGGACGATATGCACTGGGGGAACATGAGGCTGGCCTACGAGGCTTGAGCCTTCAACTCATATGATGACTGCTTGCACCAATCTCATCATAGGAGTAGTGGTTTACCAAAGGACCGCGCGACAGCGGCCGATAAGGACATGTGCGGGGAGCCTGGGGAATGGCGATCGTAGAACGGAGCGGAGCGCGCAGGACCCTTAGCTCCAAGGTGGTCGAGATACTTCGGCGCGAGATCGAGGACGGCGATTACGCGGTAGGCGACAAGCTGCCGGCGGAGCCGGTGCTGGTGGAGCGGTTCGGCTTCAGCCGCACGGTGATCCGGGAAGCGATCGCGGCGCTTCGGGCCGACGGGCTGGTCGAATCCCGGCACGGCGTCGGCGTTTTCGTGCTGGGACCACGACAGGTCCCGGAAAGCCTGGAGCTGTTCACCCAGGCGACGGACAAGATATCGGACATCATCGAGGAACTGGAACTCCGGATCGGCATCGAGGTCGAGGCCGCAGGGCTGGCCGCACTCCGCAGTTCACCGGCCCAGGAGGCGGAGATCCAGTCCCGGCTCGAAGCCTTCGGCGAGTTGGTGGCCAAGGGCCTGCCGACCGATCAGGCCGATTTCGACTTCCACATGGCGATAGCGCAGGCCACCAACAACGGCCGGTTCAAGTCCTTCCTGGAGCAGATCGGCCGCCGGATCATCCCGCGCGTAAAGTTCCGCACCGCCATGGGCGGCGTCGATCCGCTGCCGAACCGCGACAAGATCCTGCTGGCGGAGCACAGCGACATCGCCGAGGCGATCTGGGCGCGCGACCCGGAGCACGCGCGCGAAGCGATGCGCCGCCATTTGCTGGGCGGCATCAAGCGCTACCGGGCGCTGACCCGTCCGAAACGGCCGGAAGCCGCGACCGATAATGATTGACAGACCTTCCTTTCTCATCATATGAGTCTAATAACAGTCATATGATGAGAAGGACGAAGCATGTCCCCCGATGAAATCAAAACAGCGCTGTCTTCCGGCCTGCTGTCGTTCCCGGTCACACATTTCGATGCCGATCTGCGGCTCAACCTGGAAAGCTACCGCAGCCATGTCGAATGGCTGTCGGGCTTCGGCGCCGCGGCGCTGTTCGCCGCCGGCGGGACGGGCGAGTTCTTCTCACTGACCCCGCGCGAGATCGGGCAGGTCACAAAGGCCGCCAAGGAATCCTCCGGCAACGTGCCGATCATCGCCGGCTGCGGCTATGGCACCGCCTTGGCGCAGGAGATCGCGGCCGAGGCCGAGCAGGCTCATGCCGACGGCCTGCTGCTGCTGCCCCACTACCTGATCGGAGCGCCGCAGGAAGGCATCTACCAGCACGTCAAGGCGGTCTGCCAGTCCACCGGCCTCGGCGTCATCATCTATAATCGGGCCAATTCCGTCGTAAAAGCCGACACCCTGTCCCGGCTGGCGGACGAGTGCCCCAATCTCATCGGCTTCAAGGACGGCACTGGCCAGATCGACGTGGTCCGCGAGATTACCGCCAAGCTCGGTGACCGCCTCTGCTATATCGGCGGCATGCCCACGCATGAACTCTATGCGGAAGCATTCAACGCGGTCGGCGTCACGACCTACTCGTCGGCGGTGTTCAATTTCGTACCGGAACTCGCCCAGCGGTTCTACCGCGCCATGCGCGCTGGCGACAGCGCCACGATGACCGAGATCCTGACAAACTTCTTCTTCCCGTTCGCGAAGCTCCGCGACCGTCAGGTCGGCTATCCCGTTTCGATCATCAAGGCCGGCGTCGAGCTTATCGGCCGCAATCCGGGACCGGTCCGTCCGCCGCTCACCAACCTGACGGGCGAGGAAAAGGAAATGCTCCGGGGCCTGCTCGCCCAGGCTGGTTGAGTCACCCTGTCCGGCCCCATCGGCGCTAACTTAGGTCGTCCACTCCCTTTCCGTCATACCAAGACTTGATCTTGGTACCTCCTTTCAGGAACGGAGCGGGTGACATCCGGACTTCAAATTGAAGTCCTCACGTCAGCTTCTGCCGGGAGATGCCAAGATCAAGTCTTGGCATGACGATAAGGTGGAGCGTAATGCCCGCTTGACGCGCAGGAACGTATCGCGTCAGCGCCTATTTGGCCCGCGCAGAGCGGGATTTAATAAGATAAAGCGGAGGAAACCATGAGAAACAAAGGTGCGCTTTCCAAGATCGCCCTCGCAGTTCTGCTTGCGTCGACCGCATCGCCGGCGCTGGCCCAGGGCGGAGCCAACAACATCACCATCGTCCTGCCGGAGCAGCCCAGCAACCTTGAGCCGTGCGGCAGCATCCTGACCGATGTCGGGCAGGTCCTCAGCCAGAACATCACGGAGCCGCTGACCGTCATCGACCCGAAGGACGGCACGCCGCAGCCCAAGCTGGCGACCAAGTGGGAGCGGGTCAACGACACGACATGGCGCTTCCATCTGCGCGACGGCGTCAAGTTCCAGGACGGCAAGGAGTTCAACGCCGAGGCCGTGGCCTTCACGCTCAAGCGGATGACCGGCGGCGCCTTCACCTGCAACAACCTCGCGAAGTTCGGCAGCGCCAAGCTTTCAGTGACGCCGGTCGATAAACTGACCGTCGATATCAAGACCGAGAAGCCGGAACCGATCCTGCCGGCGCTGCTGAGCGTCGCCATGATGGTCTCGCCCGCCACTCCCGCCGACAAGGCGGTCAACGATCCCGTCGGCACCGGCCCCTACAAGCTCAACACCTTCACTCCGCAGACCGTGGTGCTCGACCGGTTCGACGGCTATTGGGGCAAGACGCCGGATATCGCCAAAGCAACCTATGTCTGGCGCGGCGAATCCTCCCTGCGCGCGGCGATGGTCCAGACCGGCGAGGCCCAGTTGACCCCCACCATCGCAATCCAGGATGCGACCAATCCGAAAACCGACTTTTCCTACCTGAACTCGGAAACCACGGCGATCCGCATCGATACGGAGCAGCCTCCGCTCAACGACGTCCGCGTCCGCAAGGCCCTCAACCTCGCCATCGACTGGCAGGGCATGGCCGAACTGTTCGGCACCGACGTGCTGCGCGCCTCGCAGATGGTGGTGCCGGGCATCAACGGCCACAACCCCGACCTCAAGCCCTGGGGCTACGATCCGGATCAGGCCGCCAAGCTGCTGGCCGAGGCCAAGGCAGACGGCGTTCCGGTCGGGACGACGATCAAGCTGATCGGCCGCAACGGCATCTACCCGAACGGCAACGAAGGGCTGGAAGCGATGATGACGATGTGGGAAGCAGTCGGCTTCGACATCGACCTGACGATGCTGGACGTTGCGGACTGGACGCGGTACCTGCAAAAGCCCTTTCCGCAGGAGCGCGGCCCCAACCTGCTCCAGATCATGCACGACAACAACAAGGGCGACGCCGCCTTCACCGTGCCGATCTTCTACCACTCCAGCGGCCAGTACGCGACGTTCTCCGACCCCAAGGTCGACACCCTGATCGGCGAGGCGCTGAACGCCACCGACACCGGACGGACCAAAGCGTTTCAGGAGATCTTCTCCGAGGTGCATGACAGGATCGCGGTCGATATCCCGATGTTCCACATGATCGGCTACACCCGCGTCGGCGAGAGCCTGGACTGGCGTCCGAACCTGACGACCAACAGCGAAATCCCGCTTGCCGAGATCCGTCTGAAGAAGTGAGCCCCGGCACTGACAACGCCCATTTCCGAGCTTGTTTCTGAAAGGGAAAACGGATGTTCGGCTATCTGGGAAAACGCGCCCTCCACAGCGTCGTTTCCGTCCTGGGATTGCTGGTCCTCGTCTTCTTCCTGACGCGGCTGACCGGCGACCCCTCGTATCTCTTCCTGCCTCTCGACGCCACACCCCAGGCGCGGGAGGCCTTCTCGGCACTTCACGGCTTCGACCAGCCTCTCTACATCCAGTTCTTCAACTATCTGGGCGATCTCCTGCACCTGGATTTCGGGGAGTCGCTGCGCCAGAACCGCTCGGCGATGGAAGTGGCGCTGGAAGCGTTTCCACAGACGCTGAAGCTTGCCGTGATGGCGATCTTCCTGGCGGGAGCGCTGGCGCTGGTGGTCGGATCGCTGGCAGCCGCCAAGCCGGGCAGCCTGTTCGACCGCTTCGCCAGCCTCGTGTCGCTGGCGGGCGCCAGCGCCCCGGATTTCTGGGTCGCCATCGTCGGCATCCTCGTCTTCGCGGTCAGCCTGGACCTGCTGCCGACATCGGGCACCGGCTCCGCCGCCCACTGGATCATGCCGATCGGCGTCCTGATGCTGCGGCCGTTCGGGCTGCTGGTCCAGGTGGTGCGCGGCACGATGATCGGCGCGCTGTCGTCGCCCTACGTCAAGACGGCGCGAGCCAAGGGCGTACGGCGGCAGAAGATCATCTTCAGCCACGCGCTCCGCAACTCGCTGCTGCCGGTCATCACGGTCGCGGGCGACCTTGCCACCAGCCTGGTCAACGGCGCCGTGGTGGTCGAATCCGTCTTCGGCTGGCCCGGCATCGGCAAGCTGATGATAGACGCCATCATCCAGCGCGATTTCGCGGTGGTGCAATCGACCGTGCTGGTCACGGCCTGCGCCATCTTCATCCTGAACATCGCGATCGACATCCTCTATGCCGTGCTCGATCCGCGCATTCGGTATCAGACGTCATGACAGTGATCCCGACAGACCTGAAGGCGGCCCAGAAGCCATCCGGGCGTGAGCCCGGCAAAGCCCGCGTGCTGCTCGGCTACCTCGTCCACGACAAGCTGGCGCTGATTTCCGCCATCTACCTGCTGATCCTGATCTTCGCCGCGATCTTCGGCCCGATGCTGGTCGGCGACATGGCGACCAAGCTGGGCTTGCGCCAGCGCAACATGGCGCCGTTCTCGCTCGAACAGGGCTGGCTCTATGTGCTGGGGGCCGACACGCTCGGCCGCAGCATCCTGGCCCGCCTGGTGGTCGGCGCGCAGAACACGCTGGGCATCGCGGCGGCGGCCGTCGTCACGTCGATGCTGATCGGCGGCGCGCTGGGACTGATCGCCGGCTACTCCAACCGCTGGTACTCCCAGGTGATCCTGCGGCTGGCTGACATCATCATGAGCTTCCCGTCGCTGCTGCTGGCGCTGATCGTCCTCTACACGCTGGGTCCCAGCATCCCCAACCTGATCATCGTGCTGGCGATCACCCGCATCCCCATATATCTGCGCACCACCCGCGCCGAGGTGCTGGAACTGCGCGAGCGGATGTTCGTCAGCGCCGCCAAGGCGATGGGCGCCGGGTCGCTCCGCATCGTGCTCAGCCATATCGCACCGCTGGTGGCGCCGACTCTGATCACCATCGCGGCCATCGACTTCGCCTCGGTCATCCTCGCCGAATCGGCGCTCAGCTTCCTCGGCCTCGGCATCCAGCCGCCGCAGTTCACCTGGGGCGCCATGGTCGCGACCGGCCGCGGGTATCTGGCGAACGCGTGGTGGGTCGCTTTCTGGCCCGGACTTGCTATCCTGCTGACGACGCTTTCCCTGAACCTCTTGTCGAGCTGGGCAAGGACGGTTGCCGATCCGCAGCAGCGGTGGCGCCTCCAGACCCTGCGGAGGGCTCCGCGATGACCGGCCCCATCCTGGAAGTACGCGGCCTGACGGTGGACTTCCTGTCCGACCGCGATCCGGTCCGCGCCGTCAGCGCCGTCGATTTCCACGTCTCCCATGCGGAAACCCTCTGCATCCTGGGCGAAAGCGGCTCGGGCAAGAGCGTCAGCACCAGCGCCATCATGGGGCTGATCGACACCCCGCCGGGCGATATCGTCGCCGGCCGCATGTTCTTTGAGGGCCGCGACCTTGCGACCATGACGGAGGAGGAACGGCGCGACATCAACGGCCGGAAGATCGCGATGATCTTCCAGGACCCGCTCGCCTACCTGAACCCGGTCCACTCGATCGGCCGTCAGATCGCGGAAGTGTTCGAGACCCACGGCGTCGCGTCAGGCGCCGACGCCAAGCGCCGCGTCGTCGATCTGCTCCGCCGGGTCGGCATTCCTGATCCGGAGAACAGGGTGGACCAGTATCCGCACCAGTTCTCCGGCGGCCAGCGGCAGCGCGTGATGATCGCGATGGCAATCGCCTTGCAGCCTTCGGTCATCATCGCCGACGAACCGACGACCGCCCTGGACGTCAGCGTCCAGGCTCAGATCCTCGACTTGCTGCGCGACCTCCAGGCCGAATACGGCATGGCGCTGATCCTGATCACCCACGACCTGGAAGTCGCGGCCTCCATGGCCGATCGCGTCATGGTGATGAAGGGCGGCCAGATCGTGGAGGAGGGGGAGGCCAGGACCGTCTTCACCCGCCCGCAGCACGAATACACCCAAAAGCTTCTGTCGGCCCTGCCCCACGCCGACGACACCGACCGGCACAGGCGCTCCGCCACCGTGGCCGGCGAACCGATCCTGAAGGTCGAGAACATCGTCAAGCGCTACACGATGAGCACCGGCCTGTTCGGCGCCGCCAAGCACGTCCACGCCGTCAACGACATCAGCTTCCAGGTCAACCGGGGGGAAACCGTCGGCATCGTCGGCGAGTCCGGTTCCGGCAAGTCCAGCGTCGCCCGCATCCTGCTCCGCCTGAACGAGCCGACATCGGGCCGGGCGCTCTACAAGGGCGACGACATCTTCCGCATGAACGAGCGGGAATTGCTGAAGCTCCGCCGCAAGATGCAGATGGTGTTCCAGGATCCCTACGGGTCGATGAACCCCCGGATGGACGTCCGCTCGATCATCTCGGAACCGCTCCGCATCCACCGCGACATCCTGCCGAAAGCGCAATGGAACGACCGTGTGGTCGAACTACTCGAACTGGTAGGGTTGAAAGCCGAGCATGCCAACCGCCATATACACCAATTCTCCGGCGGTCAGCGCCAGAGGATCGCCATAGCGCGGGCGCTTGCCAGCGATCCGGAACTGATCGTCTGCGACGAAGCGGTGTCGGCGCTAGATGTTTCCATCCAGGCGCAGGTAATCGACCTGCTCGCCGATCTCAGGACCCGATTGGGATTGTCTTATATCTTCATCACCCACGACCTGCCGATCGTCCGTCATTTCGCCGACCGGATAATTGTGATGAAGCAGGGCGAGATCGTAGAACAGGGCACGACCCAGGCACTCTTCGCCAACCCGCAGCACAGTTACACGCGTTCGCTGTTGAATGCGACACCGCATCCCAAATGGGAGACGGGCGCCGCGAGCCAGTTGAGCGTTCGCGTTTCATGAAACAGATTCAGGGAGATCCCCCATGCCGCTCACCGGTGAACTTCTGATCGGCCATTCGACCCGCCGCGGTACCAACGGTGAAGTCTTCGGTCTCGACGCCGCGACCGGCGAAAAGCTGCAACCCGGTTTCGGCGGCGCCACGCTCGACGACCTCGAACAAGCAGCATCCCTTGCGGCCGCCGCCTTCCGCCCCTATCGGGAAACCAGCCTTGAAGCCCGCGCGAAGTTCCTCGAGGCCATTGCCCAGAACATCCTCGACATCGGCGACGAGCTGATCGAGCGCTGCGTCAAGGAAAGCGGCCTGCCGCGCGGCCGGATCGAGGGCGAGCGCGGCCGCACCGTCGGCCAGCTGCGGCTGTTCGCCAATGTCGTTCGCGACGGCGGCTTCATCGGCGCCCGGATCGACCCGGCGATGCCGGACCGCACGCCCCTGCCACGCCCCGACCTCCGTCTCCGCCAGATCGGCGTCGGCCCGGTCGCGGTGTTTGGTGCTTCCAACTTCCCGCTGGCCTTCTCGGTCGCCGGCGGCGACACCGCCTCCGCTTTGGCTGCCGGCTGCCCGGTGATCGTCAAGGCGCACTCGGCCCATCCCGGCACGTCCGAACTGGTCGGCCGCGCTGTCCAGCGCGCCGTCAAGGAAAGCGAGATGCCCGAGGGCACCTTCTCGCTGCTGTTCGACAGCGGGCGGTCGATCGGTCAGGGCCTCGTCGCCGACCACCGCATCAAGGCGGCCGGCTTCACCGGCTCGCGGGCCGGCGGCACTGCGCTGATGAAGATCGCGGCGTCCCGTCCGGAACCGATCCCGGTCTATGCCGAGATGAGCTCGATCAACCCTGTCCTGCTGTTCCCCGGTGCGCTGGCCGCCCGTGGCGAAGCCATCGGCAAGGCCTTTGTCGGTGCTCTGACGATGGGCGCTGGGCAGTTCTGCACCAATCCGGGCCTGATCCTGGCGGTGGACGGCGACAGCCTCAACGGCTTCGTAGAGGGCGCCAAGGCGGCCTTGGCCTCGGCTCCCGCCGCGACCATGCTGACCCCCGGCATCCACAAGGCCTATTGTGAGGGCGTTTCCCGCCTGAAGTCGCACTCGCAGGTGAAGATGCTTGGAGAAGGCACCGTCGGCGAGCGGTTCCAGGGGCAGGCAGCCCTGTTCAGCACGACCTCGGAAGACTTCCTGAAGCACCCCGAACTCCAGGAAGAGGTCTTCGGTTCGTCCTCCCTGATCGTGCGCTGCAAGGACAACGACGACCTGGGACGGGTGCTCGACAAGCTGGAAGGCCAGCTGACCATCGCCCTTCATCTGGAAGCTTCGGACCATGACGCCGCCCGCCGGTTCATGCCGGTGCTTGAGGAAAAGGCAGGCCGCGTCCTGGTCAACGGCTTCGGCACCGGCGTCGAGGTCGGTCACGCCATGGTCCATGGTGGTCCTTATCCGGCGACCTCCGACGGCCGCACGACCTCGGTCGGCAGTCTGGCGATCGCCCGCTTCCTGCGTCCGGTCTCGTACCAGGACGTACCGGGCGATCTGCTGCCGCCGGCTCTTTCGGATGAGAACCCGTTCGGCATCCAGCGGAAGACGGACGGCAAGTGAGCCTGCGCAAGCATGACCTGAAGCAGGCGCTGACGGGGATCTCCGGGATCCTCGTCACGCCGTTCGACCGCGACGACGAGCTGGCGCCTGGGCTTCAAGCGCCGATCGTCGACCGCGCCATCGAGGCCGGCGTCCAGATCCTGGTCGCCAACGGCAATACCGGCGAGTTCTACGCCCTGACCTCGGACGAGGCGGAGACGATGGTGCATGCCAGCGCCCGCCACATCGACGGGCGCGTGCCGCTGATCGCGGGCGTCGGCCGGGGCATCCGGGACGCCTGCCGTCTCGCCAAGGCGTCGGCGGAAGCCGGCGCCGACGCGCTGATGATCCACCAGCCGCCCGATCCCTTCGTGGCTCCGCGCGGCGTGGTCGAATACGTCAGGCGCGTCTCGGATGCGTCCGGCGGCCTGCCGCTGGTGATCTACCTGCGGAATGACGCCATCGGCGTCAAGAGCATCGCGGATCTCTGCGCGGTCGACGGCGTCGTCGGCGTCAAATGGGCGACGCCGAACCCGCTGAAGCTGGCCGAGGCAATGGCGGCCTGCGACCCGGATATCGTCTGGGTCGGCGGTCTGGCGGAGGTCTGGGCGCCGCCGCTCTACGCCGTCGGCGCAAGAGGCTTCACGTCGGGCCTGATCAACGTCTGGCCCGAACGGTCGGTGGCGATCCACGCGGCGCTTGAACGCGGCGACTATGCCGAGGCACGGCGCCTGATCGCCGGCATGCGGGCGTTCGAGGACATCCGCGCGCAGGAGATGAACGGGACCAACGTGACGGGCGTCAAGGCCGCCCTGCGTCTGCTCGGCCACGACTGCGGCCAGACCCGTCCGCCGTCGGCTTGGCCGCTGACGGACACCCAGTCGAAGATGCTGGCCGAGTTCGTCGAGGCGAACGGGCTGAAGCGGCTCGGGTCCTCCGGGGCTCGTTGAACTCTCTCCCCTGCCGTCCCATCGGGACGGCAGGGGAAACGGCAAAAAAGAAAGGGAGGAAAAATGACCAACAAGGCACTTACCGGCATCACCGGATTGGTAGCGCTGTCACTTATGGCGACCGTCTCCGGCACGGCGCTTGCCGCCAACAAGGGCGAGATTACCGTCGTCCTGCCGGAGCAGCCGGCGAACCTTGAGCCCTGCCGGTCGATCCGCAACGACATCGGCCGCATCATCAACATGAACATCACCGAGACGCTGACCGACATCCAGGCGGAGGAAGGCACCGTAACACCCTATCTGGCGACGAGCTGGGAGCAGGTGGACGACCTGACATGGCGGTTCAAGCTGCGCGACGGCGTCAAGTTCCAGGACGGCTCAGACTTCAACGCCGACGCCGTGGTCCACACGGTCAACCGGCTGATGAACAGGAACATGACCTGCGACAGCCGATCCAAGTTCGGCGACATCAAGCTGACGCCGAAAACCGTCGATGCACACACGGTCGAGATCAAGTCCGACATCCCGATCCCGATCCTGCCGACCTTGATGGGCACCGTCCAGATCGTCTCGCCCAAGCTGCCGCTGGACAAGGAGACCAATACGCCCGTCGGCACCGGCCCCTATAAGCTCGGCAGCGCCTCGCCGGAACGGGTGGTCCTTACGTGGTTCGACGGCTACTGGGGCAAGCCGGCCGAGGTGAAGAAGACGACCTTCGTCTGGCGGCCGGAATCCGCGATCCGCGCCGCCATGGTTTCGACCGGGGAGGCCGACCTGACGCCGACCATTGCCGTTCAGGATGCGACCAACCCCGCCACCGATTTCGCCTACCTCAACTCCGAGACGACCCGGATGCGGATCGATGCGCAGATGCCGCCGCTGGACGACAAACGGGTCCGCGAAGCGCTCAACCGCGCGATCGACTGGGACGCTCTTGGCAGCGCCCTGTTCGGCGACGACGTGATCCGGGCGTCGCAGATGGTCGCTCCCGGCGTGCGCGGGCACAACCCCGACATCAAGCCCTGGACCTACGACCCGCAGCGCGCCAAGCAGCTTCTTGCCGATGCCCGCAAGGACGGGGTGCCGGTTGACAAGGAGATCAAGCTGATCGCCCGCAACGGTTTCTTCCCCAACTCCGCCGAATCGCTGGAAGCGATGATGGGCATGTGGGAGGAAGCCGGCTTCAACATGACCATGGTCCAACTGGAAGCCGCCGACTGGGTGCGCTACCTGGACAAGCCGTTCCCGGCGGAGCGCGGGCCGACGCTGTTCCAGCAGCAGCACGACAACAACACCGGCGATGCCGGATTTACGGCACCGGTGATGTACTCCAGCAACGGCCAGTACTCGACCATCGCCGACGCCGAGGTCGACAAGGTCATGAGGCAGGCGATGAGCGCCACCGGCGACGAACGGGCCAAGCTGTTTCAAACAGTCTTCGCCAAGGTCCACGACGACGTCATCGCGGATGTGCCGATGTATCACATGATCGGCTACACCCGCGTCGGCAAGCGCGTCGAAGGCTGGCGCCCGACCTTGAAGACCAACAGCGAGATCAGGCTGTCGGAAATCAACCTGACGGACTGACCCGTCAGGCCCGGAGCCTGATTCCGGCCGCCGCCGCCGTGTCGCAGACGATCGTCACGGCGGGATGGCGGCGGAGGACGGAGGCGGGGCATCGCAGTGTTTCCGGCCCGGTCAAGGCGGCGGCCAGCGCTTCCGCCTTGATGGGACCGGTCGCGACCAGCAGGATCTCGCGGGCCTCGAGGATGGTGGCGATGCCCATGGTGATCGCAAACTCCGGTACCGTCTCGCCCTCCGGAAAACTGCGCCTGTTCGCTTCTCGCGTCGCTTCCGTCAGCCGGACGGCGCGGGTGCGGGAGTCGAACGGCGAGCCCGGCTCGTTGAAGCCGATATGGCCGTTGCCGCCGATCCCCAGCACCATCAGGCCTATGCCGCCGGCCTCCGCGATGGCTTTCTCGTAGCGCCGCCCTTCCGCCGTCGCGTCGCTGGCCAGCCCGTCGGGGAGATGGGTCCGCGCCGGGTCGATATCGACGTACCGGAACAGCATCTCGCGCATATAGGCGTGGTAGGACGCCGGATGGTCGGGCGGCAGACCCTGGTATTCATCCAGGTTGAAGCTGGACGCCCGCGCGAACGAAACCTCGCCCGTGCGGTATGCTCCCGCCAGCCGAGCATAGATGCCGCGTGGCGTCTCACCCGTCGGCAGGCCCAGGACGAGGTCCGGCTTGGGCGCCAGCTTGCCCACGATATGCGCCGCCGCATGGTCCGCTACGGCATCGGCTTCGTCGAGGACGACGAGCCGGGGACCGGGGCTCATGCCTGTTCTCCGAGCCGGCGCAACGCCACGCCCAGCGCACCGACGACGGCGGCGCGGTCGCCGAGCGCGCTGATCTCGACCGGCGGCGGCATCGGCATGCAGCGCGCCAGATGCACGCGCACCCGCGCGATCAGTTCGCGCCGCGCCCCGATGCTGCCGCCGGTTATGACGACTTCGGGATCGAGCACCGATGCGACCGCCGCAACGGCTTGGGCAAGGATGGCGGCCGTCTCGTCCAAGGCGAGATCGGCGGCAGCATCGCCGTCGCGCAGGGCATCAAAGATGTTGCGCACGGTTGCGTCGGCCCTGCCGCCATGCGCGGTGAAGCGATGCACGATGGCGGCGCTGCCGATCGCGGTTTCCAGGGTGCCGAGACGGAATCCCTTCGGATCAAAGGGATCGCCGCCCAGCGGCAGATAGGCGATCTCGCCTGCCGCCCCCTTGTGGCCCCGCACGAGAGCGCCGTTGGCGACGATGCCCATGCCGATGCCGGTACCATGCGCCACGAAAACGAAGTTAGCGGATCGGCGGCCCCGCCAAAGCTCTCCCTCCGCCGCGAGGTTGACGTCGTTCTCGACGGTCATCGGCAGGCGCAGGCAGGCTTCAAGCTCGCGCAGCACGTCCATCCGGTCGAAGCCGGGGATGTTCGGCGCGACCGCGACGCTGCCGGTCTGCGGTTGCAGCACACCGGGGCAGCCCATGACGCCAAGGCGGACGGACTGAGGGGCGATGCCGGCCTCTTCCGCCAGATGCTTCAGCGCCGCATCGATCTGGGCTATGACGTCCAGCCCGCCCCTGCGGTCGGTCGGCTCGACCCTTTCCGCCAGGATGGCGCCGTCGCGGTCAGCCAGCGCGGTATGGAGCTTGGTACCGCCGAGATCGATGCCGAAGACGGCTTCGGCCTTGGGACCCGTCATCGCGAGACCAGCGCCCGTTCGGTGGCGGTGTCGAACAGGTAGAGGCTTTGCAGCGGCGCCCGCACGGAGATCCTCTCCCCTACTTTGGGGATCGCCTTGCCGCCGGTGCTGGCGACGATCTGGCTGCCGCCGGCATCGATATGGACAAGCGTTTCCGAACCGAGCGGCTCGACCACGGAGACCTCTCCGGTAAGCCGGACGGCTTCCGCCGCCGCTGCCGCCCCATCGTCCACGACAAGGTCGTGGGGCCGCCAGCCGACCATGACGGGAGCGTCCTTGGCCGTTCCCTGGACCGCTTGCAGGACCGGCACGCGCGGCCCGCCGCCGTCCAGCTCGACCGCCAGTCCGTCGCCATGGTGCGACAGCCGGCCCGGCAGCAGGTTGATCGTCGGGCTACCGATGAAGCGGGCGGTGAAGATATCCACCGGACGCTCGTAGAGGTCGAGCGGCGTGCCGACCTGGAGGATGCGGCCGTCGCGCATGACGACGATGCGGTCGGCCATGGTCATGGCTTCGATCTGATCGTGGGTCACGAACACCGTTGTCGTCCCCAGCCGCTGGTGCAGCCGTTTGATCTCCAGCCGCATCTGGGCGCGCAACTGGGCGTCCAGGTTGGACAGTGGCTCGTCGAACAGGAAGGCCGCCGGGTCGCGGACCATCGCGCGGCCGATCGCGACGCGCTGGCGCTGACCGCCGGAAAGCTGGGCCGGGCGGCGGTCCAGCAGCGGCTCCAAGCCCAGGAGGGCAGCCGTCTCGCGGATGCGCTTCTGCTTGGCCTCCTTGTCAAGGCCGGAGGCATGGAGGCCGAAGCCGATATTCTGCCCGACATTCATATGCGGGTAGATCGCGTAGTTCTGGAACACCATGGCGATGTTCCGTTCCTTCGGTTCCAACTCGTTGACGATCCGGCCGCCGATCCTGAGCGTGCCGGAGGTGATGTCCTCCAGCCCGGCGATCATCCGGAGCGTCGTCGATTTGCCGCAGCCGCTCGGGCCGACCAGCACGACGAACTCGCCGTCCGCCACCGACAGGTCGATGCCCTGGACCGTGGTCGCCGCCTTGCCGTAGCGCTTGACGATGTTCTGAAGCTCGATCGTCGCCATCACGCGTCTCCCATCAGGGACCGGAACGACCGGTCGAGTTCGGCGGCGGCGGCGACTTCGCGCGCCGCGATCCGGTAGGCTTCGGCATCGAACGCATCGAGCTGTCCGCGATAATCGGATATCGCGGCATCCATCGACGCCGGCGCGGGTCCGCCGAACCGGTTGCGGACGGCGACGAAATGCTCGGGAGACACCAGCTTGGCGAAGGTCGCGGCGTCGACCGCCGGGCTGCGGCCGACCGACCTCTGGAACGCCTCGACGAAGGGACCGTAGCCGTCGGTGCCAAGGTCGCCCTGGACTGCTACCACGCGCTTCGCCACTTCAGCCGCGATCTCGTGCGCCTGGCGGAACGACAGTCCTTCGCGCCGGACGAGGCTGTCGGCCAGTTCGGTGATCGTGATGCAGCTTCGCCGCGTATTTCGCGCCACATTGGCGGCATCGATCCGGATGCCTCCGACCAGAGAGGTTAGCAGATCGATCACGCGCAGGGCAGAATTGAAGGCTTCGTAGCCGATCTGCTGGGTTTCGCCTTCGCTGTCGTTCATGTCGGTAAAGGGAGTGTTGTGCATTACGTCCAGCATGGTTCTCGCACGGCCCACGGTCTGCGAAGCCAGATGGCGAAGATGTTCTATGGGAACGGGGTTGCGTTTCTGCGGCATGATCGAGGATATCTGCACGAAGGCGTTGGGCACATAGAGCTGGCCGACCTCGAAGCTCGACCAGACCTGGAAGTCCTGGATCGGCCGCCCGAGATGCAGGAACATCAGCTCCATGGCGCCATAGAGGCCGGTGATGTAATCGACCGAGGCGATGCAGCCGTAGGAATTGCGCAAGGGACCGGCGAACCCCAGCAGCGCCGCGACCCGTGCCCGGTCGATCGGGAAGCCCGATGTCGTGATCGCGGCGGCCCCCATCGGCGACTTGTCGATCAAGGTGCGCGCCGCCGCGATCCGCTCGATATCGCGCAGCAGCACTTCGGCCACCGCGCAGAGGTAGTGGCCGAAGGTCGTCGGCTGGGCCGGCTGGCCATGGGTATAGGCAACGATCAGCGTCGATTTTTCGCGCTCCGCCACGTCGAGCAGGGTCGCCGCCAGCTTCCGTGCACGGCTCAGCAGCACGTCGGTCCGCTGCTTCAGGGCCAGCTTGAACAGCGTGTGGTCGATGTCGTTGCGCGACCGGGCGGTGTGCAGCTTGCCCGCCAGATCGGGACCCAGCCGCCGCTTCAGCTCCGCCTCGATCAGGAAGAAGAAGTCCTCGACCTCGCCGGTATAGGTGAGCTGGGCCGGATCGATCTCGCGGTCGATCGCTTCCAGTGCCTGGGCGATCCGGGCGGCATCGTCGCGCGGCAGGATTCCGGTCTCCACCAGCATGACCAGATGGGCACGGTCGATCCGGCGGAAGCCATCGACGTGATGGGTCTTGGCGCCGTCGAACAAGGGCCGCAGCACGGTTTCTTTATAGGTCGGATCGGGGAAAACTGAACCGTCTGAAGTCACTTCGGTCATCCCTTAAGCCCTGCCTTGACAACGCCGCGCACAATGAAGCGTTGCAGTACTATGAAGATTACTAGAGTAGGAAGGGTGGCAATGCTGGCGCCGGTCATAATCAGTTCCCAGCGGATAGCCTGTTCGACCGAGAAGCTGGAGAGCCCGACCGGCAGCGTGTAAAGCTCGGCGCTGGTCGTGACGATCAGCGGCCAGATGAACGCCGTCCAGTTGCCCAGGAACGTGAAGATCGCAAGTGCCGACAGGGCCGGCGTCACCAGCGGCATCGCGATCCGCCACCAGATCTGGAACTCGTTCAATCCGTCGATCCGCGCCGCCTCCAGGAAGTCGTCGGGCACCGTCTCGAAGAACTGCTTCATCAGAAAAGTGCCGAAGGCCGTCATCATGCCGGGGAACATGATGCCCCAGTAGCTGTCCAGCCAGCCGAAGTCGCGGGCCATGATGTACCAGGGGATCACCAGCATCTCGGTCGGGATCATCAGCGTGGACAGGATCGCGATGAAGACCAGATAGCGGCCCCGGAACTTGAACTTGGCCAGCGTGTAGCCGACCAGACTGTCGAAGAACACGTTGGACAGCGTCACCACGGTCGCGATGAACAGCGAGTTCAGGATCCAGCCGGGGAAGCGTCCGTCCTCGAACACCGCCAGATAGTTTTCCAGCGTCGGACGGGCCGGGATCAGGCGCAAGTCGTAGACGTCGGATGCTGGCTTCAGCGAGGTCGAGAGCATGAACAGCAGCGGCGTCACCATCACGACGCCGCCCAGGAACAGCAGCGTCCAGGCGATCACCTTGCCGGGGCGGACATCGTTGAACCGGGCATCCTTGAAACTGGCGGCCATGTCAGCGGTCCCTCAGCACGGTAAGCTGGACCAGCGAGATCACCAGCAGCACCAGGAACAGGACGACGGTCTGGGCCGCCGCGTATCCCATGTCGAAGGAGTTGAAGGCGCTCTGGTAGATCATCAGCACCAGCGGCTTGGTCGAGTTGAGCGGCCCGCCGGGATCGTTCGTGGTCATGTTGTAGACCTGATCGAAGATCCGCAGGAAGGCGATGGAGGCGAAGACGACCAGGAAGACGAAGGTCGGCTTCAGCAGCGGCAGGGTAATGCGGGTCAGGATCGTCCAGTTGGAAACGCCGTCGATCCGCGCCGCCTCGTAATAGCTGGTCGGGATCGCCCGCAGCCCCGCCATGAAGATGACGATCTGGAAGCCCAATCCCGCCCAGACGGCGGGAGCGAGCACGGCCGGCAGCGCCTGGACGGTGGAGCGCAGGAAGGGCTGCTGCGGCAGGCCCACCATGGACAGCATGTCGTTGATCAGCCCGACCGGAGCCGGCTGGTAGAACCAGCGCCACACCCAGGCCATCACGGCGGCCGTCGTCAGATAGGGCAGGAAGTAGAGCGCCCGGATCAAGCCGTGCATGAACCGCACGCGATCCAGGTGATAGGCGATCGTGAACGACAGCAGCAGGCTGACCGGCGTGCCGATGATCAGGTAGAGGAAGGTATTGCGGAAGACCTGCCAGAACTGCGGGTCCGCGAACATCCGCCGGTAGTTGTCCAAGCCGATGAAATCGGGCGGTTGCAGCAGGTTCCACTTGGTGAAGGACAGGTAGAAGGCGTCGATGGTAGGCCAGAACCGGACCACGCTGTAGAAGACGATCGGGATTGCCAGGAACCCCCACGCCCAGATCACCTGTTTCTGGCGGAGCGTCAGCCGGCCCCACAGGCCGCGCCGGCGCGGTTCCGCCCCGATCGTCTCGTCCATGGCTCGCGGTCCTTTCTTACTTCGTTACCCGGCCTTACTTCGCTACCCGGTCGATCAGCGCCTGTTCTTCCTTGGCGGCCTGATCGACCGCTGCCTGCGGCTCCTGGCCCTGGATCAGGACGCGGTTGGTCATGTCCATGGTGATCTGGCGCTGGGCCTGCTCGTCCACGAACAGCGTGACCTTGGAATAGTCGAGCGCCTTGAGGAACGGGCCGTAGACCGGGTCATTCATGTATTGCGGCTTCTGAGCCACCTCGCGCCGGGCCGGCAACTCGCCGACCGCGTCGAGCCATAGTTCCATCGCCTTGGGGGAGCTGACGAAGGCCAGGAACTTCTTGGCCGCTTCCAGCTTCTCGCCCTTGGCCTTGGCCGTGATGGCGTTAGTCCAGTAGCTGGCATAGTTGGAACGCATGCCTTCGGCGTTGGCCGGCAGTTCGGCGACGCCCCATTCGAAGTCCTTGATGGTCTTGAACGAGCCGATGCGGAAGGTGCCGTCGATGGTCATGGCGGCCCGGCCGGCGCGGAACGCCGCCTGCCCTTCGTCCATGAAGCCCATCTGCCCGACCTTTTCGCTGGTTTGCAGGTCGGTGTAGAACTTCAGCGCGTCGGCGCCGGCCTTGTCGTTGTAGGTGACCTTGCGGTAGTCGTCGCTGTAGGGCACGCCGCCGTACTGACGCACCAGCACCTCGCGCCACCACTGATGGTCCTGGCCCGCCATGTCCATCGTGATGCCGGCGGAAACCATGTTGCCGCTTTCCATCTTCACCGTCTTCTTCGCGGCATCGAGCAACTCGGTGAGCGTCTGCGGCGGCTTGGCCGGGTCGAGGCCCGCTTCCTGGAACAGCTTCTTGTTGTAGAACAGCGCCAGCGAGCGGACGGCGGTCGGCAGGGCATAGTATTCGCCATTGCGCTTCATCGCCTGGACGATCGGGAAGAAGTCCTTCTCGATCGCTTCCGTCGGGAAGGTGTCCTTGGGCAGCGGCTGCACCAGCTTGGCGTTCACGAACAGGTCGAGCCAGCCGTAGAAAAGCTGCACGACATCAGGCCCGATCCCGGCGGAAGCCGATGCGATCACCTTGGTCTGGTAGTCGGCATATGGGAAGGTCGTGTGCTTGACGGTGATGCCCGGATTGGCCGCCTGGAACTCCTCGATCAGGCGGTTCATCGCCTTGACGCGGGTGTCGAAGACGTACTGCCAGTACTCGATCTCGACGGCCTGGGCGCTGCCCGCGCCGGAGACTGCAATTCCCAAAGCGATCAGCGAACCGCCGATGATGTCGCGCAGACGGCGCATGCTCATTGTCTCCCTGTTGGTGGGTCGTTATAGGCAGATCCACGTATGCAAGCCTGCGTTGGACCGCCCGTTCCGTCAATAACTAAATTCACTTGAGTTATTATAGGGAGGGTGAGACTGTTGAGCAGCCCTGTCGATCAAGCTTTCCGAGGGACAATGCGGATTCCAAAGGTGCGCTCGGCCTCTTCCCAGGCGACCGGCAACGCCGCGATCGGGAGCAACCCAGAACGCAACCGGACCCACAACCGACGTGTCGTGCTGGAGACGGTCTGGTTGCATGGACCCATCGGCAGGGCCGAGATCGCGCGCATGGCCCATCTGACCGCCCAGGCCGTATCCAACATCGTCGACGAATTGGCGGCCGATGGGCTGCTGATCCGCCAGGGCCGACGGCGGGCCGGACGCGGACAGCCGCCGGTCCAGTTCGCCGTCAATCCGGACGGCGGCGCCACCGTCGGGGTCGAACTGGCCGCCGACGGCCTCGTCACGGTGCTGGTCGATCTGGCCGGCCAGTTGCGGGCGCAGCGCCGGATCAAGCTGACCGACACCGCGCCCGACAGCCTCGTTCCCCTGGTCGCGGCGGAGGTCGCGCGCATCCGGGAGATGCCGGACGGCGGCGTCGCCCCGGTGCTCGGCGTCGGCGTGGTCATGCCGGGTCCGTTCGAGATCGAAGGCCTGTCATCGGTCGGCCCGACCACCCTGCCCGGCTGGAGCGGCATCGACGCGGCTACCGTGCTGACCGCCGCGACCGGCTTGCCGGTCGTGGTCGAGAACGACGCGACCGCCGCCGCCGTGGGCGAGCGGCTGCATGGCGCCGGCAAGTCGCTGCGCGACTTCTGCCTGGTTTATTTCGGCGTCGGCCTCGGCCTCGGCATCGTCAGCGAGGGCCGGCCGTTTCGAGGAGCCTTCGGCAATGCCGGGGAGGTCGGCCATGTCATGGTCGTTCCCGACGGCCTGCCGTGCCCCTGCGGCAACCGGGGCTGCCTGGAGCGCTACGCCTCCCTCCATGCGCTTGACGAAAGGCTGGCGGCGTCCGGCCTCGATGCCGGCCGGCGCGCCGACCTGGACGCACTGGTCAGGTCCGGCCATCCGGAACTGACGGCCTGGACTCGCGACGCCGCCGCGAAGCTGGCGCCGATGATCGCGATGCTGGAGAACCTGTTCGACCCGGAAAGCATCATCCTCGGCGGCTCCCTGCCGGTGGCGCTGCTCGACGCACTGATCGAGGCGATGCACCCGTTGCCGATCTCCGTCGCCAGCCGCCGCCAGCGCAGCCTGCCGCGCGTCCTGGCCGGAGCGACGGGGCGGTTGACGGCAGCCCTGGGTGCCGCCGCCCTGCCCCTGCTGGAAACCCTTGCGCCGCGCCTGGACCGCGCGCGGTTATCCGAAACCGAAGTTCCGCCTGCAATCGCGGAGAAGGAAGACACGCTTGCCGACTGATCTGGCACCGGCTGATCTTGAGAATCTGCACCGGGCACTGGAGCGGCTGGGCTCCGTCCTGACCGTGATGAATACCGGCGCCCATCCCGACGACGAGGCCAGCGGCCTTCTCGCGGCACTGCGCTTCGGCTACGGCATGCGGGTCGTGGTCGCCTGCTCGACGCGCGGCGAGGGCGGACAAAACGGCTTGGGACCCGAACGCGGCGCCGCCCTGGCCGTGCTCCGAACGCGGGAGATGGAAGCGGCGGCACGGGTGCTGGATGCCGGTATCGCTTGGCTCGGCATGGGACCGGGCGATCCCGTCCATGATTTCGGCTTCTCCAAGAACGCGGAGGACACCCTGGCGCGTTGGGGCGACGACCGGATCGTCGACCGTCTGGTCCGGGCCTATCGCCGTGAGCGCCCGGATATCGTGATCACGACGTTCCTGGACGTACCCGGCCAGCACGGCCATCACCGGGCGATGACGCGGGCGGCGGAAACCGCCGTCGCCCTTGCCGCCGATCCCACGTACCGAACGGAGGGATTGGAGCCGTGGCAGGTCGCCCGGCTCTATGTCCCGGCATGGTCGGGCGCCAGCTACGCCTATGACGACGAGGCTCCGCCACCGTCCGCCAGCGTGGTGGTCAGAGCGCCGGGAGTCGATACCGTCACGGGAGCGGCGTTCGACCAGATCGGCGAGTGGTCGCGCGCCTGTCATCGCTCCCAGGGCATGGGCGTCTGCCTGGACCGGCCCGAGACGGCTTGGCCCCTGCACTGCCGTATCGGCGGGATGCCTGAAATGACCGACATCCGCGACGGACTGCCGGCTGATCTGAGCGCGCTTGTGGGTCTGGAAGCGGCGCAGGAAGCAGTAAATCGCTGCCGTGCCGCTTTCCCCGACGTGGCCGCGATCCGTTCTTCCGCAATCGAAGCCGCCGGTCATGTGGAAGCCGCGCTGCTGACTTGTCAGCCAGAACTGCGCGGGCAAACCGCGCATCGGCTGGAGCGCAAGCTTCGCGAGCTGGATGCCGTCATTGCCATTTCCTCCGGTCTGATCATCCGCGCATGGGCCGAGCCTGCGATGCTGGCTCCCGGCGCTACCGGGAAGCTGCACATCGCAGTCAACGACCCCACCGTTTCCGTTAAGCCGGTTGCCGGAACCGGAATTTCCACCGTGCCGGACGGCGACGGCTGCTGGAACCTTACCGTGGACGCTCAGGCTCCCGTGGGCATCCCGTTTGCCGAGCACTTCGACGCGCTGGGCGGCAACGGACTCTTGTGGATCGAGGCTACGGCAGAAATTGCGGGCCGGAAAATCTCGCTGGCGGTCGATCTGGAGGAGCCGCTGACCATCGCTCCGAAAGCGACGGTTTTGCTAGAACCAGACGCCGCCATCCTCAACCTGACGCTTCCGCGCAAAGCCATTCCGTTGCGCATCACGGCGAGCGGTGAAGCCTTGCCGACACTCCCCGCCGGATGGACGGCGGAAGCCGGGGAAGGCCGCTTCAACCTGCTGCCGCCAGCGGACCTGTCGGCCGGGGTCCATGACATCGGTATCGCCGTAGATGGCGAGCCCGCCTACGTCGAGACTATTATCGGCTACCCGCATATCGGCGAAACCTTGCATGCCGAACCTGCGCTTGTCCAAGTGCTCGCCGTTTCCCTGGCCCTGCCATCGAACACGCGCATCGGTTACGTCGGCGGCGGTAGCGACCGCGTCGGCTTGTGGCTTGCCCAGATGGGCTTGGATGTCGAGGAACTGGATGCGGAGACGTTGCCCCAGGCAGACCTCTCGCGTTTCACCACCATAGTAGTCGGCATCTTCGCCTTCGGCAATCGGCCGGACCTTGCTGCGGCAACGGGGCGCATCCATTGCTGGATAGAAGCCGGCGGGCATCTCGTCACCCTTTATCATCGCCCGACCGACGGCTGGGACGACGCCGCCACTCCGCCCCTGCCGCTGAAAATCGGCAAGCCTTCGCTGCGCTGGCGCGTCACCGACCCGGCGGCGGAGGTCACGGTGCTGATCCCGGACCATCCGCTGCTGACCACGCCCAACTGGATCGGCGCTGCCGACTGGGCTGGCTGGGACAAGGAGCGCGGCCTCTACTTCGCGGCGGACCGCGATCCGGCTTACCAAGCGCTGCTGTCAATGTCCGACCCTGGGGAAGACCCGCTCGACGGTGCGCTGGTGTCAGCGGTGGTCGGCAAGGGCCGGCACACCCACACCGGGCTGGTGATCCACCATCAGCTCGACCGGCTGGTACCGGGGGCTTTCCGTCTGCTCGCCAATCTCATCCAGCCCGCAAAGGCCTGAAGAACTCCCGGACCTCATGGGCGAGTTCGTCGGGATGCTCCATCGCGGCGAAATGGCCGCCATGGTCCATCACGCTCCAGCGCCGGATGTCCTTGTAGGTGCGCTCCGCCAGGGAGCGCGGCGGTCGGAGGATCTCGCGCGGGAACTCGCAGTAGCCCATCGGCACGTCCACGGTGCCGCCCGGCGGGATCGGCCAGGGCCGGTGCATGCGCGAATAGTACGGCCAGAACGACGATCCGATGGCGCCGGTGAACCAATACAGGCCGATATTGGCCAGCAGCTCGTCCTTGGTGAAGACGGACTCGACGTCGCCGCCGCAGTCCGACCAGATCCGGAACTTCTCGGCTATCCAGGCAGCGAGGCCAGCCGGGGAGTCGGTCAGCCCATAGGCCAGCGTCTGCGGGCGCGTACCCTGGATCGACTGGTAGCCGGTCTCCTCCTTCATGAAGACGGCCATCTCTTCGAAATAGCGCTTCTCCTCGGCGTTGGGATCGGCGAAGGCCGCCGGATCGCGCGGCAACGGCATCAGGTTGAGATGAATACCGGCGACGTGTTCGGGGTGCGCATAGGCCAGCCTGGAGGATATGAACGACCCCCAGTCGCCGCCCTGTGCGCCGAAGCGGTCGTAGCCGAGCACGCCGGTCATCAGTTCGGCGAAGCAATCCGCGATTTCCTCGGCGCCGAAGCGGGCTTGACCGGGCTTGAACGACAGGCCGAACCCGGGAAGCGACGGGGCTACCACTGTGAAGGCATCGGCCGGATCGCCGCCGAAGCGTGCCGGATCGGTCAGGCGCGGGATGATGTCCAGGAATTCGAACACCGAACCCGGCCAGCCATGCGACAGCAGCAGCGGAAGCGGCTTGTCGCCTTTGCCGGGAACGTGGAGGAAGTGGACGTCGATCCCGCTGAGGGGAGCCGTGAACTGCGGAAACGCATTCAGCCGCGCCTCCTGCGCCCGCCAGTCAAAGCCGTCCCGCCAATAGGCGACCAAGTCCCGCATCCAGCCGAGATCGGTCCCATAGGCCCAGGGCTCGCCGGGCGCCTGATCCGGAAAGCGGGTCAGGCGGAGCCGGTCGCGCAGGTCGGCGATCTCCTGGTCGGGGACGGCAAGGGCGAAGGGCTTTGGCGTGATGCTCATGTCAGCGAGACCTTGAAGCGAGTGCGGTTCCTGCCAGCATGCCAAGTCCGACGGCAAGCGCCGATCCGACTGCGACGGTAGCGAGCCGCGCGGTCGGGCCGCTGGAGGTCAGGCGAAGATGGTAGCGCGGCAGGCCGAAGCGGCCGCGCATCCTGTGGCGGCCCTCGACCGGTTCGAACAGGTTGTCGGGCCGGTTCGGGTCGTCCCGTTCCGGCGTCTGCTGGCCTTCCACGGCGGTCCGGCCCAGGTAATAGTCGGCGAACTGGGGAACCAGGAAGTTGCCGAGGATCGCCTCCATCGCCGGGCCGCCCAGCCAGTATTCCCGTTTCGGGTTTTCCGCGATGTGGACGATGGCGCGGCCGATGTCTTCCGGCTGGAAGATCTTGCCCATCGGCTGGGCGCGGTACGGCATGTGGCTGCGTGCCCAGTCGAACTGCGGCGTGTTGACCGCCGGAAGTTGAGCCATGCTCAGCCGAACATTGGAGCGGTCATGGATCAGTTCGGACCGCACGCTGTCCAGGAAACCCATGATCGCATGCTTCGCCCCGCAATAGGCGGACTGGAGCGGGATCGAGCGATAGGCCAGCGCCGAGCCAATCTGGATGATCGTGCCATGGTCGCGCGGCTTCATGTGGCGGAGCGCCGCCTGGATGCCGAAGACGGAGCCGTGATACGTCACGTCGGTAACCCTCCGCAGTTCCTCCGGCGTGAGGCTTTCGGCGGGGCCGAAGACGGTGACCATCGCGTTGTTGACCCAGACGTCGATGGGGCCGAGTTCGCGTTCGATCCTATCGGCGGCTGCTGTGACGGCCGCATCGTCCGCGACGTCGAGCGGCAGCGCGAGGCCATGGCCGCCGAGCCGATCCACTTCGCGCCGGACTTCGTCGAGGGCATCGGCGGAGCGGGCGATCAGGGCGACCGCAGCCCCCCATTTTGCGGCAAAGGCCAGCGCTATGGCGCGGCCGACACCGGCTGAGGCGCCGGTCACACAAACTACGGGGCGCGATGCCATGGCTGTGAACCTCGTTCCTAGCTTGATCCTGAAGCGGATCGTTCCGGTTCAGGGGGCAACCCGATGTGGCGTCGGAAGTTCCGCCTTCGAAACGGCGTCAGAGCCTTGCAACCAGGGCCGCCAACTGGTCGGCGCAGGTTCCCCAGCCTTCGTGGAAACCCATCTTCTCGTGCATCTCCCTGTCTTCGACGGTCCAGTGACGGACGCGCGCGGTATAGCGCGTCCTGCCGCCGCCGATGTCCTCGAAGGTCAGGATCAGGGTCATGAACGGCTTTTCCGAAGGCTGCCATGCGCTGGTGAAGGCATCGGTGGTGACGAGACGCTCGTTCTCGACGACCTCCAGGTAGACGCCCCGGTTCGGGTAGTCGGTCCCGTCGGGACCCCGCATGACGATCACGCTGGAGCCGCCCGGTCGGACGTCCAGTTCCGCGTGCGGCGTCGTGAAGGGCAGCGGGGCGAACCATTGCTTCAGGAGTTCGGGCTGGGTCCATGCCCTGAACAGCTTCTCGCGCGGCGCGTCGATGTCCCGCGTCAGGACAAGCTCGCGGTCCGTTTCGGGTACACTTGTCATTCGATCTCTCCTTCTCGGCTCATCGGCACTTCAAAGACGGACATGGATGGTCGAGTAGGGGCCTAGCGTCAATGTGGATGAGTCCTCGGACGTCATGCGGTCGAGCAGATCGGCGGTGCGGCTCGCCTGGCCGAACGATGCCGCATCGAGCACGGCGGTTTGCAGAGCCGGTCGCGGCAGGGAGACGGTCTGCTCCCGGCCTGTCAGGTTCGCCAGCCACAGTTCCGTGCTGGCATCCGCTTCGACCGCGATACCCTGAACGGCGCTGGGGTCGGAGATCTCCAGCGCCTTCATGGTCCGGCCTGACAAGGCCGAAAGGCCGCGCAGGACGTGGAAGACCGGGAACAGGCCGCCGTTGTCGTCGTACCAAGGCTGCGGCCAGCCTTGGCGTGCGTGGACGATGCCGTGCGGTCCCGTCAACCCGCCGAAGGCTACCGCCGAGGCGCCGCCGCGTGCCATGTGACTGTAGTAGCCCAGTGTCCAGGCGGCGCCGAGCAGACCGCGCTGGCGCGGGTCGTTGCGGTTCATCGCTTGACGGATGTTGCGCGGGTTCTCCATCGGCGCGTCGCCGTAGGGGTTCATCCGCATGCCCATGGCGCTCGGCCCTACCGCCAGCGGATGGCCGCCTGCAATCTCGCGGGCGCTGGCGGTGATCGCGGGCAAGGATTCCAGCCCTTCCATCACCGATATGTCGTCGCCGGCATGGACCAAGGCCGAGGTGGTGAAGCCGACGAGGTCGAGGTAGCGGAGCGGCGGGCGCTTGCGGTTCAGCTCCGTGAAGTAGCTGAACATGCCGCCGCCTAATCTGGCGTCCGGGAAAGCTTTGCGCGCCGCTCGGAACAGCGCGTCTGCCGGCGCTGCCGGCGGCCAGACGCTGCCGGGCAGCGTGCATTTCAGGTCGGATGCGGGAGACAGCATCACGACTTCGAACGGCGAGCCGAGTTCTGCGGCGGTGTCGCCGAGTGCTGCTACTTCCGCCTCGAAGTTCTCGACTTCGACGATGACAGCTTCCAGCCACGGCACGGCACCGAGCGTCCGGGCGAGAGTGGCTGCCGCTTCAAGCGTGCTCCGGTCGTGGCCCCGGCGCGGGTCGTGGTGGCAGATCAGGTGGTGCGGCTTGACTTGGGCCAGCGTCTCCGCCGCTGCTTTCGCGGCCTCCGCTTCGTCGGGATCGTAGCCGAGGCCCAGTTGCGGCGCCGGTCCATGCGTGTCACCGAACGTCACTGTCACGCCGCCAGCCGATGACCCGGATTGGGCGGAGGCGGAGCCGGTGACGGTCAGCGTGACCGCCTGCTCAAGCCTGGAGCCTGCTTCGAGCATATACGGCCAGGGGAGAGCCAGCGGGCGGACATAGGTCTTGTAGGACGCGTCGGTCCAGTTGCGCTGGTCCTCCATCTCGAAGGTGTCGCCCTCCATCCGGCAGGTGACGCGGAGGCCGGGGGCGGCCTCGTGGGTCAGGGCCCGCAGGTCCATCATGGGCTGGACCGGGTCGATCAGTTCGGGGAACTGGCCCGATACCTTCTCGCCGCCGGTATGCTCGATCTCGACCGGCAGGCCGGCGACGCCGGCCGAGTGCAGGACGACGAAGCCGGTGCGGTTGGTCAGGAAGTCGGTGACGGCTTCGCCTTCGCAGCGGAAGGTGAGATGGCCATCCGCACTGCCTTCGATGACGGCACGGTAGCGGAAGCTTTGGCTGTCGTCGCCGGTGGTCGCTTCGTAGCGCACCGTGAAACCGTCGGTGGTTTCATCCGTCGTCAGGCCGGAGATGACGGGGTTGTAGGTGCCCCAGTTGCGGTCGCGGACGATGAAGGAGACTGCGCGGATAACCTCCACCCCGCCGACGCGGATGTGGCGGAGGTTGCCGGCGTCGAACTCCGCCGTCAGGCTGCCCGCCCGCAGGATCGGAGCGGGAGGGGACGGTTCTTCGGTCCCGAAGAGCTTGATGGCTTCCACCGGTTCTGCGGTCATGGTTTTTCCTCCCCTGAATCCTTGTTATCTGCCGACCCGGCGGCTGACGATGCTTTCGATCAGCAGGGCGGCGATGATGATCGAGCCGATCGCCGAGCCCTGCCAGAAGGGCGACACGCCGATCAGGTTCAGGCCGTTCCGGATCATGACCATGATCAGCACGCCGATCAGCGTGCCGATGATCGAGCCGCGCCCGCCGAACAGGCTGGCCCCGCCGATCACGACGGCGGCGATGGCGTCCAGTTCCAGCGCGTTGCCCATCAGCGGGTCGGCCGAGAGAAGCTGGGCGATCGAGATCGTGACGGCGACCGCCGCGAGCGCCCCGGACACGACATAGGGCAGCACGGAGTAGAAGAAGACCGGCAGGCCCGCCGCGCGCGCCGCTTCCTTGTTGGAGCCGACCGCGTAGATCGTCCGGCCGCCCTTGGTGTAGGTCAGGTAGCCCCAGGCCGCGAGGTAGAGGACGCAGAGCAGCAGGACGTTGGCCGGCAAGCCCAGGATGTCGGTATAGACGAGGTCCGACATGCCCGACGGGATGTTGGAAATGGCGGTCTGGCCGGACAGGATGTAGGCGAGGCTGCGCCCGATCGCCATCATGCCCAGCGTCACCACGAAGGGCGCCAGACTGAAATACGCGATCAGCAGGCCGGAGATCAGCCCGATCCCCGCCCCCGACGCCACGGCGAGCGTGATCGCGACCGGCAGCGGATAGTTCTGCACCGCCAGCCCCAGGATGATGCCGGTCAGCCCGGCGATGGAGCCGACCGACAGGTCGATGCCGCCGGTCAGGATCACGAAGGTCATGCCGACGGCGACGATCCCGACTACCACCGACTGGTCGAGGATGTTGAAGATGTTGGATCGCGTCAGGAAATAGGGTGACAGCAGCGACAGGACGCAGGCCAGGACGATAGCCAGCACGAGCATGCGAATTTCAAGCCGTCCGGTCAGCTTGCGGAAGGCGCCGGCGGTGCGTTCTCCGGCGGTCTGGGTCATCAGCGTCATGGTCTCCGGTCCAGTGGGCAGGTCACAGTGAGGCAGCGAGCGCTTCGACGCGCCCACGGATGGTTTCGGGTGACGGTGTGCGTGCGTTTGCGGGCAGTGTCAGGCCGACCCAGCCCATGTCGTGGCCGCGCGCGGTGCGGAGCGGCAGCAGCATGGTGGAGCGCTGGCCGTCCGCCTCGGGGACGAAGATCGGTTCGCGACTCTTCAGGGCGGTTGGAATCCGGGTCTCGGCGAAGGGTTTGGCGTCGCCGGTGGCGAACCCCGGATCGGCGGAGGCGGCATTGCCCACGAGGTTCAGGCAGATCATCCGGTCTTGATCGAGCAGCGCCCAGAACCCTGCCCCGCCGGTCTCGGTGCTGAGGTTCCTCAGCATTTCCGTATTGCGCGCCATCGAGGTGCGAGGCGCCGCGAGCAGCGTCAGTTTTTCCTCGTCCAGCAGGTCCGCCGACAAGTCGGCGATGCTGGCGCCGTCGCTGATGACGACGATGCGGTCGGACAGTCCGATCAGTTCCTCGAAGTCGGAGGACACCACAACGACCGCGACGCCTTTGGCTGCAACATCGCGCAGCAACTGGTAGATCGACTGGCGCGTCCCGATATCGACGCCCTTGGTCGGCTCGTCCAGGATCAGCACCTTGGGATTGAGCAGCAGCCAACGGGCGATGATGATCTTCTGCTGCATCCCGCCGGAGAAGTTCAGCATGTTGGCGTCGAGCAGCCGGTCTGCCGGCAGGCCCAGGCTTGCCAGCAGGCGGTCGATGTCCTTCTCCCGGCTGCGGTAGCCGAGGCCGAAGCCGCGATGCGCGCCGAGATGGGCCAGCAGCAGGTTCTCCTTGACCGACAGGTCGGGCACGATGTTCTGGCTGCGCCGGTCCTCCGCGACGAAGCCGATGCCGGCCCGCACCGCCTGCGCCGGCTTCCTCGGGTTGACGATCTTGCCGCCGACCGTGATGGTGCCGGCGCTGCGCGGGCGGAGGCCGAAGATCGCTTCCACCGTTTCCGAACGCCCGGCGCCGACCAGACCGCCGAGGCCGAGGATTTCGCCTTCATGGACCGCGAAGGACACGTCGCGCACCAGGGGCGGCGATTTCAGGCCGGTTACTTCCAGGGCGACCGGGGCGGCTAGTTTACCCGCCGTCGTCGGCGCGCGGTTATAGATGCCGCCGAGGTCGCGGCCGACCATGTGGCGGATCAGTTCCGCCTGAGTCAGCGATCCGGTCGGATGGGAGGCCAGCACCGTGCGGCCTTCCCGCATGATCGTGACGCGGTCGGTGATCTCGAACACTTCCTCCAGCCGGTGGGAGACGAAGATCAGGCCGGTCCCACCGCTTCGGAGACGGGTCATGATGTCGAACAGGCGGTCGACCTCGATCGGGCTGAGCGATGCGGTCGGCTCGTCGAAGATGATCAGTTCGGCCCCGACGCCGAGCGCCTTGGCGATCTCGACAAGCTGGCGCTGGGCGGCGGAGAGATGCCGGACCTTGATGTCGAGCGGCAGGACGTCTTCCTGGCCGAGGGTGGCCAGCAGTTCGGCGCCCCTGCGGTTGAGGCCGGCATAGGAGATGCCGGCACCCTTGCGGCCGAGTTCCGGCAGGAAGATGTTCTCGGCCACCGACAGGTCGGGGACGAGGCTGGTTTCCTGCATCACGATGGCGATGCCGTGGTCGAGCGCGTCGCGGGTCGAGCGCAGCCGGAGCGGCTGGCCGCGATAGACCAACTGGCCCTCGTCCGGGATGACGTGGCCGGTGATCACCTTGGACAGCGTCGATTTGCCGGCGCCGTTGGCGCCGAGCAGGCCGTGGACCTCCCCCGGCAACAATTCTAAATGCGCGCCGGCCAGCGCCCGCGTGCGGTCGAAGGTCTTGGCGATGCCGGTGGCGGTCAGCAGCGGATCGCGGATGGTCATGGAATTCCGTCTCCAGAGAGGACGCCCCGGATTGGGGTGGCCGGGGCGTCGGTCGGCGAAGTGCTACTTCACCTCGTTGGCGAAGACGGTCTCTCTCACCGTGGGAAGCACCTTGTCGATGTTCTCGCTGGTGACGGTCAGGATCGGGACGGAGATTTCCTTTTCGACGCTTTGGCCGGCGATGTGGCTCATCATCGCTTCGCCCGACTTCTGGCCCATCAGGTAGGGCTGCTGCATGCCGGAGGCGACGATCTGGCCGGACTTCAGCAGATCGACGAATTCCGGAATGCCGTCGAACGCCGCGACCAGGATCTGGCCATCGCGCCGGGCCGCCTTGATCGCGCGGAGTGCTCCGATCGCCGGTTGGTCGGTCTGGATGAACAACCCGCGCATGTCGGGGTTGGCGGTCAGCATGTCCTGGGTGAACTTGAACGTCTCGTCGGCGGTGTAGGACTGCATCTGCTGCAAGCCCGCTTCCTTGGTCTTGACGCCGCCTTCGACCAGTCCGTCGCGGAAGCCCTGGGTGCGGGCCTGACCGTTCTTCCGCGCCTGGGAGATCGTGATCAGCCCGACCGAACCGCTTTCCCAGCCCTTCTTCTTCAACGCCTGGGCGAGCGCGACGCCGACGCCCTTGGCGCCTTCGTAGTTGTTGGAGATGATGAAGGAGACGTAGTCGCCGCTGTTTGTGCCGATATCGGCGACCACCACCGGGATGTTGGCCCGTTTCGCCAGTTCCAGCACGCTGGGAGCGGTGGACGAGTCGGTCGGCGAGATGACGATGCCGGCGACGCCTTTGGCGATGGAGTCCTGGGCGTTCTGAAGCTGGGTCTGCGGGTTGTTGCGGGAATCCAGCGCCAGGAACTCGTAGCCCTTGGCTTTAGCCGCCGATTCCACGCCCTTGGACAGGTAGCGCCAGAACGGCAGGTCGAGACCGGGCGTCAGGTAGACGATCGTCTTGGATGCCGCCCGTGCCGGATACGCCAGCGGTGCAACGCCGGTCACAAGCGCGGCGCCCGCCGCAAGCTGTATGAAGCTGCGTCTTTTCATTGCTTTCCTCCCCGAGGTTATTCTTGTTTGACACTTGTTAGTTGCGGTAGCGGTGCGCGCTTTGCCGGGACTTTTTCTTGCTTTTTGTGTTGGTCCTCATTGCTGAAGTTATCAGCATACCAGTTTATGGTCACAACTTTGGGGGAGGCTGTCAAGCCACCCTTCGGCGAAGTGTGAGGCGGGATGTTGACTCCCCGATCAGGGCCGCAGGAGTCATGAATTGTCATCATTTCCGGTTGCTCCGCCGCATGGCTGGCCGGTGCCGCCGCATAGGCGCTGACTTAGGCTCCCTACGCCCTTTTCGTTATACCAAGACTTGATCTTGGTATCTCCTTTCAGGAACTGAGCGGTTGACACCCAGACTTGAGGTTGATTTCCTCGCGTCAGCTTTCGCCGGGAGATGCCAAGATCAAGTCTTGGCATGACGGAAAGGTGGAAGGGAAGGCCAGCATGACGCGCTGGGACGTTTCAAGTCAGCGCCTATCAGCACCGCCGGGCCAAAGCTCCGGCGGGAGCAGGGTGTCGCCGTCGTCGAAATAGGCTAGCGCGTCGCTGAGGTCGTGAATTTGGCTGGAGAGTTCGGGATGACGGGTGAGCAGATGCTCGTAGCAGAAGAGTTTGCGGCGAACCGCGGCGCGGGTGGCTTCGTTGGCGGTGGCGCGAGCCTGGGCGGATGCCTGAGCCGGTGAGGCAGGTTCCGGTTCGGGAGCGGGCATGGGTTCGACCAGTCGCGGGTGCTCGGGCGGCATCGGCGGATCGAAGACCGTTTCCGGAGTGAAATCCACGTCGGCTGCCTCGGCTTCCGTGTCGTCCTCCTGGCACTGGCGCATTTCCTCCAGTGCTGCGGCGATGCCGCTGGAGCGCTTTGCCGTGGTAGGGACGATTCCGCGCAGGCGGGCGATCATGTCGATGGCGCGGAGTGCCGCAAAATCGTTCTTCCGCGCCATGGCGTCGATCATCACGCGCTTGAGGCCGCCGACGAGTTCGTCAAGCTCGCCCTGGCGCTGGTCCTCCTTGGCGTGGGTCAGGTCGGCGACGCGGGCTGCAACGTGCGGTTCCTTCATCAGCCGCGACCCCGTCTGACGCGCGCTGTCCCAGGCATAGCCCGCCAGCCGGGCCGCATCGGTCAGGGTGGTGCCGGATGCTACGTGCCGGGCGAAGGCTTCCTGGCGGTGCGAGAGAGTTGGGGGCGGGCATGACGAGAGCGTTTCGGCTGAGGCTTCAGCAGATTGGGACATGGCGGGCGCTTTCCGGGAAATTAATAAAGGATATTTATCCTAGATTCGAAAGGAAGTCAATCCTGATGTCGCCGCTCGTCAAGTTGGGTTGTGGTCCTCGGTACCATTCAGCCGTGGGTCACAAGGTCACCGAACTGCCTGCCTCACGCGTAGGCTCCGCTTTGCAGCTTCGCCAGCGTCGCGGACACGAAAGCCCGCCCTTCCACAGTGTCGATAAGCTCGATGGGACGCATGCCGCCCAAAGCAGGGACGGGATCATTGAGCTAGCAGGACATCCGGCAGGCGCCAGGTCTTGTCGAAAAGCGGTTTCTGCGGCCCGTAGAAGCGCATCATCACCTCCCAACCGCGGCCGGCCTGGGTGGGAATCCAGTTCGATTCCTTGCCGGAGGGTGGATTGGGGCCAAAGAATAGATCGACCGATCCATCGCCGTTCACTTGAAGTCCGGGCGTCGTCGAGCCACGGGAGGGCCACTTCTGATTCCGGATCAAGGCGTGGGTGGTGCGATCATAGACTGTAGCCGACCAATAGAGCTGAGCCGGCACATCCGCCGGCACCGTCAGCCGATAGGTTTGGCCGCCGTCGAACGGCTGGCCCGTCCTGTCATGGAGCGCCACCATATAGAACTGGCCTGTTCCCAGGTGCTTGACGCTGGAGAACGCCATGGAGAAGAAGATGCCTCGGGTATCCGTGGGATACACGCCGGACTTGGCGAAGTTGTTCGACAAGCCCTCCGTCAACTCATGGGCAAGTGGGAGCGCCCACTGTCCATCTGGGTAATAGGGTGAGAACAGCGCCTCATAGCCGCGATCCAGCAGGGCATGGGCCTCGGCGGCGGCCTGATTCAGAAGCTCTCGCGTCTCGTCGCCGGGCTGGAACGGCTTGCCCTGTTCGATGCCGACCGACCTGAGCGGGTCGATCATGACCCTGTCCCGCTCCAGCCACGGCTCCCTTTGAACGAAACGGCCAAGGGACTCGAAGAAACGGATGTCGTAGGGGATCGTGCTGTCGAACTCGACGCTGATCGCATCGACGAAAGCTGTCGGTGGAGGATTAGCTGCGCTGGACAGCGGATAGAGCTTGATCTGCTTACTGTAGGCCACCGCCTTGGCGATGTCGGCGGCGGAGCCGCTGCTGACGTTGGAGCGCAGCAGCGCGCCGGCCATGTTGGTACCGGACTGGAGCACGATGTAACCGTCGGGCACCCTGCCGCCATAGCCTGGGGGAAGTATAAGGTACTTGCCGCCGTTGCCCTTGTCGGCACCAGCGGGACCGACATCCTCCAGGGCCACTTGCCAGGCATCGAAAATGGTCCCGGTGATCGAGCCTCCGTCGGCGATTGGAACCTCCACCACCACCGGGCCGACATCCTTCATGTCGATGAAGGGCATGAGGTAGATCGTGGTGGGATTCGGGGTGAGCGTCTGGTTTTTCCAATCGAGGAAGTTCGACCAGTAGACGATCTGGTTCTCCTTTGCGCCTGCCTTCAGAGCGGCCTGGAGCATCAAGTCGTAGTTGACCGCGGGCATACCCCAGATCACGGCCTCGACCGCCCGGCGGTGGATCTGGCGCTTATCAAGATCCTCGCCGGACGAGACCTGTGCATGCGCGGGTGCCGCCAAGACGATGAAGGCGAGGGTGGCGAGAACACATCTCCTCATGCTTTCCTCCGGTTTCCGCGATCTCGGTCAGAATGGGTTCAGGTAGTTCAGGATCGCCGTCTGCCGCAGCAAGACCTGACGGATGACGTGGGCCGCTCGTATATGATCGGTGAAAATCGCAGCGGCCCCGGCGCTGCCGGCCGGCAGGCGGCGTGCCGCTTCGTGATCGTCGAGGCGGACCCGAACGACGAAGGGCGTCGCCTGGATCTCGGACGGCGCAGCAGCGAGGCCGCCCGGCTGGATCTGCCCGGTCGCGAGCGCCTGCAATACGGCCTCGACGCGCCCGGTGAAGATCTCACCCGGCAAGGGCTTGAACGTCAATTCCACAGGTTGGCCAGCCTCGACATAGCGCGCATAGATCTGTGGGACTTCCATGCCGAGGATAGTCTCCGACGTGTCGATAAAGGCCATTACCGGGGTCTGGGCGGTGACGCGAGCCCCTTTGCGCAGGGCCAGATTGGTCACATAGCCATCGGCCGGCGCCCGCACGCTGGTCCGGTCGAGGTTCCATTTGGCGCCGTCGAGCCGGGCCCGCAGTTGCTCGACCTCGGATTCCCGCTGCTGCACGTCGAAGGACCGCCCGGTGTCCCGGTTCCTGAGTTCCGCAAACTGGGACAGGCGCAACTCGGCGAAACGCAACTGCGCCTCGATGGTATCGACTTCCGCCTTGTAGGTGGTTGGGTCGATGCGGAACAGCACATCCCCTTCCTTCAAAGGGGTATTCGCTGCGACCGGCACATCGGTCACCTCCCCGGACACGGAGGGAATGACCTGCACCGCGTTGCGGATCACCGCCACCGGTCCCGAGGGCGCACCCCAGCCCATGGGGATGAACAGGCCGACGAGGAGAGCGAACAGCACGAGGACCGGCGACAGCTTCCAGAACGTGTTGAGGGGAATGAACCGGAGCCAGACGAACAGGGCCAGCAGTGCGATATAGGAATTGAGCAGAACAACGATCATTGCGGCGGCTCCCGCCGGGCCGGCACATCGACGTAGGCCCAGATCAATACCAGAGGCCAGAATACGAACCCGAAAACCAGGGTGGCCCAACTCCCGACCGTCACCGCCTCCGCCCAGGGATGGCCGCGCCTGCGGGCGATGCGACCCGGCATCATTCCGAGCGCCGCGACGACGGCTACGATTGTCACGACGAGAACGATCAGGACAATCCAGGCGAAAATGTCGATGAAGGGCATGATGACCGTGTCAATCCTGTGCCGGGAACCGAAGCTTGATCATGGAAGCCGCCCTTGGGCGGGCATGCCGGCGCGATCAGCGCGTTTCGCCACCAGCGAAGCGGCCGGCAGGATGACAGCGTCCGCCGGCAACCCTGATCCACATGGGGTGTCTCCTGGGTTCAGGGCGTGACGATGGCAAACCAGAACGGGGGCTTCTCGAACAAACCGGCGAATTCCGACACCGCTTCCCGGCGGCCGTCGATCCTGATGTCGCCGGACGTGAGTGCTTGCTCGACCGACATCTGACCCGATTGCAGCCGATCCAACGTCGCCTTGGTAAGCGTCAGCCTGGCGTCCGTCGTGGCCGGTTTTCTGGAGTAGTTGAGCACGCAGTTCTCGACAAACAGCGCATACGACTCCCCGAGGTCGCTGAAAGCCATCGTCAGCGACAGCTTCTTGCCTGCCGCCTTGTCGGCATTGAGCTGCACCGCAAGATAATCGAACGTCATCTCCGGCGGCATCGCCCTGACCGTGTCCGGCCCCGCCGTTTCGATCTCGCCTGCGTTTGGAACACCGCGCCGCAGCTCAAGCGCGCCTTGCAGATAAATCGAGCGCCACGGACCGGATTCGGCCTGGTAGCCCATCTGCTCGTAAGTGTCCGCGAGCAGTTCCTTGGCGACTTTGTTCTCCGGATCGGCGAAGACGACATGCTTTAAAGCCTCCGCGACCCAGCGGTACTCACCCTTGCCAAAGTCCGCTTTTGCCTTTTGCAGAATCGCTCCAGCTCCACCCATGTATTCGACGTATTTCCGCGCGGCATCTTCAGGCGGCAACTGGTCGAGCGTCGAAGGATTGGCATCGTAGAAGCCCATGTAGCGCTGGTAGACCGCGCGCGCGTTGTGCTTCAAGGAGCCATAGTAGCCACGATTGTACCAGGCCTTGTCCAGCTCCGGCGGCAGCTTGATCGTGTTGGCGATCTCGACGCCGGTGTAGCCCTTGTTCATCAGGTTCACCGACTGGTCATGGATGTATTTGTACAGGTCGCGCTGGTTCTTCCAGTATTCGATAATCCTGGCGTTGCCCCATATCGGCCAGTGGTGTGCCTGGAACTTGACGTCCGTCGCGTCACCGTAGAGGTCGATCGTCTCGTTGATGAACTTCGACCATGCCAAGGCATCGCGCACCTGCGCGCCGCGGAGCGTGAGGATGTTATGCATCGTGCTGGTCGTGTTTTCCGCCATCCACATGGCGCGGAACTGCGGGAGATAAGTGTTCATCTCCGCGGGCGCCTCGGTGCCCGGCGTCACTTGGAACACCATGCGCACGCCGTCGATGACGACTTCCTCGCCAGTCTGCTTGATCTCCCTCGTCGGGAGAATCAGGCCGCCGGTGCCGTGGCTCACCGTCTGGCCGAGTCCGGCCGTGACACCCCCCTGCGCGTTGCGTGGCAGGAGTGGTCCGTACATGTAAATGCCACGCCGGCCCATGGCGTTGCCGGCGATCACGAACTCGCTGATCGCGTGTTCGGTGAAGTGCTCCGGGGCGAGGATCTGTACTTTACCCGCGTGAACGTCTGCCTCGTCAACGAGCGCACGCACACCGCCGTAGTGGTCGCCGTGGCTGTGGCTGTAGACGACCGCCAGCACGGGCCGTTGACCAAGATGCTGATTGACAAGGTCATAGGCTGCCCTGGTGCTCTCGAAGTCACTGCCGGCATCAAGGATGATCCAGCCGGCATCGCCCTGGACGAAGGTAATGTTGGCGAGGTTGTAGGCCCGCACCTGGAAGATGCGGTCATGTACGCGAAAAAGCCCGTATTGCATGTTGAGCTGCGCATTGCGCCACAGGCTCGGATTGACGGTGTCCGGCGGCGGTTTGTCGAGGTCGATGAACTGTTTGTACGCTTCGAGGTCCCAGACGACCTGGCCATTGGCACCGCGGATCGTCAGCGTGTCCGGCCTTGCGATCAAATCACGCGTGGCGTTCTCGAAATCCTCGCGATCCTTGAAGTTCAGGTACTCCTGCACGGCACGGTTGGCCGCCTTGGTTGCCTCGGTCGCGGGCTTGGGCGATGCACCGCCCGACGTGACGGCTCCCGCATCAGCCGGGGTGGCGGTCTGTGCCTGGGCGAGTTGCATCGTCAACGGCACGACGGCCGCGGACGCAAACAAACCAATGGTATCCCTGCGGCTGAACTTCATGACGGCCTCCCGAGAAGAGGTTCAAAGTGTGAACCGTCCGTTTTGCCCTGAACTTATTGCTTGGCTCTTTGCAGGAAGTCCTGCACAACGTTGGTCATGTCGATGGACGACCCGCGCTGCACAGGCGGATACTCGTCAAGTGTCCTGAGATGCTCGCCAATGATGCCGTTACCTTGGCTGGAGATGCCGTTGCCCGCCGGCCGCTATTCCGTGACGGCAACGGCAATGGCCTCGGTATGACGGACCCGCACCTGGTCACCTCGCCTGACGGCTTCCAGGTTCGTGACATCCGGTCCGACTTTGACCTTGCGGACTTGGCCTGTCGGTCCGCGAAGGGTGACCAGGCGGTTGTCGTAGTCGATGCCTGCGACCGTTGCAGTGATCTCCCGGATACGCAGGCTGCTGGCTCCCGGCTTCTCGCCTAGGGGGGCTCGCTGGACGGTGCTCGTATCCTGAACATCGGGCGCTCTTCCCGCAGCCGGCTGCACGTCAATGGCCACTGCCTCGTAGTACTGGGCCGTCACCACGTCGCCGACCTCGATCTGGTCGAATTTGCGAACGCGATCGTCCAGGATATACCCCATCGTCGTACCATCCTCGCCGCGTAGGATGACCTCACGCTCGGGGCGGTTGATCGCGATGACTGTAGCCTGGGTTTGAACGGTGTCGGTGGCTGCAACAGCAGGCTTGGCCATGTTCTCCGTCTGTGAACAGGCCGATGCCAGCAGCGCGGAGATACCGACGAGACAGGCCGTGTGACTCCTGAATTTCATGGAAGCTACTCCCTGCAATGCCGCACAGTCGCTGCGAAGTATCATAGGCCAAAAGATTGGCAGAAATCCGGAAAATGAGATTAGAATGAGCTTTTTATATTTTTACATCAATGGATTTATTTTGACACTTTCCGTTATCAGTCTAGTCTTTAAGGTAGTATATCATATTGACATGGATTTTTTCTCTCACAGTTAATGCGCAGCTACTTTCCAAGAACCATCTTTTACTTGACATAAAGGAATAGTGTATACGACCTTCTTGTCGCCTAGTATGCCAACCACTCTGGTGTCGCGGCACGGCAGGCTTTTCATATTGTAGGTGCGAATGACCGTAATGTCGCCGTGATGGCCGGTTTGGGGATTTGACCATGAACGAGTCTCCCCGTCCGGAGCGCTGCGCAGCATGTCTGTGCTGACTTGCATAATGATCTTCGTATCGTCGCCTTGATAATGAGCCTCACCCAGGCGGTCGCCAAACAATAACTGCGCTTCGGCAGCCTGGATCGAAAAGACGAACCCTACAATGGAAACAAGAGTGCAGATGATCTTCACGGCATCTTCTCCGGGCAAACCTGAAACTTCCTCCGCGAACCGTCACATTGACGCTGGACACGAGTAGTTCGCAACGCGGTTTGTTCGACCATGTCCAAGTATTGTTCATATATGATCATATATCCCTATGTTTGAGAAAGGAAATTTCAGGTAGCACATCAACTGAAGTTGATAACTATATATTTATAGTTATGACCATCGGCAGAGTCTTGGATAATCTTGATAGATCCATGCAGCATAAAGAGCAAAGGATACGGAGTTCAAATCCTGGCTGACAACGCTTCATGAATTAGCGAAAAAAGTACTTTTAATATTTTTTATCATAGTGAAGGAAGTTGAAAGAACGAGATGAACACGCAGAATCTTACCTCTGCGTGTAGATGTTCGTGGACAACCCGTCAGCGCGGGCACCATTATGCCTGTGCGCTCAAATCGATAACGCCGCCCAGATGTTCGCTGAGATTGGTGGCAATCATGGAAGGGTCGGCGATTGGCAAGGTGCCAAGGCGCTTCGCGCCGGGCACATCGATGACGGTAACTTTGCCCGTTCGTACCACGGACGCAGCCGGAAGTCCTGCTGTCGCTAGGTCGCTCACGGCTACGTCGGAGGGCCAGCGGCGATTGTCAGCGCGAGTGATCATCAGCACCCAGACGAGTCCGTAATGTGCCTGGATGTCATCCTCTGCCACGACGAGCGCTGGACGCCACTGGCGTACCAGACGGTCGACGTAGGGGAAAGGGACCTTGACGATATCCCACGGTTCAAAGGTCGGCATAGGCCCGTCGATCCGCCTCGAAGCTCCATTCGGTGAAGGTATGGAACGGGTCATCGGCCGGTTCGGCGGTTGCACGCGTCAGGACTATGTGTCCCTCTTCGCTGCTGTAGGCAATCTTATCCCCCTCGCGCAAACCGAGAGCAGTGCACACCGCTTGCGGAACGGTGGTCTGCGCCTTCTTGGTGAGTTTGCTCGTAATCATTGAGCTTCCGACAGTCAGGAATTCCTTGGCGGTTAAGGATGATCCTTATATCTGTCAAGGCGGCTCCGACAATACCGTCAGATTACCGCCACCGTGCGCCGTTCCGCCGCACTCCGGATCGCCGCTTCCAGCACGAGCATGACGTTGCGGGCTTCGGTGCCCGTCACCGGCGGCGGGGTGCCGTTGCGGATGCTGGCGGCGATCGCGGCGTAGTAGGCTTCGTAGCGGCCGGGTAGTGTTTCGAGGGGCATTTCGGTGCCGTCGGCGCGAGTCAGGGTGCCGTGCTGGGTGGTGCGGCCCCAGCTGGGCGATCCGAAGCGCTGGCCAGCTTTCAGGGCGGTTTCCTGCTGGTCTAGGCCGTGTTTGGAGTAGCTGCCGGCGTCGCCGTGCAGGATGATGTGCGGGCCGGGACGGCAGACCAGGGTGGCGGCGTGCAGGATGGCGCGCAGGCGGCCGTAGTCGAGGATCAGGTGGAAGTAGTCGTCCATGACGGCTTGCGGACGCTGGGTGATGATGTCGGCGGTGATCGTCCTGGGCAGGCCGAACAGGACGAGGGCCTGGTCGATCAGGTGGGAGCCCAGGTCGTAGAGCAGGCCGGAGGCTGCGAGAGGCTGCTCGCGCCAGCCTTGTTTGATCGCAGGGCGGAAGCGGTCGAAATGGACTTCGTAATGGGCCAGGGTGCCGACAAGTCCCTGGTCGATGCAGTGGCGGGCGGTGAGGAAGCCGTCGTCCCAGCGGCGGTTGTGGAAGACGCTGAGCAGGCGGCTTTTGTCCTCGGCCAATGCTATTAGGGCGTCGGCTTCTCCCAGGGTGGGGGCGAAGGGTTTGTCGATGACGACGTGCTTGCCGGCGTGGAGTGCCGCCTTGGCGAAGGGGACGTGGGTGGTGTTGGGGGAGGCGACGATCACAAGGTCGATTTCGGGGTCGGCGAACAGGTCTTCGGCAGTCTCCACCACGCCGACGCCGGGCAGGTCGACTGCCACCTGCTCCCTGCGGCTGGTGACCACCTTGGCGAGCCGCATCTGCGGCTCGGCCATGACCAGCGGCGCGTGGAAGATGGAGCCGGCGAGCCCGTAGCCGATCAATCCGACGGTTATCCGGTCCATTCCACGCCCCTCCATGGCTTGGTTATTCAGCGGCTCTGGCGGCAGGCGATCCCAGAGCATCGGCGAGTTCGGCGGCGTCGAACCCGACGATCAGGTGGAAGACATCGGCGGCCAGCGGCATGACGGCCACGACGCCGGCTTGGCGAAGGGCTGCCGCATCGAGCCGCTGGCCGTCTTTGAGTTCCACCCGCCAGCGGGTGGTGGCGAGGGCTTCCAGCGTCTTGATGTTGCCGGCGCCGCCCAGTGCCTGCCGGATGCTCTCGGCGCGCTTCGCATCACCGGCAGGGCGCGTCGGGGTGTCCACCGGGATTGCGGGAGAGGGAGTGGCGGCAGCGGTGGCGGCGGGGGTTTCGAGGTCGGCATCCGCTCCGGTGCTGCGCAGGTATTCCTGCATGCCGGTCTTCATGTTCTCCGACAGCGGGCCGAAGATGGCCTGGACTCCGCCGCCGACCACCATGACTCCGGCGGCGCCCATCGACTTCAGCCGGGCCTGATCGACCTTGCTCGGGTCCTTGACCGCGATGCGCAGGCGGGTGATGCAGGCGTCCAGGCTGGTGATGTTGTTGCGTCCGCCGAACGCCACGACGAGGTCGCGCGAGCGTCCGCCTTCGCCGGCGGAACTGGCGGCGCGGGCGTCTTCGGTCTCGATCTCGCGGCCGGGAGTCTTCAGGTTGAACATGCGGATCGAGGTGCGGAACACGACGTAGTAGATCACGGCGTAGACCGGTCCCAGGATCAGCACCAGCCACCACTTCTGGGCGTTGCCGCCGAAGACGTTGAAGACGACGAAGTCGATGCCGCCCTGCGAGAAGGTGAAGCCCATATGGGCTCCCAGCGAGTTCATGACGAACTGCGTGGAGGCCGCCAGGACGGCGTGGAAGAAGTAGAGGACCGGGGCCACGAACAGGAAGGCGAACTCGATCGGTTCGGTGATGCCGGTCAGGAAGGAGGTCAGCGCCGCCGAGATCAGGATGCCGCCTGCCTTGGCCTTGTTCTCGGGCCGCGCCTCGTGCCACATCGCGATGGCGGCGGCGGGGAGGCCGAACATCTTGAACAGGAAGGCGCCGGCCAGAATGCCGGCGGTCGGATCGCCCGCGAAGAAGCGGTTGATGTCGCCGTGGACGACCTGCCCGTTGGGTCCGGTGAAGGTGCCGATCTCGAAGAAGAACGGGACGTTCCATATGTGGTGCAGGCCGAACGGGATCAGCAGGCGCTCGACGAAGCCGTAGACGGTGGCGGCGGTGCGCGGATCGCTGACGGCGGCCCAGTGGGAGAACACGTCGATGCCGTGCTGCACGGGCGGCCAGACGACGGACAGCAGCGCTCCGAGCACGATGGCCGACAGGGCCGTCACGATCGGGACGAACCGCTTGCCGGCGAAGAAGCCCAGATAGGTCGGCAGCGTTATCTTATAGTATTTATTGAACATGTAAGCGGCTAAGCCACCTGCGAGGATGCCGCCGAAGACGCCGGTTTCCATCGCCGGGATGCCCATGATGACCTTGGGCTCGACGCCCCAGACCCCCGCCATGACGCCCATGGTGGCGAGCATGACCATGTAGCCGATGGCAGCTGCTATGGCGGAGACGCCGTCGTTCTCGGTGAAGCCCAGCGCCACGCCGATCGCGAAGATCAGGGGCAGGTTGGCGAAGATCACGTCGCCGGAGTTCTTCATCAGGAGCGACAGGATTTCCGGCATCCAGCCGAAATCTGCGGCGCCGATACCCAGCAGCAGGCCTGCTACCGGCAACACGGCGACCGGTAGCATCAGGGACTTGCCGATCTTCTGAAGGAAGGCGAATGGACTCTGGGCCATTGATTTCCCCAATTTTTCTTTGTTTGGTCTTTGTCGGTCGATCGACCGTCATTCCGCGAAGGGGGCCAGCCGCGCCCGGACCTGCTCCGCCGTTCCCAGCGCCAGCACTTCGTCCGCCAAGGCTTGGCATTCGGACAGGGAGAGCCTGCCGATGGCGGCCTTGATCGCCGGGATCGTCGGCACGGTGACGGAAAGCTCCTTGACGCCAAGCCCGATCAGGACCGGGATCGCGATCAGGTCGGACGCGATGCCGCCGCAGACGCCGACCCATTTGCCGTGCTTCCGGGCGCCATCAGTCGTCAGCTTGATCATGCGGAGAACAGCCGGGTGCAACCCGTCGGCTTGGCGGGCCAGTTTGGGGTGGCCCCGGTCCATCGCCAGCGTGTACTGGGTCAGGTCGTTGGTGCCGATCGAGAAGAAGTCGCATTCGGCGGCCAGGATGTCGGCCTGGACGGCGGCGGACGGTACTTCGACCATGATGCCGACCTTGACGCTGGCGGCGGCGCTGGTCTCGCTGGCGCCGGCGGCCTGTTCCTCCGCCAGGATGCGCTTGGCGGCGCGCAGTTCCTCCAGCGTCGCGATCATCGGGAACATGATGTGCAGGTCGGATAGGGGAGCCGCCCGCAGGATGGCGCGAAGCTGAGTGCGGAACATCTCCGGCTGGTCCAGGCTGACCCGGATGCCGCGTAATCCCAGGAAGGGGTTTTCCTCCTTGGGAAGCGGCAGATACGAGAGCGGCTTGTCGCCGCCGACATCCAGGGTGCGGATGATCAGGGGGCGGCCACGGCCAAGCACTTCGGCGACGGCGCCGTAGGATCGGGCTTGCTCGTCCTCGCTGGGGGCCTGATCGCGTTCGTCGAACAGGAACTCGGAGCGCAACAGGCCGACGCCTTCGCCCCCGGCGGCGACCGCCGCAAGGGCGTCGTCGGCGTTGCGGATATTGGCGACGACTTCGATCCGGTGGCCGTCGCGGGTCTGCGCCGGCTGCATCGCGGTCGCCAGTTCTTCCCGGCGGCGCTCGGCTAACTTGGCGATCTGCTCGCGGGCACGGGCGACTTCCGCTTCGTTCGGGTTGCGGCGGAGCATGCCGCGTCCGCCGTCGAGCAGGACCTGGGCGCCGTTGTCGAGATGCAGGGCCGATTCGTCGATGCCGCAGATCGCGGGGATGCCGAACGAGCGGGCGATGATCGCGACGTGGCTGGTGGCGCCGCCGCTGGTGGTGCAGAAGCCCAGGACGCGGGTGCGGTCGATCGACGCGATGTCGGAGGGCGCCAGGTCTTCGGCGACCAGGATGGCGTCCTGCGGGACTTCGATCTTCTCTTGGCGGATCCCGGCCAGCAGGCCGAGAACCCGCCTGCCGACATCGCGGATGTCGGTGGCGCGCTCGCGCAGCAGGGGATTGTCGAGGCCTTCCAACTGCTTGGCGTAGCGGGTGAAGGCTTCGCGCCAGGAATAGGCGGCGCTGGAGCCGCCTGCTATGCCGTCGAGCGCCAGATTGACGAGGTCGGGGTCTTCGAGCAGTTCTTTGTGGGCGTCCAGGATCTTCGCCTTGGAGGGGTCGCGCATGTGCCCCTTCAGCTCTTCGATCTGGCTGCCGGCTTCGGCCAGGGCGGTGTCGAGCTTGCGGCGCTCGTCGGCGGAGGCGCCGCCCTTCTGCTCCACTTCGACCACGTCGTGGCGGTACTGGAAGATCTGGCCGATGGCGAGACCTGGGGAGGCCGGGACGCCGGCGATCTCGTTGGCGTCGGTCGGGAAGGCGCGGGCTGTTGTGGCTGCCGTTTCGGCGGCGGGCTGCGGTGCCTCGCCGGGCTTCTCGCCGCAGCCGTCCGCTATCAGGGTCGCCAGGGCGGCGATTGCTTTGTCGGCATCGGGGCCGGTCGCCTTGATCGTGACGACATCGCCCTGCTTGGTGGACAGGCCCATGATCGCGACCAGCGACTTGGCGTTGACCTTGTCGTCACCCCGGATCAGGTGAATTTGGGAACTGAAGGTCTTGGCGGCGCCGGCCAGCACGGCGGCGGGCCTTGCGTGCAGCCCAGCGTGGTTCGGCAGGGGGATGCCTTCGGACTGGGCTTCGGCTCCGGGTGCTGCGGTATCGGCGACGCCCGTACCGTTCGCGGCACCGTCCTTGAGCGTCAGTTCCAGGATGACGCTGCGGCCGGCTTCGACCATCCCGGTTGCGGGGGTCATGTGGGCGACGCGCTCGAAGTTGGCGACGACGATCTCGGTCAGCAGGCTGCGGGCGTTGCGGCCGACGCGGTCGGCGTCGAAGCCGATGACGGGCTGGCCGACCTTGACCGTGTCGCCCATCTTGACGCGCGGCGAGAAGCCGTCGCCGCGCAGCATCACGGTGTCCAACCCGATATGGACCAGGACCTCGATACCTTCCGGTGTCGTGATCGTGAGGGCGTGGTGGGCGTTGTGGAGCTGGGTCACGGTGCCGGAGACCGGCGCCAGCAGTTCGTTTGAGATAGGGTCCAGGGAGATCCCGTCTCCCACCATCTTCTGGGCGAAAACGGGATCGGGCACCTGATCCAGGGGCACGAGGATGCCCCCGAGTGGTGCGACGATCTTCAGGCTATCAGGCTTCAGGCTGGACTGGGAAGTCGTCTGCATGGTGCCTCCCCGATGTTCACCGGTGCGCGGTGGCCCCTGCCCCCGCGGGTCCGGTTGTTTTGGTTATACGGCTGCTTCCCCGAACGCTCAGTCCCCCTTCGGTGTTCAAAGACCTGCTCTTCTGCTCCAATCTACACCTTGAGGATGTTCGCTACCTCCGCCCCGATGTCGGAGATGGGCGGAATTTCCGGCGGGAACTCAAGTTCCACGTCCTCCGGCCACGCGATGACGCGGGTGCCGGCGGCATGGGCCGCGCGGGCACCGGTCGGGCTGTCCTCGACGGCGATGCATTGGTGCGGCTCGACCCCGAGCAATGCTGCGCCGCGATGGTAGGGTTCCGGGTGCGGCTTACCGTTGACCACGTCGTTGATCGAGACGGAGATAAAGCCCGGCTGCTCCAGCCCCAGCACGCGGATATTGGCGTTAACGACGATCCGGTCGGAGTTGGAGACAAGGGCTTGGCGGAGGCCGTGTTCCTCGAAGGTGCGCCACGCTTCGAGGGCGCCGGGCCGGACTTGGATCTCGTGAGCGTGTTCGGTGTAGTAGCCGTATTTCAGGCGGCGGAACTGGTCGAAGCTCATCTCGAGGTCGAAGCGCTCGCGGACCGTCTGGTAGACGACGCGGGCGGCGCGTCCGACGATCTCGTGGTGGAAGTCGTCGGGGACGTGCTTGCCCTCAGTCCCTACCGTGTGGCGCAAGGCCCGGAAATGCATGGACTCGCTGAGCAGCAGGGTGCCGTCGATATCCCACATAACGGCGCGGAATTGCTGATTATCGTTCATCGTTCGACCGTCCCCGGCAGTTATTCATTGATCGTTGTCAGGTGGAAAAGCCGTTTTGTGCTGCTATGTCCCGGTACCAGTATGCGCTTTTCTTCGGATAGCGCTGCATGGTGTCGCGATCGACGAAGAAGAAACCGTAGCGCTTCTTATAGCCGTTCAGCCAGCTGAAGTTGTCCAGCAGCGCCCACATGTAATAGCCCCGCACGTTCATCCCCTCGCCGATCGCGCGGTGGATCACCTCCAGGTGCTCGCGGACGAAATCGATCCGGTACTGGTCGTCCACGGTGTCTTCGGCATTCAGGGTTTCCTGCGCGCCGATGCCGTTCTCGGTCACGTAGATCGGCATGCCGGGGCGGTACTGGTGGGCGCGGGCGAGCAGGTCGTAAAGGCCGGGAGGATAGATTTCCCAGGCCCAGTCGGTATAGCGGCCCGCAGGGTTCTTGACGAACTTGAACTGCCCCTTGATCGAGAAGTGGCAGTCCTCGTCCTTGTTGCCGGAGGTGTTGAGGCCGAAGATCGTCTCATCAGCATCCGCCGAGGCGTAGTGAGGGAAGTAGTAATTGACGCCGATGAAGTCGACGGTGTCGCCGGCGATGAAGTCGAGGTCCTTGCGCTTCATCTCCGGCAGGATGTTATGCTCGCGGTAGAGGTCTACTGCTTCGCGCGGGAATTCGCCCAGCAATGCTGGGTCGATGAACCAGCGGTTATAGACCGCGTCGGCGATGCTGGCGGCCTTGGCGTCGGCGGCGTTGTCGGTTGCGGGGTAGACCGGGCACATGTTCTGCACAATGCCGATCATGCCCCGGCCACTCCCGCTGTCGAGCGAGTGGAACAGCTTGACGGTGCGGGCGTGGGCGACCATCAGGTTGTAGGCGACCTGGACGGCGGCTTTGTAGTCGTGCTTGAGCGGCGGATGCAAAGCAGTGACGTAGCCGTTGAGCGTGGACCATGACGGCTCGTTGAAGGTGGACCACAGCTTGACCTTATCGCCGAATTCCTCGAAGCAGACGCGGGCGTAGCGGAGGAAGGCGTCCAGGGTGGCGGGGTTTTCCCAGCCGCCGCTTGCTGCCAGCGGTTGCGGCAGGTCCCAGTGGTAGAGAGTGACGTTGGGCTCGATCCCGGCTTCGATCAGGGCCGCGAAAAGCTTGCGGTAGAAGGCGACGCCGGCGGGGTTTATGGCACCGGTGCCATCGGGGATGATGCGGGGCCACGCGATCGACAGGCGGTAGCCGTTCTGGCCGAACTGCTTGATCAGGCCGACATCTTCCGGCCAGCGGTGGTAGTGGTCGCAGGCGAGATCGGGCGTCGCTTCCTGCCAGATCCGCTCCGGGTGCTCGCGGCAGAAGACATCCCATTGGGACGGGCCGCGCCCGTCTTCCCGCGTCGCGCCCTCGATCTGCAAGGCGGCGGTGGCGGCGCCCCAGATGAACCCGTCCGGAAACCGGAACTCCATTTTCCCTGCCCCCCTCGCCTGTCTTTCATCAGAGTTGGGAACGGCGGACGGCGGAGCTTTGATCCGGGAAGTTTCAAAGAAACTGAGAGTTGAGGATACGTCAGTTTCTCGGTTTCATGAAAGTGCGGCGGCTTGTGCCCATAGGCAAAAAACCGCATCCCCGTCCCTGATGAAGGAACGGGGACGCAGTCGATCAATGCGCCGCCGAAACCGCGACGGCGGGCTTACCGCTTGGCGAGTTGCGCATCGCCAGGAGGCAGGCGATCGGCCAGACGACGGCGCCGATCCACCAGAGGTTCAGGCCGCCGGCGATCAGGGCCATGCCGATCAGGCCGGCCTGGACCACGTAGTAGATCATCGGCAGCAGGGCCATGCGGATCAGGTCGCCCTCGCGGTTGACCAGACCGACGGTGGCGGAGGCGGCCACGACGTTGTGGACGCAGATCATGTTGCCGGCAGCACCACCTACCGCCTGCAAGGTCACCACCAGGGCGGCGCCGGCGGAAGCGAGACCGATATTGATCGCCGTCGAGAACTGGAACAGCGAGAACATCATGTTGCTCACCGTGTTCGACCCGGCGATAAAGGCGCCGAGCGCTCCGACGATGGGCGAAACGAGGGGCCAGAACTCGCCCGAGACGGCGGAAACGCCGCCGGCGAGCACGAGCGGCATGCTGAGGTAGTCGGTGGACGCGGAGTTGATGAAGACCTGGACCATCGGCACGGCCAGAAGCAGTGCCGGCGCCGCCTTGATCATCGTGCTGCCCGAGAGCGACCAGACCCTGCGGTAGCTGCCGCCCTTGCCCATGCCCTGGAAGAAGAACGCGAACAGCGACACCAGGACGAACACCGTGCCGGGCAGATAGAGCGGCTGAGAGGAGGCGGAGATGCCGGAACCGAACAGGTTGGTCAGGCTCAGCGTCATCTCGGGAGAGGTCAGGAAGCTCTTGAGCGGTGCGATCGTGCGGGTCGCGATCAGGAGCAGGGCGACCATCAGATAGGGCGTCCATGCCTTCAGGAGCGACATCGGCTGCTCGTGCTCAGCCGTTTGCTGGGACTGTTCCAGGGTTCCGACCCAGCGCTCCTCCCAGTTCTTGCGGGGACCGAAGTCGAAGACCTCGCGCGGCAGGAAGAGGCCGCGCCTTGCCGCCGGGATCACGATCGCGAGGCCGATCATGGCGCCGATCAGCGACGGAAATTCGGGCCCGAAGGCGGCAGCCACCAGATAGTAGGGCACGGTGAAGGCGATGCCGGCGAAAAGGGCGAACTTCCAGGCGGCGAAGCCCTCGGCGAAGCTGCGGTTCGGCCCGAAGAACCGGGTGATCATCGCGACCATGATCAGCGGGATCAGGAATCCGACCAGTGCGTGGACCATCGCGACGTTGACGGCGATGTGGACCAGATAATCGCTGAACGCCATCGGTGCGATCGTGCTGGTGACCACCTCCTGGTTCGCCAGACCCGTGTTGACGCCGAGCAGGATCGGCGTTCCGACGGCACCGAACGAAACCGGCGTGCTCTGGATGATGAGGGCCGCCAGCACCGCCGCCATGGCGGGAAACCCGATGGCGACCAGCAGCGGCGCCGCGATCGCAGCCGGGGTGCCGAATCCGGAGGCGCCTTCGACCAGGGAGCCGAACAGCCAAGCGATCAGGATGGCCTGGACGCGGCGGTCGGGCGAGATCGACGTGAAACCTTGCCGGATACGGCTGATCGCTCCGCTCTCTTCGAGCGTATAGAGCAGCAGGATGGCCCCGAACACGATGTAGAGGACATTGACCGCCGTCACCAGACCGTTGACCGAGGCTCCCATCACGGTCTCGATCGGGGTGCCCCACAGCGTCAGGGCAATCAGGGCGGTCGCAGCATAAGCGATGGCCATCGTCAGCTTGGCGGACCGGCGAAGCGCCACCAGCAGGACGAAGACAATGACAATCGGCATCAATGCCAGTAAGAACAGCAGACTTTGGGCCATAAGGCTTTCCCAGTGCTCCCCGTTATCTTGGTTTTTGTTTTGACCGGCGCCCTATATGGATCTCGAGGCGGCCAGTTCAGCACATGATGATCGATTTTTGCTCCTCCACGCACAAATAGGCCGGGTGCGGGAAACGACTCCCGCGCCTTTCGCCTTTCAAGAATGCTGGAGGAAACCGGAACAATGGCGACATCCGAAGGAAAGGCCGCAACCACGGCAGGCCCCGGTGACACCGCTCCCGGTGCGGCCGACGGGCAGATCGGGAAAGCACCGATCGGCCGTCCGTTCATGGGAATCGCGGCGGGGTTCCTGCTGTTCGTGGTCATGCTGATGCTTCCCGCTCCCGCCGGCATGTCCGACGAGGCCTGGACCGTGGCGGCGGTCGCCGTGCTGATGGCGGCCTGGTGGGTGACCGAAGCCCTGCCGTTGGCCGCCACCGCCGTGGTGCCGCTGGTCCTGTTCCCGCTGCTGGGGGTGGCGACGACGCGCGAAGCAGCGTCCCCCTATGCCGATCCGCTGATCTTCCTGTTTCTCGGCGGGTTCGTGCTGGGGCTTGGGCTGCAACGCTGGAACCTGCACCGGCGCATCGCGCTGACCATCATTTCGTGGGTCGGCACCGAGCCGGCGCGGCTGGTCGGCGGGTTCATGCTGGCGACCGCGTTCCTCAGCATGTGGGTCAGCAACACCGCGACGGCGGTGATGATGCTGCCGGTCGCGCTGTCGGTGATAGCGCTGGTCGAGCGCGACCGGAACCAGGACGGACAGGGTGCCGGGCGGCGGAACTTCGCCGTTTCGCTGCTGCTGGCGGTGGCCTACGGAGCCAGCATCGGCGGCTTGGCGACGCTGATCGGCACGCCTCCCAACGCGCTGCTGGCTGCCTATATGTCACGGACATATCAGGTGGAGATCGGATTCGCCCAGTGGATGGTGGTCGGCGTGCCGCTGGTCGTGGTCATGCTGGCTCTGACATGGCTGCTGCTGACCAAGATCGTGTTCCCGACGCCCGCCGGGGCGATCAAGGGCGCGATGAGCGCCGTCAGCGGTGAGATCGCCAATCTGGGGCCGATGACCAGGCCGGAGAAGCTGGTCGGGACCGTCTTCGTCGTCACGGCGGCGACCTGGATACTGCGGCCCCTGCTCTCGGACTTCGTTCCCGGCATCGACGACACGGTGGTCGCGATGGCGGCGGCGGTCGTGCTGTTCCTGATCCCGTCCGGATCGGATCGGGGCGGCTTCCTGATGGATTGGGACACCGCCCGCAAGCTGCCGTGGGGCGTGCTGCTGCTGTTCGGCGGTGGGCTGTCGCTAGCGTCGGCGATCTCGGACAGCGGCCTCGCCGAATGGCTGGGCGAGATGCTGAGCCTGCTCAGCACGTGGCCGGTCATCCTGGTAATGCTGGTCGCGACGCTGGCCGTCATCTTCCTGACCGAGCTGACCAGCAACACCGCGACGGCGGCGGCTTTCCTGCCGCTGGTCGGATCGGTTGCGGTCGGCATCGGCATGGACCCGTTCATGCTGACGGTCCCGGTGGCGCTGGCGGCGTCCTGCGCCTTCATGCTGCCGGTGGCGACTCCTCCCAATGCCATCGTCTACGGCAGCGGCAACCTGACCGTGGCCGACATGGCGAAGGCCGGCCTTTACCTGAACCTGATCAGCACGGTCCTGATCACCGGCCTGACGTATCTGGCGGTCGGCACGCTGTTCCGGGTCGGCTGAGCGGTCAGGCCAGCCGGTATTGGTCGTCGGATACCTGTTCCAGCCAGTCGACGGCCTTGCCGTCGAGCTTTTCCTGGATCGCGATGTGGGTCATGCCGGTGGTGGCGGTGGCTCCGTGCCAGTGCTTCTCTCCCGGTGGGAACCAGACGACGTCGCCGGGGCGGATCTCCTCGACAGGTCCGCCCTCGCGCTGCGTCCAGCCGCAGCCGGCGGTCACGACGAGGGTCTGGCCGAGTGGATGGGTATGCCAGGCGGTGCGGGCGCCGGGTTCGAACGTGACGCAGGCGCCTGCGACCCGGGCTGGATCGGGCGGGCTGAACAGCGGGTCGATCCGGACGGCGCCGGTGAACCAGTCCGCCGGTCCCTTGCCCGATGGCTGCGATCCGCTTCTCTTGATTTCCATCGTCGTCTTCCCTTGAGTCGTCTTCTGCGGGTCGGGATTGCGGTCACATGCTGCCGCCCGTCACCTCGAAGGTAATGGAAAACTTGCATGTCTCGTTGCGTCGCGCGGCGTTGCGCATCAGGTAGACCTGGATCCTGTAGTCGCCGCTGGCGGCAAGGTTGGCCGCATATTCGTTGCCGGCGGACGAGCCGATATGGACGGCCGAATCGGCCCCCGGTTCGGACACGTTCATGTAGCAACTGGTGTTCCCGGGCGAGAACAGGACCGACATGACCTGCCCGGCCCTGGCGTTCAGCATGTAGGCGATGGAGGTGTCGCCTTTTATCGAGTCCGTCATGGTTGCCGAGGACTTGCCCTTGGCGAATCGCACCGTCTTTTGCGTTTCCCCAGCCTCAACCGGGAAACTTGCTGCCAGCAGCACGCAGACGACGAACGAGACAGCCGCATTCGGCTTCATTGCCAATCTCCTTCATGGGACGCCGAGGCGTTTCCTGATTTCCCAAACTTGCCCAGAAAAATCAGATATTTACAAATCTAATAAAAAATTAATCTTTTTCGCTAAGAATTGGCGAACGACATAGTTACAAAGGCCGTTTCCTCGCAGCTCGGATGTTCGATCCCATGCCAGATAGTACTCGTCATCGTCAACCTGAACTCCAAGGCAGAATCGACCATCAGACCAAGTCTTTCCGGCGATGACACTCCGGGAATCGCACGAATGTCGAAGGCGCCGCCGAGATCGGCGCCTTCGACATTCGTGCGGCGAACTGCCTGCCGTCCGAATGCCGACCTCCTCCGGACCTGGAGTTTCATCCAGGTTAGGCGGAGAGGAGATGGCAATCCATCTCCGAATTGTTTCATTCAAACTTTATAATAACAAGTCCAAGAGGCGAAATCGTGTCAAATTTCACTGATATCAAATCGTGCTACTTGAATATCCTTCAGCGCGACGCTTCCGACGATGAAGTGCGCGGCTGGGAAGCGCCGGTGAATTCGGGCGCGCTGACGATGGAGCAGGTTCGCCAAGCCTTCATCAACTCGTCGGAAGGACAGAACGTCCACGCCGTGATCCGCATGTATCAGGCGGCCTTCGGCCGGGTGCCGGACCAAGGCGGTCTCAAGAACTGGGTCAATTCCGGCCTGTCGATGGAAGCGATCGCCGACGGTTTCGCCAACTCCCAGGAATTCCTCAACCGCTACGGCAGCAACTCGGTCAGCGAGGCTTTCGTCACCTCGCTCTATTATCAGGTCCTAGGCCGGGCACCGGATGCCGCCGGTCTGTCCAACTGGGTCAATTCCGGCCTGAGCGCCGCCAAGATCCTGGCGGGTTTCTCCGAGTCTCAGGAGTTTAAGAATTCCACCGCATCGTCGGTGTCCACATTCCTGGACAACGCCGGCAAGGGGACGGAGGATTACTCCGGTAGCCTGAACGACTACGTGCCGCAGCCTGCCGGCCAGACATTTACGCTGACCAGCGGGATCGACGACGTCGCGGGCACCGCAGGCAACGACACGATCAAGTCGATCGTCGCCGGCGGCCTGTCGGCCCTCGACAGCATCGACGGAGCCGGCGGCACCGACACCCTGAACGTTACCGATACCGATGCGATCGCTGTTTCCTCGACGACGACCGTCTCGAACGTGGAAACGGCCAAGCTTGCTTCCGCCCAGACCGTCAGCGCCGATGTCTCCGGCTGGACCGGCCTCAACAGCCTGACGGTCACCGAAGTCGGCGGCAATGCCTCGGGCAGCATCGTCGCTGCCGGAACCACCGCCGTGACGGTCACCGACAGCGCCCAGGCGGCAGGTGCCATTACCGTCAATGGGGGAGCCGCCGTTTCCGTGACGTCGACGGGTGCGACCACCGGCGCTATCACGGTCGGCACCACCACCGCGCCGACCGGCGCCGTCATGGTCAGCCGCGCCACCACCGGCGCCGCTAGCGCCGGTGCCATCACCGTCAAGGGCGGCACCACTGTCGATATCACACAGACCGCGTCCAACGCCGTCAACACGACACAGACGAACGGCGCGGTTGCCGTCACCGGCGGCGCCTCGACCACCGCCGTCACCGTCACCTCGACCGCCGCCGCCACCGCGTCGGCAACGGTCGCCGGGATCACCGCCAACTCGGTATCGATCACCGACGTCAATTCCGGCAGCACCACCGCGGCCGGTACGATCACATCCGTCAACGTCAACGGCTTCACGACCCTCTCGATCGCCGACAACGCCTTGACCGACCTGCATTTGGCCAACGGCTCCGGCAACATCATCATCGACAACAGCGGCCTGACCACCGCCACCAACAAGACCCTGGCCCTGACGCTCAACGGCCAGACCGGCGGCACCCTGGACGACGCCGACATCTACACGACCCTGAACGTCACCACGGCGACCAAGAACTCGACCCTCGCCAACATCACCACCGGCGCGATGTCCACCCTGACGGTCGCGGGCACGCATGGCCTGGCGCTGACCTCCACGGCCGGCATGACCGCCCTGTCCACGGTTGCGGTCAGCGGCGCCGCCGGCGTCACGGCCGACTTCTCCGGCGCCACCGTGACCGCCGTCGACACGTCGGCGACGACCGGCACGTCGACGGTTACGATCGACGCCTCCAAGGCGACCTTCACCGGCGGCGCCGGCATAGACAAGGTGACATTGTCGGCGGCGACCCCGGGCAAGGCGATTTCGCTGGGGGCCGGCGACGATACGCTCACATTGGGGAACAGCAGCACCCCGACCGCCGCCCTGGCCGGCGGCGAGGGTACCGATACCCTGACCATGACGGCGGCCCTTGCCGCGACAGCCTCGGGTTCCGGCACGTTCGCCGGCATCGTGACCGGGTTCGAACGCGTCATCCTGACCGGCGCCACCAACCAGACGATCGACCTGTCGGTTCTCGGCGACTTCAACCACGTCACCACGTCGGGCGGCAACGGCCTGACGCTGAGCAACCTGCCCAGCGACGGGACGCTGGTCCTGAACGGTGCCGGCACCGCCTACACGATCGGCAACTCCGCCTTCACCGCCGGCGCGTCCGATAAGGTCAACCTGCTCCTGACCGACGGTTCGGGCGCCGGCGTCGCCTTCGCCTCGACCGGGATCACCGCATCCGGCGTAGAGACCTTCGCGATCACGACCGCCGACACCCAGGCAACGCCGAGCGGCACCTTCAACGACTCCGTCACGCTCCTGGGCAACTCGGTCAAGACGATCACGGTCGGCGGCAATGCCGGGTTGACGCTGACGGCGACCAGCACGGCCGCGACCACGGTGGATGCCAGCGGCATCACGCTCGGCGGTTTCACCTACACCTCGGGCGCCCTGACTTCGGCCGCCACCATCAAGGGCAGCGCCACCGGCACCAACACGGTCAATTTCAGTGCCGCGACCGGCGGCGTCGTCACCTACACCGGCGGTTCGGGCAACGATGCGGTCACGGCCAGCAACGGCAAGGCCAACGTGATCGACCTTGGCAACGGCACCAACACGCTGACAAGCACCACCGGGAACCACACCGTCACGGGTGGAACCGGAGCAGACACGGTGACGTTGACGACCGGCAACAACACCGTGGACTTGGGCAACGGAGCCAATGCCTTCACGGCGACCACCGGCAACAATACCTATACCGGCGGCACCGGCGTTGACACCGTAACCGTAGGCAGCGGCGTCAACACCATCACCACCGGCACAGGCGCCGATGTGGTGACGTTCAGCAGCGTGGCGACCAACGGAAACTCCTACAGCGCGATCACCGATGCCCATGCCGGCCTCAGGCTGGTCTTCACCGACAGCGGTCAGACCAGCGGCACAAGCACTTTCACTTCGGCCAAGATCAGCCTGGCGGATACGGCGGTGTTTCAGGACTACCTGGATGCGGCGGTGAACGCCTCCGGCGACAACAGCACCAACTCCAACCTCGCCTGGTTCCAGTACAACAGCAACACCTTTATCGTGGAGGACAACAGCAACTCGGCCACGTATCAGAACGGCGTCGACTCCGTCGTGAAACTGGTCGGCGTGGTGGATCTGGCGTCGGCGACCTTCGCCGCCGTCGCAACCACTTCCGGCTCCCTGACGCTGGCTTAAGGTCGATCCCGGCCCGGTATCTTCCGGAAATCCAAATGACGAGGTGAGACAGGACCCCGCTGCCCTTTAGGGCGGCGGGGTTTTCTCCATGGGCTATCCACACCTTAGCCGCCGGGGTCGTCGATCGATGCGGTCGCGAGCATCCTTTTGCATGCGTGTTTGCCATAAAATTCTTCTTGCCGAGCAAACAAATATATTAGTATATTGAGGGCACGAAACGGGCCGTAGCGATAATGAGCCCGCCTATACGGGGAGGAAGACAGCGTTTCAGGCGCGCAGAAGGGCAATGACCCTCACGTCCCGGAAACATCACTTTTCCTCCCTGACGAGACTGCCGGCGCGGGATTTTCCCGACCCTCAAGACACGTCCGTATTCTCTGGAGGAATGACCCAATGAAGGTGAACAAGAAGTTCCTGGCCGGCCTGCTGATGGCGACCGCGCTGACGTTCGGTTCCGCAATTGGTAGCGCTGCCATCGCGCGCGACTTCCGCTCCGCCGACGTTCACCCCAAGGATTACCCGACCGTCAAGGCGGTCGTCTATGCCGGCGAGTTGGTCAAGAAGGCGACCGACGGCAAGTACGGCATCAAGGTGTTCGGCGACAGCGCGCTGGGGTCGGAGAAGGACACGGTCGAGCAGGTCAAGATCGGCGGGCTGGACATGGTCCGCGTCAACACCGCCGCTTTCCACAACATCGTGCCGGAAACGCTGGTGCCGTCGATGCCGTTCCTGTTCCGCGACGAAGCGCATATGCGCGCCGTGCTGGACGGTCCGATCGGCGACGAGATCCTGGCTTCGTTCGAGAAGGCCGGCTTCATCGGGCTGGCGTTCTACGACAGCGGTTCGCGCTCGATCTACGCGAAGAAGGCGGTTCATTCCCCGGCCGACGTCAAGGGCATGAAGATCCGCGTGCAGCAGTCCGACCTGTGGGTCGCGATCCTGGGCGCCATGGGCGCAAACGCGACGCCGATGCCGGCGGCGGAAGTCTACACCGCGTTGAAGACCGGTCTGGTCGATGCGGCGGAGAACAACTATTCCTCGTTCCAGTCGTTCCGCCACTTCGAAGCGGCGAAGTTCTACAGCGTGACCGAGCACTCGATGGCGCCGGAAGTGCTGGTGTTCTCCAAGAAGATCTGGGACGGGCTGTCGGCGGAAGAGCAGGCGACCATCCGCAAGGCGGCCAAGGAGTCCGTCCCCTACATGCGCCAGCTCTGGGACGAGCGTCAGGCGAAGGCCAAGGCCGACGTCGTCGCCGGCGGCGCCACCATCGTCACCGATGTCGACAAGGCTGCCTTCCAGGAGACCATGAAGCCGGTCTACGACAAGTTCCTGAGCGACGATAAACTGAAGGATCTGGCCAACCGCGCCATGGCCCAGAAGTAATGGCTCGGAACACGGTGGTCCCTGGAACGATGACCCCTCATACGGGGGTGATCGTTCCGAGCCGCCCCGACGGTGAACTCGAAGGCGTGCCGGGCACGCCTTCGACGATCCGGAAGGCGGCCATCCCGATCCTGACGCCCGTCAATGCCGTAATCAGCCGCTTGTGCATGAAGCTGGCGGTCGCCGGGCTGTTCGGCATCGTCGCCTCGGTGGTGTGGCAGGTGTTTGGCCGCTACGTGCTGAACGACACCCCGGTCTGGGCGGAAAGCACCGCCTTGCTGCTGGTCATCTGGGTCACGATGCTGGGGGCCGCGGCCGGCGTCCGCGACGCGGGGCACATCGGCATGGAATCGCTGGTGGTCCTGCTGCCCGAACGCGCGCAGCGCGTCTGCGAGATCATCATCCACTGCCTGACGATCGTCTTCGCGCTGACGATGGTCATCTACGGCTGGGAAATCATGATGTCGGTCTGGGAGTACAGCATGCCGACGCTGCATGGCCTGTCGCAGGGCGTCCAATACATCCCGGTCGTGCTGGCGGGCGTGCTGATCTGCATGTTCTCGACCGAGCACGTCATCGCGACCCTACAGCACAGGGAGGTCGAGCCGTCATGGCACTGATGATCCTGTCCGGCAGCTTCGGCTTCCTCCTGGTCCTGGGCGTCCCGGTGGCCTTCGCCATCGGTCTCGCCTGCGTCGCCGCCATCTCGTTCGAGGGCATCCCGGTCGCCGTGGTGTTCCAGCGGATGGTTTCCGGGATGAACATCTTCTCGTTCCTGGCCATCCCGTTCTTCATCTTCTCCGGCGAGTTGATGCTGCATGGCGGCATCGCGCAGAAGATCGTCGATCTGGCGAAGAGCGCCGTCGGCCATGTGCGCGGCGGCCTGGGCATGGCGAACGTGATCGCCTGCACGCTGTTCGGCGGAGTGTCAGGTTCGCCGGTTGCCGACGTCTCGGCGATGGGCGGCGTCATGATCCCCATGATGAAGAAGGAAGGCTACGACGCCGACTACGCCGTCAACGTCACGACCCACGCGTCCCTGGTCGGCGCCCTGATGCCGACCAGCCACAACATGATCATCTACGCCTTCGCCACCGGCGGCAAGGTGTCGATCACCAGCCTGATGCTGGCCGGCATCGTCCCGGCGCTGTTCCTGACGGTCTGCATGCTGGTCGCCGCCTACTTCGTGGCGGTCAAGCGCGGCTATCCCGCCGCGTCGTGGCACGGCTGGCACACGATCCTGGTCACCTTCGTAGCTGCCCTGCCGGGCCTGCTGGTGGTCGTCATCATCCTGGGCGGCATCACGACGGGCATCTTCACGCCGACGGAGTCCGCCGCAATCGCGGTCTGCTGGTCGCTGTTCCTGACCTTCGTCATCTACCGCACGATGACCTGGGAAAAGCTGATGGTCGCCGCCGCCAAGGCGGTCAAGACGACCGGCATCATCCTGCTGCTGATCGGGCTGTCCGCCACGTTGCAGCACCTGATGAGCCTGTACGAGCTGGCGGATTTGACGGGAGAGGCGCTGTCGGGGCTGACGACCAACCCGCTGTTCATCTTTCTGATGATCAACATCATCCTGTTCCTGCTCGGCACCTTCATGGACATGGCGTCCACGATCCTGATCTGCACCCCGATCTTCCTGCCGATCGCGATGGAGATGGGGATGGGTCCGGTACAGTTCGGCATGGTCATGCTGATCAACTGCGCGCTGGGCCTGAACACGCCGCCGGTCGGGACGACGCAGTTCGTCGGCTGCGCCATCGGCGGCATCACGGTCGGTCAGGTGATGCGAACCATCCTGCCGTTTTATGCCGCACTGACCATTGCCCTGCTGTTCGTGACCTATATACCGGGCTTCTCGACCTGGCTGCCCAGCTTCGTGCTCGGCCAGCCGGTACAATAACAAGCCGGTATAGTAAGGGGAGCGCTGGAACATGACGTCGACCGTGGACCACACAGACGGGGCAAAGCCTGCCCGGCGCGGCGGAGTGGTGCTGCGTTCCTCCCGGCGGGGCGCCACGATGGCGTCGGTGGTATTCCGCGAACTGCGTGACGAGATCGTCTCGATGCGGCGCAAGCCCGGCGAGGCGATCGCGGAGAAGCAGATCGCCGAAAGCTACGGTGTCAGCCGGACGCCGGTCCGCGAGGCCGTGTTGCGGCTGGCCGACGACGGGCTGGTCGAGGTGTTCCCCCAGTCGGGGACCTATGTTTCCCGCATTCCGCTTTACCGGCTGCCGGAAGCGATCGTGATCCGCAAGACGCTGGAGGAAGGCACGGTGCGCCATGCCGCCTCCCGCGCCACGGCGGCGGACATCCGGGCGTTACGCGCCAACCTGGAACTTCAGGAACGCATGCGGGTCTCGGGCGATCACGAAGGCTTCCACCAGTCGGACGAGGCGTTCCACGCGCTGCTGGCGGAGATATCCGGGTATCCGGGATTCTGGACGGTCATCCAGCAGGTCAAGGTTCAGGTGGACCGCTGCCGCCGCCTGACCCTGCCGGAACCGGGCCGGCTTCTGAAGGTGATTTCCGAACATACCGCCGTGGTGGAAGCGATCGCCGCCCACGATCCGGAGCGGGCGGTGAAGAGCATCGCCGCCCATCTGGACGGGCTTCGGACGGCGGTCGATGCGGTCAGCGCCAGTCACCACGAATACTTTACGCGTGAGCCGGAGTGAGTTTGTGCTTCTGGTCTCGTCCACCCACAAACCTACACTCACAAACCGTCATGCCAAGACTTGATCTTGGCATCTCCTGGCAAAAGCTGAACGAGTACCATCAGTTGTTTGCATTGATGTTACTCATGAAGTTTACGTTGGGAGATACCAAGATCAAGTCTTGGTATGACGGGCTTCTCAAGCCCTGATGAGACGGGCTTTTCAATCCCTGCCCTATTCACTTTCCCATGAGGCACCGACAATGAAGATGACCATCCGGCACGCGTCGCATCCGGACGCCGTCCGCGGCTTCGATACGGAAGAGCTTCGTGAGCACTTCCTTGTGCCGACGCTGTTCGAGGCCGACGAGACGGTCATGACCTACAGCCACGTGGACCGCTTCGTCGTCGGCGGCGCCATGCCGGTCGCAGGGCCGATCACGCTGGAGACGCACAAGGCGATCGGATCGGATACCTTCCTGAAGCGGCGCGAGCTGGGCGTCATCAATGTCGGCGGTCCCGGCCGGGTCACGGTCGATGGGGTCAAGTTCGACCTGGACCCGCGCGACGCGCTGTACGTGGCGATGGGAAGCGTCGATGTCCGGTTCGAGAGCCTGGACGCCGGTCAGCCCGCCAAGTTCTACCTGAACAGCGCCCCGGCCCATGCCCGGTTCGAGAGCATGAAGATCCCGCTGTCGGCGGCGCGGAAGGTCGAGCTTGGCGATCCGGCGCAGTCGAACGAGCGGACGATCTACCAGATGCTGCATCCGGAAGTCGTCCAGACGGCCCAGCTCGTGATGGGCATGACGGTGCTGAAGCCGAACAACATGTGGAACACGATGCCCTGCCACGTCCATGACCGGCGCTGCGAGGTCTATTTCTACTTCGATCTGGCCGAGACGGCGCGGGTGTTCCACTTCATGGGCGAGCCGAGCCAGACGCGCCATCTGGTCGTTTCCAACGAGCAGGCGCTGATCTCGCCGCCGTGGTCGATCCACAGCGGGGTTGGAACCAGCAACTACACCTTCATCTGGGCCATGGCAGGCGACAACCAGGACTTCACCGACATGGACATGGTCGGTATGGACGAGCTGCGTTGAGGGATCGACAGATGGATACGAGCTTCGACCTTCACGGCATGACGGCCATCGTGACCGGCGCCAACAGCGGCATCGGCCAGGGCATCGCGGTGGCGCTGGGGCGGGCGGGGGCCGGTGTCGCCGCCGTCGGCCGCTCGTCGATGGACGAGACGGCTGCGCTGGTGGCGGAAACGGGCGCTCCGTTCCTTGCGATCAAGGCGGAGCTTGCCACGCTGGCGGACATCCCGCGCATCGTCGAGGAAGCGACGGCCTGGGGCGGCCGGGCGGATATCCTGGTCAACAACGCCGGGACGATCCGCCGGGCCGACAGCATCGACTTCACGGAGGAGGACTGGGACGCGGTCATGGACATCAACCTGAAGTCCGTGTTCTTCCTGTCGCAGGCCTTCGCCCGGCATGTGCTGGCGGAGGGGCATTCCGGCAAGATCATCAACATCGCGTCGATGATGTCCTTCCAGGGCGGCATCCGGATTCCGTCGTACACGGCCTCCAAGAGCGGGCTTGCCGGGCTGACCCGGCTGCTGGCCTGCGAATGGGCCGGGCGCGGAATCAACGTCAACGCGATAGCACCCGGCTACTTCGCCACCGCCAACACCAAGGCGCTGCGGGAAGACGAGAAGCGCAGCACGGAGATCATGGGCCGCATCCCGGCGGGACGCTGGGGCAAGCCGGAAGATCTTGGCGGCGCTGCGGTGTTCCTGGCGTCGCGCGCTTCGGACTATGTGCATGGCGTGACGCTGCCGGTCGACGGCGGCTGGCTCGCGCGCTGATTTCTTATGGGAGGTAAGACTATGGCGGACCGACAGAGCGACGTCTTCATCCTGGACCGCAATTCCGACTGGCAGGACCTGGGCGGCGGCATCCGCCGCAAGCTGCTGGGCTATAATGGCGCCGTCATGATGGCGCGGATCGAGTTCCAGGCCGGTGCGGTCGGGACGGAGCACAGCCACCCGCATATCCAGTGCAGCATGGTGGAAAGCGGCGTCTTCGACATCACGATCAACGGAAAGACGGAACGGCTGCGGACGGGCGACGGCTTCCTGGTGCCTGCCGATGCGCTGCACAGCGCGGTCGCGGTCGAAGCCGGCGTCCTGCTGGACACCTTCGCGCCGATGCGCGAAGACTTCCTGGCATGAACAAACGCCGCGTCGGCGTGATCGGGCTGGGGATGGCGTCGCCCCCTCATATCCAGAGCCTGCTCGACCTGTCGGACCGGGTCGAGGTGGTGGGCGCTTTCAGCCCGACGCCGGAGCGGCGGGTCGCGTTCACCGCGCGCTATGGCTTGCCGGTGGTGGAGACGGCGGACGCCCTGTTCGACGATCCCGCCGTTTCGGCGCTGGTCGTGCTGGCGCCGCCGGACAGTCACTTGGACTTGGTGAAGCGGGCGGCTGAGGCCGGCAAGCATGTCCTGCTGGAGAAGCCGCTTGCGGAAACGCCTGCCGGTGCTGCCGAAGTGGTCGAGGTCATGGAACGGGCCGGGCTGACGCTCGGCGTGGTGTTCCAGCATCGGTTCCGTCGTGCGGCGGGGGAGTTGAGGGCGCTGCTGGATGCTGGCGTCCTGGGCGAACCGCTGACGGCTGCGGTATCGGTGCGCTGGTGGCGGGACGACGCGTATTACAGCCAACCCGGACGCGGGATGAAGGCGCGCGACGGCGGCGGCGTGCTGCTGACCCAGGCGATCCACACGCTGGACCTGTTCGTCAGCCTACTGGGGCTGCCGTCGGAGGTCGTTGGCTTTTCGGGAACGACGCCGCTGCGCCGGATCGATACCGAGGACGCGGTCTGCGCCGCCCTGCGCTGGCCGGGCGGGCTGATGGCGACTGTGAACGCCACGACGGCGGCCTATCCGGGATTTCCGGAGCGGATCGAGATAGCCGGCACCAAGGGGTCGGCAGTGCTGAGCGGCGACCGGCTGGAGGCTTTTCCGGTCGGTGGCGAAGCAATTCGGATCGGCGCCGACGGCGGCACGCTGGGAGGAGGCGCCGATCCGATGGCGTTCTCCCACGCACATCATCGGGCGGTGCTGGCGGACTTTCTTGATGCGCTTGACCAGGGGCGTACACCGCGCGCCGATGGCCGCGAGGCGCTGAAGGTCCACCGGCTGATCGAGATGCTGCTGGCGTCTTGATTTCAGCGGATTTTGAGCATGACCTGCCTGGAACGTCAGGTGTCGGGCTGAAGAGGCCCGACCTACAGTTGACGCTGGCTGAAGGCGTCGATGTCGACGTCGGGTCGGTACGGTTGGCGCTGGCTGAAGGCGTCGATGCCGGCGGGGGGTCGATTCGTAGGTCGGGCCTCTTCAGCCCGACATTTTTTCCGGAACGCACCGGTCAATCGGGAAATCCGATTGCATCGGTCGATACGCTTATAAGGTGCATCAGCTGTATTTATTGATCAATCGAGCCAAATATTTTACTCTTTTTAGGGGCAATTCTATAGTAATCCAGCCTTAAGTTCTACTAATAATTGAATTTCCTTATGGCTCTCGCCAAAAATGGCATGAGCCTGGGGAACTGGAGAAAGCTTGTTGATATCAACCGAATTCGACTTCGTCCTTCCTCGGGGTTATGTCGACGAAGAAGGCACGATCCATAGCGAAGGCAAGATGCGCCTCGCCAGCGCAGCCGATGAGATCCTACCGTCCAAGGATCCTCGGGTCCAAGCGAACGTTGATTATCTGGTCATCATCATCATGTCGCGGGTGGTGACCCGACTGGGGACAGTGCCTTTCATCAATACCAAAGTCATCGAGGGGCTTTTTTCGACTGATCTCGCTTATCTACAAGCACTTTATGACCGAATAAACGGCTATAGCGGGCAACAGAAGAAAGTCATCTGCCCGCACTGCAAGACTGGCTTCGATGCGGAAATCGGGCCGGACGAGGAGTGATCCGCCCCGCGTACAGTTCTCACCGATAGCAAGACCCAGCGCTGCTCAAGTCTGGTCGCGGCGTGGGGGCTCCTTGGCGTGGCCGTCGTCGGTGACGTGCTTGGTGTCGTCGGCGTTCTCGTCGTTCAGGTTGCGCTTGAAGCTTTTGATGCCCTTGGCGACATCGCCCATGACGTTTGGCAGCTTTCCGGCGCCGAAGATCAGCACGACCACCACGAGAACGACGATCCAATGCCAGATACTGAAAGAGCCCATGAGTGACCTGTAGTTTCCCGGATGCGTGACGGTTGTGCTGGCGGAGTTTGGCCTTAAAGGGGGATGGGCATCAAGGGTGAATTGCGTCGGATGGCTCGCTCGCACCACTGAAAAGGGATTTGAATTGATCCCATCATGGGAGCAAGGTAGCATATCAAGATGCGGATAATTTCACGGCGGGCGTTGAGGGAGCACTGGGAAAAACCGGATAGAGGTGACAGCGAAGCTCCACTTTCCGCGTGGTACAACATCGTACGCCGAGCCGAGTGGTCCGATACGGCGATGCTCAAGTCTCAGTTCCGCTCGGTTTCGTTCGTGGGTGATCGTATCGTCTTCAACATTGGCGGCAACAAGTACAGGCTCGTAGCCGGCGTAGATTATGTTTACCGAACCATCTACGTGAAGTGGGTCGGCACCCATAGCGAATATGACAAGATCGACGTGAGGACCGTATAGCCATGGACATTCTCCCAATCCGATCCGACGAAGACCATGCCGCGGCTTTGGAGCAGATCGACCATCTATGGGGCGCAAGTCCTGACACGGCTGAAGGCGTGAGGCTGGAGATTTTGCTGACGCTGGTGGATGCCTATGAAGAGGCGCATCACGCCATTCCGCCGAGTGATCCTGTTTCGGCCATCGAATTCATGATGGAGCAGCGCGGCCTCAGCCGGCGCGACCTGGAGCCTTTCATCGGCAGCAGGGCACGGGTGGCTGAGATTCTGAACCGGAAGCGTGCCTTGACGCTGCCGATGATCCGCCGCCTTTCCGAAGGCCTGCAAATTCCTGCCGAAATCCTCGTACGCGACTATCCGATAGAACGGGCGGCATAAGGAGCGGTTCGTCGCGGACCGGCATGTGCCGGAAAGAAGGCCGATCCGCGATCACGTCGTAGCCGCCGATCCTACTGCACCAGACCGATGTCCTTCAGGACGCCTTCGACCTGCTCCTTGTCCTTCTTCAGGAATGCGCCGAATTCCGCGGCGGGCTGGTACATGTCGGTCCACTCCTGGGTCGCGATGGTTTTTTTCCAGGCCGGGCTTTCGACCATCTGGGCGATCGCGGCGGAGAGGGCTTTGCGGTCGGAGTCCTTGATGTCGGGAGCGGCGACGATGCCGCGCCAGTTGGCGAGGCTGATGTCGACGCCTTGCTCCTTCAGCGTCGGCACGTCGATGCCGGGGAGGCGTTCGTCGGAGGAGATGGCGAGTGCCCGGAGTTTTCCGGCTGCCACCTGGGGCGCCAGTTCGGCGTAGCCGTTGACGCCGACGGTCGTGTGGCCGCCGAGCAGCGACTGCATCGCCTCGCCGCCGCCGGAATGGGCGATGTAGTTGATCTGCTTCGGGTCGATGCCGACCTTCTGGCCGATCAGGCCGGCGAGGATCTGGTCGGTGCCGCCGACCGAACCGCCGGCCCAGGAGACGGAACGCGGGTCGGCCTTCAGCTTCTCGATCAGGTCGGCCAGCGTCTTGATCGGCGAATCTGATGTCACCGCCAGCATTTCATACTCGCCGACGAGGCGCGCGATCGGGGTCACGGATTGCAGCGTCATCGGCGACTTGTTGGTCAGGATGGCGCCCTGCATGATCATGCCGGTAACCATCAGCGCGTTGCCCTTGCCCTTCTTGGACGAGACGAACTGGGCGAGACCGATGGTGCCGCCGGCTCCGGCGATGTTGACGACCTGGGTCGAGGTCGCGGCGCCGGAATCCTTCAGGGCCGCCTGGACCGCCCGCGCGGTCAGGTCCCAGCCGCCGCCGGGTGCGGCGGGGGCCATGATCTCCAGGCCCTTCAGCTCGGCTGAAGCGGGGTTGAACGGCAGCAGGGTCGCGGCAGCCATCAGGGTTGCGCCGAGGAAGAGGCGGCGGCGGTCGATCTTGAACATGGTGTCCTCCCAGGATCGGTTGTTTTTTGAGTGTCTCAGCCGGCGGTGGCGTGGGATTCCGCCAGGGTCCGGCGTTCCTTCGCGTAACGGACCAGAGCCGTGAAGCGGTAAAGGCCGTGGACCATCTTGCTGTAGGGCATCGTGATGAACAGGCTGAAGACGACGCCGAGGTGGACGGCCAACAGCATGCCCATCGCGGGGGTTTCCCGCAGGAAAAGCAGGAGCAGGCCCGTCAGGCTGGTCAGGAACAGCATGGCGATGAAGGCCACGTCCATGCCGAGCCGCACCTCGTCCTGAACAACGCTGTCGCGCTTGCGCTTGGCGACCAGCAGTCCGACCGGGCCGATCAGCAGGCCGATGCCGCCCAGCGTGCCCAGGATGACCGGCAGGTCGTACCAGTAATACGGCGCCTCGCGGCCGACGACGTAGTGATAGAGCGTCGCTACCGACGTCGCGGCGAAGCAGAGCATGAAGCCGTAGAAGGTCAGGTGATGGTAGAGCCTGCGGTTGTCGGTCGGGCGTTCGTCCTCGTTCATGCAGCCGACGCCGCCGCCGTCCAAGTAGCGCAGGCTGCCGGCATCCTTCATCGCCTGCCAGAGCGAGGGCGGTTCGCGCAGGGTTTCCGGCGGTTCCTTGATGTCGCGCCAGAACATCCGGAGGCCCATGCCCATCGCGACAAGGGCGTAGAGGAAAGCGAGGCCGAACAGCAGGGCCATGGCGTTATGCGGCATCAGGCGATAGAAGGCGCCCGGTCCCGTGTGGGTGGCGAACAGGACGGAGGGGTCGCGGAAGGCGACGAAACCCAGGATGAAGGCCGCGACGCTGAGAGCGGTGACGATGCTGATCGTCAGCCCGTTGCGCTCGAACGCGCCGGCGAAGGCCGGGGGCCAGGCGTAGGCCTGATAGGACTCGTTGCGGACTTCCGCCAGCACGCGCGGGACGTTGACGTCGAACTCATGCGGCGGAGAGAACTGGCAGTCGTAGTAGCAGGCGCTGCAGTTGTGGCACAGGTTGGCCAGATAGTTCAGGTCACCCGAGGTGAAGGTCCGGCGCATTTCCATCGCGGGAAACACGGCGCACAGGCCCTCGCAGTAGCGGCATGAGTTGCACACCGTCATCAGGCGGCCGGCCTCCTGGAGAGCCGTGGTTGGTAAAACGTCTTCGGGCAGCGCTTCATCCGGCGTCGTGTCAGTTGCGTGCATGTGCGGCGGCCTCCCGTCCCGCGACCCGGCCGAAAACGCTGCCGATGGTCATTCCGATGCCGGCGGCGTAGCCCTGACCCAGGACGTTGCCGGCCATGATCTCGCCCGCGGCGAACATGTTGGCGGAGGGCGTGCCGCCCTCCATCAGTATGCAGGCCCGTTTGTCGACGCGGGTGCCGAGGTAGGTGAAGGTGATGCCGGGACGGACCGGGTAGGCGTAGAACGGCGCCGTATCGAGCGCCCGCGCCCAGTGGGTCTTGGGGGGCGACAGGCCTTCGGTGCGGCAGTCGTCCAGCTTGGTGGTGTCGAAGGTTCCTGGCTGGACCGCGCCGTTGAAGCCGGTGACGGTAGCGTCCAGGGCTTCCGGGTCGAGGCCGAGCTTGCCGCCGAGTTCGCGGATGCTGTTCGCCCGGATCGGCGGGAACAGCGACGGCATGAACAGGTCGAGCGACTTGGCGTCGAACACGATATAGGCGATCTGGTCGGGCTGCGCCGCGACGAGCCGTCCCCAGATCGCGTAGCGCTTCGGCCAGATGTCCTCGCCCTCGTCGTAGAAGCGCTGGGCGTGCTTGTTGACGACGATCCCGAAGACGACGCAGTCCAGGCGCGTGATGATGCCGCCGTCGAACTTGGGCGCGCGGGCGTCGATGGCGACGGCGTGGCACTGAGTCGGGTCGCCGACGGATTCGACGCCGCTGTCGAGCAGCATGCGCAGCACGGTCCCGCGATTGTACGGCGTTCCCCGGATCAGGAAGTTGTCGGCGACGTCGCCCCAGGAAGCCTTGAGCCATTCGATGTTGGCTTCGAAGCCGCCGGATGCCGCCACCAGCGTGGCGGCGCGGACTTCGAGCTTCGCACCTTCGTGCTGGACGACGGCCGACACGAACATGCCGCCGTCGATGTTCAGGCCGACGACTTCGGCGTCGTAGGCGACTTCGACGCCCAGCTTTTCCGCCGTGAGATAGAGCGCGTTGAGCATCGACCGGCCGCCGCCGAGAAAGAACGAATTGGTCCGGCCGAGGCTGAGGGTGCCGCCGAGGGAAGGCTGGAAGCGGACGCCCTGCTCGGTGATCCAGGTCAGCATCTCCTTCGATTCATGGATCATGAACCGGGCCAGATCCTCGTCGGTGCGGCCCTTGGTGACGAGGAGGAGATCGTTCCAGAACTCGTCCTCGGTGTAGGGACCGGTGAGGATTTCGGTCGCGGCGTCGTGGGCGCAGCGCATGTTGCGGGTGTGGCGCGTGTTGCCGCCCCGGTAGAACTTGGGCGCACCTTCCAGCACCAGCACAGACGCGCCGGAGCGCCGGGCGCTGATCGCGGCGCAGAGCGCCGCATTGCCGCCGCCTATTACCAGGACGTCGTATCGACGTTTCGCATCGATCATCTCGGCACGCACCCTCCCCCCGCTTCGCAGAAAACCTTGGTTTTATGCGACGGATGCTGACGTATACAGCTGTATACGTCAAGCTGTTTCGGTGATGCGGCTGAGGCGGGATCAGTATTCGGCGGGAGCGGGGATCTCCGTATGGTCGGTGACGAGCCGGGCGCGCAGCAGTTTCAGCCGGGCGCGCTGGGCGTTGCGGATATGGGTCCGGGCGGCGGCCTCGGCGCGGTCGGGGTCGCGGTCGGCGATCGCCTTGACGATATCCTGATGCTCGGCATGGGCAGCGGGGAAGCGGTCCGGTACCGCCAGCGTCGTGCCGCCGAGCAGGATCATCGCGTCGTTGAGCGACAGCAGCGCCTTGAGGAGGTATCTGTTATGGCCGGCGCGGTAGAGGGCGGCGTGGAAGGCCTTGTTGAGCTGGGCCAGCGCGTTGTAGTCGCCGACGTTTTCCTGCTCGCTCTCGACCAGTTCACCGAGGTCCTGGATCTCGGCTTCGGAGGCGTGGCGGGCGGCGTAGCGTGCGGCGGTGCCTTCCAGCGTTTCGCGCATGTCGTAAAGCTCGATCACCGCCTGATGGTCCAGTTCGGCGACGATGGCGCCCTGATGGGGCGCGTGGACGATCAGCCCTTCCGCTTCCAGCCGGCGCAGGGCCTCGCGGACGGGAGTGCGGCTGATGCCGAGGCGTTCCGCGATCTCGTTCTCGCGGACGCGGCTGCCGGGACCCATGGCGCCGTTGGCGATTTCCTTCTTCAGGCGGCCATAGGCCCATTCGCCGCGCGAACTGTCCTGATCGGTCTCGGTCTTCTTCATGGGGTATACTCCGCCTCCGGCACGAAGCGCCTGGATACACGAGTATACCCGCGACCGTCCATGACCGATCGGGCCGGTCGATCAGCTACGCTGGAAGCCTCCGGTGCGGCTGCCGGCCTTGAGCAGGAACGGGATATCGGTGCGGTACAGGTCGGCGCCGGCCGACGAAGCCCTGATGACGGCGAACCGGGTGCCGGCGTTGCGGAGCGCCCACTTGGCCAGGGTGCTGGTCAGGGCTGAGAATGTAAGAGAAGCGGTCATCGTCTGACTCCATGATAGACGGAACGGCGCTTTCTCCCTCAGTATCGATCAGCCGCCTGGAGCGGCTGTTGGACAAACATATTGTGCAACGCACAACCGGATGCAACCGCATAGCGCGAAAGGCAGCCACGAGGATTCCGTAACCCTCGAATATTCGATTTGCGTATGGTACCAAGGCCGGAAAACCGTGGTATTGTATACGGAGAATTGATCTCAGGGGCATTTGGCATACCATGAACCTGCTCGGTCCGACGCCTGAAAGCGAAACCTCACCTGAAGACAAGGGCCTGCTGTCCGACCAGATCCGGCGGGCGCTGGCCGACGAAATCGCGACCGGGCGGCTGAAGCCGGGAACGGCGCTGGACGAGCAGCAGATCGCGACCCGGTTCGGAGCGTCGCGGACGCCGGTGCGGGAAGCGCTGCGGCAACTCGACGTCTCGGGATTGGTCGAGATCCGGCCCCGGCGCGGCGTGATCGTGGCGCTGATGACGCCGGAGCGTATCATGGACATGTTCGAGACGACAGCCGAGGTGGAGGCCATGTGCGTCCGGCTGGCGACGTACCGGATCACTCCGGCGGAACGCAGCCATCTTCAAGGCCTGCACGAGGAGTCGGCTGACATGGTCGCCGCGTCCGACCTCAACGCCTATGACGAATTCAACCGGGTCTTCCACGAAGCGATCTACCGCTGCACCCACAACCAGTTCATGGCTGAACAGGCGATCGGCATCCGCGCGAGGCTTGCGGTCTTCCGGCGCACCCAGTTGCGGCACGGCGACCGGATCGTCAAGTCGCATGAGGAACATGGGGAGATCCTGCGGCAGATGGCGCGGGGCGACGGCGGCGAGGCCGCCCGCTGCATGCGCGCCCATATGCTGAACGCCAGCGGCGCCTTGACCAGCTACATCCGGATGCTCAACGACAGCGATCCTCTGGCTTGAAAAAAGGGCGTGAGATGCTTGCCGTCAGAAGAAGATGTCTTCCAGGCAAGCATTCGCCGGCGCAATCTCCGCGGTGATCATGCCTCATGGTGTAGCGGGCATCGAGGCTCCGGACCGGTCAGGCGTCGATCCTCGCCATCAGCCCTCGCTATCGGCATCGCCGTCGTCGTCGATGTCGCCGAATACCTCGTCTTCGTGGATGTTCAGCAACTGGCAGAACTCACGGATCACCTGTTCCTCGTCGTCGTGCAGGACCGGATCGTCAGCCTTGGCCAGCACAAGGGCGAACTTCAGCAGCAGGACCTGCTGATCCTCGTCCTGGATCCGGAGCACGGCCCGCCGCACGCCCTCCGTCCCCTTGCCGCCATGCAGCTTGTACATCTCGCTGTAGTGCTGGAACGTGTTCAGCAGCCTGAAGGGCGTGAAGGGCTGGAGCAGCGGCGACGTGGTGATGAACTCCTCCAGTTTGGCCTGCTCGACTTCGTCCAGGCGTCCATCGGACCAGACGATAGCCGCCGCTATCGCCATGGCGGCTTCCGAGAAGTCGTGGTTTTGGAGCCGTCCCACGTAGTCGGTCAGGACCTTGGCGAAATTCTGGCTGATCGTAATCATGACATCGTCCATCGCATCGTGTCACACCAGCTAGCACGACGGGGAGGGGCTTGTCCCTGATAACTCCGGCATGTTCCTCAGCGGATCGGAGTGCCTCGGAGGATCGTCCGCTTCCCGGAGGGCTGGCCGAGCCGGCGCGGGGCCGCTCGGCTGTCAGCGGATCACCCGGTGAACGCGCCGGTGGCGGCCCGCGCAACATCCGCGTGGATCGCGTCGCCCTGCTTGAACCCTTCGGGCGTTTGCGTGATGTAGCTGGCGATCAGGATCGGCGGCCTGGCTCCGGGCCAGGCGATCCCGATGTCGTTTATCGATCCATTGCCGGTGCCTGTCTTGTCGCCGACACGCCAGTCCCGCGGCAACCCGGCACGCAGGCGTTTGTCGCCGGTCTTGTTGCCGACCATCCAGTCGATGAGCTGCTCGCGCGAGGATGGACGCAGCGCGTCGCCGACCATCAGCCGGTTCATGCTGTGGACCATCGCGTTCGGCGTCGTCGTGTCGCGCGGGTCGCCGGGGATAGAGGAGTTCAGCGTGGGTTCGTTGCGGTCGAGCCGCGTGCGCTCGTCGCCCAGGCTGCGCACGAAGGCGGTGAGGCCGGCCGGGTCGCCGACGGCGGGCAGCAGGAGATTCGCCGCGACGTTGTCGCTGAGCGTCATCGTGGCTTCGCAAAGCTCCGCCACCGTGGGCGGCGTGCCGTTCACCCGGGTTTCGGCGAAGGGCGCATAGGGGATCAGGTCGCCGGGCGACACGGGAATGCGGCGGGTCAGGCTTTCCCTGCCCTCGTCCACTCTCTTCAGGATGGCCGCGGCCAAAAGAAATTTGAAGGTGCTGCACATGGGGAACATCTCGTCCCCGCGCCAGTCGAAGCGCCGGCCGCTGCCGGTGTCGAGCATCGCCACACCCAGCCGCCCGCCACTGCGGCGCTCGAGCGCCGCCATGACGTCGCTCAGCCCTTTGCTGTCCGGAACATCGGCGTTCCCAGCGTTTGCGCGATTTACGGCCAGCAGCATCAAGCCGCCTGCCGCGCCCAAAAATCGCCGTCTTCCGATCATCTAAAACCTCCAGCTTCGTCGTGTTGGTGGCTGGACGTTACAAACACCGGGTTGCACGAACAAACGACGATACCTTTCGCAAACCAAAAAGAAATCTAATGGACCGTCCGCAGCTTCCCCTCAACGCCCTGCGCGCCTTCGAAGCCTCCGCACGGCACCTCAGCTTCACCCGCGCGGGGATGGAGCTGCGCGTCAGCCAGGCGGCGGTCAGCCACCACATCCGGACGCTGGAGGCGCGGCTGGGTGTGACCTTGTTCCGGCGCCTGCCCCGTGGCCTCACCCTGACCGACGAGGGTGCTGCACTCGTGCCGGTGCTGAACGACGCCTTCGAGAGTATCGGGGCCACTCTGGACCGGTTCACCGGGGGCCGCTACCACGAGGTCTTGACGGTCGGCGTGGTCGGCACCTTCGCCACGGGATGGCTGCTGTCGCGGGTTCCGGGCTTCACCAGCGCGTATCCGGGAATCGATCTTCGCATCCTGACCAACAACAACCGCGTGGACCTCGCCGGGGAGGGCCTGGATTTCGCGATCCGCTTCGGAGACGGCGCTTGGCACGGCATCGAGGCGACCCTGCTGCTGGACGCTCCCCTCACTCCGCTCTGCGCGCCCGGAGTGGCCCGGCGGCTGACCACGCCGGCCGACCTTGCCCGCGAAACACTTCTTCGCTCCTACCGGGGAGAGGAATGGCAGCGCTGGTTCGCGCTCGCCGGGGCACCCTGCCCGACGATCCGGGGTCCGGTTTTCGACTCCTCCCCTACCATGGCGGCGGCGGCGATAGCCGGGATCGGCGTCGCACTGCTGCCCGCCGGCATGTTCGAGCATGACCTGAGCACCGAACGGCTGGTTCGTCCCTTCGAGGCCGAGGCTCCGGCCGGGCGCTACTGGCTGACACGCTTGCGGTCGCGCTCGGAGACCTCGGCCATGCAGACCTTCCGCCGCTGGCTGATAGAGGCCATGCGGGACCGGGAGCCCTAGTGATGGCGGCAGGGCACCGCCTCACCAGAGCTTGGCGCGCCACCAGCCGGAATTGGCCTCCGTCCGTAGGATGCCGACCGCGATGCGTTCGACTTCGCGGGCGGCGCGGGTCAGGGGACGGCTGTTGGCGTGAGCGATGTGGACGGAGCGTTCGACCACCGGTTCGACGATGCGGGCGACCGAGAGGGCGGCGCCGGACTCGTCGCTTTCCAAGGCTGCGAGCGACAGGATGGTATGGCCGGCGCCGCGGCGGACGAGGCGCTTGATCTGGCTGAAGGCGTCGATCTCGATCGTCACGTTCAGGCTGATGCCGGCCCGCCTCGCCGATTGCTCGATCAGCGAGCGGAGACCATGCTCCCGCCCCGGCAGGACGAATTTCAGCGGTTCCAGCCGGTGGAACGGCGCGTCGCCGCCTTCCGCAATGCCGGCCAGCGAGGCCTCGTCGCGGCCGGCGAGGTAAAGCTCCTCGGTGAGGAGTTTCGTGCTTTCGATGCCGGAATTGGGATGCGCGCCGTAGAGCAAGCCGACATCGACCTGCCCCTCCAGCAACCAGTGCGCGATGTAGCCGCTCATGCTCTCGACGACGCGCAACGTGACATTAGGCAACGCCGCCTGGGTCTGCTCGATCAGCGGAACGGCCAGGATCGTCACGAGCGAGGTCGGGATCGCGAAGGTCACGCGACCGACCGGGCTGTCGGACCGTGACCGGAGGCTTTCCCGCGCGTCGTCGGCCGACTTGAGGATCAGCCGGGCGTGACGGATCAGTTCCTGCCCCTCGCTGGTCGCCACGACGCCGCGGGCCGAGCGCTCGAACAGGACGACGCCGAACTCCTCCTCAAGGTTGCGCAGATGGGTGCTGATCGAGGGCTGGGCCACGCGCAGCGCCTGCGATGCCTTGAGGATGGAGCCATGTTCCGCGACGGCGAGAAAGTACCTGAGCTGGCGAAGATCCATCTGCGGTGGCGGCGTCCCAATCGGTCGTGTCGGGCCTAACTTGACGAGCCGGCGGCCCCCCTGTCCACGGCTAATCCGGATATCGCCCGGTGCCGCGCCAGCACCGCCCGCGACTGGTCGACCACGGGAAGGTCGAGCATGCGGCCCTTATGTCGGACGGCGCCCCTGCCCTCGCGCAGGCCGGCCTCGAACGCCGCGACGACCTCCTCCGCGTCCTGGACCTCCTTGGCGGACGGGGCGAAGGCCTCGTTGAGGATCGCCACCTGATCGGGGTGGATGCAGAAGCCGCCCTCGAAGCCCAGCCGGCGCGCTTCCTGGATGACGCGACGGTACCGCTCCAGGTCGGTGTAGTCCGCCACCGAGCCGACATAGCCGATGGGCAGGCAGCCGGCGGCCCGCGCCGCCGCCACCGCCATGACGTTGGGAACGTAGAGGCTGCGGTCGTCGGGCACCATGCCCATCGACACCGCTAGGTCCTCGGCGCCGACCGTGATGCCGAGGACGCGCGGGGATGCTGCGATGGCGCGCATCTCGCCAAGGCCGTCGGCTGTTTCGATCATCGCGACGAGGCCGGTGTGGCCCCGGGGCAGGCCGCGTTCGAACTCCAGCTCGTCCAGGATCTCGCCGACGGCGCGGATGTGGCTGGCGTCCGGCACCTTGGGCAGCGTCAGCGCCATGACCTCGGCGCAGACGCTGGACTCGATGTCGGCGACGGCCTGCCGCCACGGCCGGTTGATCCGGACGACGACCTGAACGCCTTCGCGCGCCAGCCGGGCGGCGGCGGTGCGGACCATACCGCGCGCCTCGACCTTCTGGTCGGGCGGAATGCTGTCCTCCAGGTCGAGCTGGATGACGTCGGCTCCCCGCTTGGGAGCGCTGGCGAGGAAGCGTTCGTTGTTGACGGGAACGAACAGCATCGACCGCCAGATCGGCAGCGTCTTGTTGGCAAAAGTCTGGGTCATGCCGGCATCTCCTGTTCGCGTTCCGCCATCGTGATGCCGAGTTCCGCCAGGATCTCGGCGTTGTGCTGGCCGATGCGCGGCGCCGGGCGGCGCATGCCGCCGGGCGTGCCGGACATCCGGGGAATGACATTGTGCATGGGGAGCGTTCCCATGTCATCGTCCGGCAGCTCGACGATGACCTCGCGGCCACGGACGAAGGGGTGATCGACCAGATCGGCTATCGAGCAGACGGGACCGACGGTGACGCCGGCCGCCTCGAACAGGTCCAGGTTCTGCTGCTGGGTGCGGGTGGCGATGACGGCGCCGATGATCAGGTCCAGCTCGTCCCGGTGGCGGACGCGATCGTCGTTGGTCCGGAATCGGGGATCGGCGATCAGCTCAGGGTGGCCGATGGTGGTGAAGATCCGCTCGGCCATCGACTGCATGGAGCCGGACATCGCCACGTATTTGCCGTCGGAGCAGACATAGACGTTGCGCGGCGCCGTATGGGTCGACTGGTTGCCGGCCCGGTTGGACGGCACGCCGGTCAATTGGTATTGCGCCGCCTCGGCCCCGATCATGGAGAAGATCGGTTCGAACAGTGACAGGTCGATCACCTGCCCGCCCCGCTCGCCCCTGACCGCGTGGCGGAGGGCGGCCAGCACCGCCGACGAGCCGTAGAGCCCGGCGACCATGTCGGCCATCGCCAGCGGCGGCAGGACCGGCGGGCGGTCGGGATAGCCGTTGAGGTGGGCGTAGCCCGACATCGCCTCGACCAGCGTCCCGAAGCCCGGCCGCTTGGCGTAGGGGCCGGTCTGGCCCCAGCCGGAGATGCGGAGGATGACCAGGCCGGGGTTGCGGCCCTGCAGCACGTCCGGCCCCAGGCCCCAGCGCTCCAGCGTACCGGGAACGAAGTTCTCCACGACGACGTCGGCGGTCTCGGCCAGCCGCAGCAGGATGTCCTTGCCTTCGTCGGTCTTGATGTCGAGCGCCATGCTGCGCTTGTTGCGGGAATAGACCTTCCAATAGATCTCGACGCCCTCGACCCGCCAGCTGCGCAGGTCGTCGCCCTTCTGCGGGTGTTCCACCTTGATCACGTCGGCGCCGTGGTCGGCCAGCACGTGGGTGACCATGTTGCCGGCGACCAATCGGGACAGGTCGAGTATCCGCACCCCATCCAAGGGGCCGCGGCTGTTCTCGTCGTAGTGCGGCATCTGTCGCGTTCCAGTCGGATGGTTTGTCAGATCTCGATAACGGGCTTGATTTCCTCGAACTTCCGCATCCGTTCCAGTGCTGTGTTGACCTCGTCCAGGCGGAAGCGGCCGGTGATCATGCGGTCGAACGGGATCGTCTTCTGGTGGCGCTGGACGAACTGCAAGGCCTTCCAATAGCTGGCGGCATCGCCGGAGAACGAACCGATGACCTGGAGGTTCTTCTTGACGATCATCGACGGCTTGATCTCGGTGCCAGCATCGCCGAGCTGGCCGACGACCAGATAGCGGCCGCCCTTGCGGGCGATCTCCAGCCCCTCGGAGAACGCGCCGGGATGGCCGGTGAACTCCATGACGATGTCGGCGCCGCGTCCGTTGGACAGCTCGCGCACCTTGTCGGCCCGCTCCGCCGGAGAGGTCGTCTCGACCGGGATGACCTCATCAGCGCCGAAGGCCAGCGCCATGTCGAGCCGGGCCGAGGGACCGCCGATCACGATGACCCGCCTGGCGCCGCCGACCTTGGCGACCGCCGCCGCGAGCAGGCCCAGCGGGCCGGCGCCCTGGATCGCCACCGTGTCGGTCGGCGCTATCGTCCCAAGCTGCGACGTGGCGTTCATGACGGAGCGGAAGGCGCAGCTGCACAGGCTGGCGAGGTCGTTGGGAACGTCGTCCGGCACGCGGATGCGGCCCGATTCCGGCAGGACGTAGCCGTATTCCGAGAAGCCGCCCATCAGGAACGGCGGCTTCTCCATCGACTCGTACATATAGGCCTTGCGGTTGTCGCACAGCGTCGGCTGGCGCGCGACGGTGCAGTAGAAGCACGAGCCGCAGGCGGTGTGGGTGTAGACGATGCGGTCGCCGACCCGGAGCGGATTGCCGATGCTGTCGCGGTCGGAGCCGGAGCCGAGCGCTATGATCCGGCCGACCATCTCGTGGCCGATGATGATCGGCAGGTCGACCTTAAGCGACAGCGTGCCACGCGACAGGTGGACGTCGGTGCCGCAGACGGAGCAGGTCTCGATCCGGGCCAGGATGGCGCCGGGCTCGATCTCGCGCGGGACAGGCACGTCCTCGATCCGGAGCGGCTCGCCGAACTGGCGCAGGACAGCGGCGCGGGAACTGGTGGGAAGGGCTGTCATGGGGTGTCTCCAGATCAGAAGAATACGCGGTACCAGAGGGGCAGCGCGGGAATGTAGGTGATGGCGGCCAGTGTCAGCAGCGTCGCCAGCAGGAACCAGCCGAAATACGGCGCCATCTCGAGCAGGCTGGCCCCGGTCGTCCGCGCCGCCACGTAAAGGTTGGCGGCGAGCGGCGGCGTCAGCAGGCCGATCTCGATGTTGGTCACCAGGACGATGCCGAAGTGGACCGGGTCAATGCCGAACTGGTCGGCGGCGGGCGCCAGCAGTGGCCCCATCAGCAGCACGGCGGCGTTGGTCTCCATGAACATGCCGACCAGCAGCAGGACTAGGTTGACCATCGCCAGGAAGACCAGCGGGCTGTCGGTCACGCTCACGGCGAAGCTGGCGATGTCCTGCGGGATCTGCGCCAGGACCAGCGCCCGGTTGAAGATCGCGGTGAAGGCGATGATCGTCAGGATCGCGGCGGCGGTCCGCGCCGTCGTGCTGAACACGCCCGGCAGCTCGTTCGTCCGCAACGTCCGCTGGAGCAGGGTCACGACTAATGTGTAGAGCGCCGCGACCGCCGCCGCTTCCGTCGGGGTGAACAGGCCGCTGTAGATGCCGCCCAGCACGAGGAACGGCAGGAGCAGCGCCGAGGCGGTGCGCAGGTTATGGCGGCCGCGCGACAGCGTGCGGCTGGTCTCGGGAGCCGCACTTTCCCGGCCGTTAGCCAAGGCGCGCTTGGCCAACATCGCGTGGGTCGCGAAGAAGACGCAGGCCATCACGAGACCCGGCAGGAGCGTCGCCAGGAACAGCTCCGTAATCGAGACGCCGACGATCGAGCCGTAGAGGATCAGCGGGATCGACGGCGGGATCAGCACGCCGAGCAGGCCGGCCGCCGCGACCAGCGAGGCGATGTAGCCGCGCCGATAGCCGCGCCGCTCCATCTCCGGTCCGACCGTGCCGCCGATGGCGGCGACCGTCGCGACCGACGACCCGGTGATGGCGCCCATCAGCGCGCTGGCCCCTATCGCGATATGGCCGAGCCGGGCCGGCAGGCGCCGCAGCAGCAGGTCGCAGAAGGCCGTCAGGCTTTCAGCCAATCCCCCCCGGTTCATGACCTCGCCGACCAGCAGGAACAGCGGGATCGCCAGCAGCGGGAAGCTCATGACGCTGTCGTACGGGACCGAGCCCAGGCTATCCAGCCAGAGGTCGAAGGTCTCGACGTTCAGCAGAACGACCAGGGCGAAGGCTATGCCGATCGGCGTGCCGATCAGCAGCAGCATCGCCAAACCGAAGACGATCGGCGTCATGACACTCCTCCGGAATTCGGCAGTCCTGGATGAGGCTGGCCGGTGACGAGACGATAGAGGTCGGCCAGCGCGTGGACGATCATCAGGGCGCTGCCCGCCACCATGAACCCGGCCGGCACCGCGACGGGCGTGCCCAGGTCGATCAGGTTCTCGTTGGATTCATACGCGTAGGCGAAGAACTCCCACGCGACGTAGAGGAAGATGCCGGCGAACAGAAGTTGCGACAGCATGGCGCCGGCATGGGCGATCGACCGCAGCAGCCTGGAAGGAAGCTGCTGGGCGATCTCGACGCTGATATGGGCGCGGGCGTAGGTGCAGAGCGCAGCACCTACGAAGGTCAGCGGCGCCATGGCGACGATGCCCAATTCGCTGACGTTCGGAACAGGCAGTTCGAAATAGCGCGCGATGACGCTGAACACGATGGTAGCGAGCATCACGACGAGGGATGCCCCGGCGATGAACGCCTCCACCCGGTAGATTTCCCGTTCGACCCGGTCGAGCGCCGAGGACCCGGGGACCGGCGCCACCATGGCGCCGGGGTGCATCTGAGTTCGGTCCAACTGGGTTCGCTCCGCCATGGACATCAATCCAGGTCCGCGATCTCGGCGCGCAGCAGCTTGACCCGCTCCTCGCCATAGATCTTGCCCAGGCCATCCCATTGCGCCCGGCCGAACTCGGCGAACTCCTTTAGGGTCTCGGGCGAAAGCTCGGTGACCTCGACGCCGCCGGCCGCGATCTTGGCGAGGAATTCCTTGTTGAGCGCCCGGTTGTTTTCGATCTGCTTGCGGGTGACTTCCGTCGCGGTATCAAGGATCATGGTCCGCTGCTCGTCGCTGAGACGGCTCCAGAAGCGGTCGCCGGCGACGACGGTGCCCATGGCGTAGACGTGGTTGGTCGTCGTCATGAACTTCTGCGCTTCGAACAGGCGCGAGTTGTAGGTGATGCTCGGACCGTTGTCCTGGCCGTCGACGGTGCCCTGCTGGAGGCCGGTGAACAGTTCCGGGAAGGGCATCGTGATCGGCTGGGCTCCTGCTGCGGCAAAGAAGCCCTTGATGCCGGCGGAGCCGGGCACCCGCAGCTTGAGGCCCTGGAGGTCGGCAATCTTCTCGACCGCGCGGCGCGAGTTGGTGACCGAGCGGAACTCCAGCTCGAAGAAGCCCAGCGGCTCCATCTTGTGCTTGCTCAGGGTTTCCCGCAGCGTCTTCTGGAGGATGCCGTTCTCGTTGTAGAAGATCTTGTCAGCCTGCGCGAAGTCGTTGACGATGTATGGCAGGTAGTGGATGTCGAGCAGGGGGTCCAGGCCGGTCAGCGAGCCGGGGTTGAGGAACGCCAGTTCCAGCGAACCCCTCGCCAGCTCGCGGCCCAGCGTCTCGTCGCCGCCGAGCTGGCTGTTGGGGAACACCGAGATGTCGATCTCGCCGTTCGATCGCTCCTTGATCAAACGGGCGAATTCCTGGCTGGCCTGATCGACCGGGCTGTTGGTGGCGAAGACGTGACCCAAGCGGCCCCGCATCTCGCGCGCCTCTGCCGGCATGGCATTGAAGGCCGCGAAGGCGAGCGCGCAGGCGCAGGCACCGAACAAGGCGCGACGGGACAACATGGGCGATCCTCCCCTTGGAATTTACGGTTGATTATCGTTGCTTGGTCTTGGCTGGTGACTTGACGGGTGCTCAGCCGTGCTTGAGAACGACCGTCTTCGCCACGGTGAACTCGCGCAGCGCCTCGAACCCCTTCTCGCGGCCATGGCCGCTCTTCTTGACGCCGCCGAACGGCAGTTCGATGCCGCCGCCCGCCCCATAGGCATTGACGAAAACCTGTCCCGCCCGCACGGCGCGCGCCAGACGGAGCTGGCGGGCGCCATCCTTGGTCCAGATGCCGGCGACCAGCCCGAAGTCGGTGCCGTTGGCGATCCGGATCGCGTCGGCCTCGTCGTCGAACGGGATGGCGGACAGCACAGGCCCGAAGACTTCCTCGCACGCCAGCGAGTGCTTCAGCGGCACAGGTCCGAACAGCGTCGGCTTGACGTAGTAGCCGCCTTGGGGAGCGCCCTCGACGATGACGCCCTCGGCGAGGACGGGAACACCGTCGGACTTGGCCTGGGCCAGGAAGCCCTGGACGCGGTCGAACTGGTTGGCGCTGATGACGGGACCGCAATCCAGGTCGTCGCCATGGGGACCGACGCGGACCGCCGCGACGCGCCGGGCGAGGTCGGCGATAAAGCTGTCGAAGATCGAGCGCTGCACCAGCACGCGGCTGCCGGCGGAGCAGGTCTGGCCGGCGTTCTGCACGATGGCGTTGACGATGCTCTCGATCGCCAGCCGCTGGTCGGCGTCCTCGAACACGATCTGCGGCGACTTGCCGCCAAGCTCCAGCACGCAGGGAACGTGGTGTTCCGCGGCCGCCTTCTGGACCAGCGTGCCGACCTCGGGCGAGCCGGTGAACGACAGGAAGTCGATGCCGGGGTGGGCGGCCAGCGCCGCGCCGGCTTCCTCGCCATAGCCGGTCACGACGTTGATGGTGCCGGGCGGGAAGCCGATCTCCATGGCGATCTCTGCCAGCCGGATGCAGGACAGGCAGGCCTCCTCGGCCGGCTTGAGCACGGCGGCGTTGCCGGCGGCGAGGCTTGGGCCGAGCGTGCGGCCGAACATCTGGGCCGGGTAGTTCCAGGGGATGATATGGCCGGTGACGCCGCGCGGCTCGCGCAGGATCATGACGGTGTAGCCGTCGAGGAACGGGATGGTGTCGCCGTGGATCTTGTCGGCGGCGCCGCCGTAGAACTCGAAATACCGGGCGGCGTTGACGATGTCGGCGCGGGCCTGCTTGAGCGGCTTGCCAGTGTCGCTCGCCTCGATCTGGGCCAGTTCCTCGGCGTTCTCCAGGATCCGCTGGCCGAGACGGGTCAGCAAGCGGCCCCGCTCCATCGCCGGCGTCTGGCCCCAGGCGCCCTCGAAGGCGCGGCGGGCAGCGCGGACGGCGTTGTCGACATCCTCGGCCGTGCCGCGGGCGATGCGGGAGATCTCCTTGCCGTCGCTCGGGCTCAGCATCGGAATTGTCTGGCCGCCCGACCCCGAAGACCAATTGTTATTGATGAGAATCTGGTCGAAAGGCATGTGTCCTCACTCTCGTGGTGCGCGGTCCGAGATATTTCCTGAGCCATGATGGAGTTCTTGATCGGCTTTACTGGCTTTGCCCAGCCGTGCCGCCGGCGACTACGCGCCAGCCCAATCCCATCTCCCCGAACCGCGTTTTTATTCTTTGGCGGTCTTGAGAATAGACGCGTCGAGAAAACGTGGGAAATACGATATAACGTATGGAGGTATCGGAATAAGCTATAGCCGGGGAGGGAGGCTGCGGATGGCGCTATAGCCGTGGCGATGGCTGGCGGTTTGTAAACTACTCGCCCGCCGACGGCCGATCGAGGCGTGACGCAGCGCGATCACCGACGCGAGCGTCCCAGCCCATCATGGCGACCTGCGCCACATCCTCCAGTTCGGCGCGGCTCGCACCGTCCCGCGCCAGGATCGACATGCCGCTCTGGACCGTTTGCACGAAGCGAGCCAGTGCGTTGAGATCGACCGACGTCGGAACTTCGCCATCCGCGACGGCCCGCTCCAGCCGCGCCTTTATGCGTTCAAGTCCGACAGCGCGCGCCGACCGCAGCAGTTCGCCGAGTTGCTCGTGACCTTCGCTGCCGACCGACGAAAGGGCAACCATGCAACCGTTGGGGATATCGGCGCGGCATCCGCTCATGGATGCGGCAGAGTCCAGCAGCAGTGACATTACCGCTTCGCGCGCCGTGGCGGCAGAGTGGAAATTGCTCCAGAAGAGCGGTTCGTAGCACTGGCCATAGTGTTGGAGCGCCTCGGCATACAGCGCTTCCTTCGACCCGAAAGCCGCGTAGAGGCTGGGCGAACCGATCCCCATCGCTTTCGTGAGGTCGGAAATCGACGTCGCTTCGTAGCCTTTGGACCAGAACACACGGGTCGCCTGTGCTAGAGCGGCCTGACGATCGAACTCGCGAGGCCGCCCGCGGCTGCGTGCGGGACTTCTCGGTTCAGCTTGCTCGCTTTGCGGTGACTTCTGCATCGGACGATACATATCTCCAGCAGCGTATCGCCGCAATGCGGCAGGTCGGATTCACGTCGGCCGGCACGGATGATATGCTTACGGCGATCCGATGGTTTCCAGAAATTTGATCAGCTCGACGTTGACGCGGCTCGCCGCCTCGTGCTGGATCCAGTGGCCGGTGTTCTCCAGCTCGATATGGTCGACGAGGCCGGGCATGACGCGCCGAAGCTCCTCGGTCGTGGGCGGTGTGGGATGGAACATCCCGCTGAGGCCGTCGGCCGCGCCATAGATGTAAAGGGCCGGCTGCCGGATCACGGCGCCCTTGAATGCCGGCGTGAGATCGAAGGTCGTTTGCAGTGCGCGGTAGTAGTTCAGCCCGCCGCGAAACCCTGTTCGTTCGAAGGTGCGGATCGTGTGGCGAACATAGTCCGGATCGGCCCAGTCCGGCACGGCCACGGGCGAGGGCCGAAGCATGTGCCGGGCCGGATCGCTGGGGTCCCATCGCGTCTCCGGCGGCGGACTGGCCGATAGCCAGTACAGGACGCTCGGTATCGTCGTTCGAGCCGGCGCAAAACGGGCCTCGGCGTCCTGCTTCAGCATGTCGAAGTAATAGGAGCGGCCTTCCATGCCCTGCCTGCGCAAGCTGTCCCAGTGGCTGATCTCGCCGCGTGGCAGATAGGGGATGCTCAGGCTGACCATCGCGCGAAAGCGATCCGGCCGCATCAGCATCGCGCGCCACGCGTGATCCGCTCCCCAGTCGTGCCCGACGAGGACGGCGGACTGGATTCCAAGGGCATCGAGCACACCCACCAGATCGCCGGCGATGTGGAGGGAGGAATAGAGGTTCGCCTCGGCCGGAGCATAGCTCCCGCCATAGCCCCGCATGTCGAGAGCCACCGCACGGTATCCCGCTTCGGCCACGGCGCGCATCTGGCTGCGCCAGGTCTCAGCGGTATCGGGAAAGCCATGACAGAACAGGACGGCCGGTCCCCGCCCCTGTTCGATCACGTGGAAACCGGCCCCATTGGCCTGGACCTGCGCCTGTCGAACCGGGAACCGGTCGGCCGGGTCCGGAACTGCCGCCAGCGCGGACGGCATACTCAGGCCAAGGCCAAGCACGGCCGATGCTTTAAGAAGTTCGCGCCGCGACGGGTGCCAAACGGCGCGGGTGGTATCGTCCATCATCCGTCTTCTTCCTTGGTTGCCTCAAGGTCCTCGTACCGCTTCCAGCCCCGCCCGATGGGCGGCGAAGGCCCACATGTCGGCGATCTCTTCGCTGTCCATCAAGCCCACACCGGGAAGTTCGGCCGCGAACAGATCGGGCCGCTGGTTGACCACGGCCCCCCCAGGAGCCCGCCACCGGACTCGCCCTGGTCCAACCATCCAGCGGAGCGGGCGAGTAGACCGGGATGACGTCGATCCCGTGGCCGTAGTACCAGGCCCACGACCCGAAGTCGGGAAAACGCTTCCGCTCAGGCGTTCAATCCGCCGTCGACGGTGACGACCGTCCCGGTGATCTGTCTTGCCGCAGGGCTGGCAAGGAACGTCACGGCGGCCGCCACATCCTGTGGGTTTCCGTAGCGCCCGAGCGGCGTCAGGGCGCGCAGCCCATCGGCCTGTTCGCCATCGGCCGGATTCATATCGGTGTCGGTCGCTCCCGGCTGCACCAAATTCACGGTGATGTCGTGCGGCCCGAGTTCGCGCGCAAGGCCCCGGGTGAAGGCGAGCAGCGCTGATTTGGTCAAGGAGTAGACCGTCACGCCCGGAAACGGAACCCGTTCGCCCAGACTTGATCCGATCGAGACGATGCGGCCGCCCTGCCCGAGATGCGGGATCGCTGCCTGCGAGGCCAGCACGACCGCACGCACGTTGATGTTCAGGAGTGCGTCGATATCGGCGAGGCTCATCTCGGCCACCGTGCCCGCGCGGGCGATGCCGGCGTTGTTGACGAGAATATCGAGGCCGCCGAGCCCTTCGGCCGCCTCTTCGACCGAGCGCTTCACCGCCGCCGGATCGGCGCTGTCGGCCTGTATGGCAAGACCCCGCCTGCCCTTTTCCTCGATGGCACGGACGACATCGGCCGCGCGATCGGCCGAACGCTCATACGTGATGGCCACATCGGCGCCCTTTTCCGCAAGCGCCAGCGCGATGGCGGCACCGATACCCCGCGAGGCGCCCGTCACCAGGGCGCGCTTACCAGCCAAATCACTCATCGTTCATCCTTTCCATGACGGACCGTCGGTAATCCCGGTCGGGTCGCGCGATCGGCCCGTTATTTCTGTATCGATCATTATATAAACAGCTAGACGCGTTGCTGGAGCAAGTCAACCACATTATCTGGCGATCGATACAAAAACCCGGCGGGGGATTATCACGGATAGGCGGGAGAGACCTGATGGCCTCCCCCGCTTCCCATATTTCCGGCGGTTCTCAAAGGACGACGAAGAGACCCCAGACGACGACGGGCGCCACGACGGTCACCAGCGCGCCGTAGCCCATCAGGCGGCGGAAGAACTGGTCGCGGTCGACGCCTTGGGCATTCGCTAGGACGAGCGCGCCATTGGTCGAAAACGGGCTGACATCGACGATGGTCGACGAGACCGCCATCGCGGCGATGAAGCCGATTGCGCCGACGCCGGTATCTGCCTGAAGGAACGGCACGGCCAGCGGGATCAGCGATCCCAGGACCGCCGTCGATGAGGCGAAGGCCGAGACAACGGCCCCGATGAAGCACAGCAGCAGGGCTGCGATCAGCGGCGAGGTCATGCCGGCGACGCTGTGTCCGACGAAGTCGATGGTGCCCATCGCCTCCAGCACGCCGACATAGGTGCTGACGCCGGTGATCAGCACGATTTCCGGCCAAGACACCTGCCCTATCGCCCGCTTCTGGAGGTTGGGCGACATCAGCGACAGGACCAGGCCGATGGTGATCGCGACGAAACCAATGTCGAGCTTGAACGCCAGCGTCAGCACGGCGAGCAGCACCAGACCGGCGATGGTGACCATCTGGTATGGCTTGGAGAAAGCGCTTTCGCGGGCGACCTGCTTGCCCATGACGCTGTCGGCGTTGCCCATGGAAAGCTCAAGCTCCTCGCGGAGCGACTCAGCCTCGGCATCGCCGTAGACCTGGGCGCCGCCCTGCGGCGTGGACTGGCCAATGGTGCGGATGTTCGACATGGCGCCGACGCTGCCCGCCGGTACGCCGTCGGGGATGCTGTCGGAAACCCCGGCCATTACGGCGCGGCGGCTCATCAGCTTCCGGCCGCCCAGCAGCACGAAAAGCAGCGCCGCTACAGCGAAGTTGACGAAGAAGCTGGCCGCGAAGGTCGTGACGGCGCTCAACGGAAGGCCCGCCTTGGCGACGATGCCGTTGGTGATGCCGCCATAGATGCTGATCGGAGAAAAGCCGCCGGCCTGCGCGCCGTGGATCACCATCAGGCCCATCAGCAAAGGGCTGATCTTGTGCTGGATCGCGAAGCCGAGTGCTATCGGGGCGATGATCGCGACCGCCGCCGGGCTGACGGCGCCGACGGAGGTCAGGACCGCGGCAATGAAGAACATGATCCAGGGGATCGCCGCGACATGTCCCTTGACCGCCCGGACCGCTAGCTGGACCAGCCAATCGATGGTGCCGTTGTTCTGCGCCAGGGCGAACAGGTAGGTGATGCCGACCAGCGTCAGGAACAGTCCGGTCGGGAAACCAGCGATGATTTCCTTGGTGCCCAGCCCCGCCACCAGCGTCCCGATCAGGAAGGCACCGACGAACGCCAGTATGCCCATGTTGATCGGCAGCAGCGTGGCGATTATGAACATCACCGCCAGCGCATAGATCGAGATCAGTTCAGGGGACATGGCGCAGCGCCTCCCCCTCGATATCGGATCGGCACAGGGGTACCGGGAGCGGGATAGATCCTCGCTTCTGCATATCGAACGTTCCCTCCGTTATGAGCCGGGCTTAGTCTTTGTATGCCCGCTCTTGCCTTTTGCTGCATTATTGTATGCATGCCAATCAGATTATGGCAAGCATGTATCTTGAAACCGGAACAAACGGCATTCGGCGTATACAGAAGGGAGGGGTTTGAGCTGTTCAGGGCACAGTTTGCACGGTCTTGCGGGAGGAACGGCATAGCCTTTCGACGCCAACCTTGCGTCTATGTTTGACCCGTGCCTTAGTGCCTTATATGTTAGTCATATAAGGTGTTTTGACCTGATATGCCTGATATATGAGGCAACTATATGCTGGATCTGCTGGGCATCGGCGAAAGGATCGCTGTCGAGCGCAAGGCGCTGGGGCTGACCCAGACGCAGCTTGCCCAGCGCTCCCGCACCAGCCGGGCTACGATAACGGCTCTGGAAACCGGAGCCCAGCGCGAGCTCGGCTTCAACAAGATAATGGCCATCCTGACCGTGCTCGGCCTCGATCTGCGCCTCACCGCCGCCAACGCCGGCCAGCAGACACTCGAAGATCTCCAACGGGAGAGGGATCGATGATCAGGGTCTGGAGCGACAATCTCGGCTATGAGACCAACGGCCCCTAAGTTTGACCTGAGAGTTCCGGTACGGATGTCGGGCTGAAGAGGCCCGACCTACGGATGACGCTTGCTGCAAGCGCCCCAGCAGGAAACACCGATGCCGACGCAGGGTAGATTCGCAGGTCGGGCCTCTTCAGCCCGACATCTAACGTTCCAGACAGGACAGTGTTTGTTGGGCCACGGCCCAACCTACGGGCTCCTGCTTCGTAGGTTTGGCCGTGACTCAACACTTGCCGTCCGCCGGTCAACCTCGTCGGCTCCTGGTATCAGCCGTCAGAAAGACGACTCACCCGTTGATGTCGACCACCACGCGGCCTCTGATCTGGCCGGCTAGGATCTTCGTTGCCAGATCGGGCAGGGCGTCGAAGGGCTGGACTTCGTACATCGACTTCAGGTGCGCCTTGTCGAGGTCGCGGGCGAGGCGGGTCCAGGCGGCGTCGCGCTTGGGCTGCGGCGCCATCACGCTGTCGACGCCGAGCAATGCTACGCTGCGCAGGATGTGAGGCAGCACCGTTCCCGGCAGGTCGGCCGAGCCTGCCAGACCGCAGGCGGCGATGGCGCCGCCGTAGACGGTCTGCGACAGGGCGGTGACCAGCGTCTGGCCGCCGACCGCATCGACGCCGCCGGCCCAGCGTTCCTTCTGCAAAGGCGCGCCCTTTTCGGAGAGTGCGCCGCGCTCGATGAAGCTGGTGGCGCCGAGGCTGCCGAGATAGTCGTGGGTTTCCGGACGGCCGGTCGCCGCGGTCACCGGATAGCCCCGCTTGGCGAGCAGCGCCACCGCGACCGAGCCGACGCCGCCGGCGGCCCCCGTGACCAGCACTTCCTTGCCGCCGGGCTGGATGACGCCCCACTTCTCCAGCGCGTCGACGCACAGGGAGGCGGTGTAGCCGGCGGTGCCGATGCCCATCGCCTCTTCAAGGGTGAAGGCGTCGGGCAGGCGGGTCAGCCATTCCGGCTTCAGGCGCTGGAACTTGGCATAGCCGCCCCATACCGTTTCCGACAGGCCCCAGCCGTTGACGATCACCCGGTCGCCCTGCTTCCAGTCGGGAGAGCGGGATTCGACCACCGTGCCGGCAAGGTCGATACCCGCGACCATGGGCAGCTTGCGGGCGATGCGGCCCTTGCCGGAAACCGCCAGGCCGTCCTTGTAGTTGACGGTGGAATAGGCGACCTCGACCAGCACGTCGTTGTCGGGCAGGTCGGCGAGGGTCAGGTGCTTGAAGCCGCCCTTCGGCTTGCCGTCAGCATCCTCGATGACAAAGGCTTTGAAGCTATCGGTCACTGTGGATTTTCCTCCGAGCAGCGTGATTTCCAGGGGAGGACTCAACGGTCCGCCGCGATGGGAATCACGCTACGAAGCATTGGCATATTTGTCAAACAAATAGGCCGATACTCACCGGGAGTTCGTCCTCAGTGGGAGATCATCCAGGGGCGCTTGGACGGGAAAGTCTTGGCCCCGTCCCTGGTATAGACGGCGCTGCTCTTGCCGCCCGAACAGCAGGAGCAGCCGGGGGCGTGGGCTCCCGCTTCCCGCTCCGCCTTGCTCGACCGCTTCGGCGCATGGGCGCTTCGCTCGTTGGTCTCGAAGGCGTTGCGGCGGGCCGGGTCCATGCCGCCGATGCTGGGGAAGGACAGGAATGCGCGAGCGGCGGGCGCCCCGCAATCGGGGCACCCGCACGGCTCGGCCGACTTCGCCATGGGCCGCAGCGCCGTGAAGGCGCCGCAGCTTTCGCACATGTAGTCGTAGACGGGCATCGGTTGATCCTCGGTTCAGGAGCGTCAAAGATCGGGAGCGAGCGGCACGTCGATCAAGCCGTCCAGGAACTTCTTCGGCCCGTCGGAGCCGGGATTGATGTCGAACTCGAAGATCCCGGTCGGCAGCCAAAGGGTCGCGCAGGCGTTGGGGATATCGACCACGCCGCTGATGTGACCCTGGACCGGTGCCGTGCCGAGGACGGCATAGGCCTGGGCGCGGGTGAAGCCGAACTTGGTCAGGTATTCGATCGCGTTCAGGCAGGCCTGCCGGTACGCGATGTGGACGTCGAGATAGTGCTGGACGCCGCCCTCGTCGACGGAGATGCCTTCGAAGATCAGGTAGTCGTCGTAGGTGGGCTTGATCTTGCTCGGCTTGAAGATCGGGTTCTTGATGCCGAACTTCGCCATGCCGCCCTTGATCAGCTCGACCTTCATGTGAATCCAGCCGGCCATCTCGATGGCGCCGCAGAAGGTGATCTCGCCGTCGCCCTGGCTGAAGTGAAGGTCACCGACCGAAAGGCCGGCGCCCGGCACGTAGACGGGGAAGAACACCTTGGCGCCGCGCGACAGGTCCTTGATGTCGCAGTTGCCGCCGTGCTCGCGGGGCGGCACGGTGCGGGCGCCCTCGGCCCCGGCCGCCGCCGCGTCGTCGCCCTTCAGGCGGCCCATATGGGCGGTCGGGCCGTAGGGCAGCGTGGCCAGCGCGGGCACGCGTTCCGGATTGGTGTCGAACAGCGCCTTTTCGCGGGTGTTCCAGGTCTGGAGCATGTCGCGCGACGGCAGGCAGCCGATCAGGCCGGGATGGATCAGGCCGGGGAAGCGGACGCCGGGGACGTGGCGCGACTTGGTGAACATGCCCTCGAAGTCCCAGATCGACTTCTGCGCCTCGGGGAAGTGTTCGGTCAGGAAACCTCCGCCGTTGTTCTTGGAGAAGAAGCCGTTGAAGCCCCACTGGCTCTGCGGGAAGGCTCCGATGTCGAGGAAATCGACCACCAGCAAGTCGCCCGGCTCCGCCCCCTCGACGCCGATCGGCCCGGACAGGAAGTGGACCTGGGACAGATCGACGTCGCGCACGTCGGCGGCGCTGTCGTCGTTCTTGATCTGGCCGCCGGTCCAGTCGAAGCACTCCACGATGAAGTCGTCGCCCGGCTTGACCGTGGCGACCATCGGGATATCCGGGTGCCAGCGGTTGTGGATCATGTCGTTGTCGTAGGGCGAGGAGCCGAGATCGATCCTGATGATTGTTTCCGCCATGTCATGTCTCCTTCCGGTGAGTTCTTATTCGAGTGGGGTTTTTGTTTCAGGGGGCGAAGGGTTCGTCCGGCCGGCTACACCGACAGGTATCTGGCGACCTGTGCCTCGTCGATGCCGGCGCGGGGCTGGTCCTGGACGATGTTGCCGTTCTCCAGCACCAGGACGCGGTCCGCGATGTCGAGCGCGAAGCTCAGCACCTGTTCCGATACGACGATGCTGAGGCCGCGTTCGTCGCGGATGCGCTTGAGGGTTCGGGCCATGTCGCGGATGATGCTGGGCTGGATGCCCTCGGTCGGTTCGTCCAGCAGCAGCACCTTGGGCCGGCTGGCGAGTGCCCGAGCGATGGCGAGCTGCTGCTGCTGGCCGCCGGACAGGTTGCCGCCCCGGCGGCCCTTCATCTCGAGCAGGACAGGGAACAGTTCGTAGATGTCGGGCGGCACCTTGGTCTCGCCCGAGACCGTCAGTCCGGTCTCGATGTTCTCCTCCACCGTCATGGTGGAGAAGATCATGCGGCCCTGGGGGACGAAGCCGACGCCCTTGGCCACCCGCTGATGGCTTTTCAGGTGGGTGATGTCGGCGCCGCCGACCGCGACCGACCCGCTCCGGGTCGGCACGATCCCCATCAGCGACTTCATCAGCGTTGTCTTGCCCATGCCGTTGCGCCCCATGATCGCGACGATCTCGTTGGGGGCCACGGTGAAATCGAGGCCGTGAAGGACCTCGCTCTGCCCATAGGCGACGTGCAGGTCGGAGACGTTGAGCATTTCCGGCGTTTCCCCTAATGGCCAAGGTAGACTTCGACGACGCGGGGATCACTCTTCACATGGCTCATTGATCCTTCGGACAGGACCTTGCCCTGATGGAGGACGGTGACCCGGTGGGCGATGTCCTCGACGAACTTCATGTCGTGCTCGATCACGATCACCGAGCGGTCCTTGATGATGCGGTTGAGCAGTTCGGCCGTCTTGGCCCGCTCGGCGACACTCATGCCGGCGACCGGTTCGTCCAGCATCAGGAGCTGCGGGTCCTGGATCAGCAGCATGCCGATCTCCAGCCACTGCTTCTGGCCGTGGCTGAGGAACTCAGCCCGCTGGTCGAGGTGATCGGCAAGGAAGATGGTTTCGGCGATCTCGTCGATGCGGTCGCGCACGGCGGCGTCCCGCTTGAAGGCGAGGGCTCCGAACACCGAGTGGCCGCGCGGGTAGGAGATTTCCAGGTTCTCGAAGACGCTGAGGTCTTCGTAGATCGACGGGTTCTGGAACTTGCGGCCGATCCCCTCGGCGACGATCTTGTCCTCCCGCAGCTTGGTGATCTCCTTGCCCTTGAACCGGATGGAGCCGCCGGTAGCGCGGGTGCGGCCGCAGATCAGGTCGAGCACCGTCGTCTTGCCGGCCCCGTTGGGTCCGATGATGACGCGGATCTCGTTCTCCTCGACGTAGAAGGACAGGTTCTCGACCGCCTTGAAGCCGTCGAAGGATACGGTCAGCCCTTCGACCGACAGCAGGAAGCTGGAGGGTTCGGTCATGGCTCAGGTCCTCCGCTCGGCGGGCGCCGCGGTGGGGGAGATCGGGGCCGGGGAGATCGGCCGGGGAGCGCCGCGCTGGCCGATCCGGTCGAACCAGGGCTGGGCATAGGCCTGCCAGAGACCAGCGAGACCGTTGGGAAACGCCATGACGACGCCGATGAACAGGGCGCCCATCGCGAACAGCCACAGTTCCGGGAAGCTTTCGGAGAAGATCGTCTTGGCGTAGTTGACGAACAGCGTGCCGTAAACAGCGCCGAACAGCGACAGCCGGCCGCCGACCGCGCAGTAGATCACCATCTCGATCGACGGCACGATCCCGACGAAGGAGGGCGACATGAAGCCGACCTGGAGGGTGAACATCGCGCCGCCGATGGCGGCGAGGACGGAGGCGAAGCAGAAGATGAAGATCTTGAAGTTGGAGACGTCGTAGCCGGAGAAGCGGACGCGGTCTTCCTTGTCGCGGATCGCCACCAGGATGCGGCCGTACTTGGAGCGGCGGACGAACTGGGCCAGCAGCAGGCAGCCAAGCAGCAGGGCGACGTTGACGAAATACAGCACCTCCTTGGCGAAGTCGGTGCGGATGTCCCAGCCCTTCAGAGTGCGCAGGTCGGTAATGCCGTTGATGCCGCCGGTGTAGCCTTGCTGGCCGACGATCAGGATCGTCAGGATCGCGGCGATGGCCTGGGTGATGATCGCGAAATAGACCCCGCCGACCCGCCGCTTGAACATCGCGACGCCGATGATCCAGGCGAAGACGGCGGGCACCACCAGGATCGCCACGATAGTCAGGGTCAGGCTGTGGAACGGCAACCAGAAGGCCGGCAGTTCGGTGATCTGGTTCCAGTCCATGAAGTCGGGGATGCCGGGAGTGGACTGGATCGCGGTGTGCTCCGGGCTGGATGCCTCCAGCTTCAGGAACATCGCCATGCCGTAGCCACCGAGACCGAAGAAGATCCCCTGCCCCAGGCTCAGGATGCCGGCGTTGCCCCAGCACAGCACGAGGCCGAGCGCCACGAAGGCGTAGGTCAGGTATTTGCCGACCAGGTTCAGCCGGAAACTGTCGAGCGCCATGGGAAAGACGACGAGCAGGAGGGCCGACAGGATCACGACGAAGACGACTTCGTTGCGCTTGAGGAAGATGTTGCCGCTTCTCATGGATTGTTCCTCACCGCCGTACCTTGAGGACGAACAGGCCCTGCGGCCGCAGCATGAGAATTCCGACGACCGCCAGCAGGGTCAGCACCTTCGCCATCGATCCGCTGAGGAAGAATTCCATGGTGGACTGGGCCTGCGAGATCACGAAAGCCGAGGCGATCGTGCCGAGCAGGCTCTGCGCGCCGCCGAACACCACCACTAGGAAGGTATCGACGATATAGAGCTGGCCGGAGGTCGGGCCGGTCGAGCCGACCATCGTGAAGGCGCTGCCGGCGACCCCGGCGATGCCGCAGCCGATGCCGAAGGTGTAGCGGTCGACCTTCTCGGTATCGATGCCGACGGCCCCGGCCATCACCCGATTCTGCATCACCGCCCGGACCTGCTTGCCCCAGCGCGAGCGGTACATCAGCACGGCCACCGCCACCGTGATCAGGAGCGTCAGGGCCATGACGAACAGGCCGTTGATCGGAACCTCGATCACGTCGGTCACGGGCAGCGAACCGATCAGCCATTGCGGCAGTTCGACCCCGACTTCACGCGCGCCGAAGACGGAGCGGTAGAACTGCTGAAGCATCAGGCTGAGGCCCCAGGTCGCCAGCAGCGTGTCCAGCGGCCTGCGGTAGAGGTGGCGGATCATGCCCCATTCCACCAGCATGCCGAGAGCGCCGGCGCCGACGAACGCCAGGATCATGGCGACGAAGAAGTAAACGCTGAACAGGGCCGGCAGGTAGTTCAGGAAGAAGTTAGACGTGAAGTAGGTGATGTAGGCCCCGAGGATCATGAATTCCCCGTGCGCCATGTTGATGACGCCCATCTGGCCGAAGATGATCGCAAGGCCAAGCGCCATCAGCACGAAGACGGAGAACAGGATCAGCCCGGCGAACCCCTGCATGGCGAAAATGGAGCCGAGTTCGGCCAGCGTGTAGCCTTCGAACATGGATCGCTCTCCTGGAGGGTATCTTCCGTCGATTGCCGGGCGGAGCGCCGCGGACGCCGCGGCGCTCCGCCCGGCCTACGGGTTTTCGATCACTGATAGCCCTTGGGGAACGGGTCCGGCTCCATCAGGTCGGCCGTCTCGTAGATCACCTCGTACTGGCCATCCAGCTTGGCCTTGCCGACTCGGGTCTTGCTCCAGAGGTGATGGTTCTCGTGGATGCGGACATAGCCTTCGGGGGCCTTGCCGAACTCGATGCCGGGGGAGGCCGCCGCCACCTTGTCGATGTCGAAGCTCCCCGCCTTCTCGACCGTCAGCTTCCATAGCCAGGGACCCAGATACGCCGCCTGGGTCACGTCGCCGATCACGATGTTCTCGCCCCACATCTTCTTGAAGGCGGCGACGAAGTCCTTGTTGTTGGGGTTGTCGAGCGACTGGAAGTACTTCATGCAGGCATAGGCCCCGGCGATGTTCTCGCCGCCGATGCCGAGGATCTCGTCTTCCGTGACCGAAATCGTCACCAGCGTCTGCTTGGACAAGTCGATGCCGGCCGCCTTCATCTGCTTGTAGAAGGCGACGTTGGAGCCGCCGACGATGATCGCGTAGATCACGTCGGGCTTGGTCAGCTTGATCTTGTTGATGACCGAGTTGAACTGGGTGTGGCCCAGCGGGAAATACTCCTCGCCGACGACCTTGAGGCTGTTCTTCTCGATGTGCTTGCGGGCGATCTTGTTGGAAGTGCGCGGCCAGATGTAATCGGAGCCGAGCAGATAGAAGCTCTTGGCCTTTTTCTCCTTCACGACCCAGTCGATGCCGGAGAGGATCTGCTGCGTCGCTTCCTGCCCCGTGTAGATCACGTTCTTGGACTGCTCCAGGCCTTCGTAGAAGGTCGGGTAATACAGCATGCCGTTATACTGCTCGAAGACAGGCAGCACCGCCTTGCGCGATGCCGAGGTCCAGCAGCCGAAGACGGCGGCGGCCTTGTCGTTGACCAGCAGTTTCTTGGCCTTCTCGGCAAAGTTCGGCCAGTCGCTGGCGCCGTCCTCCTGGATGAACTCGATCTTCCGGCCGAGCACGCCGCCCATCTCGTTGATCTGCGAGATCGCCAGCTTCTCCGCCTGCACCGAGCCGGTCTCGCTGATCGCCATGGTTCCGGTGACGGAATGGAGGATGCCGACCCGGACGGTGGTGTCGGTCACGGCGAGGCCGGTCGTGTTGACCGCCGACGTCGCCGGCGCCTGGGCGAATGCCGCCTTGGGCAGCAGGGCCGCCGCGGGAAGTGCCGCCATGCCCATCAGGAGCTTGCGGCGGAGAGCGGAGGGTAGACCGTTCTGGTGGTTATCGGAAGACATGCAACCTCCTCGTCCATATTGATTGGCATCAGGCAGGCGCAAAGGTTCCGGGGGATACCGCGATGCAGCAATACGGCAATTGACGTATATGCTGGTATTCATGAGCGGGTTTACCGTGAACGACGCTCTTCAATCTGCCACGGATCGGGGACGGATGGCGCCGCTACAGAAGATCGTCCGTGTCCGGCGCACCTACAATCAGTGGGTCGCCAACCAGACGCTTGAGGACTTCGCGCTGCGCTTCACCGCGAAGGGAGCGCGGCGCTGGTCGGCGTTGCGCGTCGCCAACACGGCCCTGGGAGCGATCTCGTTCCTGGCGCTGGAGGCGATCGGTGGGACGGTTACGCTGAACTACGGCTTCACCAACGCGATGGCGGCCATCATAGCCGTCAGCATCCTGATCTTCGTCACCGCCCTGCCGATCAGCTACTACGCCGCCCGCTACGGGGTGGACATCGACCTGCTGACGCGCGGCGCCGGGTTCGGCTATATCGGCTCGACCATCACGTCGCTGATCTATGCGTCCTTCACCTTCATCTTCTTCGCGATCGAAGCGGCGATCATGGCGCTGGCGCTGGAGATGGGGTTCGGGATCCCGCTTTCCGCCGGCTACCTGATCAGTTCGCTGGCGGTGATCCCGCTGGTCACCCACGGCATTACCTTCATCAGCCGGTTCCAGCTCTGGACCCAGCCGATCTGGCTGGTGCTGCACGTGCTGCCCTTCGTCTTCATAGCACTCCATCATTCCGACGGGCTGGGCGAATGGACCGGCTATACCGGATCGATGGGAGATCGCGACGGCTCGTTCGACCTGCTGCTGTTCGGCGCGGCGTCGGGCGTGATCTTCGCCCTGATCGCCCAGATCGGCGAGCAGGTGGACTTCCTGCGCTTCATGCCGGTGCGGCGCAGGGGCCGCCGGCTGGTCTGGTGGGTGTCCCTGCTGTCCGCCGGACCGGGCTGGATCGTGCCGGGAGCGATCAAGCTGGCGGCGGGCTCGTTCCTGGCTGTCCTGGCGGTCAACCAGGGGGTCGCGGTCGAACACGCGGCGGAGCCGACGCGGATGTACCTGATCGCATTCGGCTACATGTTCTCGTCCGCCGACGTCGCGCTGTTCGTCATGGTGGTCTTCGTCGTCGTGTCGCAGCTCAAGATCAACGTCACGAATTCCTATGCCGGCTCCATCGCGTGGTCGAACTTCTTCTCCCGTCTGACGCACAGCCACCCCGGCCGGGTGGTCTGGCTGGTCTTTAACGTCACCATCGCGTTCCTGCTGATGGCGGTCGGGATCTACAAGGCGCTGGAGCAGATCCTCGGCCTGTATTCGATCGTCGCGGTGTCGTGGGTCGGGGCCATCGTCGCCGACCTGCTGATCAACAAGCCGCTGGGGCTGAGCCCGCCGCATATCGAGTTCAAGCGGGCGCACCTGTACGACATCAACCCGGTCGGCCTGGGCTCGATGGTGCTGGGGACGCTGACGGCGGCCATCGCCTTCACGGGAGCGTTCGGCGTCACGCTCCAGGCGCTGGCGCCGTTCCTGGCGCTCGCCGTGCCGTTCGTCTCGGCCCCGCTGATCGCCTGGGCCACGGGCGGCCGCTACTACATCGCACGGTCTTCGTCAGGGATGGGCGCGGGGGCGACGCCGGATGCCGCGACGGTCCGCTGCGTGATCTGCGAGCACGTGTTCGAGCGGGAGGACATGGCGTTCTGCCCGGCCTATTCGGGCGCCATCTGCTCCCTGTGCTGCTCGCTCGATGCGCGTTGCCACGACGTCTGCAAGACGCAGGCGCGGATGCCGGAGCAGGTTCTGGGCTGGCTGCGGCTGATGCTGCCGGAGCGGATGGTCGGCCGGGTCAATTCCCGCATTGGCCATTACCTGAGCCTGCTGACCCTGTTCGGGGCGATCATCGGCGCGATCCTGACCGTGATCTACCATCAGGCGGTGCTCAACGACGACGCGCACCGCGAGACCATCGCGGCGATCTTCTGGAACCTGTTCTTCATCCTGATGATCATCGCCGGCGTCGCGACATGGCTGTTCGTGCTGGCCCAGGAGAGCCGCAAGGTGGCGCAGGAGGAATCGATGCGCCAGACCAACCTGCTGATGCAGGAGATCGAGGCCCACGACCGGACCGATGCGAAGCTCCAGAAGGCCAAGGAAGTCGCGGAGGCGGCCAACCACGCCAAGAGCCGCTATGTCGTCGGCATGAGCCACGAGCTTCGCTCGCCGCTCAACGCGATCTTCGGCTATGCCCAACTGCTGGAGGCGGACACGACCATTCCGCCGCGCCGGCGCGACGCGATCAAGGTGATCCGGCGAAGCTCGGAGCACCTGACGAGCCTGATCGAAGGGCTGCTGGACATATCGAAGATCGAGGCAGGCCGCCTGCGGCTGAACCGGGACGAAGTCCATCTGGTCGAATTCCTGAACCAGATCGTCGACATGTTCAGGCTCCAGGCGACGGCCAAGGGCATCGACTTCCGGTTCGACCGGCCGGATACGCTGCCGCTGGTCGTCTATACCGACGCCAAGCGGCTGCGCCAGATCCTGATCAACCTGCTGTCCAACGCGATCAAGTTCACGCCGAGCGGCTTCATAGCGCTCCGCATCCGCTACCGAAGCCAGGTCGCCGAGATCGAGATCGAGGACAGCGGCATCGGCATCCTGCCCGACGATATCGGCCGCATCTTCGAGCCGTTCGAGCGCGGCCAACTGGCGGGCGCTCGCAAGACGCCGGGAACGGGACTGGGGCTCACCATCACGAAGCTGCTGACGGAGATCATGGGCGGCGAGGTGTCCGTCAGCAGCGCCACCGGCAAGGGCAGCGTGTTCCGGGTCAAGCTGCTGCTGTCGGAAGTGCGCCGGCCGAGCCGGCTGGCACCGGTGGCGCAGCCGGTCACCGGCTACGATGGACCGCGCCGGACCGTCCTGATCGCCGACGACGATCCGGCGCACCGTGACCTCGCGATCGAGATCCTGGGGCCGCTGGGCTTCATCGTGTTCACGGCGGAGGACGGGGCGTCGTGCATCGCCTTGGCGGAGGAAGTCCGGCCCGACCTCGTCCTGCTCGACATCTCCATGCCGGGGATCGACGGACGCGAGACCGCGCGCCTGCTGCGGCTGTCGCGGCACCTGAAGGCACGGATCGTGATGATCTCCGCCAACGCGGCGGAAGGACGGCCGGTGCCGGGTCCCGACGGCAAGATCTCCTACGACGCCTATATGGAAAAGCCGATCACGATCCCGGCGCTGCTGGAAACCATCCGCAGCGTCCTCGACCTCGACTGGGTCCACGGCGTTCCGGCCGAGCCGGCGGCGGCGGCCGCCCCCGGATTCGGCGCCGACGCCGTGCCGGAGCGCGCCCATCTGGACGACCTGCGCCAGCTCGGCCGGATCGGATATGTGCGCGGGATCAAGACCAAGCTGGACGAGATCGAAGTCAAAAGCCCGGAGTGCGAGCCGTTCACCAGCCATATGAAGGCGCTGGTCAACGATCTGGCGCTCGACGATTACATGCGGACCCTGGAGGCTCTCGATGGTGATGCTGGACAGCCTTAAGGCGCGCGACATCGTTCTGGTCGTCGACGATTCACCGGAAACGCTTGGTCTGCTGACCGATGCGCTGGAGGAAGCGGAGGTGACGGTCCTGGTGGCGCTGGAGGGCGCCAAGGCGCTGGCGCTGGTGGACGAGGTGACGCCCGACGTGATCCTGATGGACGCGATCATGCCCGGGATGGACGGGTTTGAGACCTGCAAGCGTCTCAAGGAGAAGAAGAACCTGATCCACGTGCCGGTCATCTTCATGACCGGCCTCAGCGAGACCGAGCATATCGTGGCGGGGTTCGAGGCCGGCGGCGTCGATTACGTCACCAAGCCGATCGTGCCGGACGAACTGATCGTCCGGATGCACGCCCACCTGACCAATGCCCGGCTGGCGCAGAGCGCCCGGAGCGCGCTGGACGCGACCGGCCGCTTCCTGCTGGCGGCCAGCGGCGACGGCGAGGTGCTGTGGTGCACGCCCCAGGCCAATACCCTGCTGGCGCCGCTGATGGATGCGTCGGGAGGCCAAGGCGGGCGGCTGCCGCCCGCGATCCGCACCTGGCTGACGTCGCGGGGACGCAGCGACAGCGTCACGGTGAAGAGCGGCGACGGCGAGCATCACCTTCAGTTCACCTATGTCGGCCGCACCGGCACCGACGAGTTCCTGCTGCGGCTGGTCAACAATCACGGCTCGGCCGAGGAAGCCTTGCTGAAGGAAAGGCTGTCGCTGACGTCGCGCGAGTCGGAAGTGCTGCTCTGGATCGCGCGCGGCAAATCCAACTGCGACATCAGCGAGATCCTGGGCATGAGCGCCCGGACGGTCAACAAGCACCTGGAGCAAATCTATGCCAAGCTGGGCGTAGAAAACCGCACCTCGGCAGCGGTGGTCGCGATCCGGACGGTCGGGTTGATGTGACGGCCGGGCCGAGGAGTTTGACCGGCGTTCAGCAAGTGTTGGGCCACGGCCCAACACTTGCTGTCCTTACAGGTCGATGTCTTCGGCCCCTGGTATAAAACCTATCCGATGGCCCCCGACCCGGCCAGACGGTCGATCTCCTCCTCTCCATAGCCCAGTTCGGCCAGAAGCGCGCGGCTGTCCTGGCCGAAGGTTGGGGCGCCACGGCGGACGCTGCCGGGGGTGCGGGAGAACTTGATCGGCAGGCCCAGCGTTTCGACCGGCCCAGCCTTCTCATGCTCGACCTTGACCACCATGTCGCGCGCCCTGGTCTGGGGGTGGTCGTGCATTTCGGCGATGGTCAGCACGGGACCGGCGGGAACGCCGGCGCGTTCCAGCACCGCCAGCCAATCGGCCGTGGTCCGCCGCTTGAAGATGGCGTTGAGCACGGCGGTCAGCTCATCGAGGTTGCCCATGCGGCCGGGATTGGCGGCGAAGCGGGGTTCCTGGGCCAGTTCCGGCGCCTCGATGGCGTCGAGCAGGCGCAGCCAGTTGGACTGGTTGGCGGCCCCGACATTGATCCAGCCGTCGGCGGTTGGGAAGGCCTGATAGGGCGCGTTGAGAGGATGGGCGGAGCCCATCGGCCCCGGACTGACCCCCGTCGCCAGCCGGATCGCCGATTGCCAATAGGTTTGGATGATGCCGGCCTCGAACAGGGAGGTGTCGACCTTCTGGCCCTGCCCCGTCTTGCCACGCTCGACCAGGGCCGCCATCACCCCCATGCAGGCCAGCAGTCCGGCGGAGATGTCGGTCACAGGCGCTCCGACCTTGACCGGCGGGCGGCCGTGGCCCTCGCCGGTGATGCTCATCAGGCCGCTCATGCCCTGGGCGATCAGGTCGAAGCCGGCCGCGTCGGCCAGCGGGCCGGTCCGGCCGAAGCCAGAGATCTCGCAATAGATGATGCCGGGATTGATCTCCCGCATCGCCTCGTAGCCGAAGCCCAGCTTCTCCATCGTGCCGCGCCGGTAGTTCTCGATCACCACATCAGCGTCGCGCAGCAGACGGTGGAGCACCGCCTTGCCGTCCTCCGTCTTCAGGTCGAGCGCGATGCCGCGCTTGTTGCGGTTCATCATCATGAAGGCTGCCGATTCACCTTCGATGGCCGGCGGCAGCATGCGGCGGCTGTCGTCGCCGCCGGGCACCTTTTCCACCTTGATAACGTCAGCGCCCATATCGGCCAGCATCAGGCCGCAGACGGGTCCGGCCATGATGTGGGCGAGTTCGATCACCTTGATGCCGGCCAGCGGACCGGAACCGGCGGGTTTGCGTTGCTCAACCATGCGTCATTTCCCCCGGTTTACCATCATCCGTAGAATACATTGACCAGTGCCAGCGACAGGGCCGGTACATAGGTGCAGATCATCAGCACGAGAAGCAGGACGCCGATGAAGCCCAGGTTGACCTTGGTCGTTTCCCAGATGTCCGACTTGGCGATCGAGCACGCGGCGATCAGGACGCTGGCGACCGGCGGGGTCTGCTGGCCGATGGCGAGGTTCAGCGTGACCACCAGACCGAAATGCACCGGATCGATGCCGAGCTGGTGGATCAGCGGCATGACGATGGGCACCACCAGGATGATCGCCGCCGCCGAGTGAAGGAACATGCCGAGGATCAGGAAGGCGACGTTCAGCAGGGCCAGCACCGCGTATTTGTCGTCGGTGAGGGAGGTGATGCCGCGCGCCAACTGCTGGGGAAGCTGCGCTTCGGTCAGGAAGGTGCCGATCAGGGCGGAACTTGCGACCAGCAGCATGACCACGGCCGTCTGGATGCCGCCGTCGATGCAGGCCTTGCGCAGTTCGCGCAGGTTTAGTTCGCGGTAGATGAACAGGCTGATGAACAGGGCGGTGGCGACAGCCAGCCCGGCTCCTTCGGTTGCCGTCACGAAGCCGCCGAAGATGCCGCCGAGGATGATCACCGGCAGCAGGAAGGCCCAGGCGGCGTCCTTGAAGGTTGACCAGACGCGGCTGACCTTGAACCGTTCCTCCACCGGGAAGTTCTTGCGGACCGCGATGATATAGGCCGTCAGCGCCAGACCGACCGCACCGAGGATACCCGGAATGATGCCGGCCACGAACATCTTGACCACCGACGTCTCGGCCATGACGGCGTAAAGAATCATCGGGATCGACGGCGGGATGATGATCGCTAAGCTGGACGCCGAGGAGCAGATGGCCGCCGAGAACTCCTTGGAATATCCTCGCGCCCGCATCGCCGGAATCAGGATCGTGCCGAGTGCGGCGACGCCGGCGACGGCGGAGCCGGAGATTTCCGCGAAGAACATCGACGCGCCGATCACCACCATCGACAGGCCGCCGCGGACGAAGCCGAACAGCGCGGAGGCGAAGGCCACCAGCCGGCGCGAGATGCTGGACGCGTTCATGATGGCGCCGGCCAGGATGAACAGGGGGATCGCCAGCAGCGGGAAATTGGTCGATCCGTCGAACATGACGAGAGCGACGTTGGGCAGCATGTCGATGCCCTGCATCAGCACGATAGCCGTCATCGCGACGAGGCCGAGGGCCACGGCGATCGGAACGTTGAGCAGGACCAGGGCGAACAGGCCGCTGAGCATGAAACCGATAGTCATCGGCGCGGACCTCCCTCAAGAACGGGGCTGCCGGCTGCGGCGGCGCCCTGAGCTCCGGTGTGGACGGGCGGCGCCTCGATGCCGGGGAGAGCTTCTTCAAGTTCGTGATCGACGAAGCCGTCGCCGAGCGCCGACTTGATGACGTCGGGCAGGCGCAGCAGTTCCGCGATCATGAACAGGACGGCGCCGATCGGGATCACCGACTGGGTAAGCTGGAGCGGAATGCTGGGCAGGCTGACCAGGGTGTCGCCTTCCAGGATCATCAGCACTTCCATGCCGGTATAGGTCAGGACGATGAAGAACAGGAAGACGCAGGCCTCGCCGAACAGGGCCACCGCCAGCCGCAGGCGCGGCGGCATGGCGTTGACGATGCCGGGAAAGCCGATATGGGCGCCGCGCAGGGCCGCCAGGGCCGAACCGTAATAGGTCAGCCACGCGAGACCGATCGACGCGACCTCGTCGTACCAGACCAGCGAACTGCCGAAACTCCGGAAGACGAAGCCCGCGATGATGATGACGGTGAGCGCTACGACGAGAAAGACGACGATAGCCTCGAGCACCCGGCCGAAGCCGTTGCGCAGCATTGGGAGCACGGACAAGGAAACGCTCCTTTGGGGATGGCGGAGAAGCCGGGCGGCCATCCCTCAAGTCGGGACGGCCGCGATGCTACGAGCGATCAGGAACCGGATTTGGCGAGTTCCTGCGCCTTCTGGATCAGATCCTTGGCTTCCGGCACTTGGGCGGAGAAGTCCTTGTAGATGCCCTCGCTGGCGGTCACGAAAACGCTCTGATCGACCTGGTTTACCTGCATGCCGCCGTCCTTGAGCTTCTGCAGGAAGTCCTCGTCCATCTTGGCGGCGATTTCGTAGACGACGGGCTGGGTTTCCACCGCCGCGTCGGTCAGCGCCTTCTGGATTTCGGGGCTGTACTTCTTCCAGCTCCGTCCGGCGGTCAGATAGGCCGGCGTGTAGACGTGGTTGGTCATCGACAGGAATTTCTGCACTTCGTAGAAGCGCGACGGGTAGATCTGAGCCAGCGGGTTTTCCTGCCCGTCCATCACGCCGGTCTGGAGCGCCACGAACACTTCGGAGAAGGCCATCGGGCTAGGGTTGGCGCCGTAGGACTGGAACATCTTCACGCGCCAGACACCGCTGGGGACGCGCAGCTTGATGCCCTGGAGGTCCGTCGGCTTTTCGATCGGACGCTTGCTGTTGGTGATCTGCCGGAAGCCGTTCTCCCAGATGCCTAGGATCTTGAAGCCGTCCTTCTCCGCCGCCGGAGCCATGACCGGCATGACGATCTCGTCGCGGAGGCGGGCCATGTGGGCGCGGTCCTTGACCAGATAGGGCAGTTCGAACAAGCCGAAGAGCGGCACTTCCGACGACATGACGGTCGAGGGCAGTGCCAGATCGACGGTGCCGAGCTTCAGCTTCTTCAGCAGTTCGGAATCGCCGCCGAGCTGGCTGGAGCCGAACACCACGATCTTGGCCTGGCCGCCCACCTTTTCGTTGACCCGGCGGGCGAACTCCTCCGCCGAGAGCGCGAGCAGCGATCCGGGCTCGCCGACATGGCCGAGCTTGATCTCGGTCTGCGCCGAGGCGGCGCTGGCGAAGAGAGAGCCGGCGAACAGCACTGAAGCCAGCAGCTTGCGGTTAAAGGACATCTCATTTCCTCCCTGGGGTTTTTATTTGAGGATGCGGCGGCGGGGCCGCCGTTTACTCCGCAGCTTTCTTTACTTCCCCGCCATTGCCTTCCAGATAGCGCATGGCGGCGTCGAGGCCGCCGGAGCGGTGCGGAATGCCGGCGACGCTCAGCCCCATCTCCACGCCGGCCAAGGTGCCGGCCAGCGACAGGTCGTTGAAATCGCCGAGGTGGCCGATGCGGAAGACCTTGCCGGCCAGCTTGGCGAGGCCGGCGCCCAGCGACATGTCGAAACGGTCCAGGATGACGCGGCGCAGCTCGTCGGCGTTGTGGCCATTGGGGACCATCACGGCGGTCAGGGCGCTGGAATACTCGGCCGGCTCGGCACACAGGATTTCCAGGCCCCAGGCACGCACGGCGCGGCGGGTCGCCTCCGCATGGCGGTCGTGCCGTGCGAAGACGTTGGTCATCCCCTCTTCCATCAGCATGGCCACGGCTTCGCGCAGGCCGTAGAGCAGGTTGGTGGCGGGGGTATAGGGGAAGAAGCCGTTCTGGTTCGGCTTCAGCATGTCCTGCCAGTCCCAATAGGAACGCGGCATGCGGTTGTCGCGGCTGGCGGCCATGGCCTTTTCGGATACCGCGTTGAAGCTCAGGCCCGGCGGCAGCATCAGACCCTTCTGAGAACCGGCGACGGTGACGTCGACGCCCCATTCGTCGTGCCGGTAGTCGATCGAGCCGAGCGACGAGATGGTATCGACCAGCAGCAGGGCCGGGTGCCCGGCGCGGTCGATGGCCTGGCGGACCAGGGGGACGCGGCTGGTGACGCCGGTCGAGGTCTCGTTATGGACGACCATGACGGCCTTGATGGCGTGGTCGCGGTCCTCACGCAGCTTGGCTTCGACCACCCCGGCATCGACGCCGTGACGCCAATCGCCGGGCACGAACTCCGTTTCGATGCCGAACTTCTGTGCAAGGGTGCGCCAGAGGGTCGCGAAATGCCCTGTTTCGAACATCAGCACCTTGTCGCCGGGCGTCAGCGTGTTGACGATGGCCGCTTCCCACGCGCCGGTACCGGAAGCCGGATAGATGATGACCGGCTGGGTGGTGCCGAAGATCGGCTTGATGCCTTCGAGGACTTCTTGCCCGAGCTTCTGGAATTCCGGCCCGCGATGGTCGATGGTCGGCCGGTCCATCGCCCGCAGGATGCGGTCGGGGACGTTTGTCGGACCCGGAATCTGAAGGAAGTGGCGTCCGCCGCGATGGGCCATTTTAATGTTTCCTCCCATATACGTTCTTTGATCCGGAACGGGTTTGTCGTTTCCAATCCGGAGTACATGAACCATTTTGCATTCAAAATTGCCATTATGGCAACCATGTTCGACCGCGGTACGCGATAAATTCGATCCGACCGCAAGATCGAAACGATCCGGCTAGGCCATAAGTGGGCATTAATCAGCTTCCATTCCGCTACAGCGGATCGCGTTAAGTTCGATCAGGCGAACCGGAAGCAGGATACCGATCTTCGGGGCATTGGCATTTTGCATTCAAATCGTTATGTTGGTGGAAACGAACCAAATAACGCTCCGGGGAAAACGCCATGCCGCTCGACTCTCGTCCCACGCCAGCCGGCCCGACCTCTTCGCGGATCGGCGACAGTGCGCTGGCCGAACGGCTGCGGCGCGAGATGAAGGGCGACGTGCTGTTCGACGCCTTCTCGCGCGGGCGCTACAGCACCGATGCGTCTATCTACCAGATCGAGCCGATCGGCGTGGTGATCCCGCGCGACGAGCAGGACGTCGAGATCGCCTTGCAGGTCGCAGCGGACGCCGGCGTTCCGGTGCTGCCGCGCGGCGGCGGGACCTCGCAGTGCGGACAGACCGTCGGCGAGGCGCTGGTGATGGACTGTTCCCGGCACCTGAACGGCCTCGTCGCCTTCGACGCGGAAGCACGCACCGCAGTCGTCCAGCCCGGCCTCGTGCTCGACACGCTGAACAAGCGGCTGAAGCCGCATGGCCTGTTCTTTCCGGTCGATGTTTCCACCAGCGCGCAGGCGACGCTGGGGGGCATGGCGGGCAACAACAGCTGCGGCACCCGCTCGCTCCGCTACGGAAACATGGTCCACAACGTCCGCGCCATCGACGCCGTCCTTGCCGACGGCAGCGCCCTCCATTTCGACGAGGTCGATCCCGAGCGGAACGACCTTCCGGCCCGCCACCAGGACCTGCTGCGGCGGATGCGGGACCTGTACCGGCGCGAGGCCGACGAGATCACGGCGCGTATCCCGACGGTGCAGCGCAAGGTCGGCGGCTACAACATCGAGCGGCTGGGCGGGGACAAGGTCAACCTCGCCAAGCTGCTGGTCGGATCGGAGGGGACGCTGGGCTTCTTCCAGCGGATCGAGATCGACCTGCAACCCCTGCCCCGCCACAAGGTGCTGGGCATCTGCCACTTCCCGACGTTCCGGCAGGCGATGGAATCGGCGCAGCATATCGTAGCGTTGCGCCCGGCGGCGGTGGAACTGGCCGACCGCGCGATGATCGACCTGGGCCGCGCGATCCCCCTTTTCCGGGCGACGATGGACCTGTTCGTCAGGGGCGAACCGGACGCCCTGCTGTTCGTCGAGTTCTCCGGCGAGGATCTGGATGCCGAGAAAGCCAACCTGCGGCGGCTGGTCGAGCTGATGGACGACCTGGGCCTGCCCGGCAGCGTGGTCGAGGCGATCGATCCGGCGTTCCAGAGTGCTATCTGGGAGGTACGGAAGGCCGGACTGAACATCATGATGTCGATGAAAACAGCCGGAAAGCCTGTCTCCTTCATCGAGGACTGCGCCGTCCCGCTGGAGCATCTGGCGGACTACACCGAGCGGCTGACCGAAGTGTTCCACAAGCACGGCACGACGGGGACATGGTACGCCCATGCCTCCGAAGGATGCCTGCACGTCCGGCCCGTGCTGAACCTGAAGCTCGACCTGGACGTCAGGAAGATGCGGGCCATCGCGGAGGAGACCTTCGCGCTGGTGCGGGAATACAAGGGCTCGCATTCGGGCGAGCACGGCGACGGGCTGGTGCGTTCGGAGTTCCACGAGCCGATGTATGGGTCTCGGGTGGTCCAGGCCTTCCGGGAGGTCAAGACGGCGTTCGATCCGTCCGGCATGTTCAATCCGGGCAAGATCGTGGATGCGCCGAAGATGGACGACCGGCGGCTATTCCGCTACAAGCCCGGCTACGCGCCGCTGCCGATCGAAACCGCGCTCGACTGGTCGGACTGGAACGGCTTCAGCGGCGCCGTCGAGATGTGCAACAACAACGGCGCCTGCCGGAAGTCCGACGCCAGCGTGATGTGCCCGTCCTACCGCGCCACGGCGGACGAGAAGCACGTCACGCGCGGACGGGCCAATACGCTGCGGCTCGCCATCACCGGGCAGCTCGGCCCCGACGCCTTCACCTCGGAACCGATGTACGAGACGCTGGACCTTTGCGTCGGCTGCAAGGGCTGCAAGCGGGAATGCCCGACCGGCGTCGATATCTCGCGCATGAAGATCGAGTTCCTGCACCACTACCGCAAGCGCCACGGGCTGCCCCTGCGGGAGCGCCTGATCGCGTGGCTGCCGCGCTATGCGCCGAAGGCGGCGCGGCTGGGCGCGCTGATGAACCTGCGCAACAGCGTCCCAGCCCTGGCGGCGCTGGGTGAACGGCTGACCGGCTTCAGCAGCAAGCGGCCGCTGCCGAAGTGGCACGCCAAGCCCTTCCGCGATGAGGCGCATTCTGCGGGCGGGGCGGCGGCCGAGGTCGTGCTGTTCGTCGATACCTTCAACCGATGGTTCGAGGCCGACAACGCCCGCGCCGCCCTGACCGTGCTGGAGGCCGCCGGCTACAAGGTCCATGTCGCGATGCCGCCCAAGGGCGAACGTCCGCTGTGCTGCGGCCGGACCTTCCTGACCGCCGGGCTGGTGGACGAGGCGCGGGCCGAACAGCGCCGCGTGCTCGACGCTCTCGGCCCCTATGTCGAGCGCGGCATTCCCATCGTCGGCCTGGAGCCGTCCTGCCTGCTGACGATGCGCGACGAGTTCAAATCGGTTTTGCCGGGCGAGGCGAGCACGGCACTGGCTGGACGCGCCCTGCTGCTGGAGGAGTTCCTGGCGGCGGAGGCGGAGGCCGGCAGGCTGAAGCTGCCGCTGAAAGCCCTGCCCCAGAGGAAGGCGCTGCTGCACGGTCACTGCCACCAGAAGGCGTTCGGCGCGCTGGCCCCGACCGAACGGGTGCTGAAGATGATCCCTGGCTTGGAGGTCTCGACCATCCAGTCCACCTGCTGCGGCATGGCCGGCGCCTTCGGCTATCAGGCGGAGCATTACGACGTATCGATGAAGATGGGCGAACTGGGAGTGCTGCCGGCGGCGCGTGAAGCCGGTTCCGATACCGTCATCGTCGCTGACGGCACCAGCTGCCGGCACCAGATACAGGATGGAGCGCAACGTCAGGCAGTCCATATCGCTATTCTGCTGCGGGATGCGTTGGAACAGCCGGAGGAGAACCATGCTCCATGAAGATGTCGTAGCCCATCTGAGAGACAAGCTGATCGACGGCGTCCTGCCGCCGGGGTCGCGGGTGCCGGAGAAGGAGCTTTGCGCCGAACTGGGCGTGTCGCGCACTCCCTTGCGGGAAGCGCTGAAGGTGCTGGCGTCGGAGGGCTATATCGTCCTGCTGCCGAACCGGGGAGCCCGCGTGGCGAAGATGACCGCCAGGAACATGGAGGAGCTTTTCGAGGTCTGCGGCGGCATGGAGGCGCTGGCGGGAGAGCTTGCCTGCCACTACGCGACCGATGCCGAAATCGCCGAGATCAAGGCGCTTCACGACCGGATGGCGGAGTTCTACGAGGCGCGGAATCTTGCCGGCTACTATCCGCTGAACCGTGCCATCCACGAGGCGATCGTCCGGGCGACCCATAACTCCGTCCTGATGAACCTGTACGAGAACGTCAGCGCCCGCATCCGCCGCGCCCGCTTCGTGGTGCCGATGCCCCCGGACCACTGGCGGCTTGCCATGGCGGAACACGAGGCGATCCTGAACGCGCTCCAGCGCCGCGACGCCATCATGCTGTCGTCGATCCTGAAGACCCATCTGCGCAACAAATCCGAGCAGGTCGAGAGAGCGGGCTTCGCCGAGAGCGACGAGACGCCGGTTCCGGCCGCCACGGCCAGGAAAACCCCAGCCGGCAAAACCCCGGCGAAGAAGCCCCCGGCAAAGAAAAACCAGCCCGCGAAATCCGAAATGGAGCGAATCCCTTGACCGAAGAACTTCTCTACGACGTCCAGGACGGCATCGGCACCATCACCTTCAACCGCCCGCAGGCGCGCAACGCGATGACCTTCGCGATGTACGAGCGGCTGGGCGAGATCTGCCGGGAAGTGGAAACCGACGATCGGGTCAAGGCCCTGCTGATTACCGGCGCCGGCGACAAGGCCTTCGCCGCCGGCACCGATATCGGCCAGTTCCGCGCCTTCAAGGGTCCCGACGACGCTCTTGCCTACGAAGCGCGGATCGACCGCCTGCTGAGCGCCCTGGAGCGATGCCGCGTGCCGACCGTCGCCGCCATCGCCGGCGCCTGCACGGGAGGCGGCGCCGCCATCGCCGCCGTCTGCGACCTGCGGATCGCAGCTCCCAACGCCCGCTTCGGCTTCCCGATCGCCCGCACGCTCGGCAACTGCCTGTCGGTCGCCAACTATGCCCGGCTGTCGGCACTGATCGGCACCGCCCGCGTCAAGGACATCATCTTCACCGCCCGTCTGGTCGAGGCGCCCGAGGCGCAAGCGATCGGGCTGGTATCGGAAGTCATAGCTGAGGGCGCCGACCTGCTCGGCCGCGCCGGCGAAGTCGCCCGCACGGTGGCCAGCCACGCGCCGCTGACCCTGCGCGCGACCAAGGAAGCGCTGCTGCGCATTCAGGAGAAGATGACGCCGGAGGAAAGCGACGACCTGATCGTCAGCTGCTACATGAGCCAGGACTTCCAGGAGGGCATGGACGCCTTCCTGAACAAGCGGCCGCCGGTCTGGACAGGGAAGTAAGACTGCTCGAAACCTCAAAATATTAGTCCGACAAATAATGGCTTAACTTCAACGACGCGCCGTACTCCGGACCGTGCTAAACTCCCCGCCCCAGGGAATGCGGAGAGCGCACGGGTATGGCGGTCGAGTTCGAGAGTGTCGTGACGGTCAGTGCCGCCAAGCAGATCGCGGAAAGCCTGCGGGCGGCGATCATGGACGGCAGGCTGAAGGTGGACGAGCGTCTGCCGACGGAAGAGGAGCTTGCGCAGCGCTTCAAGGTCTCGCGTCCCACCGTGCGCGAAGCCCTGAAGCGGCTGGCGGCGCAGCACCTGATCCGGTCGCGGCGGGGGCCTGCCGGCGGCAACTTCGTATCCAGCCCGGCCCCGGAAGAGGCGGCGCAGTCGCTGGCCAACGCGGCGACGCTAATGGTCGCCGTCGGCGACATCAGTCTGGACGCGATGGCGACGGCCCGGCTCGAACTCGAGGTGGTATGCTGCCGGCTCGCGGCCTCGAACCGGACGGACGAGCATCTGGACGCGATGCGGCGGGAGTTGCAAGCCCAGCGGAACGCGGCGCTGACCGACGAGGAGTTCTGCGCATCCGACATCCGGTTCCACCGCGCCATGGTCGATGCCAGCGGCAACACGCTCCTTCAATTCCTGATGCATGCCGTCGTGGAAGCCCTGCAACCCGTCAGCAACATGATCATCTTCCGGGTGCGCGACCGGCAGGCCATCGTCGGCTTCCACGAACGCATCCTGCATTCGGTGGAATCGCGCGACGCGGAAACCGGCGCCGCCGCTCTGGCCGATCTGGTCGCCTATACGCGCGACCGCTACCGCGAAGCGCTCGAACGGCGGGCCGACCGCACCGGCTGAGGATCAGGACGCGGATTAAACCGAATTCAGGCTTAATTCTAGAATTCCCATTGCGCTCTTTTGGCGGTAGGATGGCAATCGCCATCGCCTTGTCTGGACGATGACACCTGGCAAGGTTATCGTCCTGGCCAGAATTCGGCCAATCGTCAGCAGCCATTAACGTCATTTTCCGATGGTCGATGATTACGACAATAAATTATTTCTCTCTTGTTCATCTTAGCTACATAGCCGATTAATCGATACATCCCAGTCCTGAGTATTTTTTATTCACTGAATAAAAATAAAATTTCTCTCCACCATAGCAAAACCGCTAAGCCATAACTGTGTCTGGGATCGCAAGAGCATGTACCAAATGTTGACAGTCGACAGAAAGTGCAGCATCTCGACCCGGTCCTATCTGGCACTGCTGGCGCTTTGTCTCATGCTGCCGATCCTGATCTTCGTCACCCTATTGCTGAACCAGCAGATAAAGCTCGAACGCTCCAGGATCGAACAGGATCTGCTCAAGGAATCCCGCTCGATAACGGCCACGATCGAACGCGACCTGCGCGGCGTCACGTCCATGGTGGAAACCCTGGCACAGATGCCGACCCTTCAGCAGGGGGACTTCGAAGCCTTCCATCAGCAAGCCAGCCAGATCACGTCACGTTACGGGATTGGCATCGTCCTGAACGATCTGGCCGGGCGGCAGCAGCTCAACACCCGCGTTCCCTGGAATACGCCGCTGCCGGCCATCACCGGCACCGATGCGATGCGGACCGTTCTTGAGACGAGGGCGCCTTATGTGACCGATCGGGTGACCGGGGCCGTCTCCCGGAAGGAGCTTGTCGGAGTCGTCGTCCCGGTCGTGCGCGGCAACGAGGTCACCCACTTCCTGACGGCCAGTCTTAGATTGGAAAGAATCAGCGATATCCTAAATCAGGCCGGCGTCGGCGACGGCAGGACCGCCACCGTCGTCGATCGCAAAGGCAAGGTCTTGGCCGTCATTCCCGAGAGGGGCAAAGTGGACGCCGCGTCCTGGGACTGGATCGGCAAGGCCGCTGCCCGGGAAGGTGTCGCGGCCTCCACCCACGGCCCCGGCGACTCCCGGCTGACTTCCGGCTACAGCAAATCCGGAATGACCGGCTGGTCGACCATCGTGAGCCAGCCCGGCGACGAGATCGACGGCAAGCTGGCGCGCGACCTGTGGTCGCTCATCCTGGTGGGAACAGCGTTTCTGGTCCTGTCGGGCCTATTGGCCGCCGCCCTGGGCCTGCGGATAGCCGGAGCGGCCAAAGCCCTGACGGCGGCGGGCCGGGCACTGCAATCGGGCGGGGTGGTGCCGCCGGTCCGCACCAGCTGGCGCGAAGCCAACGAAGTCGGTCTCGCGCTGACCACCGCCTTCAGGCGGTTGAGCGAGAAGTCGGAGGCGCTTCGTACGGCGGAGGAACAGTATAGAACCCTGTCGCGCAGTTCGCCGGTCGGCATCTTCCGCACCGATGCCGAAGGCCGCTGCACCTGCGTCAACGAACGCTGGTGCGAGATCGCCGGCGCCCGGCCGGAACAGGCGCTCGGCAACGGCTGGAGCGATTTCCTGCATCCGGACGATTTCTCCCGGGTATTCGCCGAATGGCGGCGGAGCGCGGTCGAGAACCGGCCGTTCCGGTTGGAATACCGGTTCCGGACCCCCACGGGCGCGATTACCTGGGTACTCGGCGAAGCCTTGATCGAGCGGGACGGCGACGGGAGCATCACCGGATACATCGGCACGATAACCGACATATCCGAGAACAAGCAGCTGGAAAGGCAACTGCTCGATACCAAACAACAACTGGTCCGCGCGATGATGGCGGGCGGCATGTTCGCCTTCGAATGGGATGCCCTGAGCGATGCCGTCCGCAGAAGCGAATCCTGCGGGACGATCCTGGGCCTCGACGACAGCCCGCAGACCGATACCGGCAGGAACTATATCGGCCATATCCATCCCGATAACCGCCGAGGCTTCACCGATACCCTTACAGCCTTGAGGCCGGAACGTCCGAACTACGTGATGTCCTACCGGTACATCCGTCCGGACGGCGCGGTGGCGTGGCTGGAGGAATCGGCCGCCGGCATCTTCGACGACGGCGGCCGTTTGACCGGCCTTACCGGCATTACCGCCGACGTGACCGCCCGCATGGCCGCCGAGGCGATCCTGCGCGACAGCAACACCGCCCTGGAGGCGCGGGTCGCGGAAAGGACCCGCGCGCTGACCGATGCTGCGCGGGAGCTTTCCGCCGAGATCCGCAGGCGCGAGCAGACCCAGGCGGCGCTGCTTCAGTCGCAGAAGCTGGAGGCGCTGGGACAGCTCGTCAGCGGCGTTTCCCACGATTTCAACAATGTGCTGGCGGTGATCCAGAGCAGCTACAGCTTGCTCCGACGGCAGACCGGCAGCATGGACCAGGCCAAGATCCTCGACATGGCCGAGCAGGCCGTCGAGCGTGCGACGGGGTTGATCCACCATATGATGGCCTTCGCCCGGCGCGAGGAAGCGCATCCGCGCAAGGTGGATCTGGCGGCGGTGCTGCGGGAGAGCGAGGACATGATCTGCCACACCGCCGGTAGCGGAATAAGGTGCGTGTTCGATATCCAGGCGGAGCTGTGGCCGTCGGTCGTCGATCCGTCCCGGCTGAACGCGGTGCTTCTCAATCTGGCGGCCAATGCCCGCGACGCCATGGCAGACGGTGGCGAGCTTGAAGTCTCGGCACGCAACCTGCCCAGGGGCGAAGGTCCGGGGAACGCTGCGGGAAACGGCACGGACAACGGCGGCTGGATCGTCATCGCCGTCAAGGATACCGGAGCCGGCATGACGCCCGAGGTGGTCGCCCGCGCTTCGGAGCCGTTCTTCACCACCAAGCCGCCCGGCAAGGGCACCGGCTTGGGGTTGGCTTCGGCCCATGACTTCGTCAGTCAGGCCGGCGGGACCATCCGCATCCGCAGCGCGGTCGGCGCAGGCACGACGATCGAACTCCATCTGCCCCGCGCGGCGCTCTCCGCCGAGGAGGAGGAACCGCCACTGAACGCCGATTTGGCCAAGCTGAGCGGCAGCGCGACGATCCTGGTGGTGGACGCTGACGAGAACCTGCGAACGCTCGCAACCCAATTGCTTCGGGATTTCGGCTACACCGTGATCGAGGCGCAAAACGCCGGAACGGCGGCGGCATTGGCTCACATTTCGGAAAGGCTGGATCTGGTGATTACCGATGTCGCACTGCCGGGAGCGTCCGGAGCGGAGCTGACCGGCCGCCTTCGGCTCGACCGCCCCAACCTGCCCGTCCTGTTCATCGGCTGTTATGAACAGGACACCGGACCGGACGGAGAGCGGCTGCTCAGAAGGCCGTTCGGCAGGGCGCAGCTCGCCGAGGCTGTCCTTGAGCGGCTTGGGCGTCTGCCCAAGCCGGCCGCTCCAGCCGCAGCGTCCGCCTCGGCGCCGGACAAGCTGCGCGACCGTCTGAGGAACCCAGGGCTGCGCGACGCCTACGACCGCTGGAAGGCGCTGCGGAACGCCGGCGGCGGCCTGCCGGACCGCGACCTGTTTCCGAGCGACGATACGACCATGAAGGACAACAGCTTCATGGTCGAGCCGGATGGCACCGGCGGATACCGGTATGTCCGTTTCGGCGACGCGCTGGCCGAGAGGCTTGGCCGATCGCTGCTGGGCGAGCAGGCCGGCGACGACGGCGACGATCTGGGATCGGCCGGCGCATCGTACCGCCGCTGCCAGGAAACCGGTTTGCCATCCTACGAATACGCCCGCTACTCTCTGGCCGACGAGGTGCCTCTGCTGTTCGAACGCCTGCTGCTGCCCCTGTCCGACGACGGCAAGCGGGTGACGCACCTGCTCGGCGTCGCCTTCTTCACCGAGCTTCCCAAGCTCGACCTGCAACCGCGGATTTGATTATGGACCAGACATCCCCGCTCACGTTCGACATGAACGGATTGGCCGAAGCGGTGGAGCGGTTGCCGAAGGACTCCGTCGATGCCCTGCCGTTCGGCGCCATCAAGCTTGACGAGGCCGGGCTGGTGACCTTCTACAGCGCCGCCGAGGCGAAGCTGTCGGGATACGGATCGCGGCGGCCGGTGCTCGGCATGTCGTTCTTCGTGGATGTCGCGCCCTGCATGAATACGCCCACCTTCAGCGGGCGGATCGAAAAAGCCAGGGCCGCCGGGAAATACGATCTGGAATTCGGCTGGATCGGCGATTTCTCCGACCGCTCGCGGGAGCTTAGGGTCAGGATTCAGCCGGCGTCCGACGGCGGCTGCTGGATCTTCATCCAGCGAGAGTAGTACCAGGAGCCGAATAGTTTGACCGGCGGTCGGCAAGTGTTGGGCCACGGCCCAACCTACGAAGCAGGAGCCTGTAGGTTGGGCCGTGGCCCAACAAACACTGTCTTCACAGGTCGATGTCGTCGGCCCCTGGTATAAGCTGGCATCGGTCCACCCGCTTCAGGTACTCTCCCGCTCGATCACTTCGAAACCGACATCCAGCACCTTTTCCGGTCCCGCCCGGCCTTCCATCCGGGCCAGCATGGCTTCGGCGGCGATACGGCCGATGCCCCGGCGGTCGATCCGGACCGTCGTCAGCGCCGGGAACGTGTAGGGGGAGAAATCCAGGTCGCCGAAGCCCATCACCGCGACATCGCCGGGGACCGACATCCCGCGCGACTGCGCTTCGGCCAGGACGCCCTGCGCCAGCGCGTCGGAATTGCAGAAGACGGCGTCGGGGCGGTGGCCTTCGTCCAGCAGGCGGGCCATCTGCTGCCGGCCGGTCCGCAGGCTCCCGGGAGCCGGAATGGCCATGGTCGGCACGTCCTCGATGCCATGCCCCGCAAGAGAGGACAGGAAGCCCTTGCGGCGCTGCATGGCGCGATCGTCGTCGCCGCCGATCATGGCGAGGCGACGGTAGCCCTTGGCGATCAGATAATCGCCGACCGCCTCCCCCACCCGCTCGTGGGAAAACCCGACGAGCATGTCTATCGGCGTCGGCGTGTAGTCCCAGATCTCGACCACCGGGATCTTCGCGGCCAGAAGCTTCTGGCGGGTCGAGGCGGAATGGACGATCCCGGTCAGCAGGATGCCGTCCGGGCGGCGGCTCAGGATCGCTTCCAGCAGGTCGTCCTCGCGCGCCGCCGGGTAGCCGGACAGGCCGAGCAGCACCTGATAGCCGGCCTCGCCCAGCCGGTCGGTCAGCGCTTCCATCGTTTCGGCGAACATCGAACTCGCGATGGTCGGGAACAGCGCCGCGACCAGCCGGCTGCGCTTGGAGGCGAGACCGCCGGCCAGCATGTTGGGAACGTAGCCGGTGCGCGCGATGGCCTCGCGCACGACCTCCATCGTGTCGGGCGTGACCAGTTCCGGGCGATTGAGCACGCGGGAAACCGTGATCGGCGACACGCCCGCCAGCTTCGCGACGTCGCTCAAGGTGACGCTGCCGGACGAGCGGCTGGAGGGGGTGGAGCGGGACACGGGAAAAGCCTGCTTCAAGAGAATGAGCCGAAGCTCGCGTTAGCGCTGACACTAACAGTCGGCGTGACGCATTCCAAGTTTTTAGGCGACGCTGCCGCCGTGATGACAGCGCCACCAGAACAATCGGAACGTGCCGTCAGTCGAGGCTGACGCCCGACGCCTTGACCACCTCGGCCCACTTCTTGCGCTCGACCGCGATATGCTGCGTGAACTCTTCGGGCGTGTTGCCGACGGGAGTGGCGCCCATGCCCTGCATGCGCTGCTGGATATGGGGCAGCTTCATGATGCGCTGGACCTCGGCGCTGACCTTCTCGACGATCTCCTTCGGCGTGCCGCCCGGAGCGAACAGGCCGTGCCAGGAGGTCGCCTCGAAGCCGGGCAGGAATTCGGCCATGGCGGGAACGTCGGGCAGGAGCGGCGCCCGGGTCAGGCTGGTCACCGCCAGCGCCCGCACCTTGCCTGCCTTGGCCTGCTGGGCCGCGGTCGGAATGTTGTCGAAGACCATGTCGACGTGACCGGCCACGACATCCATGATTGACTGCCCGCTGCCCTTGTAGGGAACATGGGTCATCTTGGTGCCGGTCAGTGTCGAGAACAGCTCGGCGCCCAGATGGGGCGAGGTGCCGGGGCCGGAGGACGCGTAGGTGTGGACCTCCGGCTCCTTCTTCAGCAGTTCGACCAGCTCGGGAACGCTGTTGGCCGGGATCGACGGGTTGACCACCAGTACGTTGGGCAGGGTGGCGATCAGCGATACCGGAGCGAAGCCCTTGTCGGCGTCGAACGGCAGCTTCTTGTAGAGCGACGGGTTGATCGCGTGGGTGCTGACGGTGCCCATGCCCAGCGTGTAGCCGTCCGGCTGGGCATTCGCCACGGCGGCGGCGCCGAGGTTGCCGCCCGCTCCGGGCTTGTTCTCGACCAGGAAACGCTGGCCCAGCGCCTTGTCCAGTTCGTCTCCGACCATGCGGGCGAAGGCGTCGGTGTTGCCGCCCGCCGTGAAGGGGACGATGATCGTCACCGGCTTGTTCGGGTAGCCGGCGGCCTGGGCATCGGCCCGGCCCGGCAGGGCGGCGACGGTGGCGAACAGCAGGGCGGTCAGGGCGCCCGGAACCGTGCGCAGCAGGGTTCTTCTCAACATGGCATTTCCTCCGGTTTCGTCTTTTTTGGAAACTTCGTTATGGGAGATACGGTTCTTGGGGATATCAGCGGTTGTTGGCCTTGCGCCAAGCCGCGAAGTCTTCGCGGGTCCGTTCCTCGGTCGCCGGGTACAGGCCGAGGATCGAGCGGCCTTCCATGACCTTCTCGGTCACGAAGTCCTCGAACGCGGTCATCTCCACCGCCTCATCGGCGATTTCGTCGGCGATATCGGCCGGAATGACGATCACGCCCTCGCCGTCGCCGACGATCACGTCACCGGGAAAGACCGGCGCGTCGCCGCAGCCGATCGGAACGTCGATGTCGATCGCCTGATGCTGGGTCAGGTTGGTCGGGGCCGACGGACGGTTGTGATAGGCCGGGATGTCCAGCCCGGCGATTTCCGGCGAATCCCGGAAGCCGCCGTCGGTGACGATGCCGGCGACGCCGCGCTTCATCAGGCGGGTGACCAGGATGGAGCCGGCCGACGCGGCGCGTGCGTTCTTCCGGCTGTCGATGACGAGTACCGCCCCTTCGGGGCATTCCTCCACCGCCTTCCGCTGCGGATGGGCACGATCGAGGAACACGCCGATCGTGTTGAGATCCTCGCGCGCCGGGATGTAGCGCAGCGTATAGGCTTCGCCGACCATCGGAGCGCCGCCGGGATTCAGCGGATGGACGTCCTGGATCATCTGGTTGCGCAGGCCCCGTTTGAAGAGTGCCGTCGCCAATGTCGCGGTGCTGACCGTCTTCAGCTTCTCGCGCGTTTCCACCTTGAGTCTTTTCATTGTCACCGGTTCCAAGTTTCTCATCGGCCCAGGTGCGGAAAGCAAGCCTGAACAACTATGACAGCGCTCCCATAAGCAATGATAGCGATGTCATCATGATTTTGGAAGAGGTTTTCGGCCAATGCCCCATGATTGCCGAGAGACGGGCGGGATCGGGACCTAGGCTTCGTCCTGCATCTTGCCGAAGACGCTGGACTGGCGCTGGTAGAGGCTGGCGGCGTCGGCATGGAAGCGTCCGCATTCGTTGCGGGGCACCAGGGGGAGGATACGCAGCGTCGTCAGCATCAGCATGGGGTCGCCGGCCGGGCCGGACCACCCGCTCCACAGGTCGCAGACCGGCTGCCATCCGTCGAGCAGCCAGCGGAGGCGCTCGACGGCGTGCTTGAGTCGCTGGCTGTGCGCCTCCCAGTCCTTCAGGAAAGCGCCGGGTTCGGACATATCGCGGTCGATCTCCCGGATCAGGTCTTCGCCGATCGCCAAGGTAAGCCGCGCCACCTCGGCCACCAGCGCCGCCCCCTCGCCGGTGTCCGCTCCGGGCCGGGCGGCGAAATCGCTTATCCTGCCGAACAGGGATCTCAGCTCCCCCGGGTTCGCCCTTGCGTCGGTCCCGACAGGAAGCGCCAGGAACGCCATCTTCTGCACCCGGTCGAACGCCGTGTCGGCGTCGCTGGCGAGCACCCCGGCGGCGGCGGCGGACTGGAGGGCGGCGCGGGCGGCCGCCTTGCCGGCGGGAGTGCCGAGCAGCGCCGGGGTCATCGGCGATCCGTCGACGGCCAGGCCGGTGTCGTTCAGCAGGCGCCGGAGGATCTGGAAGGCGGTGGCGGAGGATACCTGCGCCCGCTCCACCAGAAGCTCGTCGGCGGCTTCCAGCATCTCCTCCCCCGCCAGACCGCTGCGGGCGACGCGGTATGCCGCGATCTGGAGCCGTTCGGGCGTCACGGCATTTGTCGTCAGCACCTCCGCATGCAGGGTCAGGTCGTGGAGATTGAAGCGCAGGATGTCGGGAATAGCCCGCCAGGGCAGGACATAAACGCCGCGCCCGCCGGAGAATCCATAGACGAGCGCCTCAAGCTCGCCGTGAACGTTCTTTCGGATGCGGGCATTGGCGAGTTCCGGCTTCTGGAAGGGGACCGTGGCGCCGCGCTCCTCGAAGGTGGCCGGTGCGTAGTCTCCCGAAAGGCGGGTCGTGAACGGCGTCGCGATCTCTGTCATGGCGGGAGGTCTTTCGGGGCTGTGGGGCCTGGCGCTGGCATCGCGCCGATGATGCGCCGAAGTTGCTGAAAAAATCGTTGGTCCGCCGGCTCAGGCTTCACGGACGGGGGAACAGCAGGAGCGGACGATCTCGGACAGGAAGGCTTCCCGCGTCCGGGGAGGCGGCCGGCCGGTCGCGTCGGAGAAGGCGGCCTGGAGGAAGGAGAGCACGTCTTCCTGAGCGGTCAGCGCTTCGAAGGCATGGGCCGCGCGCGCCGCGACGCGAAGCGCGCGGTCGGCCAGGGCCGGTTCGGGGGCTGCCCCGGGAGCCGGCCGCGCGAGGGCGCTGATTCGCTTCTGCGTCGCCGCGAGCAGCCGTTCCACCGACGGCGCTGTCATGTCGTTGAAGCCGGCGCTGGCACAAACCTCGCGGCCCGTCGTCAGCATGCCGACCGCACCCATCAGGGCCGAGACGAACTCCGTCTCGTTGGCCGTCCTCGGCGTTTCGGGCAGCCGGTCGATCATGGCGTCGACATTGGACACCAGCTTGTCGCGGACGGCCGCCTTCAGGTCCTGGGTCAGGCGTTCGGCGGCCGTCGAGCCTGCCCGCCCCAGCGACTGGGCGCGCAGGATGGCCAGCCGCTCGGCGACCGGCTTCAGGCCGCGCGCCAGCGTCAGCGGGTCGAGGTCGCGGGCTTCCTCCTCCGCGGTCTCGACGCCGAGGTCGCGCCGGGCGTCGTCGAACGTGCAGCGCGTGATGTCGGTCAGGACGCGGGTCACTTCCTGCGACTTCTCGCGGCTGAGCGCGTCGGCGAAGGCGGGGAAAGCCTTCCGGGTCTGTGGCGAGCGCGCCAGCGACAGCAGCAGGACATGCATGGACAGGGCGTCGTTGCGGGCACAGGTCAGGAACTCGGTCACCGCCAGGCTGACCCGGTTCCCCAGCAGGTGCTGCTTGACGAGCCAGAGCTGATGGCGCAGGCCGATCGCCGCTTCCATCTCCGGCACGATGTCCCAGATATCGGGATGGATCCGCTTGCCGACAGTGGCGATCCCCGCATTGCCCACGGCGGCGCCGCGCATCGCCGACAAGGTGCTTCTGCCGACTTCGAACAGCGGGTGGTCCAGCGCGCCGAAGTCCATGCGAGGCGGCAGCGGATGTTCGTCGCTGGGGCCGCGCAGGAGTTCGGACACGGTGGAGGGCTTTGTCAGCATGGTCCAGAACGGCATCAGGACACGGCGCGGGATCAGCGCCGCCGGCCGGACCCGGGGATTCCGGTCGGTCAGCAGGTCCTCGAACGGCCAGCAGAACAGCCGCATCGGGGTGACGGGCTTAGGCGGCCGGGTGGTCCGCAGGCGGGGACGCAGGGCGTCCTCCAGCGCCGCGCGTGCCGGCGAGGGCGGCAGTTCCGCCGAATACCTGTGGATGCGCTCGATCGTCTTGGCAGGCAGAGTCGCGATCTCTTCGGCGGTCGGCATGATGAAGTCGCCCTTGTCAGGCAGCGACCCTTCATCGGCACGCGTCACGACCGGCCTCAAATCCGCAACCCTCCCCCGGCTCGATGCAGATGCCCAGGGACAAATACTATTAGATGCAGATTGAGGTAAATTCAGACTAACCGCCTAAGATCCTTGCCGTTGGTGCTGCGGGGTCTCAGCCCTGGCCGGGAGCCGGTTGCCGGTCACTCGCCCAGCACGTCGGAAACGATCCTGGACAGCTTGTCGACATCGCGGACGATCAGGCTGCAATTCTGCCGCTCCAGCAACCCGGCGCGGCACAGGTTGCTGAGTTCCCGGGTGACGGCCTCCCGGTGGGTGCTGATGCGGTTGGCGATATCGGTGTGGGTCGGCACCGGGAATATGACAGCGGTGTTCTGGCCGGGTGACGATATCCGGGCAAGCCGCAGCAGCTCGGCGCGGATGCGGTCCTGGACCCCCAAGGTGCTGAATTCCACGATCCGCTCCGACAGGCAGCGGATGAGCCGCGTCATCCGGAGCATGATGGCAATGGCGCACTGTTCGTGCTCCCTCATCAGTTCCCGCAGCACGGGAGCCGGCATCATCGCGACCAGCATCTCGGACTGGGCGACGACGCTGAGCGACCGCGGCTGGGCGTCGATGGCGGAAACCTCGCCGAACATGTCGCCGGCGCCGAGATCGCGGAAACTGATCTCCCGCCCGCTCGCGGCGTAGTGCGTCGCCCGCGCCCGGCCGGACGAGATGAAGAAGACGTCGCGGGTGGCATCCTTGTACCGGATCAGCGGCTGGTGCGTCTCGAACCGCTTCCAGACGCACCGCCGGGAATACGCATCCACCGCTTCGGCAGGCAAACCCTTGAAGATCTCGAAGTTTTCCAGAGTTTCCTTGCCGCTCCGTACCCGCGAAAGCTTGGACGTCATGCAGACTCTCCGGTAGATCGGACCACACACGAGCGATATGAGGAACGTTATCAGCCCGAAATTCGTACCGGACAGTGCTATTTGGCACAATGGACGCCTTTTCCCGCCCCTTGGGCAGGGCGGCGCCACCGATCAGCGATGCATGTTTCCTGCCGGCAACAGTGCTACCAGATCGGTTTCCAGCGCTGCTATCGTCTCGGCATGCTGGCCGGCCGGAAAGTCACCCGGCAGATGCTTATCGAGGGCATGGGCGACCTGCGCCGCTTCCCGGACCAGGAGTGCGGTGAACCGCACTCTTTCGGCGGGTGTCCTGCCGGGCGCGTAGCCCAGGCTCAACGGGTCGAACGGCATGCCGGCGCCCAGCTTCGGCAGATATGTGGCCATCGACCAGAGCGGGCCCAGCATATGCGCCCGCGCCAGATCGAGCGCCGCGTCCCCGTCCTCGCGGTAGTGGATGTCGAGCAGGGACAACGTGGTCCAGTACTCCAGGTTCCCGAGCCATGCCAAGCCGAGTGCTACGGGATTCTCGATTTCGTTGGGATGTCCCTTGTAGGCGCTGGGGTCCAGGGGCAGGCGGTACGAGGGGTATGCCGGATCGGCCTGCGCCAGCTTCCAGATGTCCGCCTGCTGCCCGAACCCGGCGTGCCGGCCCATGAAGAGGTTCCTGAAGAAGTGGTAGTGATCGATCTCGCCTTCCCCCTTGATGTCTTCGAGCTTGACCTTCCAGGCATCCAGATCCGGATGGCGGCTGGTATTGGGGGTTGCCTGGAGTTCCGACACGAGGTCGATGATCGTCCCGTACAGGGTCCCGACATGGTTGGGCCTGACATCGCCGCCCAGCACGGTCCGGAGTTCGGCAAGGAAGCGGCGGTCTTCGGCCGACCGGGCCTGTCCGATGTCCAGCGCGTCTTCCGGCGCTTCGGTGAAGACGTATTTGGCAAGGCTGTGCCGGCTCAGCGGTTCCAGGTGGAAGGGGAACGGGTAGAGGTCCGGTTCGTAGGGAAAGTCCTGGCGGCCCATATGCGGTGCGGCGCCTAAGTCGACCAGGAGCCGATTGACCGCGCCGAGATGCTGCATTTCCTGAACGGCGACGCCGACGAGATCGTCGACGTTTGGTGCTCCGGTCCCGCGAACCTGTTCGTATTCCGGCTTCAGGGAGAACGCGGCGTAGAGATACTGCACCATCAGGGCATGTTCGATCTCGGCGGCTTCGTGGAGCAGCCGGATCAATTCCAGCTTCGGATGCATGAAGTCGCGGACGATCCGGGCCTGCGCCGGCTCCAGTCCGGGGTCGGGACGGATGGCGCCCTTGTGTCCGGGTTTATGGGCCGGCTTGGCGGCGGCGGCGGGAGATGGCCGAGCGACATCGTAGAGAGCGGCGCATGCGGCGGGCAGAACGATGCCTTGCGCACCCGCCATCCCCAGGAACAAGCGGCGTGTCGGCATCGTCGATGTAATGGCAGTATTCGCCTTATCGTCTCTCTCGCGATAAAAAGACCCAATAGGAGACATCTTCAATAAACTCCCGTCTTTTTGCCTTTCCAAAGTCATGTATTCTTGCTTGAAATCCAGTTTTCGCTATGTGAGAATCGACACAATCTTTGGTTTTATCAGTGGCCGTAATCCTGCTGATGCATGAACGGGAATGCCTGAGGCGGCGTGCCGCAAATCCGGACATGCCGGTGCCTTCGCGGAATCCGGGGTTACCGGCTTCCGCGAAGGCTTTTCAGGATCGTAGCATCCGGCAGACGGTTACAGCGTGCTGGCTTTCAGGCCGCTGTCGAAGATGTCGTTGGCGATGTCTAGACCGAGCTTAACGCCGCCCACTTGCTTGGTATATTCGATGTCGGCGGGGTCCTTGAAGGTTTCGGAGTCGACCATCACGTCTGCCGCATCGAAAGCATCGAATATCCAGTGGACTCCGAGGAAGACGCGGCTCAGGCCGTTTTCGAAGATCGCATGCCACAGACTGTCGAAATGACGAACATGGCGTGGACGGACGGTCCCGTTGGTATCGACGCTGATGCCGTTCAACTCGTCCGAGACGAAGTCGAAGGCGATCGTATCCGGCTTCTGCGCGCCGGCAGCGATCTCCTCTGATGTGAAGTCGCCGTAGAACCGGCGGATCATCTGCAAGGCGGAAGCGCCGAACGTGGCGTGGCCGGAGGGATAGGCCGGAAAATTCGGCGTGAAGTTCCTGCCGCCGGGTTCGTTGGTCTTCGGCGCACCGAGGGGCAGCCAGAACGGATGGCACGCGGGATCGAGAGTGCTGGCGGGCGTGCCGGTCGGCCCCATGGACCGATCGTGCTCCCTCACCCCCAGCACCGGCCGCCAGAGATCGTATCTGTACTTCTCGTGCCAGCAGAACTTCCCGGCGTCGGCCATCGCCACGTTGACGAGGGCAAATAGGCGGGCATTGTCGGCCTCGGAATTGTTCTTGCTTCGCGCGACAGTGCGCAGGATCTGATTGTAGAGCCGGGGCGGCGTCCCGATCGACTTGACGCCGTCATACGCCCAGTAGACGCCGATCAGCGTATCCTTGGACAAGCGATCCGTCGTCTTGAGGGCGGTGGCGCCGCCTTTCCTGATGACTTGATCCAGTGCCGCCTTGTAGTCGGGCGTGTCGGACATCGGCGGCGGGGCAAGCGTATGGCCGTTGAATGCAGCCATCGTCCGGGCTGTCGCACCATAGAACGGTCCGTAGAACCCTTGTCCGGGATTGTCCGGATCCTGCCGATGGTGACCATGGGCGAAGGAAGCTTCGTATTCCTTGTCGCCGACACCGGGTTCGTTCGGCTTGATTGCGAGACTGGCGAAGATCCGGTGTCCGACCGCCCTTCCCAAGGCACCGCTGGCGGCGGCATCCGCGGCCAGGATCCCGGCACCGAGAACAGCCGCTTCGAACTTCGCCCGCTGGCTCGGGTAGAGGGCCGATAGCGCGGTGCAGGCAGCGGCCGATACGGCGGCGGCTATGTTCGTTCTTTCGGAAATGGGGTTGCCCGGCGAACTCGGCGGCAGGGCCATGTAGAGGGGATGCCCGCCGTCGATAGCGAAGAAGGCGTCATGCATGGCAAGATGAACGATCCCGAGCGCGCGAGCGCTGAGCGTCGGGCCGGTCTGTTCGCCATTCGGGACCGAATGCGACTCGCGATTGGCTTCGAGCGCCACGGCATTCCAGTACAGGATGATGTCGGCTGCGGCAGATGCCGGAGACATCGTGGCAGCGGTGGATACTGCGGTCGTCGGAGGAGATTGCAGATTGGTGACGGCTTCGTTGGGTGCCATGTTGCTGTTTCCTCATTGCAGTGAGGAAGATATCAGACCAAATAATCAATGGAAAAAATGTGATTTTTCTCTCTGCTTGAATGTGTTTTTTATCGGGTTATACTCAGTAGATAAAGCCTGAAACTTCCATATTCAAAACGATACGAAGTCCTGGCCTCTGGGATATCAGACTGATTTTTTGTAGAGCCTCGGGGAGATATCGCCAAAAGCTGCAAGAAGCGGTGGTAAAATCCACTGGCTTGCTGGTCTTTCAAATGACAAGCAGGTCCTTGAAACCAGCACCTGCCTATTGCCTTGAGGCTATCAGACTATACCGGTCAGGTAGCAGACGCCGATCATGGCGAACACCGCCGCCGCTGGCCATCAAGGCGACCCGGTGCAGCACTTCCAGCGGGATGCCTGCCGCATTGGCGCCTTCGATGAACTGGTTCGCCATGGCGGCCTTGGTGCGTTCGGCTAACTTGCGGATCACGCTGAAGCCGCGATACGCAACGGACATAAGAAAGATCGGAGCCGCCGAGGCTGTGAGAAACGGTTATGTTTCAGCATCAAGAACTATCGGGAACTGGCGAGACCGACAGTCTCGTGCATGGGACGGATCGCGACTCCGGCCTCTTCCAGGGCACTTCGGACGGCTTTGGCCATCGCGACGGCGGCGGGGCTGTCGCCGTGGATGCAGATCGTGTCGGCCTTGACCGGGACCATGGTTCCGGACAGCGCCCGGACCGTGCCGGCCGTCACCATCTCCACCGTGCGGTGGGCCGCTTCCTCCGGATCGTGGATCAGGGCGCCGGGCTGGCCACGGGGGGCCAGACTGCCGTCGTCCAGATAGCCCCGGTCGGCGAAGACCTCGCAGGCGACGGCCAGACCGGCGGCGTGGCCGGCCCGTTCCATCTCGCTGCCGGGCAGCACGACGAAGAGCAGGCCGGGATCGACGGCGCGGATCGCCCTGGCGATGGCGCCGGCTAGGGCGGCATCGGCCGCCGCCATGTTGTAGAGCGCGCCGTGCGGCTTGACGTGGGTGACGCGGTGGCCGGCCAGGGTCGCGACGCCTTGCAGGGCGCCGATCTGGTAGGCCACCATCTTCTCGATATCGGCCGGGCTGTCGCCCGTGATCCGGCGGCGCCCGAAGCCCCAGAGATCGAAGAAGGCGGGATGGGCACCGATGGCGACGCCTTTTTCACGGGCGACCTTGGCGGTATCCGTCATGATGACGGGATCGCCGGCATGGAAGCCGCAGGCCAGGTTGGCCGAGGACACGATGTCGAGCATGGCCCCGTCGTCGCCCATGCTCCAAGGGCCGAAGCCCTCGCCCAGGTCGGAGTTCAGGTCCACGCTGATGCCGGCGGTCATGGCGTATCCTTCCTGTCCATTCGCAATGGGGGCGGGTCCGGCGCCTTGCCGGCTAGGACCATCCCGTCGATCAGGTTTAGCGACAGCAGCCGCTCGCTGTCCAGGACGCCGCCGGGGATCGCCGTCTCGACCAGGGCCGGAAGGTTGCCGATCAGTTCGGCGAAGACGCGGTGGGCATCGGTCCCCTCCTCGACCGTAACAGCCCGGAAACGCAGCTTGGCTCCGGGCCGGAACTGCGACAGGGCCGCTACGTCGGGCACGATCACGCAGGCGATCTTGGGGTAGCCGCCGGTGGTCTGGCGGTCGGCCAGCAGGACGATCGGCCTGCCGGTCCCCGGCACCTGGATGGCGCCCAGCGGTATGCCGTCGGAGATGATGTTGAAGCCGCCGGCGTGTTCGATCGCCGGACCGTCCAGCCGGTAGCCCATGCGGTCGGCCTCGGCGGTGACGGTGAACTCGCTCTCCAGGAAGGTCGCCATACCGGCCTCCGTGAAATGCGACTTCTGCGGACCCAGGACCACCCTCAGCACGCCGGAGCGGTCCAGGATGCGACGCGGATCAAGCACCCGCTCCGGTTCCTGCGGCGCCTCCGCCAGCTTCAGCGGCAGGTGGTCGCCCGGTTGGAGCCTGGTGCCGGTGAAGCCGCCCAACCCGCTGCGCAGATGGGTGGATACGCTGCCGAGGACAGGGGCCGCGTCGAATCCGCCGGCCACCGCCAGGTAGCCACGCGCACCCGTCGCCAGCGCGCCGACACGGAGGCGCTGGCCCTGGTCCAAGCGATGGCTGGTCCAGGGCAGGTGCGGCTGGCCGTCGATCGTCAGCTCGGCGTCGCCGGTCACGGCGATGCGGCAGGACCGTGCTGCGACTTCCAGGGTGTCGCCGACCAGCGTGAACTCGATGGCGCCCTCGAAGGCGTCATTGCCGACCAGGGCGTTGGACGCGGCCAGCAGCAGCGGGTCGGCCGCCCCGGCGGTCGAGACGCCGAAGCGCTGATGGCCCAGGCGCCCCCGATCCTGAAGGGTCGAGCCGGGGCCGGCCGCGATGACTTTAAGCCCGCCGCTCATCCGATGACCTCGCTCTCGGGCAGCCGGTCGCCGTCGCCGGCCATCAGGTCGAAGTCCCCGACCGTGATGGCGACCAGCCGCACCCGGTCGCCCGGGGCCAGCAGGAAGGGCTGCGAGCGGGCGGGGTCGAACAGGCGCAGCGGAGTCTTCCCGATCAGGTGCCAGCCGCTCGGCATCGCGACCGGCGACAGCGCCGCCTGGGCGCCGCCCTGCATGAAGCTGCCGGCAGGGGTGACCGACCGGGGATTTTCCCGCCGGGGCAGGTGCAGGGCCTCCGGCAGGCCGCCGAGATAGGCGAAGCCGGGCGAGAAGCCCAGCATATAGACGCGGAAATCGGCGCCGCAGTGCAGATCGACGACTTCCTTCGCGGTCAGGCCGGCGCGTTCGGCGACGGCGGTCAGGTCCTCGCCGTGTTCGCCGCCGAAACGGACCGGGACGAACCAGCGGCGACGCTCCGCAACGCTCGCCGCGGGCACCGATGTATCCAGGGACGAGATCGCGGCGGCAAGGGCGGCTTCGGTCGTGCGGGTCGGGTCGAAGGTCACCAGGATGGAGCGGTAGGTCGGCACCGTCTCGACCAAGCCGTCGGGTGCGGCCCGGTTGATCGCGGCGTCCAGCCGGTGGACGGCCTCGTTCAGGTTGGGGTCGATGGCGTCGCCAAGCTCGACCAGCAGGGCCGCCTCTCCGGCCGGCAGGAGCTTCAGCGGGGTCTTCGCGTCGTCGTCCATCCCCATTCGGCGTCTCGTCCTTTCCGTCACCTGACTTCCCGCCGGACCGGTGCGGCGAGGCTCCAACCGTGAATAGCCCAATGGCGGCGCCCAGGCCAACCTTCGCCGATCTAACGGGCCGCACCGTGCGGCGCACCATGCGGAACAAGGTCCGGAGCGGGGCAAGCAGGGAAGCGGCCGGTCGAAGTGGAAGCGTCGGTCATGATCTAAAGGTCACGAACTGATGGGACTAAGCCAACAACAATCTACAGTAGTAGCATGCCTCTCAAAATAGAGGGAGGGACACTATGGCTACTCAGATCGGCGACCTCGGCGCCAATATCCTTACCGGCGGAGCGGAAGTCGATATTCTGCTTGGGCTCGCCGGTGACGACCGACTGACCGGCGGCGCCGGTGACGACGTGTTGCTTGGCGGCGACGGCAACGACCGGCTCTACGGTCAGTCCGGGCTGGACCTGCTCTACGGCGGCGCCGGCAACGATTACCTCGACGGCTGGGGCGTCGCCCGGCTTTCCGGCGAAGCGGGGGACGACCTTCTCGTCTGGGATCCCGGAGCCGTGCTGGTGCGCCGGGGATTGATCGAAGGGAACCAGTTCGACGGCGGTTCCGGCACAGACACCCTGCGGATCGTCAACAACGCGACCGAGGATAATGTGACGGGACCGGAAGACCTGGTGGAGAGACCCGCCGTCACGCGGATCAGCTTGTCCGGCATCGACGGCTACGGTGGGGGCGATCCGGTCGTGACCATCGGCGACTTCGAGACCGACGAGGGTCCCCAGCTCTGGGGCAATGTCTACGGCATAGAGATCTTCGATCTGCGGGGGACGGCGAGCCATGCCATCTTCGACGGCGATGCCGGAAGTACGACGGTGCTGGGGACGGAGAACGCCGACACCTTCCGGGGTAATGCCGGATTCGACGTGCTCGATGGGCGCGGCGGCAACGATCGTATTTCCGACGGCGGTGTCGACTCCAATATCCTGCGCGGCGGTGCCGGCGACGACCGGCTGTCGCTGGAACTCGACAACGTGAACAATCCCATCAGGGGTGATGTCTTCAGCGAGGTCGACGGTGGCACGGGAGTCGACACGCTCAACTTCAACGTCAACATACGGGGAGATGTGCCGGACCAGTCGGCATCCAACAGGATCGACCTGTATATCGGCCAGTCCGACGTACCGGACCGGTTCGGCTTCCTCACCCTGAAAGACGTCATCATGGTCGGGGACTCCGCCGGCGACCAGGACCGGTATACCGGCTTTTCCGACATCGAGCGCTTCGATTTCTCCACCTCCAGGGAAAACTTTTTCTATCAGGCGTTTACCGACCGCGACGTGACCGTTCTTGGAAGCAGATCCGCCATCGGCGACATCTTCAAGGACGGAGCCGGAGACGAGGTGCTGTCCGGGCTGGCAGGCAACGACAGGTTCGAACTCGCCAAGGGCGGCACCGATACCGTCGATGGCGGAGCCGGCAGCGATACCTTCGTCGTCGGGTTCAGCGGCGCCGGGAACGACACGATAAACGGCTTCGAAGGGGCGGGCGTCGCGGGCGGCGACGTGATCGAATGGCGGCTGGGGAGCCGTCCGTTCACGATCGACGAAACGGACGGCACTACGGTCTTCACCTGGGATAGCGGTTCGCTGACCGTCGATGTCGTCGGCCTTCAGGCGGGTCAAGACTACGTTTTCGCGTGAAGACCAGGATCGGGAGTGGCAGGAGTATCGTGGAACCGAACCCTTGCCGCTTCTGTTCTCCCCCGGACTTCGACAAAGACGAAATCCGGAAAACATACGCGATGACCGTTTCCTACTCCGCAGATCCCGTTCCCTACTCGCCCGGCGTCGAGACGCCGGAGCCGGACGAGGCCGAGACTACTAAGGAACTCCTTCAAACGCTGCGGAAGATCAGCGAAACGACCTACAAGGACGGCGGCCATGCGCTGCGGAGCGTGCATGCGAAAAGCCACGCCCTGCTCGAGGGCCGGCTGGACGTGCTGGACGGGTTGCCGCCCGAACTGGCCCAGGGGATATTCGCCCGGCGCGAAAGCTATCCCGTGATGCTGCGCCTTTCGACCAACCCCGGCGACATCCTGGACGACAGCATCACCGTGCCGCGCGGGCTGGCGATCAAGGTGCTGGGTGTAGAGGGCGAGCGGCTTCCAGGTTCGGAAGGGGCGACGAGCCAGGACTTCGTCATGGTCAATGCCCCAGCCTTCGCGGCGCCCAACGCCAGGAAGTTCGCCGGCAGCCTGAAGCTGCTCGCCGCCACGACCGACCAGCCGCAGATCCTGAAGAAGGCGGTATCGGCGGTTCTGCGCGGCGCCGAGAGCGTCGTGGAAGCGTTCGGCGGCGAAAGCGCCGCGCTGAAGACCATGGGCGGGGCATCGCAGACGCACCCGCTCGGCGATACCTTTTACACGCAGACGGCTTTCCGGTACGGCGACTACATCGCCAAGCTTTCGCTGGCCCCCGTCTCGCCCGAACTGACCGCGCTGACCGGAACGACGCTCGCCACGTTCGGCAATCCCAACGTGATTCGCGATGCCGTCGGCGGGTTCTTCCGGCGCAATCCGGGTTCTTGGGAGATCAGGGTGCAGCTTTGCACCGATCTCGATGCCATGCCGGTCGAGGACGCCTCGGTCGAGTGGCCGGAGGACCGTAGTCCTTTCGTCGCGGTTGCCCGGATCACGCTGCCGCCGCAGACGGGATGGAGCGAGCAGCGGTCGCATGTGGTCGATGACGGATTCGCGTTCAGCCCTTGGCATGGACTGGCGGCTCACCGTCCGCTCGGCTCGATCAACCGGGTCCGCAAGCTCTCCTACGAGATGTCGGCGGGCTTCCGCGCCGAACACAACGGCTGCCCGATCCACCATCCCGGCAAAGCGGCCAGACTGCCGGAGTAAAGTCAAGGGCCGAAGAGTTTGACCGGCGGTCGGCAAGTGTTGGGCCACGGCCCAACCTACGAAGCAGGAGCCTGTAGGTTGGGCCGTGGCCCAACAAACGCTGTCCAAACGGATCGATGTCTTCGGTCCTTGGTATAAGATCAAGGGTAATGAAGATTGGATTTTCCGGAACGCTGAATGCTGGGCCACTCCAGCGCGACATCTTCACCTCCCGGAGTAAAAAGCGGAGGTACCCAAAATTAAATACAATACACGGCAATTGCTATCTCAAAGATCGCTTGCGGCATCTAGGTAGTTCTTTATGTTGGCGGGCTGTAGTCTGCCGCTAAGGGGCTTTGAGATGGCACTGATCAAAAAATCCACCTATGCGGCCCAGCGCCCCGTCGAGCAGACGGAGAAAGCGGCCCCCCGGCCCGCTTCCGTACAGCCTCCCGCCGCCGCTGCCCCGCAACGCACCCGCGCCCGTACCTACGCGCGACAGCAGAAGATCGCGGAACGCATTGCCGCCGCCAGCACCGAAATGGCATCCGCCACGACGGAAGCAGCTTCGGCGGCCGAGGAGCTTCGGCGCGGCATGGAGGAGATCGCCAGCGGCGCGCAGGAGTCCTCCGGAGCCGCACAGGAATCGCTGGCGGCGATCACCGACATCGTGGCCCTGCTCGCCAGGGCGCGCACCATGGCGGCGGCATCGCGCCAGAAGACGGAAGCCCTTCAGGTACTCCTGAGCGAAACCGGCGCCCAGATCACCGCCTCGGTCGCGGGGATCACGGCGGCGGCCAAGCGGCAGACGGCCGCGGTGGCGCTGATCGAGGAGTTGAAGGAGCTGGCGTCCAGCATCGGCACCGTCGTCCGCACCGTCAGCTATATCGCCGACCAGACCGACCTGCTGGCGCTGAACGCCGCGATCGAGGCCGCACGGGCCGGTCAGGCGGGTAACGGGTTCGCTGTAGTGGCCGACGAGGTCCGTGCCCTTGCCGAAACGGCGGAGAAGAGTGCGCGCGAAATCGCGGAGCTGGTTTCCCGCATCCAGGACGAGGTCGGGACGCTGGCAGCCGGCATCACGGCGACGGCGGCGACGGCACTGCGCGAGGTGGACAACAGCGCCAAGGTCGTCGCGACCGTCGAGCAGGTCCGCACCGGCATGGGCGATCTGGCGCGCGACAGCCTGAGCCTCGCCGCGGCGGCGCAGGAGGCCGAGCACGCGGCGGTCGAAGTCCAGCGCGGCTCCGAGCAGATCGCGGCCGCCGCCGAGGAACAGTCGGCGGCCACCGACGAGTCGCTGCGCAGCCTGGCGGAACAGACCCTGGCGCTGGAACAGGCGCAGACGACGGCGCAGGAATTGGCGGGACTGGCGGACGAACTGCTCCACAGCGGCGACCTCATCCGGAGCGCCGAACAGGTGGCATCCGCGTCGGAAGAGCTGTCCGCCACGGTCCAGGAGTTTTCCGGCGCCGCGGCCCACATCATGACCGCCGTCGATCAGATCAGCCGGGGTGCGGAACAGCAGGCCGCCGCGACCCGCCAGTCGAGCGCCGCCCTCAGCCAGATCGAGGCGGCGGCACAGCGGATACGCAGCGGCACCGGCGCCGCCGCCGACCGGTCCGCCGCCATGGCTGATCTGATCGCGGACGGCCGGCGGAACGTCACGTCCCTGATCGACGGGGTCGAGCAGGCCGTGGCCCAGACCCATGCAAGCCTTGGACGGATCGGGACGCTTGAACAGATGGTGCGCCGGATCGGCAAGATCGTCGACGGCATCAACACGGTGTCGATCCAGACCAACATGCTGGCGATCAGCGGTTCGGTCGAAGCGGCGCGAAGCGGCGACGCGGGCCGGGGCTTCGCGCTGGTTTCCGCCGACATCCGCAATCTGGCGCGGGACTCGGCGGAGAACGGCGACCGGATCAAGGACACGGTGCTGGCGATCCAGGACCATGTGCGGGCGGTCAGGATGGAGCTGGAAGTGACTCTGTCCGCCAACGACCTGGAAGTACGGAAGAACCGCGACATCATCGATACGTTCGGCGCGGTAGAAGCCGACATGGCGGAGATCCGCACCGGCAACCAAGGACTTCTCCAGGACGCCGACGTCATTCTGCGGGCGGCGGCCCAGGCGTCGGCCGGAACCGGGCAAGTCGCGACGGCGGCGGAGCAGGCCAGCCGCGCCGCCGAGCAGGCGGCGGCGGCATCCCGGCAGCAGGCGCGCGGCGCCGAGGATCTGGCGGCCTCGATCGAGGAAATAGCCTCGCTCGCGGACGAACTCCAGAACTCCGCAGAGTGACCGGGGAGTGACCAGGACACGGGGAAAGCCGATGGCAGCCGCTTCCACGGTCCCGGCCGCCGCTGGCGGCCCGGCCGCGCCGGCGGGGCTAAGCCAGCATCTCGTCTTCCGGATCGGCGACGTCAGTGCCGCCCTTCCGGTCGTCGACATCGTCGAGGTGGTCCGGCGGCCGGAGGTGCTGCCGGTCCCCCTCAGTCCGCCGGCGGTCGAAGGACTGATGAACCTGCGCGGCACCGTCACCGTGCTGATCGACATGCGGCGGGCGCTAGGGCAGCCGGAGGCCGCGGCCGGCGAAGGCGTGCGGGTGGTCGTACTGGGCGGCGGGCGGCGGATCGGGCTTCAGGTCGACCGCATCGCCGGCATGATCGGTTCGGCGCCGGGGGAGACGGGCGAGGAAGCCGGCGAAGCGGCGGTTTCGCTGCTGGACCTGGACCGGGTGCTGCCGCGCATCGCCGCCGGGGCGGCACGCCCGGCCCACCTGTCTGCGGGCGCACAACGAACCGGGCAGGGCGCCGGACAGGCTGCCGTCCCGGTCAGGGCGGATTTGGCGGCGGCGGAAACTCGCACTCTGGTCACCTTCGAAGCCGACGGCGAGGAATACGCGATCCCGGTCTCCGCCGTGCGCGAGATCGTCCGACGGCAGGCCGGCGTCGCCAGGATGCCCCATGCCGACGGCCACAACCTGGGCGTCATGACTTTACGAGGCCGGCTGCTGCCGCTGGTCGACCTGCGGTCGCTGCTGGGGCTCGGGGCATCGGTGGCCGGCCGGCGCGAAGACGCGGCGGGCAGGATCATCGTGCTGGCGTTCGGCGGGCTGGAGGTCGGACTGGTGGTTGACCGCGCGCGGGAAATCCTGCGGGTCCCGAACGACAGGATCGACCCCGTGCCCGCGCTGTTCAGGCAGGACAGCGGCGAGATCGAAGCGATCTGCCGGCTCGACCAGGGGCGGCGGCTGATCTCCATCCTCGACCCAGACCGCCTCTTCCGGACCGAAGCGGTGCGCCGCACGCTGGCGGGCGGCGCCGGTCCGGGCACGGAACCGAACGGCGAGCAGAGCGGAGTAGCGGACATGCCCGATCCTGACGCGGTCCAGCGGTCGGCCCAGACCACGACCGCGACCACGACCTTCGTGATTTTCCGGCTCGGATCGGTCGAGTACGGTCTGCCTTCGTCCTGTGTCGAGCAGGTGGTGGCGGTGCCGGAGCAACTGACCGCCGTCCCGAAGGCGCCCGCTTTCATCGAGGGTGTCATAAACCATCGGGGCGCCGTCCTGCCGGTGATCGACCAGCGGCGGCGGTTCGCGATGACCGGAACGGCCCGCAGCCGGCACATCGTCGTGGCCGCCCTGGGTGCTGCCCGCGCCGGTGTCATGGTCGATGCCGTGACCGGCGTCCTGAAGATCCCCGAGGAAGCGATCGAGCCGGCACCCGACCTGTCGGCCGAGCAGATCGCCCTGATATCCCGCGTCGCGACCCTTGACGGGCGCATGATCCTGCTGCTGGACCCCGCACACCTGCTTGCCCGCGGCGAGGCCGCCGAGATCGCGGCGCTGGACGATACGGCCGCTTCGGGGGATATCCCCGCGCCATGATCCGCCTGCTGATCGTCGACGACTCCGCCCTGATGCGAAAGCTGCTTTCCGACATCTTCACGGCGGAAGGCGACTTCGACATCCGCATCGCCCGCAACGGCGCCGAGGCGCTGGAACTTGCCCGGAGCTTCGTGCCGCAGGTCATGACGCTGGACGTCAACATGCCGGTGATGGACGGATTGACCTGCCTGAGCCGGCTGATGATCGAAACGCCGCTGCCGGTCGTGATCGTCTCGTCCCAGACGCCGGAAGGCGCCGAAACCACGCTGGAGGCGCTTCACCTGGGCGCGGTAGACGTGATCCCGAAGCCGGACGGCACCGTCTCGCTCAGCATCGACCGGATCAGGCCGACGCTGATCGAAAAGGTCCGGACAGCGGCGCGGGCGAAACTGCGTCCAACTCACCGCCTGACCGACCGTGTCCGGCACCGGATCGGCGGGACTGGCGTAACCGCCGGACCTACCGCACTCGCCGGCGGGGTCGCACCCCGGCGGGCGAAGCCGCTCCCCTCGCCCGCCGCCTTCCGGGAGGCGGGGCATCCGGATGACAGCGGCCTGCTGCTGATCGGCGCTTCGACCGGCGGACCGCAGGCGCTGGAAGCGATCCTGAGCGCCCTGCCCGCCGACCTGCCGTGGCCTGTCCTGATCGCCCAGCACATGCCGGCGACCTTCACAGGCGCCTTCGCCCAGCGGCTCGACCGGCTCTGTGCCCTGAACGTGTCGGAGGTCCGGCAATCGACCGTGCTGCGCCCCGGACAGGTCTACATCGCCCAGGGCGACGCCGACCTGATCGTGGCGCGGCGTCCGCTTGGCCTGATAGCGCTGCCGGTGCCGGCGTCGCCGTCGCACCGGTGGCATCCTTCGGTGGACCGGATGGTCGTGAGCACGCTTAACCACGTACCGGCCGACCGGCTGGTCGGCGTCCTGCTGACCGGCATGGGCGACGACGGGGCCGCCGCCTTGGCGAGGCTGCGGGCGGAGGGCGGCCACACCATCGCCCAGGACGAGGAAACCGCCGTCGTCTGGGGAATGCCGGGCGATCTGGTCAGGCGTCAGGGGGCCGACGTCGTGGCGCCGCTGCCGGAAATAGCCCGCCGGATCGTCCAGGCGGTCACGCGGAGGCTGACGCCGGCATGCCGCTGATCCGCCGCGATCCGCCCGGTCCCGGGGGTATTTCCGGTCAGGGGGACCTGAACAGCGCCGACCCGGCCGAACGCCGGCACGCCGTCCGCTCGCTGGGGCATGACGCCCGGGCCGTGCCGCTGCTGATGACCGCCCTGGAGCGCGAAGGCGACGCCGCCGTCCAGGAGGCGATCTTCACGGCGCTTGAAATCATCCCCGAGGCGGCGGCGCCGCTGGCGTCGCTGCTGCGGTCCGACGATGCCGCCCTGCGCAACGGCGCGGTCGAGGCTTTGCAGGCGATGCCGTCGGCCGTCCGGCCGCTACTCCCCGGTCTGCTGGCCGACGGCGACGGCGATGTCCGCATCCTCGCGGTCGAGGTAGTCCGCTGCCTGCCGGCCGGCGAGACGGTGGCGCTTCTGTGCGGGCTGCTGGAGCGCGAGACCGATCCGAATGTCTGCCTTGCCGCCGTCGAGGTCCTGGCCGAGTCCGGCACGCCGGAGGCGGTCCCGGCGCTCCGGCGGCTGGCCGGACGGTTCCCGTCCCAGCCCATGCTGCCCTTCGCGGTCAAGGTCGCGGTCGAGCGCATCTCGGGAACCGCAAGCTGAAGCGCCGCATGCCCCCCGAAGATGCGCCGCGAGAAAAAGCGTCCGCCGGGGAGATCCGCATCGGCGATGCCGAATTCCGCCGGTTCCGCGATTTCTTCTACCGGCGCACCGGCATCGTGTTCGCCGAGTCGCAGCGGGTCTACGTCGAACGCCGGCTGTCGGACTGCATCCTGGCCGCCGGCTCGCGCGGGTTCGCCGACCATTTCGCCCGGCTGATGGTGGAGCCGGCGGAGATGGAGCGCCTGATCTCCTCCTTCACCGTCAACGAGACCTATTTCTACCGCGAGGACTACCAGCTTCGCTGCCTGACTTCGTCGCTGCTCGACCGGATCACCGCCCGAAAGCGTCCCGGCCAGCCGATCCGGCTGTGGTCGGTCCCCTGCTCCACCGGGGAGGAGCCTTACTCGATCGCGATCTGGCTGCTGGAGAACTGGCCGGAGGTCGATGCCTGGGAGATCGAGATCGTCGGCTCGGACATCGACGGCCGGGTGCTTCAGGCGGCCGAAGCCGGGATCTACTCCGAGCGCTCGCTGATGCGCCTGCCCCGTCCCCTGGTCGGAAAATACTTCACGGCGATCGGCGACGGGCAGTACAGGATAGACGCCGAACTGCGCGGCTCGATCCGGTTCAGCCGGGTCAACCTGATCGATCAGGGCGATACCGCCAAATGGCGCGACATCGACGTGGTCTTCTGCCGTAACGTCCTGATCTATTTCGATGAAGTCTCGCGCCGCACCGCCGCCGGCAACCTGTACGACAGCATGGCGCCGGGCGGCTTCATCTGCCTGGGCCATACCGAATCCATGAGCCGCATATCGCCGCTCTTCCGTGTCTGCCGGTTCGAAGACGCCATCGTATACCAGAAGCCGGAGGAAAATGGTCATGTCTGACCGGCCGGAGCGACCGCGAATCCTGATCGTCGACGACGGTTCCCTGATCCGCCTCTATTACCGCGAAACGCTGGAAGCCGCCGGGTTCGACGTCGCCGAGGCGCTGAATGGGATCGAGGCGCTGGAGAAGCTGCTGTCCGGCCGGTTCGACCTTGTGATCGTCGACATCAACATGCCGAAGATGGACGGCATGTCGTTCCTGCGGGCCCTGCGCGGCCGGCATGGCGAGGCGGGGTCGCTTCCGGCCCTGATGATTTCCAGCGAGGCGGCGAACCACGACGTGGCCGCGGCCCGGGCGGCCGGCGCGAACTTCTATCTGGTCAAGCCGGTGGCGGCGGAAGTCCTGGCGCTTCATGCCGCCGTGCTGACGGGGAGACCGGCATGAACGCGCTGCTCGAACAATTCCTGCTGGAAAGCCGGGACCTGATCGCGGAAGCGACACGGGATCTGCTGGCGCTGGAAAGGGCGCCCGACGACGGCGCGCTGATCGTCGGGGTCTTTCGGGCGTTCCATACCTTGAAGGGCTCATCCGGCGTGTTCGGCATCCAGCCGATGACCCGGATGCTGCACGCCGCGGAAGACATCCTGGCCGCCATCCGCGACGGCCGCGCCGCAACCGGACCCGACCTTACCGATGCGCTGCTGGAATCCCTCGACCAGACCGCGCGCTGGCTGGACGAGCTGGAGGCAAGCGAAGCGCTGCCGGCCGATGCCGACGCCACCGCAGCGGCACTGATCGGCCGCCTGCACGGCGACGGCGGCATCGACACGGCCCGGCCGGACGCACCGATGGCTGGCGACCTCGACATCTTCACCGGGGATGAGCGCGCAAGCGTGCTCGACGCCGTGCATGGACAGCCCGCCGGGACCGGAGTCTTCAGGATCGCCTATCGGCCCGATCCGCGCTGTTTCTTCAACGGCGACGATCCGCTGAAGCTGCTGGCCGGCCTGCCCGGACTGGCTGCCCTGCGCATTTCGGCACGCGAAGGGTGGCCGGCGCTGGACTCCCTCGATCCCTTCCAGTGTCACCTCGACATCGATGCGCTGGTGCTGGGCGATGAGTCGGCGGTCCGGCATGCGTTCCGCCTCGTCGCCGATCAGGTGACGATCGCCGCGATCGATCCCGCGGCGCTTTCGCCGCAGCCTTCCCCGATTGCCGGGGCCGGCGATGTCGTCGGCGCGGTGCTTGAGGAACAGCGGCGTCTGCTCGCGACGCCGGACGTTCCGCCGGGGGAAGTCGCCGGCCGCTGGGGATCGGCGGCGGCGGCCGCTGCCAACGCCCTTCGTCACGAAGGCCGCGGCGGCACTGCGGACGCCCTCGCCGCCGCCCTTGCCTTGGCACAGGACCGGCTCGATCCCAAGCCCCTGGCCGAGGCGCTGGAGCGGGCGATGCGCGACAGGTTGGCGAGCGGGAAGGACCTTGCGGCATCCTTGCCCTCGCAGCAGCCGTCCTCGCAGCAGGCGTCTTCCCGTTCGCTTCGGGTCGAGGAACAGCGGGTCGACCGCTTGTTCGCACTGGTCGGCGAGATGATCGTGGCGAAGAACACCCTCGGCTGGCTGGCGGGACGGACGGCGGAAGCGGCTGATCCGTCCGGGATCGTCCGCCCGCTGCGGGACCTGCATGCCCTGGTCGAACGGCTGACCCGCGACATGCACGATGCCGTGGTCAGGATCAGGACCGTGCCGGTGGGACAGGTCTTCGACCGATTTCCCCGTCTGGTCCGCGACCTGTCGCTCCGGCTGGGCAAGCCGGCCGATCTCGCGATCGAGGGGGAAGCGACCAGCGCCGACAAAACAGTCGTCGACGCCCTGTTCGAACCGCTGATGCATCTGATCCGCAACAGCCTGGACCACGGCGTCGAGCGGCCGGAGGAGCGCCGCGCCAGGGGCAAGCCGGACCGAGCCACCGTCGTCCTGCGCGCCTTCCATGCCAATGACCGGCTGGTGGTGGAAATCTCCGACGACGGCGGCGGCATCGATCTGGCGGCGGTCGGCAGGAAGGCGGTGCTAGCGGGGGTGCTGGACGAGGCCCAGCTCGCCCTACTGACCGACGCGGAAGTTGCCGCGCTGATCTTCGCCCCCGGCCTGTCGACCATGGAAGAGACCTCCGACCTGTCGGGCCGTGGCGTCGGCATGTCGGCGGTCCGCATGGCGATCGAAAGGATCGGCGGTTCGGTCGGCATCCGGACCCTCCGCCATCGCGGGACGACGATCAGCCTGGAGCTGCCGCTGACGCTGGCGCTGCTGCGGATCGTCACGGTCTCGGCCCGCGGCAGGCGGTTCGGCGCTCCGCTGGACGACGTGGCCGAAACCATCCGGCTGCCGGACAGCCATATCCAGCGGATCAGGGGCCGCCGGGCCTTCACGTGGCGCGACCAGGTGGTTCCGCTCCACCCGCTCGGGCGTCTTCTGGAACTGCCGGAGGAGCCGGGGCAAGGACAGCGGCGCGGCGACGGGGATGACAGGCTGGTGCTGGTCGTCCGGACCGGCGGCGGGGTCTTCGGGCTCGAGGTGGACGGGATCGGCGACCGGCTGGAAGTGGCGCTGCGCCCGATGGACGGGCTGCTGGCGAATATTCCGGCCTATCTCGGCACGACGTTGCAGGGAGACGGCGGCGTGCTGCTCATCCTCAACCTGAAGGAGCTTCCGCCATGACCGTCCGTTTGTCCGACCGGGTCATCGTCCTGGAAGGGGATTGCCCGGTCGATGAAGCGGAAGCGCTGCTCGATCTCCTCCTCGCCAATCCCAATGCCCCAGTAGACTGGACCGCCTGCCGCCAGCTACATAGTTCCCTGGTCCAGGTGCTCCTCGCGGCCCGGCCGGCGATGCGGGGAGTGCCTGAAAGTTCCTTCCTCCAACGATGGATCGTTCCGATCGTTCAAGGCTCATGATGAAACATACTTCCGATCAAAAATATGACGCTTCGCTATAATAAAAGAACTATGCGCATCGATAGCTGAATAGCGATATTAGGGTGCGCTTCGTTGCCATATAAATGTGGAACCGTGAACGATCGAATCGCATTATTCTGACTTGATGACCGCATTTCATCGTACGGGCGGTAGAAAGCGGCTTCAGCATTTATGCTGTTGGAGATCGAATTATCAGGACCGTGGCCTGATGATCATATTTGAGGTATAGGGTTTATGACGCGTACTGTGCTGGTTGTCGACGACAGCAAACTCGCCCGGATGGTTGTGAAGAGCATCCTCGTCAAGACGCGGGCCGACTGGCGGGTCGTCGAAGCGGCCGGGCCGGGACAGGCCCTCGACCTCCTGGACGGGGAAGGCATCGACATCGCCCTGATCGATTTCAACATGCCGGAGCACGACGGCCTGTGGCTCGCCTCGGAGATCCGCGACCGCGACCCGGAAATGCCGATCGCCATCCTTTCGGCCAATGCCCAGGACGCCATACTGGCCCGAGCCCGGGAACTGGACGCCGCCTTCGTCGAAAAGCCGATTTCGGAAGAAGCGCTGGCGGCCTTCCTGTCGGGAGCCACCCTCAAGCTCAGGCGTGCCGGCAAATGACCCCGGACCAGAGCGGCGTCCCGACCGGCGGCGACGGCCTCCTGACCGAGCTGGAGCGCGACGCCCTTACTGAAATCATCAATATCGGCGTCAGCCGCGCCGCCAAGAACCTGAGCCGGATGGTCAAGGATCAGGTCCATCTCGCCGTTCCCCGCACCGAGATCATGACCCGCGACAGCGCCGTCGAATGGCTGTCGAGACGCGAGAACAGCAGCCTGGTCGCCGTAGGCCAGGACTTCCGCGGCTCGTTCTCCGGTCAGGCGCTGCTGATCTTCCCGGAAAAGACCAGCCTGGAACTGGTCAGGAGCATCCTCGACGACACCTTGTCGCTGGATGAGATCGTCGATCTGGAACAGGAGGCGCTGGCGGAGATCGGCAACGTCGTGTTGAACGGCTGCCTCGTCGTCATGGCCAACATGTTGAAGGAGAGCCTGAACATGTCGCTGCCCCGCGTCATGCGCGGCAGCAGCCAGGTGGTGCTCCTCGGCGACGACGAGGAGGAAGACCCCGGAGAAATGGTGCTTTTCCTGACGATCGATTTCGCGGTGCGGGCCAGGAGCATAAACGGCTATATCGCCTTGCTGATGGATCTTCCCTCGATCGCCGCCATCAAGACCCTGATACGCGAGTATCTGAAGGGGTTCGAAGGAAGCTGATGGACGCGTCTTTCGACATGGCACAGGCCGGTGGCGCGATACTGGATGCGCTGGATACCGGAATCGTCATTCTGGACGACGAGTGCCGCGTCGGGGTGTGGAACGCCTGGATGGAGCGCGCCAGCGGCCTGGATCGCGCCGACGTGGCCGGTAAACCCCTGTGGGAAGCGCTGCCGGACCTAGCCGACAGCCGGCTGCGCGGCGCCGTGGACGATGCGCTCCAGGCCGGCGCGTCCAGCATCCTGACCCATTCGCTGCACGCCGGCCTGCTGCCGCTCACCCTCCCCGACGGCAGGCCGCTCCTGCACAACCTGATCATCCGCCCGCTGGCTGGAAAAGCCGCAGGCGGCTGCATGATCCAGGTAAACGACATTACGGTCACGGTGACGCGCGAGCGCGTGCTGCGCGAAAGGCGCGACGCCAAGTACCGGGCGGTGGTCGACACGGCGCAGGACGCCATCGTCACGACGGACGCCGCCGGCACCCTGCAATGGATGAACACGGCGGCCGAGCGGATCTTCGACGTCCATTCGCAGGAAGCCATCGGCAAGGATATCGGCCTGCTGCTGTCCGCCTCCGGCTGCGTCCACTGGCCGCGCAACCAGGCGGCCCTGGCGATCAACGAGGAGGCCTTGCAGCCTGTCGAGCTGGTCGGCCAAACGCGGGACGGCACGCCATTGAACCTGGAACTGTCGCTGGCAAGCTGGCGGAGCGAAGACCGCGTCTTCGTGACGGGCATCCTGCGCGACGTGACGGAGCGGCTGCGGGTACGCGACGCGCTGGAGCAGGCGGTCGCCGACAAGACAGTGCTGCTGCGGGAAATCAACCACCGGGTCAAGAACAGTCTTCAGCTCGTATCAGGCCTGCTCAACCTGCAAAGGGCGAGCATCGACGACAACTTGGCCAAGTCGCTGCTCAAGGACGCCTCCGACCGAATCGCGGCGGTCGCCCGCGTCCATTACCGCCTCTATCAGAGCGACCGCTTCTCCACGCTGGACTTCGCGGCGTTCCTGGAGGAGCTGTGCGACGATCTGGCCGAAGCTTCCGGCATGAGCGTCTGCGACCTCGTCCTGGAGGCGGGACCGCTGGAGATCAACATCGACCATGCCGCACCGCTGGGGCTGATCGCCAACGAACTGATCACCAACGCGATCAAGCACCGCGATACGGACCCCGCCGTCATCAAGGTCGCACTGGAGAGCGGCCAGGGCGGCTATGCGCTCACCGTCAGCGACCAGGGTCCCGGGCTGCCGGCGGACTTCAATCCGGCGAAATCCCGTACGCTGGGAATGCGCATCGTCACGGCCCTGACGCGCCAGCTCGGCGGCAAGCTGGAGATGCTTCCCGCCAGCAAGGGCACGACCTTCCGGGTGACGGTCCGGGGCAGCCGGAACGGCGCACCCCAGCAGACGGACGCTTCGACCGACCGGGCAAACGGCGAGAACGCCGCCTGAGACCGGAAAGTCGCCGGCGCCGCCTTCAGCCCGGCCGGCCGTCGATCCGCGCGCTGGTCAGGATCGGCGAGAACTCGATCAGGTAGAGCAGGAACGCCAGCGCCCAGAGCAGGGCCGAAACACCGATCAGGGGATGGGCATCGGGAAAGGCCACCGGCCCGAAGACTCGGACAACCGCCGCCAGATTGATGATCGCGAAGGCTGCCGTCATCAGGCGCGACGCCTCGATCGGCCTGCCGGTATGGCCGCACGCGGTACGGGCCATCATGCCGAGCGTCAGCACCCCGATCCCGCCGACCGTAAAGGCATGATCGGCGGTGCCGGCCGGCAGGTCCAGCCCGAAGTCGGAGGCGGCCCGCAAGGCCAGCGCTACCGCGATCCAGGCGTGCCCGGCATGCAGCACCCAGAGCATCGGGACCCTCAGCGTCGCCCACGGTTTCCAAGGCAGCGCACGGGCGATCAGCAGCGCCGCGGCGGCTAGGGCTGCAAGTCCGCCGGCGACGCTGCCGGGAACCAGCACAGAGGCCGTCACCGCCGCCACGGTCGCCGCGACCGCAAGCCCGTCGAGCCGCTTGTCGATGCCGGCCCCGGCCGCCGGCAGCCGGTTCTTCGTGAAGAACGGGATCACCCGGCCGCCCATCACGACCAGGATCATCATCATGACTCCCAGCACGCCCCGCGTGACCTCGGCGCCGACTGACAGGACGCCGGCGGCATCCAAGTGAAGAGCCAGGTTGGCCGATGCCAGCACCATCAGCACGAAGGGAAAGGCGATGTTCCGACGGTTGCGCGCGGCCAGCAGCGGCGGCAGCATGGCGGCGGCCGCCAGCGGCAGGAAAGCCACGTCCACTCCGGCGACGACCTGCCAGGGCAGGTCGTCGCCCGCCAGCATCAGCACGCGCCCCGTGATCCACAGCGCCGCCAGCCCGGCCAGGGGAGCGCCGGCGATCGTCGGCCGGCCCGTCCAGTTCGGGATCGCGGTCAGCAGAAATCCCACGAGGACCGCCGAGGTGAACCCGAACAGCATCTCATGGGTATGCCATGCCGCCGGGTTGAAACCGGCCGGCAACGCCAGATGGCCGTGCCACGCCGCGACCCACAGCGGGATCCAGGCGACGGCAAGCAGGGCCGCCAGCAGGTAGAAGGGCCGGAAGCCCAACGCGAACAGCACCGGCGCCCGAAAGAGGCCGGAGGTGTCGAAGCCGGGACCGGGGGTCGGGGCTGGCGTCGGAATGGTCATGGACGGAGTTCCTGATGGTGGCGCGATCATGCCGCACCATCCTCCGATCCGGCGGGCTAGCCCTTGACCGCGGTCAAGCGCGATGGAAAGACCCTGGACGCCACCGGGCTGGACGCGACAGCCCGGACCAGCAACCCGGCGGTCAGGACCACCGCCAGATCGAAGGCGAAGTTGCCGACCAGCAGATGCTTCGCGATCTCCGCCCTGCCGTCGCCGACGACGGTGATGACGGTCTGGCTGACGGCGACGGCGCACAGGAACTGCGCCGCCAGCGCGAAGCCCCGCAATCCGGCTGTTCTGGATATCGGCAGCAGCACGCCCGACAGCGCCAGGGCCAGCAAGTAGAAGCCGAACCCGGTCGGCAGCAGACCCTTGACGGTGGTCCAGAAAGACGGCTCGAACAGGGGTTCTATCAGGCCGTCGAGATGCCGCTTGCCGTAGACGTCCAGCGCTATGTCCTGCATGGCGTCCGAAGCGAAATGCACCGCGGACGCCATCGCCGGCGGGTCGTTCAGGTAGATCGAGACGACCTTGCCGTGGCTGGTCAGGCTTCCCAGTTCCGTGAAGCAGGTGCCGGGCACGAAGGCGTTGACGCCGATGCAGCGCGCCGCATCCGGCGGGAAATCGGCGAGATGCCGGCCGGGGTCTTCGCTGAAGGTCAGGGCGCCGATGAACGTCGCGTTGTAGGCATTGACGTTGCGGAACTCGTAGCCGGACGTGGCTGCCAGCGCGACGATCTGCGGCACCAGGAACAAGGCCGCAAAGGCCGGCGCCCTGCGCCAGGTCAGGCCGGGGATGCCCGATACCCAGGAATGCGCCAGGAACACGGCCAGCAAGATCGCCGGCGTCGGCGCGAACTGGGCCTTGGACGTGGCGAACAGCGCCAGCACCGCCGCGAACAGGATCTTCCAGCCCCAGCCGCCCGCCGCCCTGAAAGCCAGGACGGCGGCGGGCACCAGGACCGTCAGGTAGAGCAGGCTGGCCCGCTCCTCGTAGAAGGAGTTGAAGAAGGCCTTGTAGCTGACATCAAGCAGGACGGCCGAAACGAAGAGCATCGTCCCGAAGGTCAGGGCGGCACTTCCGGTCGCGGCGTGGAACAGGATCGCCAGAGCCGCGAAGGCGGCCAGTTCAACGATCCGGGCGGGAATGGAGGCGATCCGCAGCGAATAACCGGTGTTTCCGGTGACGGTCCGGGCAGCGGCATTGGCCGCGATCCCCGCCATGTTGAGCAGCTGTGCAGAGGATCGGCTCTCCATCCCGCCCAGCGCGGGTTCCGGCTTCGGAGTCCACTCGTCGATCCAGAACTTGGCGAACCGGCGGTCCCAGGTGGCGTCGTCCGACGGCCAGTTGGTCTCGAAGGCGGCCGGCTTCTCGATGAACCACTGCATCGACCGGGAGAAATCGCCGTTGTCGGCGATGCCCGTATTGATCAGCAACGGCGCCAGCACCGCGTAGATCAGCATGACCAAGGCCAGTGCTGCCGGTAGAGGCTGACGATCGCTTCTTCCCATAGTACCAACAACTCTCCCTACCGGCGGCGGCTTGGCAAGACCTCCCCAACCATCACGCGCGTGACAGTATCATAAGTTCAATCAGGCAGATTTTGAATCGAAATGCGACCATCGGGATGTTTCATCAGTTGTGAAAACGGCATCATGGATACCCCCGGGAGTGAATCCGTCCGCTGCCTTCAGATGCGCTGGCAAAGAAATACGGACGGACGGACACCCTTTTCTACTTGCCGACGCTGTTCTTCATGTCGCGAAGCTTCTTCAATCGGCTGCTGCAAGCTGCCTGGAGGCTGCGAAGCAGCCGGCCGGTGCTTTCGGCCAAGTAAACGGCGTGGTGCTGAGTCAGAAGGACCCAGCCGATCACGCCAACTAACCAGAGCGCAGAATACGCTATGCCATGGGCCATCAACTCGCCCCAGAGAACTATGGCGAAACGATTGACCGTTCCGGCCACCGTCATCTGCTGAACGGCTTCATTCAAGCCACTCTGGATCATGGGGTTGATTTTCAACGCACCCATTTCCTCGATGAAAGCTGTGGCCTTGACAGCGATCAAGGCACTTTCCAATGCGAAGCGGAAAAGATGGAATGCAGGGTCCCGGTTATCGGTCATGACTGCTGCTCCTTTTACAAAAGGTTTTCTGCTGACGAAACCAAGAGCCAAAGATGGGTAATTCGGTTGTACTCGCCTTGCCTGCCAATCATTTTTGCCGCCGAGCTACATATTTGCAAGGTATGACAGAATATTCCATCTTATAGAAGATGCTTCTTTGGATGATGCCTTGCTGCCGCTTTAGATTATTATTTATAATATTTTATTCAGCCGTATATTCTTACTTGATGATCGGCAATTTTAAAATCTGTGTTTTCGGGCGTGGCACCTAGCTTCGATATGTTGTGCTTCGAGTGAGATCAACACAGGGCATCTGGACTTATAGAATTTTATTCACGCCTTGTGCTTACCTGGTGCCGCTGTCACACTTGAGGTAATTCATCTGGAGGGGAACCCCATAGATCTTCTTCGCAATCCTGGAGGCATTTGCTGCAATGCGGCAAAAAATTCTCTTTTAGGACGTAATATCGATAAATTTATTCAACTTTAAAAGACATGTTGACATAAAGCACGCCTTTAGTTCGATAATCCAGCGTCGACTCAACTTTGAAATGAAGGAGGATTGGGTGATGATCAAAAACTTTTCGGACAAGGTCTTGACCGTCCAGAACCTGCTTCGCAAACATGGCTTCGTCGTTCCGGAAACGGGCGAGGAGATCCAGAGTCAGAGCCGAAAAGAGCTTTGCCATCTTATTAATGCATTACGCGAAGTCCGAGGACTCGGACGCGGCATGATGTACGATTCTAACCTGTCTAGTTTTCTCAACTATCCGGAAAAGGCGCCCCGCAACTTCGTCAATGAACTGACGACGGCAATGGGCCTCATCGACCTGGGGCTGAGTGAAACGTTGTGGGACGAAGAATTGCCGACGATCATGGCGACGGTCGATTCCGTGCTGAACGGCGGAGTGATCGCAACGGTGCTTGCGCAGCCGGTCAACCAGGTCCTGTTCAAAATGGGACCGAACATCTCGATGGGCATCCGTTTCAAGAGCCAGAACCCACTTCCCAACCTGCCGCCGATCCGAGAGTTTACTGTCGCGACGGGCAGTGACATAGCAACCGAAGCGACCCTCGACTATCCCGCCTACCTACGCGTGATGGCTTGCGAGGAGGGTGAGTTCATCGCCCTCAATGCCTTCCTCAGCATCCCGGAGGGCCGCATCGATGCTGGCACCCATCGTTTCGGCGTTATCCCCACGGACGATCGTGTCGCGCGGACGCTGATCTACGCCTTCGCGTCAAGCGAGCCGTGCTTCCACGGATGGCCAGTGACTCAGAAAAGGAGTAGTCGCCTTAAACAGGGCCAGTTCCTTAAACTCTTGCGCGGCTTCTATGACCTTCATCCGACCAAGCGCGATTCAAGCGTGCAGTCCTTCATCACGACGGTTTCCAAAGAAGCGGTGAGACAACAATGAAGAAGGCGCTTCTCGTCGCAATGGATAGCTACGATTGGTATCAACCATTCGATGGGGCTGTGCAGCACACCGCGCTGGAACTACGCAAGCTTCTTGCCAACCCCCTCTTTGGAGGGTTTCAAGATGTGAGTTTGAAAGAGAACGACCAATATCAAAGTTTCCTTGAAAGCGTCGGCCGCCTCTTCGATACGGCTACAGTAAAGGACGAACTTTTATTCTACTTTGCTGGGCATGGTGCAAAACTACTTGACGGCGACATGGTATTGCTGCCCGTCAACGCAACAGACACCGACCTGCGGCAATGCGCCATTTCAGGACACTTGTTGGCGGGGATGCTTCTTAGCACTAAGGCTACAAAGGTGTCGGTTATCCTTGACTGCTGTCATAGTGGGACATTTCTAAAAAGCGTCGCTAGCCAGGACATCGAAAGCGAACTCACCAGCTCCAGTTTCGCCACTCATAAGAAGTCGCTCCAAGTCTTGTGCAGCAAGGATGATTCGCATGTGGAGATGTGGCGATCGCAATTTACTGGCGGCATCCTCGATGGCATCCGGACTGGAGTTGCCGGGGGGAACGACATTAGCGTTACCTTAGACGATATAGCTAGGTACTTATCCATCACTAAAGCAATCGGACGAGATGTTGAAAATCATTTCCGGTCTTTCAAAAATATAAACAAAACGGATCCGGAACAACGGCATATCATATCGAAGAATCCATACCGAGGAAGAGCTGTCCCAAGGGAATTGATCATCAGTTTGTATTCACAAGATCGTGCCCGGAGTGAAAAAGCCATGCGCGACTTAAAGAATCTATCGACTCGTGAGACGGAGACACTCGACGGATCCTCGCCCGCGTCACGCCTGTTGCATGCATTCCTGCGAGACAATGGCGATTTTCAGCAGCAGATTGGCCAGTTGGCGCCCGAGATCCCACATGGCTCAAGGCAGGAGCCTGGTCCAAGGGAGGAAGCGATCCAAGTATTCTACCACCGTCGCAACGAACCCTTTGCACTGGAGGCTGCCACCTGTTTCACGCGGAACGACGTCGTATTCTGGTTGCACGACTTGGAAGGCCCGCTCAAGCATCGGGGTCCTGACGTACTTGATTGGATTTCAAGAAGCTTACCGACATTGTGGATCGTCGATGCCGAGTTCGCGCGGCGTCTGCGGAGCCGCAGCCCTGAAATCTATCGGGCACTCTGCGACACGCCCCACGACCGCATCGGCCACCGCGCCGTCTATTGGCTGGAACGTGGATCGGAGATGCCTTCGGACCTGCCGCTCGCCCATAGCCGGCTGACGGGCAATACCAATACACCGATGGAGGAGTTCGCATGCGAGTTGTCCAGGCTGGTCCTCCCCCATCGAGCCGATCTTCGCTACGAGGCTGAATTCAATCCGGCAAACTTCACTTCAGTCGTGAAGAAGGAGGAAGGTTTTCTGACACTGCTCGAACGCCGCGATGAGCAGTTGATGTTGGTCCTCAGGCGACACCAGGATTTGCCGACCGCTCACATACTGCGTGAGCCGCCCCGTGAACCGAAGTTTCTGATCTACGAACGCGCAGGCTCCTACGTCATGGCGATCGTTGACATGGATGCGAGCGTCAACGAGGCGGCCCTGCAATACACCTTCGAGCCGCAAGCCACGGCGCGCTTGGCGACTCACGAGGAGCTGAAAGAACTCGGCTTCGAACCCGACCGCGTACATCCGATGTGGCTTGATCCGGGAAACCAAATCTCGAGGATATTCATTGACGCGAACATCTTCTTCCAATATCTGATATTTCCTTTATCAAAAGTCATCCTGCCAAAATACCATCTGGGCGCCGACCATAAGGCTGTGTCGTCGATATCATCGTTTGTTCGGACGTTACAGGTATTTCATGGTGAGCAGAAAATCATATTCGGAAACATTATCCAGAAAAAGAAGCTTTACGACAAGACGTTGATCTCGTTGTTGTCCAGCCATCATGCCTTCTCGCGGTTCGCTCCGACGCCGTCCAATTCCTTGCATGTCGGCAGTTTGCGAACCGCAATCATTGCTTATCTTTTCTCCATCACCAACGCAAGTCTTGGGCGCTTTCACATCCGCTTCGATGACACGAACGTCGAACCGGACATGGCCGACCACAACATCGGCCTCATCCTGAAGGATCTGGAATGGATCGGCATTCCATCCAAGCAGCACTACCGCCAAACCAGTAGCATGGCGGCTGAACGTTACAATTCTGCATTGGATCTCCTCAATCGGTCAGGCCTTGTGGCGGAGCGGCGGGATGGCAGCTTCGAATTGCGCCTCGATCCGAACGTACCCGCCTTCTCCTATTGGCTGGACCTGCGGCACGGACCGCGGGTCCTGCACAAGGCACCGACGCGCTCACCGCACGCACAACCTCTCGACTATTCGTTGACGTGGGTGCCAAAGAAACCAGGTGACGTGCGCCGGTTCAAGTACAAGTTCGCCGGCGCCATCGATGACATGATCAACAACTCGCTTGTCGTCAGGGACATACGCCAGGAACATTCCATGTTCACTGCGCGGCAATCGCTGTTCATGGGTATGGTCCGCGAAGCACTGGCTTTCCCCAGGGATCCATACTCGAAGAACCTGGGCCAGCAATTAAAACAGAGCGCACAAAGGAGAATTGCCAACACGGGATCCTTTCGACCGTTCCCATTCCCCTGTCCTCCAACGTACTTCCACGTCTCCCGCGTCGTCGACGAGAAGGGAGTGCAGCTTTCGAAACGGGAGTTACGGCCCGAACATACGATTTCTTTCCTCCGGCAGCACGGCACCTATTTTCCCGAAACGATCCTGGCTTGGTGCTTGTACAGCCTGGGCCAGCCGTTCTGCGCGTCACTCGGTTATCGGACGTTGACGGCCTTGATCAAGGCGGTTGCCCCGTGCGGCGCCCATGGCTTTCTTTACGATCACCGGGATCGCGTACGTCCTGAAATGCTTTGGCAGTCGCAGCAAACCCATTCGATCCGTATCACCGGCTTGAAGAGAATCGACTACCTCATGCTGGTCAAACTGCCGCCTTACCGGCTTTATGACTTTGCGGAGAAGCTATACGCCGAAAATGGCATCAACTCCTCCGGCGAAACGGATATTACGGACTCGCTGCGCGAACTGGCGTTACGCCTGTACGAACGCAGGCGTTACTTCTCGGGCGCCGGTGACTTGGCGGCCGTCATCCTGGCGCTGCGCCAGACCGGGAAAAGGCCGGTTCCTCCGGGGGTGGAAGCGCCGGACGACATCGAATTGCCGCACGACGATGGCCGGCTCGAGGAATGGATCGACGGCTTTGAGCGGAAATATTATCGGTGGATCAGATTCTGCGTATGCGGCCTTGCCGACGGTCCGCCGCTCCGTGAACTGCTCTATGTCATGGGCCCTCTTCAGTTCCTCACTAAGCTGCGCGATTGGAGGCAACACAATGAATGACCCCATGATTTTCCCTCCTGCGCTTCTGCCAATCGTCGAGCAGAAGCTACGGGAAAGACTCTTGTCCTATGTGCAGCCCGGTGTACCGCGCTGCCTTCTGGCATTCGTCGGCGACGGGGAAATCGAAGTCAAGCGGCAGTTTACCACCGACCATGACTGGCGGATCTGGCATACCGACCTGGAGGATGGGCTGATCGGCGAGGCTCTGCGCACGGGGCAGATTGTCGAATGGGACGAGAAGCGCCCCAATACCCCCTTCCTGAAAGGCGACCCCCGGACCATCTACGAGATCGCGGCCAGTATATCGTTCAAGGACAAGGCAACGGCAGTTTTACTGATCGACTACTTCAAGGAAGATCCGGCCGACCGCGCGCATCACTGGAAAATTCAGGGATGGCGAGGGGAAATCGCGGAAATTCTGGCGACGCCAGAGCGAGAAGAAACTGAGATCAGAAACCATATACTCAATGCCGTGCAAGTCTCTGTGGACCAGACAAAGAGCATCAGGGGTTATATCGCTCTAAAGCAATGGGATGGAACGATCCGTTATTTCACTGCCGGTCAGGGGCGCGACAAGTTCCGTTATTTGAGTCAGCTGGAAGGTATTTGCGGAGAGGTAATGCGAACCGGCGTTTTTCAGAATGTCGGCAATGTCTGGAATCATCCGCAATACCGCTCGTCAGACGACAGCATACAGTCGGAAGCGGTTGCTCCAATCAAGGTCCGGGGCGACGAATGCATCGGCGTGTTGAACTTGGAGTCGGCGGAAGCCAACCACTATACGCCTGAGCGGGAGGCCGCCATTCTTCGCTCGGCCGACGAGATTATAGATCTTGCAGACCGATTCCGGCGTCCGGTGGGGGTCGACATCGGTGCTCATAGCCTCCTGCTGAGCGATTTGGTCGAACAGTTCAGCGCACCGGAGGACAACACCCGTTTACCCAACGAGGAAAGGATTTGGGAATGGGCAGAGGAACTGTGCCGACGGAAGATCACCAGCTTGGAAGGAGTCATCGACGCCACCTTCGTTGACGTTTCCGTTGGAGCCGAGGACGGACGTCGGATGCGCTTCTGACCAGCCGAGGTACAGACCACCAAAGACAATGGTAAAGATAAAGACGCTGAGAAGGAAAAAGAACAGGACAAGCGCAGGCCCAGGCTGGAGGACGGCGTCTGGAAATGCGATTTCGACCTGCTGGCGGACAGCATCCCTCGCTCTCGGGTGGAGGTGCGTTTTTCGGACCACCCAAAGCGCACGACGACCGAGATCATCGAGCAATTTTGCCGCCTGACCTCGAACGAGGTGCGCCGCCGCGGCGTCGAACTGCGGGGCGCCGAGTTCGAACGGTTCGTCGCTGAGATCCGACGTGTTTCGCTGGGCGACGACACGGCAAGGGAGTGCCTGCTGGCCAGCCTGCCCGCCATGCTTCAGCGCATGATGCATTGCGACCACGTCACCTACTTCAAAGTCGGCGGGAAGACACCGGAAGGATTGGCCATCCTGCGACCTTGGCAGTCGACCTCGCCCAAACTGACCTATAACTCCGACGAGCATTTTTACAGGGCCTGCCCGGACGACGGTCCGACAGGGCTGGCGGCGACGATGACGGACGTTCTTCTCCTCAGGAACATGAACAGGGCGGAGTTGCAGGGTCTCAACCCACATCTGCCCGATCCCAATCGATCGGAGAAGATTGCGGAAGAGGAGGCCGCCAAGCTTCGCTCGCTCTTCGCCCTCCCCGTGTTTAAAGGTGAAACGCTGGTCGGCTTGTTCCGCGGCCATAGGACGGTACGGCGTATCAACGTGTCGTTCACGGAAGCTGACCGTGACCGGTTGCGCTTGGTTCAATTTCTTCTTCGCGGAGTACTATCGAACGGGAATGGCAGAGTTGTAGACCGTTCCATGAGATCTGACGCCAGCTTGTCGGCAAATTGCTGAATTGCCATAAAGATAGTGGACGGCGGATCGCCGAGCGATGGGATGCATCGCTACGATGCTGAGATCCATTGCATCGCGAAAGTGGGCCAGACAGGTCAGTCACGCAGGCCGCGTATCATTCCCCGTCCCCGACCGATGCAGAGCGACGTAGCCGCGAAGGCTCCGGCCATGGCCGTCCGTCTGCCCGTCGCGGACCGGTTCGCCCGGACGGACCCTGAACCAGATCGCATAGAGCGCTGGCAGGAAGACCAGGATCAGCACCGTGCCGCCGGCCGTGCCGCCAATCAAGGTGTAGGCCATCGATCCCCAGAAGACGGATGTCGTCAGGGGAACGAAGGCCAGGACGGCGGCCAGCGCCGTCAGGATGACCGGGCGGGCGCGCTGGACGGTCGCTTCGACCACGGCGTGGTAGTCGTCCAGACCTTCCTGCCGGTTGGTGTGGATCTGGCCGATCAGGATCAGGGTGTTGCGCATCAGGATGCCCGCCAGACCGATCAGCCCCAGGATCGCGTTGAAGCCGAAGGGCTGGTCGAACAGCAGCAGGACCGGCACGGCGCCCACCAGTCCCAGCGGCGCCGTCAGGAACACCATCGTCGTGGCCGCCAGCGAGCGCGTCTGAAGGACGATGACCAGCAGCGTCAGGGCGATCATGATCGGGAATAGCGGGGCCAGTGCGGCGTTGGCCTTGCCGGCATCCTCGATGTTGCCTCCCGCCACGATACGGTAGCCGGCGGGCAGCCGGGCGATCAGCGGCGCCAGCGCCTCGGCGATCTCGGTGGAGACCTGGGGCGGCTGGAGGCTTTCGTCGATGTCGCTCTGCACCGTGATCGTGGGCACGCGGTCGCGCCGTCTCAGGATGGGGTCTTCGGCGCGGACCTCGACCCTGCCGATCTGGCTCAGCGGGATCAGGAGGCCGTCATGGCTGGTCAGGGTCAGGTCGCCCAGCCGGGCCGGATCGAGCCGTTCCGGCCCCGACGCCCGCGCTACCACGTCGACGGTGCGGATGCCTTCCCGCACCTGGGTCACCGGCACGCCGGTCAGCAGGAACTGAAGCTGCTCGCCGGCATCGGCGGGGGTCAGGCCGATCAGCCGCAGACGGTCCTGATCCAGGACGAAATGAGCGGTCGGCACCCGCTCGCCCCAGTCCTGGTTCACCTGCCGGGTATGGGGATTGGCGCGCATCACCGCCTGGACCTCATCGGCTATCGATCGCACCGTGGCAATATCAGGCCCCATGACCCGGAAGTTGACCAGGAAGCGGGAATACGGACCGAACACGAGCTGCGTCGCCCGCAGCCTCGCTTCCGGTGCCAGACCTTCGGCGATCCGCTCGCGCAGCCGATGCTTCAGGCGGTCGCGCGCTTCGGCATCGGGTGTCAGGACGATGATCTTGGCAAAGGACGGGTCCGGCAGTTCCGGGTTGTAGGACAGGACGAAGCGGGCCGCTCCGCGCCCGATATAGCTGGACACGATCTTAGCCTCGGGCTGCCGCCTCAGCCAGTCCTCGACCTTCTTCGTCGCGGCGCTTGTCGCGGCGATGCTGGTCCCTTCCGGCATCTGGACCTCGACCAGAACTTCCGGCCGGTCGGAATTCGGGAAGAACTGCTGCTTGACCGACCCCATGCCGACGCCGGCCGTCACGAAGGCGGCGACCACGGCGCCGGCGACGAGGAACTTGCGGCGGATCGACCAGCCGACCAGCCGGCGCAGCCGCCGGTAGTTGGGCGTGGCGTAGATCGCGGCGTGACCGCCGGGGACGGGCTTGATGTCGGGGAGCAGCTTGACGCCCAGATACGGCGTGAAGATAACAGCGACGAACCAGGACGCGATCAGCGCGAAGCCGACGATCCAGAAGATGTTGCCGGCATATTCCCCGGCGGTGGATCGGGCGAAACCGACCGGGGTGAAGCCGATGATCGTGATCACCGTGCCGGAAAGCATCGGGGCCGCCGTGTGGCTCCAGGCATAGGCGGCGGCCTTGGTCCGCTCGTAGCCTTCCTCCAGCTTCACCACCATCATTTCGATCGCGATGATGGCGTCGTCGACCAGCAGCCCGAGCGAGATGATGAGCGCTCCCAGCGTGATGCGGTCGAACGCCCGCCCGGTGTCGAGCATGATGACGAAGACCACCGCCAGCGTCAGCGGCACGGCGGCCGCCACCACGATGCCGACTCGCCAGCCGAGGCTGACCAGGCCGACCACCATGACGACGCCGAGCGCCACGAAGAACTTGAGCATGAACTCGTCGACGGCCTCGCTGATGTTGACCGCCTGGTCCGTGACCTTGCTGAAGGTGAGGCCGGCGGGCAATTCCGCCGAAATCGCCTTCTGTTCGGCTTCGAGCGCCCTGCCGAGGTCGAGACCGTTCCAGGCGTCCTGCATCACGATGCTCAGCATCAGCGCCGGCTCGCCGTTGTGGCGGATCAGGAAAGTGGCCGGGTCCTCGTAGCCGCGCCCGACCTCGGCGACATCGGACAGCTTCAGCGTCCGGCCGCCGGAAACGATCGGCGTATCGCGGATCTTCTGGAGGTCGTCGTAGGCGCCGTCGAGGCGGACGAAGACCTGCGGCCCGTTCGTCTCGATCGATCCGGCCGGCGTCACAGCGTTCTGGCGCTGGAGTGCGTCGAAGATATCGCGGGCGCCGACCCCGAGCGTCGCCAGCCGGGCATAGGAGAACTCGACGAAGATGCGCTCCGGGCGTTCGCCTAGGATATCGACCTTCTTGACGCCCGCCACGTGCAGCAGGCGCTGGCGCAGCTTTTCGGCTTCCCGCGTCAGCAGGCGCGGCGGCATGCCGGGTGCCTCGACGGCATAGAGCGCGAAGGTGACGTCGGAGTATTCGTCATTGACGAAGGGGCCGAGGGCGCCTTTCGGCAGGTTGCGTGCCTCGTCGCCGAGTTTCTTGCGCGCCTGATAGAATTCGTCGGGAACCGCTGCGGCAGGCGTATCGTCCCTCAGCGAGACGGTCATCAGGACCAGTCCCGGACGGGTGAAGGTCTCGACACGGTCGTACCAGCGCAGTTCCTGCATGCGCTTTTCCAGCGGTTCGGCGACGAGATCCTGCATCTCCTGCGCCGTGGCGCCGGGCCAGGCGGCGGAGACCGTCAGCACCTTGACCGTAAAGGCCGGGTCCTCGGCACGGCCGAGCTTGAAGAAGGCCAGACCGCCGGCCAGGATGACTGCGACGATCAGGAACAGGGTGATCGCGCGCTCACGGACCGCGAGCGCCGAGAGGTTGAAGCCCATCATCGGAGTGCCGCCTGACCGGCCAATCGATTGCCGGCCACTTGGTTGCCGAGGTCCGGACGCCCGATGGCGCGGACACTTTGGCCTTCGTGGAGGAAGCGTCCGCCCAGTGCCACGATCGTTTCGCCGACTTGAACGCCGCCGCCGAGAACGACGCTCTCGCCGCCGAACGCCGTGACCTGGACCGGGCGGAACGAAACCGTAGACGTGCCGTCGTCCAGCACCCAGACGCCGGGTCCCTTGCCCGCGTCGGTGATGGCCCCGATAGGGACCATGCTCGCGGCAGCCGGCGCGTCGCCGGTCAGATAGACCGTGACCGTAGCTCCCAGCGGCGCGCGGGCGGCGTCGCCCTCAAGAACGTAGCGGGCCTCGTAGGTCCGGGTCACGGGGTCGGCGGCGTCCGATAGCTGCCGGAGACGGGCCGGCCACGGCTTGTCGGCGCCGTAAAGGCTGGCCTGCGCTGCGGAGCCGATGGCGGGACGCAGCGTTTCCGGCAGGCTGATCGAGGCTTCGCGCGGTCCGGCATGGGCCAGCTTCACGACGCCCTGCCCCGCGGTCACCACCTGTCCCGGTTCGGCCAGCGTCTCGACCACCGTTCCATCGGCGTCGGCGTACAGCGTCGAATAATCGCCCTCGTCCTGGGCGACCTTGAGCTGCGCCTCGGCGGCGGACAGCAGGGCGCGGGCGCCGTCGGCCGCCGCCTTTGCCTGATCGTAAGCGGCTTTCGAAACGGCGCCGGTCGTGACCAGACCCCTGTACCGCGCTTCGTCGGCGGCGGTCTGAATCACCCGCGCCCTGGCCGCCGCGACGTTGCCGACCTGGGCCGTGATCGCATGGGCATATTCGGTCCGGTCGATCCGCATCAGCGGCTGGCCGGCCTTGACGGTCTGGCCGGTATCGACCAGCCGCTCGGTGACCTTGCCCGGCACCCGAAAGCCGGCATTGCTCTGAATACGGGCGGAAACGACACCCGTGAAGCCGCGCGCCGCCGCAGTCGCGGGCTCCACGGTCGCGACTGCGACCAGCTGGGCGCCGGTCCTGGGATCGGCGGCCGGTCCGGTGGCCGATTCGGACGGTGTGCAAGCCGCGAGGCCGAGCGCGACGAACGCCGCGAATGCCGCAGGACCCGAAGATTTGAAACGAGACATGCTGACTCCCCATGATCGCCGACGCCCGCCGCAAGGCTGGGTCAGGCGGCAACCGCAGTGCGATAGCGGGCGGCGACGTCACGGCGCGACAGGTTGGGCGCCATCGCGCGCCGTGCCTCGTCGTAGGCGATCCATTGCGCCTCGTCGGCAAGCGGCGGGATGGTCACCGTCTCGCCCCTGTCCAGTCCGACCAGCGCCGCATCGACCAGATCGCCGACCTCCATCACCATGCCGGGTAGGATCGCATCGACATCCTTGCCCGAGCGCTCCCAGATCTCCGTCCGCGTGGCGCCGGGCAGCACCGCCTGGACCACGACGCCGGCATTGCGCAGCTTCGCGGCAAGGTCGATCGACAGGTTGAGCAGAAAAGCCTTCGAGCCGCTGTAGACGCCATCCAGCATTTCGGGCGCCAGCGCCAGGACGGAAGCGATGTTGACGATGGCGCCGGTGCCGCGTCCGGAGAAAGCCCGCCCGGCAGCAGCCGCGAGCAGGGTCGGCGCCGTGACGTTCACCGCGATCAGCCGCTCCAGATCGGCCGGATCGTTCTCAAGCAAGCCGCCGTTCAGCGAGATGCCGGCATTGTTGACCAGCAGGGTGATCGACGGGTCGCCTGCCAGCCGGTCCCGAACCGTCGCCAGTTCGCCGGGGACGGCCAGATCTGCCGCCAGCACCTCGACGGCTCGTCCAGTCTCTTCACGCAGACGCGTGGCCAGCGTCTCCATCCGGGCTGCGTTGCGGGCGACGAGTATCAGATCGTATCCGCGGGCGGCGAGCCGGTCCGCATAGACCGCGCCGATACCGGAAGATGCGCCCGTCACGAGCGCCGTACCCTCGGTCTTGAGTGCCATATCGGATCTCCTGTTCGACCCGGCCGCGCCGAGTCACTTGCATGATGATAGGGATATCGCTATCATCATGCAAGTGACTAGTTAGATACGGTCGACTCTTCGGAACGGCATCGCAAATGGCAACCTGCCGATCGTCTTGACTCTCGCGCGGCATGGGCAACATAGTAAGTTTCATCATGCTACTGACTCACCGACACAGGCCTCGACCATGCAACGGAAAAGCTTCGACGAAATGCCCTGTCCGATCGCCAGGAGCCTCGAGCGGGTCGGTGAGTGGTGGAGCATCCTGATCCTCCGCGACGCTTTCAGGGGACTGACCCGCTTCGAGGAGTTCCAGAAGAACCTCGGCATCGCGCCGAACATGCTGACGCGCCGGCTGTCATCGCTGGTCGAAGCGGGGATGCTGGAACGGCGGCGCTACAACGACCGCCCGCCGCGTTACGAGTACGTGCTGACCGAGCGCGGCCGCGACTTCCGCAGCGTGCTCGGGACGCTGATGGCGTTCGGCAACCGCCATTTCGCACCGGAGGGGGCGAGCATCATGATCGTCGACGCCGTGACCGGCGAGCCGGCGGAACCTGTGCTGGTCGATCGCCGGTCGGGCCGCCCCCTCGTGGAACCGGACTTCGTCCTGGCGCCCGGTCCGGCCGCGAACGCCGCGACCGTCGAGCAGCTTGCCAACAGGAAGGCCGATATGGCTCCACCCGCCAGGACCAAGGATTCCGACGCATGAGCGCCGTCGCAGCCTTGCCGGCCCAACCCGCGCCGTTACAGGATACGGCTTCCGATGGGATGAACCCGCGCACCCGGCGGTTGCTGCAGGGTCCGATCATCCCGACGCTGCTGCTTCTCGCCTGGCCGAACGTCCTGGTCATGATGGCCCAGGCATCGACGGGACTGATCGAAACCTGGTGGGTATCCCATCTCGGCACCGATGCGCTGACCGGCATGGCGCTGGTGTTTCCCGGCTTCATGCTGATGACCATGCTGTCCGCCGGAGCCATCGGCGGCGGCATCTCCTCGGCCGTCGCCCGAGCGCTCGGCGCCGACCGGCGCGACGACGCCGATGCCCTGGTGCTGCATGCCGTCGTGATCAACCTGGGGCTCGGGGCCGCGACCTCGGCGTTGTTCCTGGTCTTCGGCCGCCAGATCTACGGCGCCATGGGCGGCCAAGGCGCTTCGCTCGATGCCGCCCTGCAATATTCCAACGTGGTGTTCGCCGGCAACGTGCTGGTATGGCTGATGAACGCTCTGGCCAGCGTGATCCGGGGAACCGGCAACATGCTGGTGCCGTCGATGGCGATCTGCCTCGGCGTTGTCATGCTGATACCGCTCTCGCCGGTGCTGATATTCGGGTTCGGCCCGATACCGGCACTGGGTATCGCCGGCGGCGGCTTGGCCGTCGTGCTGACCACCGCGCTGATGATCGCGGTGCTCGCCTGGTACATACTGTCCGGGCGCAGCGTGGTGCGTCTGCGCGCCGGACGTCTGCGCTGGCCCTTGTTCGCGGATATCCTTCGGGTTGGCGCCGTGGGCGCCGTCAGCACCTTGCAGACGACCTTGACGGTGGCGCTGACGACGGCGCTGGTCGGCGCCGCCGGCGGACCGGACGCCGTCGCGGGCTATGGGACCGGCGCGCGGCTGGAATACCTGCTGATCCCCCTCGTGTTCGGGCTCGGCGCCCCGATGGTGGCGCTTGTCGGCACGAATATCGGGGCCGGCCAGCATCGGCGCGCGCTGCGCATAGCCCTGACCGGCGGCGCCCTGGCCTTCATCGTGACCGAGACGATCGGGATCGCCGCCGCAATCTGGCCCACGGCTTGGCTGAACCTGTTCGGCAGCAACCCGCTGATGCTCGAAACCGGCACGGCCTATTTGCAGTTCGTCGGGCCGGCCTATGGGTTCTTCGGGCTTGGCCTGTCGCTCTACTTCGCGTCGCAGGGCGCCGGCCGGCTGGGATGGCCGCTGCTGGCCGGACTGGTCCGGATGGTGATCGCGGTCGCCGGCGGCTGGGCGGTGCTGGCGGCGACCGGATCGCTGGCATGGACATTCGCGACCCTGGGCCTCGCTCTCGTGGTTTACGGCACGATGCTGGCCGGTGCGATTGCATCCGGTGTGTGGTTCCGCAGCGGTGATAGGAAGGCCATCGACCGGTCTTGACGGCCCCTCAGGGCTTGGGCGGCGGCACGGCGCCTTTCCGCTCGACGATCATCCGGTACTGCTCCGGCTCGCGGTGGATGGCGAAGTTGAAGATCGTTTCCTTGTAAGGCTTGCACAGATCCAGATCGCAGCGAGCGACGATCAACTCGTCGCCGGACGTGACGCATTGCGCGACGATTTCGCCGGTCGGCGCGATGATGGCGCTGCCGCCGATCAGTTCGCAGCCTTCCTCGTTGCCCGCCTTGGCGACGCCGACGACCCAGGTGCCGTTCTGATAGGCACCGGATTGCATGACGAGGTGATTATGGAACCAGCCCAGCCGGTCGTGCTCGGGCGCCGGGGGATTGTGGACGGGGGTATTGTAGCCCAGCATGACCATCTCGACGCCCTGAAGCCCCATCACCCGATAGGTCTCCGGCCAGCGGCGGTCGTTGCATATGCACATCCCCATGAGCCCGCCGAAGGCATGGACGACCGGCCAGCTCAGGTTTCCAACCTCGAAATACCGTTTCTCAAGGTGCTGGAACGGCCGCTCGGGTTCGTGCGCGGCATGGCCGGGCAGATGGATCTTCCGGTATTTGCTGACGATAAGCCCCGATTTGTCGACCAGGATGGACGTATTGAACCGGCGCTCCCGGCCATCCTCCACGACCGCCTCGGCATAGCCGATCTGGAAGCCGATCTCCAATCGGACGGCTTCGTCGAACAAAGGCTGCGTCTCAGGCCCCGGCATGTCCCGTTCGAAGAAGAAATCGATATCTTCCTGCCGTTCGAAGAACCACCGCGGAAAGAACGTCGTCAGGGCAAGTTCCGGAAACACGACCAGATCGCATCCGTGCCCCTTGGCGTCCCGCATCAGGTGGATCAGCCTGCCCACCACCTCGGTCCTGCTTTCATCCCGGCGGATCGGCCCAAGCTGAGCCGCCCCCACTGTCACCATTCTTGTCACGTCGCTTGTTCCTCAAATCTTCGTTGCCGCGCGGCCCGAGCGACCGCTTGTTCGGCGTCCCTTCCCGCGCCATGCAAGATACGCGCAAAACGGCGTTCCCGCTCGGGATCCCGGCAGAGATGGCGCCATTCGTCGACCATTCACCCCTCGGCGCGTCGAAGCGCACCCTGTCAGCCGACGATGCGCTGCCGCTCGCCCGTCCAAGCCGCTCGCTCGACGGCGGCAACGAGGCGGCTGTTGTGGAGCGCATGGGCGAACCCAGGCGTCTCGTAGGTGCCTGCCGACAGATCGCGGGCGAGAGACGCGTAGACCTCGCCCACATTGATGGCGGCTCCCGCCCAGAAGTCGGCCGCCGTCGGACCGACGCCGGTGGCGACCGGTGCGTCGGGCGTGGCGAACCCGATGCTCGCCGTCAGCCTCAGGTCACCGACCTGCACGCCGGCAAGGTGGTTGCCCGTAATCTTCAGCCATCCCTCCGATCCGCGGATCTCGAAAATGAAATTCGCCTCCTCCGCCGGTACGCCCGCCAGGACCTGGACGGAGACGGGAGCGCCGCTCTCGGTCTTGGCAATCAGATCGACATGGTCCGGGATATCACGAACGGATTTCTCCCCAGTGTCGACGATCTCGATCTCCGGCCAGAGAAGTTCGGTGCGTGCATCGACTTCCGTGATGTCGCCGAGCACCGCTTCGATGACGTCCAGCACATGACCCGTCGTGATGGTCAGGAAACTGGCGCCTGAGGCCGCTTTGTTGAAATAGTCGTAGGCGCTGGGCGACTGCGGGCCGTAGCCGAACGTCGTGGCACCGACCCGTGCCGACATCAGCCGACCGATCTTGCCGGACGAAGCCAGCTCGGCCGCCCGCCGGACCGCAGGATTGTGCCGTCCTTGCAAGCCGATCGCGGTATGCAACGATCCCGTGGCGGCCGCCATCTCCTCGGTCTCGGCCAGCGTCGCTCCGAGAGGGGATTCGCAATAGACGGACTTTCCGGCCGCGAGCGCCGCCATCACCAGGTCCCGATGGTCCGGAACCTTCACGGCGACCGTGACGAGATCGATGTCGTCGTCGCGGATCATCGCGTAGGGGTCGGCGAACCATCGCTCGGCCCCGAACGCCTCAGCGGCAGCCTTCGCGCTCTTCTCCCGGCGGGTCGCCACCGCCGCCAGGACGAGCGAAGGCTGCGGTCGCAGCGCCGGTATGTGCGATGCGCCGGCCCAGCTCGCCTGCGTGTCCGCCCCGATGACTCCGACACGCAATTTGTTGTCCGACATGTCTCTATGCTCCGGTATTTCTTCGACCGGACGCCGATCGGCGCCGTTGCCAGGACCATAGTGACGGGCGTCCACCGGGAGCTACGCAGATCCTATCAGCGATTGGCTTGCCGCTCTCATTCGCAGGCGAGCGTCTGTGGCAAGTCTGAACCGAACGGAGCGTCCGGGACGGCAGCGACGGCCCGGCCTCATATCGTTTGAGAGGATCGGGCGCGCTCCTGATAGGATGTGCATAGTGCTCGGCACCGTTCGCTGGTGAACTGGAGCGGACCGTTGGGCCGGATGCCAACCAAGAGAACACCGCCGGGCAGTGTCCCCGGCATGAGCTTCGAAGAACCGATCACTTCATGCAGAACGTTTGACTCCCATGACGAAACCGAAGTTTTCCGACCTGCTGAACGTCATCGAGCGCCGTGCCCGGTATGATTACGTGACGCCGGTCGACGGGCTGAAAGTGGGTCGAACGGATGTGCCTTCCGAAGTCGGCCACTCTATCTACCAACCTTCCTTCGGTCTGGTCGCCCGGGGCGTGAAGGAGTTGATGGTGGGCGAGAACCCGTTCCGCTACGCTGCGGGGGAATCCTTGCTGTGCGCCGTCGATGTCCCCGTCACGTCGCAAGTCACCGAAGCCAGCCCATCCGCACCCTATCTCGCGATCCATCTCGAGATCGATCCGGCGGTCGTCGCCGACCTTCTGCGCGAGCAGTCCGGTTATCGCCCGAAAGCGCCGGACAATCTGGTTGCAGGCAAGTACACGCTCGATCCGGAACTGTTCGATCCACTCATGCGGTTGGTCTCGCTGCTGGAGCGGCCGCAGGACATCCCGGTAATGGCGCCGTTGATCAAGCGGGAGATCGTTTGGAGGTTGCTGCACACCGAGCATGGTCCACTTCTCAGCCAGCTCGCCTTCGCCAACGGGAACGCCGCCCGGATCGGGCGGGCGACTGCCTGGATCAGGGACAACTACGCTGAGGCGCTGAGTATTCCGGATCTCGCCGCCCAAGCGAACATGAGCGTTCCAAGCTTCTACCGGCACTTCAAGGCGGTGACCTCCATGTCGCCCGTCCAGTTCCAGAAGCGGGTCCGTTTGCAGGAAGCGCGCCGAGGGCTTTCCGGATCAAGCACCATCTCGGCGGTGGCCTACGATGTCGGCTATGAGAGCCTGTCGCAGTTCAATCGCGACTATCGCCGCCTTTTCAACCTGACACCGAGCGACGATGCCGCGACGCTTCGCGCCACGCTCCGGCGCGATCTCGGCCATAACAGGCAATCTACTTCGGCCTGAATCTCGCGGCACCTGAGAGCAGGCCGCTCTACCCGAACAGGCTGCTATCCCGACGCCAGTCCCTGATGACGACCGTCGTACGGCCTCCCGCCGCCTGAACTTCCCTGGCGAAGTCATACCGTTCGCGGAAACTTGCGTAATGGTAAGTCGTAGGCGCGCCCGCGGCCCGGGCGCGCCTACGACTTACATGACGTGTTCGATCCTGATCGGAAGATCGCGCAGTCGCCGTCCGGTCGCATGGAACACGGCGTTCGATACGGCGGCGGCGACGCCGACGACGCCGATCTCACCCACCCCCTTTACGCCTGCGCGGTTCACCAGCTTGTCCTCTTCCGGAACCATGATGGCCTGGATATCGACGATGTCGGCGTTCACCGGCAGCAGGTAGTCGGCAAGGTTCGCGTTGATGTAGCTTGCATTCCGGCCATCGACTTCGGTGTGCTCGTGAAGAGCGGAACTGATCCCCCAGATCATTCCGCCGATCAGCTGGCCGTGGGCGGTGCGCGGATTGATGATGCGTCCGGCGGCAAAGGCGCCTACGGCCCGGGAGACACGGATTTCATGCGTCAGCGCGTGAACGCGGACCTCGACGAACTGCGCGCCGAGGGCGAACTGGACCCGATCGGGAAGGCTCACGCCGCCTGTCGGCAAGGCCTTGCCGCGATACATATCCCGCACGCTTTCCAGCGGAAGGCCATGCGCGCGGGTTTCGGCAAACTCTTCGATGACACCCATGCCGGATGCCTCCATTGCGGCCCTGACACCGGCCGGGGGCGAATTGCCGACGCCGAGCCGCCTGCGAATGGCATCGCAGGCGGCCATGATCGCCGGGGCGACACTGGCGGTTGCGGCCGATCCGCCGCTGACGACGGCCGGGGGAAGATCCGAATCGCCGAGTGAGACGGTCACCCGCTCGATCGGCACGCCGAGTTCCTCCGCGGCGACCTGCGCCATCATGGTATACATTCCCTGGCCCAGTTCATGACCGGCGCTCGAAACATGAACCCGCCCGTCGGCCGTCAGCCGGACACGCGCCGCCGAATTTCCGGCCTGCGTTGGATAGAAGGCGCTGGCACATCCCCATCCGACCAGCCAGTCACCATCGCGCATGGACCCGGGCTGCCTTGTCCGATCCTGCCATCCGAATGCCGCCGCAGCCTCGTCGAAGCACCGCATCAGCGAACGGCTGGTATAAGGCAGGCCGCCGACCGGTTCCGTCCGGGTGTCGTTGACCCGGCGAAGCTCGACCGGATCCATGTCGAGCTTGCTGGAAAGCTCATCGAGTGCCGTCTCCAATGCGAAGCCGTAGGGCATCTCGCCCGGCGCCCTCATGAAACCCGGTGTAGACCGGTCGGCGGAGACGGCGTTCACGCGACCCACGATATTCGCGCAGGCGTAAAGCCGGGTGGTCATCGACACCGCACCCATGGCGACCGTGTCCGCGCGGGAGGTCAGCTCCCATCCTTCGTGCTTCAACGCGATCAGGCGCCCGTCTTGCTCGGCCGCGAGTTGGACATGCTGCCGGGTCTCGGCGCGATAACCCGAAACGGTGAAGCCCTGCTCCCGCGTCGCCACGAGCTTGACCGGCCTTCCGATGCGCCGCGCCGCTATCGCGACCAGGGCGGTACGCTGCGTCAGGAAACCTTTGGCACCGAATGCACCACCGACATAGGTGCTGATGACGCGTATGCGTTCAGGGTCGATGCCGAGCTGCTCGGCGAGCCCGAACTTCACGCTGTTAACATACTGGCTCGGTTCATGAACGACCAGCCGGCCGCCCTCCCACATGCACTGGGTCGCGAAAAGCTCCATCGGGTTCTGGTGTTGCGCCGGCGTGGAATAACGGGCGTCGATCTTGATCGGTGCCGCGGCATACGCCGCGTCGAAGTCACCGACATCGATAGCCATCGGTACCAGCGCTTGCGCGACGGCGTCGGGTGAGTCCATGTCCGCGGCCGGCGGCGAATGCGGCCCATAGGTGACGCCTATCCGATGCGCGGCCTCGCGTGCGGCTTCATACGTCTCGGCAATCACGACCGCGACGGGTTGTCCCCAATAGGCGATCTCGGCCGAGCCAAGGGGACGAAAGGAGTCGGACGCGTAGCCCCCCTGATAGATCGCCGGCGTCTGCTTGATCTGATCGCCGATCGTCTCATGCGTCAGAATGTCGATGACGCCTGGAACTGCGCTGGCGGCGGCGAGATCGAACGCTTGAACCGTGCCCCGGCCGATCCGGCTGATATGAAGGTAGGCATAGGCGGTTCGCGGCAGCCTCACGTCGCTTGGATAGCGTGCCTCACCCGTCACCTTGGCACGTCCCTCATAGCGTGGAACCGGTTGTCCCATGTTTGCGCCGTGTTGGGGAAACAAGGTCTTGTTCATGGGCGGAGCTCCATCGAAGAGGCCTGCAAGAGCGCGCGCACGAGCGTCGATTGGCCGAGTTCGATCTTGTACGCGTTGTGGGATTGCGGTCGGGCTTCGGCGAACGCCAGCCGCGCGGCGGTACGCGCGACCGCCTCCGTTAACGGTTGGCCACGGAGCGCGTCCTCGGCCTCTCGCGCCCGCCATGGAACGGCTGCAACGCCGCCGAGTGCGATGCGGGCATCGCGCACCATACCGCCGTCGAGATCCAGCGCAACCGCAGCGGCGGCGACCGCGAACTCATAGGACTGCCGGTCCCGGATCTTGAGATACAGCGATCGGCGCATCCACGACCGTGCCGGAACGATGAACTCCGCAATGATTTCGCCGGGTTGAAGGCTTGTTTCCAGATGGGGGTTGCCGTCCGGCCGCCGATGCAGGGAATCAAATGGGATTGTCCGGTTTCCTCGGGGACCGGCGATGACGATCGAGGCATCCAGAGCGACAAGGGCTTGCGCGAAATCGCCTGGATACGTTGCGATGCAATGATCGCTGGTACCGAGCACCGCATGCGCGCGGTTGGCTCCTTGAACGGCTGCGCACCCGCTTCCGGGCACACGCTTGTTGCAGGCGCTCCAGGAGGGATCGCGAAAATAGGGGCAGCGTGTTCGTTGCAGCACATTGCCGCCAAGGCTCGCCATGTTGCGCAGTTGTGCACTGGCGGCGAGCGACAGGCTCTGGGCGATCACGGGATAGTTGGCGATGACCTCGGCATCGGCCGCGACATCCGCCATCCTGGCGAAGGCGCCGAGGCGGAGAGCCGATCCGTCCGATCGTGTATACCCCAGCTCGTCGCGCAGGGCATTGAGGTCGATGATCCGTTCGGGTCGCACCACGTCCAGCTTCATGAGATCCAGCAGTGTGGTGCCGCCGGCGAGGAACGAAAGAGACGATTGTGGATCGGCTGCAAGGAATTCCCTCACCTCCAGAATGGCGTTGCTCACGGAAGAGGGGCGCGAATATCCGAAAGGCCGCATGGGTTAACCCTCCATCCGTTCGCGTGCCTGCATTATGGCGACCACGATGTTGGGATAGGCAGCGCAACGGCAGATATTGCCGCTCATCGACTCCCGGATATCCGCTGGTGTGCTGGCGTGACCTTCCCTAACGCAGCCGATCGCGGAGAGGATCTGGCCCGGTGTACAATATCCGCATTGGAAGGCATCATGATCGATGAATGCCTGCTGCATGGGATGCAGGCCGCCGTCCGAGGCAGCCAGGCCCTCGATCGTCGTCACTTCGCGTTGTTGAACGGAAACCGCGAGCGTGAGACAGGAGAGTTCGCGGCGTCCCTCGACGAGGACGGTGCAAGCTCCGCATTGACCATGATCACAGCCCTTCTTTACTCCCGTCAGACCTATATGATCACGAAGTGCGTCCAGCAGCGTCGTCCGCGGATCGACTTCAACCCGGTGTTCTTGGCCGTTGACATGGAGTGTCAGGTCGACGGATGGGTAACTGCCGGGCGACCGGGACGGCTCCGGCACTTGCGAAGCTGCGTCTCGCGGCATGAACGGGATCGTCCCCGTCACGGCGGAACCGATCAGAAATCGGCGTCGATCTGTGGAGAGACCGGTTGTCATGCTTCTCTCGTCGTTCATTATTGATCCAGACCATGCTGCTTCGCGCCTATGGCCGAATGGCCAGACGGCATGAGGTCAGGGATGCTCTGCGGCCAAGCGATCGCCTGGTGTCACTGGGAGGCAGGTTGTCGAAGGGTTTCGACCGACGCCGCATGCTTCTATCAAGCATGGAGTTGTCTGGTATCGATATGCGGATCCGATCAGAGATCGGTCGGATAATCTCAGTGCGACGTTCGTGGCGGCAACTCCCGCTGTTCCGTGCGACCCGTCACGCGAACCTGTGGCAAGACGAGGACGGCGCTGTCAAGTTGGGCTGGGGTGTCCGATACCGGCGGCCTTCGGCAACGAACAGCGCGCGGAACGCGCACGGGTCGTCGCGGGTCGATGTCCCTATGAGCTGCTCCACGCTGGCAGCGCCGGCGATTATCGATCTTGCAGGCCCTATATTTATAGGATAATAATCCAAACCAAGTCCTATCCTGCATAAGGCGTCGCCCATGGTCACCCCGGCACCAGCTCCGGCCAAGAAGCTTCCCGTCGCCAGGCCTGCGCTGGCGGCCTCCAACCGGTCGCCCCTGACCTCGCGTCAGGAGGCCTTCTGCCTCGCCATGGCTGGCAATGTCGGCGGGGCGGAGGCGGCGCGGCGTGCCGGATACTCAGCGAATGGAGCCAAGCAGCGTGGCGCCTTCCTGATGCGCCAGCCGGAAATCCGGGTCCGGATCGATGAAATCCGCACGGCCCGGCGCGCGGCCAATCAGGCCGAGTTGGACGACGCGGCGGAGCAGGTCGGCCGCGTGATCGAATGCGCTTTCGAAACGGACCGCTTGCCGCTGGCCCTTCGCGCCATCGAGTTTCGCTTGAAGCTGCTCGGCGTCATCCAGGACAAGCGGATCACTCATCACTATACCGGCTGCCTCGACACTCGTCCCCATCCCGACGCCGATCTGGAAGACCTTGCCGCCGATCCCGACGAGGAACTCGATTCCGTCCGCTTCCATCCCGGCTTCCAAGCGGAGCCGTCGTCGATAGAAACCGGCGCAGCCCCGGCGGCGACATCGGATGACCCGCCGGCCCAAGGCCGGATAGTGACCTTCGATGACCTTTCCCGGAAGATTGAAAGGATGACATCCCCATCCCGGTCGCTTCGCGATACCACGGCGCTGAGCGGCCCGGTCTTGCCGTTCCTCCCCGGCAGCGCCGCTAGCCTCACCGTATCCGCACTCCACGGGTTGTTCGCCGGCCGGCCGCCGGCATGACGGTTCCTCGCATGTCGACCCGCTGCCCGCGCCGTGTTCGCTATTTCAGGCAGACGGCCTTCAGGACGGCGCCCAGCGTGTCCGCGTTGACCGGTTTGTGCAGCAGCCGGCAGCCGCTTCTCTCGGCTTCCGCCAGCCGCTCCGGCGACGTGTCGCCGGTCAGCAGGATCGCGGCTTCCGTTCCGTGCCTACGCGCGGCGGCGACGACATCCGTGCCCCGTTCGCCATGCGCCAAGGAGTAATCGGCGATAACCACGTCCAGCGGCCTGTCCAGCGTCCTGAACAGTTCCTTGGCTTGGCTCAGGGTCCGGACCGCATGAACCTGCACGTCCCAGGATTTCAGCATCACTTCCAGCCCGCGCAGGACCAGCGGCTCGTCGTCGATCACCAGGGCGGAGAAGCCCGCAAGGCCCTGAATGCCGAAATATCTGCGATCCGACGGTACCGTCCCTTCGCTCTCGGCCTGGGCAAGGACCAGCGAGAAGGTCGAGCCGCGGCCGATCTCCGAAGCCACAACGATCTCGATACCGAGCAGCGCCGCGACGCGCCGTGCCGTCGCCAGTCCGATGCCGAACCCGCGGGAGTGGTCGCGGGCGGTTTCGGCGCCCTGGTAGAATTCGTCGAAGATGCGCTCGCTGTCTTCCTTCGCGATGCCCAGCCCGGTATCGGTCACGTCAAGCACGACATGCCCGTCTTCGACCCGGGTCAGGACGGAAACGCTGCCGTCCGGCGTGTACTTGATCGCGTTGGAGATAAGGTTGCGCAGGATCAGTTCGAGCAGCAGGGGATCGGAACGGACGCGCAGGTGAACGGGCGGCACGTGGAAGCGCAGGCCGGCCGCCTGCGCCGGCCGCTGGAACTCGTCGAAGAGCCGTTGCAGCAACTCGTCCAGAAGGAAATCTCGGGGATCGGCGGTCACGATGCCGGCATCGAGCCGCGCCACTTGCAGCAACCCGTTCAGCATCCCGATCAAACTGTCGATGCTGCTCGCCAGAGGTTCGACCAGCTCGCGCTCCTGCGGACCGAGAGGGCGCCTCTTCAAGAGGTCGAGGAACAGGCTGGCCGAGGTAACGGGCTGGCGCAGGTCGTGGCTGACGGATGCCAGGAAACGCGACTTCGCCCGGCTGGCCTGCTCCGCCTCGGTCCGGGCCTGGACGGCTTCGTCCCGCGTTTCCCGCAGCCTGTTCTCGGCTTCGCGCCGTTCGGTGAGATCGACCGTGGCGGCGATCACGCCAAGCGCTTCGCCGTCGGCGCCGATGATCCGGCTGACGCTGCTTTCGGCCCAGAAATGGCTGCCGTCGGCGCGGACGTAGCGTTTCTCGATGCTGAACACTTCGCCGGTTTCGACCAAGCGGGTGAACAGCGGCAGGTTGCGGGCAAGATCGTCCGGATGCGTCACGTCCTGGACATTGAGCCTCAGCAACTCTTCGCGCGTCCGGCCCAGCAGACTGCAAAGCTGATCGTTGACCATGCGGAACCGGCCGTCCGGCGCGATCTCGGAAAGGCCGACCGCCGCCTGGGCGAAGATCGCGGACAACCGCCTTTCGCTCTCGCGCAGCGCTGCCTGAGCCGCGGCAGGTTCGGCGGTTCGCGCTGCAAGGGCGCACTCGTCGAGCTTGCGCGAAAGCGCCGCAATGATTTCATCGCGCCGGTCGAGTTCCTTTCGAGCCTCCGCCAGCTCCTCGCGAAGGTCAGCTTCACGAGGCCCAGTTGGAAACCCGGTGCCAGAAGAATTCTGCGCCACCTCAAAACTCCTGGTGAACTCGTCAATAACCTTACATTGTATAACAGCTTTGAAGTCAACCCGGGGCAATGCGGTGCCTGAAAATTCCGGCAGGCCGGACCCTCCGATCACTTCGTGGTCACAGGCCAGCAAAACCAAAGAAACAAAATTTCGATGCTGAAAGAACTTTATTTCTTTGTGGATATATGAACCCTTAGATGTCTAATAGTGTTGATCATCAACCTTTTCTGATCGCGAATTCAACAGACCGATGTCCGCCACTTTTCTATCCCTAATCCAAAGCGCTGGCCTGCTCGGTCTCGTATTGGTCTTCTACAGCGGTGTGCTGCGGCGCTTCGATGTCCGGCCCTGGAGACGGCAAGCCGCTTGCGGACTGCTGTTCGGCGGCGGCACCGTCCTCACGATGCTGGTCCCGATCCACATCTCGCCCGGCGTGGTGATCGATGCCCGGGCGATCATGCTCGGTCTCGCGGCCCCATTCGGCGGCATCGGCGCCGCCGCGATCGCGGCGCTGATCTCGGGAGCCTTTCGCTTTTTCGGAACCGGCGGGATCGGGGCTCTTGCCGGAGTAGCCGGCATCACGATGGCGGTCCTGGCCGGCGTCCTCTTCGACCGCCTGCCCAGGAAGCTCCGGCTTCGTTTCCGGACGGCGTCGTTCGCGGCCTTGGGCCTGCTGATCTCGTGCAATATCCTGAGCCTCCTTCTGCTGCCGTCCTGGGAAGACGCCTTGCAGGTGCTCTCGGCGGTTGGCCTACCGCTGGTCGTCATAAACGTCGGCGGCACTGTGGTCTTCGGGATCTTGCTTTCCCGCGAGCAGGAGCGGATGGGCATCCTCCAGGCCCTGCGGACCAGCGAAGCACGCTACCGGGCGATCATCGACACGGCCGCCGACGCCATCGTCACGGCGCGCGGGGAAGGAGAGCTGACAGCGTTCAACTCCGCCGCCGAACGCCTGTTCGGCCACAAGGCCGCCGATGTCCTGGGCCGCGACATCCGCCTGCTCCTGCCGGAGGCGGAGCGGTTCATCCAGGCCAGCTTCACGAACCGTCAGGTCCGGGGGCTGCACCGGGACGGCACGGCCCTGGAACTGGAACTCTCGCTCAGTGCATGGCGCGGAAGCGGCGACCGGCGTTTCATCACCTGCATCATCCGGGACGTCGCGGAACGCAACCGGATCGACGCCGACCTGAAGCTGGCCAAGGAGACGGCGGAAAGCGCCAACCGCGCCAAGGGGCAGTTCCTGGCGGAGTTGAGTCACGAATTGCGCAGTCCGCTCAATGCCGTGATCGGCTTCGCCGACATGATCCGCAGCGAAGTGGCCGGTCCCCTCGGCAGCGACCGCTACCGGGAGTGGGCCGGCGATATCCGCGACAGCGGCCAGCATCTGCTGGGGCTGATCAACGAGATCCTGGATCATGCCAAGGCCGAGGCTGGTCGGCTGGCGATCGGCGAGGAGGAGGTCGATCTCGCCGAAACGGTCAAGTTCTGCATCCGGATGATGGAACCACGCGCCACAAGGGCGAGGATCACCCTGTCCGCCACGGTGGCGCCGGAAGTCGCGACGATACGCGGCGACGAAAAGCGGCTGCGGCAGATCCTGCTCAACCTCCTCACGAATGGCGTCAAGTACACGCCGAGCGGCGGGCAGGTGACGGTGACGGCGCAACAGGACGGCGACGGCGGCCTGTTCCTGACGGTGTCCGATACCGGGATCGGCATCGCGAAGGACGACCTCAGTCACATGTTCGAAGCGTTCTGGCGTGCCGATTCCGTTGGAACCGGCAAGGTCGAGGGCACCGGCCTCGGGCTGACGCTGACCCGGCGGCTGGTCGGGCTCCACGAAGGGACCATCGAGATGACCAGCGTGGCCGGACAGGGAACCACCGCCACGGTCCGCCTGCCCCGCCACCGCGTCCTGTCGCAGGCCCCTGAGTTGAGCGGTGAACCGGCGACCCCGTCGCTGGACATCCTGCTGGTCGAGGACGACGCCATAATCCGCTTGACCACGCAGATGATGCTGACGCGCTGGGGTCATCAGGTCGTCGGCGCCGCCCACGCCAACGAGGCGCTGGAAACCCTGCAAAGCGACCGGCCGATAGACCTGCTGTTCAGCGACATCGTCATCCCGCCCGGAATGAGCGGCGCGGAACTTGCCAAGGTAGCCGGACGCCTGCGTCCGGGCATCAAGGTCCTGCTGACATCAGGCTTCGCCGGACACACCGTCGCCAGCGATATCAGCCGGGACTACCTGATGGTGGCCAAGCCTTACGACTACGTCGAATTGCAGAGGAAGATCGCGGCTGCGATGGATGACGCTGCATGCCGATGAACGCCGTTAAGGAACCACCGTTTGCCCACCCTGTTTCCCATAGAGGTTACGAACCCGGGAGAAACGCTCATGACCGCCTCGACAGAGACGCCGCCGACATATGCCAAGTCCAGCGATGTCGCGGCCCGCTCCATTCCATCACGTCCGAATGCCGATCCCGGAAGGGTGCTGGAGACCGGTTCGGAAGAGGTCGGAGCCCCCACGCCGGCAGCGTACTCTCCGGTGAGCCCGGCGACCGGGACGGAAACCGGCAGGCACGCCGGCTATCCGGTCCGGGACCGTCGGTCCTACGGCATCGGAACCGCGGAAACATTCGTCCGGGAGCATCCCGTCGCGAGCCTGCTCGGCGCGCTCTCCGCCGGCTTCGTCATCGGCGCGCTGCTGAGCCGAAGCGGGCGAGGACAGGCGGTCTCCCACCGTCCGCCGGACCTCGGTTACGACGATGAAGACGCCTATCAACGCGACTACTACTACGACTAGACCTCGTAGGGTGGATCGTCCGAGGATCTGTGACATGGATGAAATCAGGAGGAATACATGACTGGCGGCAACGTTGCTTTTCTTCTTCTCGTAGTCGGCTCGTTCCTCGCGTTGAGCGCTTCGATGCTCTGGGCCAGTTCGCAGACCGTCGACGCGGAAGCCGATCCCAGTATGCCGACCGGGAAGACCAACCCCGACACCCAGCACGATCACGACTGATCGACCGGTAATTAAGCCCGCATTTTCAGGCTGTATCCCGCCACCTCGGAGCGGAATTCAGCCAGGAAGTCCTGAGCCAGTGTCGAGAGCGTCCGCTGCGCCGAATGCAGGATGGACATCTCGACATTGATGCTGGGTGCGAAGGGGCGGACAGCCAATCCGCGCCCGACATACTCTTCCGCGGTGAACGGGTCGACGATGGCGACCCCAGTGCCGGCGGCGACCAGCGCACAAGCGATCATCGTCAACTGCGTCTCGATGCGCTGCTTCCGGTTGACGCCGTGGTCGGCGAAGACGGCGTCGATCCGGTACCTGAGCAGCGTCGAAGATCCCAGTGAAATGAAGGGTTCGTTCGCGAAGTCCTCCGGTACGATCCGCTCTTTTGCCGCCAGCCAGTGGTCGCTGGGAATGATGGCGACCGCCGGGACGGGCGGCAGCTTCTCGCTTAGGACGGTGGCGTGCTCGACCGGGGTCTGGCCGAACCCCAATTCGCACTGCCCCGCCGCCACCCAGTCCAGCACCAGCGTCGAACTGCTGCCCCAGAGCGAGACGTCCACGCGCGGTCGCTGCTCCAGGAAGCGGGCGACGAAGCGCGGCAGGAAGCCGATCGCCAGGGCCGGCATCGCCGCCACCCGCAGCGTCCCCGCCCGGCGCGACTCCAGGTCGCGCGCCGCCTGCTCGATCCGCTCCAGCCCGACGAAGGACCGCTCGACCTCCTGATAGAGCAACTGCGCCTCGCTCGTCGGCGTGATCCTTGATCCGCGCCGTTCGAACAGCGTCAGCTTCAGCGCGTATTGCAGATCGCCGATCAAGCGGCTTACCGCCGGCTGGGAAATGCTCATCAGCTCGGCGGCCGACGTGATGCCGCCGGTCAGCATGACGGCGCGGAAGGCTTCGATCTGGCGGGGATTGAGCACGCGACGGGACAACTCCAAAGGCTTCAATTCCGTTACAGCATAATATTTGGTTATGAGAACCGCCAGCAATTCGATTTGACGATTATGCAGCGACGGGGCGAACCTGTCGCCCAAGCGCACCGGCAATAGCGCGGGTCGGCAATCAATGCAGAACAGGAGAGAGACAGATGCGGGCTTTGGTTTACGGTTTGATGGCGACGGCCGCCGTATGGTGCGGCACGGCGCAGGCGCAGCAGAAGACCCTCTACGTGGCGGCTTACGGCGGTTCCTTCGAGCAGACGATGCGGAAGGAGATCATCCCCGGCTTCGAGAAGCAGTACGGCGTGAAGGTCGAATACGTCGCCGGCAACTCGACCGACAACCTCGCCAAGCTCCAGGCCCAGAAGGGCAACCAGCAGATCGATCTGGTCATCCTCGACGACGGCCCGATGTACCAGGCGGTGGCGCTCGGCTTCTGCGCCGATCTGGCGAAGGCCCCCGTCTACGACGACCTGTACGACCTTGCGAAGATCCCGTCCAACAAGGCCGTGAACTTCGGCGCCGTCGGCACCGGCATCGTCTACAACAAGAAGGTGTTCGACGAGAACGGCTGGCCGGCGCCGACCTCGTGGAAGGACATCGAGGACGCGAAGTACAAGAAGAAGCTTGTCGTCCCGCCGATCAACAACTCCTACGGCCTGCATGCCCTGGTGATGATGGCGCGGCTGAACGGCGGTGGCGAGAAGAACATCGAGCCCGGCTTCGAGGAATTCACCGATAAGATCAACCCCAACGTCCTGGCCTACGAGCCGTCGCCCGGCAAGATGACAGAGCTGTTCCAGAGCGGTCAGGCCAACATCGCGGTCTGGGGTTCGGGCCGGGTCAAGGCGCTGGCGGATACCGGCTTCCCCGCCGCCTTCGTCTATCCCAAGGAAGGCGGCGTCGTGCTCGCATCGGCCGCCTGTCAGGTCGAGGGCAGCAAGCAGGCGGCCGAGGCGCAGCAGTTCATCCAGTACATGCTGATGCCGACGGCGCAGATGGCGCTGGCGGTAGACGCCGGCTTCGGCCCGATGAACAAGACGGTCGAACTCAAGCCCGAGCAGCAAAAGGGACTGCCCTACGGGCCGGAGCAGATGAGCAAGCTGCTGGTGGTGGATTGGGACACGATCAACGCCAACCGCGAGGTCTGGAACAAGCGCTGGACCCGCGAAGTCGAGCGCTGACCCCTTGATCTTGAGGCGGGCTTGCGCCCGCCTGCCGGCTGCGGAGATTCATCCTTGCCTTATCTTGTCCTCGATAAACTGACCAAGCGGTTCAACCAGTACCTTGCGGTGGACGGCATCTCGCTCGACGTCGAAAAGGGCGAGCTGGTCTCGCTGCTCGGCCCGTCCGGCTGCGGCAAGACCACCACGCTCCAGATGATCGCCGGCTTCACCGATCCCACGTCGGGCCGGGTTTCGCTGAACGGCGCCGACCTGCTGGCGAAGAAGCCGAACGAGCGCGGCCTGGGCATCGTCTTCCAGAGCTACGCGCTGTTCCCGCACATGACGGCGGCGGAGAACGTCGCGTTCGGCCTGGAGATGCGCGGCGTGTCGCGCGCCGACCGCGACCGCATGGTAACCGAGACGCTGAACCTGGTCGGCCTCGGCGCCTATGGCGACCGGCATCCCAAGCGGATGTCCGGCGGCCAGCAGCAGCGGGTGGCGCTGGCCCGTGCCCTCGTCATCAAGCCGAACCTGCTGCTGCTGGACGAGCCGCTGTCCAACCTGGACGCCAAGATGCGGGAGGAGATGCAGATCGAACTCCGGCGCATTCAGCGCACCGTCGGCACCACCATGATCCTCGTCACGCACGACCAGTCGGAGGCGATGGCCCTGTCGGACCGCGTCGTCGTGATGAACAAGGGCAAGGTCGAGCAGGTGGCGGCCCCGCAGGAAGCTTACGACCGCCCGGCCAGCGCCTTCGTCGCCAATTTCCTGGGCCGGACCAACCTGCTTCAGGGCATGGTGCGGCAAGACGGCGGCGTCGGCCGGATCGACGTGTCGGGCGCTTCCTGGCCGGTCGGGCCTGACGTTCCCGCCGGCCCCGGCGTCATGACCGTCCGTCCGGAGAAGGTCGCCTTCGTCCCCGACGCCGGCGTGCCGGGCATGGTGCGGGCGCGGGTCTTCCAGGGAACCCAGTGGCTGTTCGAAGTCGGGACCGAGGCCGGTCAGGTGATGGTGATCCGCCAGCACGACGGGCAGGCGATGCCGCAGGAGAACGAGCGGGTCATGGTCGGCTGGCGTCCGGAGGACATGCGGGTGATGGCCGCCCAGGCTGGCGCTTCATGACCGCCGTGCCTGAATCCAACTCGTTGACCGCCTCCCACGACACCGCGGCGTCCCCCTCCCCTGCGCCTGCGGACCGCCGGCGCTGGGTGCCATACCTGCTGAGCCTGCCCGCCCTGGCATTGTTCGCGGTGCTGCTGCTGGTCCCGCTGGCGATGACGGCGCTGCTGTCGCTCAACAGCTTCGGCTTCTACACCGGCATCCAGGATGTCTGGCAGTTCGGCAACTACCTCGAGATCTTCTCCGACAGCTACTTCCACGAAGTCTTCCTGCGGACGTTCCGCATCGCCTTCCTGGTCACGCTGATCTGCGCCGTTATCGGCGCTCCGGAAGCCTATATCCTGCGCCGCATGCGCTCCCCTTGGCGCGGCATCTGCCTGCTGATCGTGCTGGGTCCGCTGCTGATCTCGGTCGTGTCGCGGACGCTGGGCTGGGCGCTGCTGCTGGGTTCCACCGGGCTGATCAACCAGGGACTCATGGCGATCGGCGTGATCTCGACCCCGATCGAGTTCATGTACACCGAAACCGGCGTCGTCATCGCGCTGACCCATGTGCTGGTGCCGTTCATGGTGCTGTCGGTCTGGGCATCGCTCCAGCGGCTCGACCCGCAGATCGAGAACGCGGCGCTGTCGCTGGGCGCCAAGCCGTTCACCGTGCTGCGCCGCGTGGTCCTGCCCCAGATCATCCCCGGCATCCTGTCCGGCTCGATCATCGTCTTCGCGCTGGCGGCCAGCGCCTTCGCCACCCCGGCCATCATCGGCGGCCGGCGCCTGAAGGTCGCGGCGACCCTGGCCTATGACGAGTTCCTGAACACGCTCAACTGGCCGCTGGGCGCCGCCGTCGCGATCCTGCTGCTGATCGCCAACATCGTCATCATCGTCGGCTGCAACCGCCTGATCGAGCGTCGCTACAAGCAGGTGTTCGAATGAACCGCAACAGCCCCCTGGCCCTCGTCTTCCACGTGCTGTTCCTGGGCTTCCTGCTGGCGCCGATCCTGATCGTCTGCGCCGTCGCCTTCACGCCCGAAGGCTACCTGTCGCTGCCGACCAACGGCGTCTCGCTCCGCTGGTTCTACGCGATCGGCGACAATCCGGAATTCGTCCGGGCCTTCCGCGACAGCCTCCTGCTGGGAGCCCTGTCGTCGACGGTCGCCGTGGCCTTCTCGATCCCGGCGGCTCTGGCCATCGCACGGCACCAGTTCCCCGGCCGCGAGGTCATGACAGCGCTGTTCCTGTCGCCGCTGATGGTTCCTCATATCGTGCTGGGCATCGCCTTCCTGCGCTTCTTCACGCAGATCGGGTTGGGCGGGACGTTCACCGGGCTAGTGCTGAGCCATGTCGTCATCATCATCCCCTTCGCGCTCCGGCTGATCCTGGCGTCCTCCACCGGCATGGACCGGTCGATCGAGAACGCGGCGGCCTCGCTCGGTGCCTCGTCGTTCACCACCTTCCGCCGGGTGACGCTGCCGCTGATCCTGCCGGGCGTCGCCAGCGGCTGGGTGCTGGCCTTCATCAACAGCTTCGACGAAGTGACGATGACGGTCTTCATCGCCTCGCCCGAGACGACGACGCTGCCGGTCCGCCTCTTCCTCTACATCCAGGACAACATCGATCCGCTGGTGGCCGCGGTTTCCGCCGCCCTGATCTTCATGACGGTTGCGGCGATGCTGGTCCTGGACCGCCTTTACGGACTTGAGCGGCTGCTGGTCGGCCGCGGACAGGAGTAGTTTCCACGATGTCTGCTGAACAGAGATCCGATTACGACGTCGCCGTTGTCGGCGGCGGGCTCGTCGGGTCGGCGACCGCCTGGGGCCTCGCGCGCCTCGGGCAGAAGGTCGCCATACTGGACGAGGGCGATGTCGCCGTCCGTCCGTCGCGCGGCAACTTCGCGCTGGTCTGGGTGCAGGGCAAGGGGTTGGGCATGCCGGAATACGGCGCTTGGACCCGGCGTTCGTCCGACAGCTGGGGCGAGCTTGCGTCCCTGCTGCGCGACCAGACCGGCATCGACGTCTGTTTCGAGCGGCCCGGCGGCTTCATGCCGGCCCTGTCGGAAGCCGAGCTGGAAGACCGCGCCAACCAGTTGAAGCGGCTTCACAACCAGCAGGCCATGCTCCGCTACGACTACGAGATCATGGACCGCGCCGCCGTCGCGAAGGAGATGCCGTTCATCGGTCCCGATGTCGCCGGGGCGAGCTATTGCCCGCTGGACGGCCACTGCAATTCGCTCAAGCTCTTCCGCGCCTTCCATACCGGGCTAAACCGCTTCGGGGCCGCCTACCTGCCCAACCGGCGGGTCGAGAGCATCGAGCACCGCGACGGCGGCTTCCGCCTGACGACGGTGGGCGGCGGCGAGGTCAGGGCCGGCAGGATCGTGCTGGCCGCCGGCCATGACAGCGCCCGGCTGGCCCCCATGGTGGGCCTGAGCGCTCCCGTCCGGCCAGAGCGCGGTCACGTCATCGTGACGGAGAAGACGGCGCCGTTCCTGAAGTTCCCGGTCGGCTATATCCGCCAGACCGACGAGGGCGGCGTGATGATCGGCGACAGCTTCGAGGATGCCGGCTTCGACACGACGGTCCGGCCGGGCGTCACCTCCACCATCGCTGAGCGCGCCGTCCGCGTCTTCCCGCTGCTGGGCAAGTTGAACGTGGTGCGGACCTGGGCTGCCCTTCGGGTGCTGAGTCCCGACGGCTTCCCGATCTACGAACAGTCCGTCACCATGCCCGGCGCCTTCGTCGCCACCTGCCACAGCGGCGTCACCCTGGCCGCCAACCATGCCCTGGCGCTGGCTCCGCATATCGCGGCCGGCAAACTGCCCGAGGAATTCGATGTATTCAGCGCCCGGAGGTTCGATGTTCCGAAGGCTGCATGACGCCGCCGGCGAGCGGGTCCCGTTCACCGTCGATGGCCGCGCCGCCGAGGCGCTGGCAGGTGACACCGTCGCCGCCGCCCTTCTCGCCAACGGGATCACCGTCTGCCGGAACACGCCGGTATCGGGCGCTCCCCGTTCCCCCTACTGCATGATGGGCGTCTGCTTCGACTGTCTGGTGACGATAGATGATGTCGGCAACCGGCAGGGCTGTCAGGTTCGGGTAGCTCCTGGCATGCGGATCGAAACCCAAGACGGCAAGCGGGAGATCGACCGGTGAGCGACGTCAAGACGAGCTACGACCTTGCCGTGATCGGCGCCGGTCCCGCCGGCCTCGCCGCCGCCACACTGGCGGCACGCCAGGGCATTTCCACGGTCCTGCTGGACGAGCAGCCGGCGCCGGGAGGGCAGATCTACCGCTCGGTCACGGAGACGCCCGTCCGCGACCCGAAGGTGCTCGGTCCCGACTACTGGCACGGCGCCGGGCTGGTGAAGCCGTTCCAGGAGAGCGGTGCAGATTATCTGCCGGGGACGACGGTGTGGAGCGTTTCCCGCAATCTGGAGATCGGCTTGTCGCGGGAGGGTGCGGCGCGCATCCTGCCGGCCAAGCACATCATCCTTGCCACCGGCGCCCTGGAGCGGCCCTTCGCCGTTCCGGGCTGGACGCTGCCCGGCGTGATGGGAGCCGGGGCGGCTCAGGTCCTGCTGAAGTCTTCCGGGTTGGTGGCTACCGGCAACGTCGTGCTAGCCGGAACCGGGCCGCTGCTGTGGCTGCTGGCGTGGCAGTATCTCCGCGCGGGTGCTGAAATCACTGCCGTTCTCGACACCACGCCGCGGGCCAACTGGCGGCAGGCGATGCCGCACATGACCGGCTTCGTCCGCTCCTGCTATATCGGCAAGGGGCTGAAGCTGCTGCTCGACGTTCGCCGCAAGGTCAAGGTGATCGGCAACGTCACGGCGCTGCGCGCGGAAGGAGACGGACAGGTCCGGTCCGTCGTCTACCGTCAGGGCAACGGGGCGGAACAGCGGCTTCCCGCCGAGACGCTGCTGCTGCACCAGGGCGTCATCCCCAACCTCAACCTCGCCAACGCGATCGGCTGCGCCCAGTCCTGGGACGATGCCCAGCGCTGCTGGACGCCGCAGACGGATGGCTGGGGCGCCACCACGGTCGAGGGCGTTTCGCTGGCCGGAGACGGCGCCGGCATCGGCGGCGCGCTTTCCGCCGAGCATCAGGGCCGGCTGACGGCGCTGGACGCGCTGCATCGCCTTGGCCGGATCGACCGCCAGCAGCGCGACCGCGACGCGGCACCGCATCGGGAAGCACTGGAGAAGGCCAGGCAGGGACGGGTCTTCCTCGACACGCTCTACAAGCCGGCCCAGGACTTCCGCGTGCCGTCCGACGACACCATCGTCTGCCGGTGCGAGGAAGTGACGGCGGCGCAGGTCCGCGATGCCGTCAAGCTAGGGTGCAGCGGTCCCAATCAGGCGAAGTCGTTCCTCCGCTGCGGCATGGGTCCTTGCCAGGGACGGCTGTGCGGACCGACGGTGACCGAGGTGATCGCGGACGCGCGGGGAGTTTCCCCAGCGGAGGTCGGCTATTACCGCCTGCGTCCTCCCGTCAAGCCGATCACGCTGGCGGAGCTTGCCTCGCTGCCCAAGCGCGAGGACGAGATCGACGCCGTCCTGCATCACTGAGGACGTATAAGCCATGTCCGGATACGACGTCATCGTCATCGGGGGCGGCCTGCATGGCTGCTCCACCGCCCTGCACCTGTCGCAGCGGGGTGTCCGCGTGCTGGTCGTGGAAAAGGACCATATCGGACGCCATGCATCCGGCGTGAATGCCGGCGGGGTGCGGCAGCTTGGCCGCCACGTGGCGGAGATCCCGCTGTCGGTGGCGTCCATGGCGCTATGGCATCGCATCGGCGAGCTGGTGGACGACGACTGCGGGTTCGAATGCCACGGGCAGATCAAGGTCGCCGAGACGGAAGAGGAACTGGCGGACGGGCATGCCCGCGTCGCCGAACTCCGCGCCCTGGGCTTCAGCCACGAGGAAGTGGTGGATCAGGCGGAACTCCGCCGCCTCGTCCCGGCGATAGCGCCGCACTGCGTCGGGGCGGTCGTCTCGCGCGGGGATGGCGCCGCCATCCCGTACCGCACCACCTTCGCCTTCAAGCGCAAGGCGGAAAGCCTGGGCGCCCGGTTCGAGGAAGGGTCGGCCGTCACCCGCGTCGCCCGCGCCGGTCTGAACTGGCGGGTCAAAACGGCCGCCGGCGGGCGGTTCGAGGCGCCCGTCCTGGTCAACTGTGCGGGAGCCTGGGCCAACCGCATCGCCGCCCAACTGGGCGAGCCGGTGCCGCTGGAAGTCATCGCCCCCATGCTGATGATCACCGCCCGCCTGCCGCCCTTCATCAAGCCCGTCGTGGGGGCGACCGGCAGGACGCTCTCCTTCAAGCAGTTCCCCAACGGCACGGTGCTGATCGGCGGCGGCATGCTGGGGCGGGCGTCGCCCGACGAGAACCGGACCGAGCTGGACTTCACCAATCTGGCGATCAACGCGCGCACGGTCTGGGACCTGTTTCCGGTCATGCGGAGCGCCACCGTCGTCCGGGCCTGGGCCGGGATCGAGGCCCGCATGCCGGACCAGATCCCGGTCATCGGCCCCAGCGGCACGGAGCTTGGTGTTTTCCACGCCTTCGGCTTCTCCGCCCACGGCTTCCAGCTCGGTCCCATCGTCGGGCGGATACTCGCCGACATGATCACGGGCAATGGCACCCCCCTGCCGATCTCGCCTTTCCGCATCCAGCGCTTCCACCAGCCGGCGGTCGCCGCCTGAACCCCCTTACCTACCCAGGAGACTGAAGTTGCCGATACAGCGCGTCCACCCCGGCCCCCGCATGAGCGAGATGGTGATCCACAACGAGACCGTCTATCTGTCGGGCCAGATCGCCGACGACGGTTCGACCGACGTAGAATCCCAGACCCGCGACGTGCTGCGCCAGATCGACGCCCTGCTGGCGGAAGCCGGCACCGATAAGACCAAGCTGCTGACCGCTACGATCTATCTTGCCGATATCGGCACCTTCGCCTCAATGAACAAGGTGTGGGACGCCTGGGTCGATCCGGCGAACGCCCCTGCCCGCGCCACCGTCGAAGCGCGGCTTGCCGCCCCCGAATACCTCGTCGAGATCCAGGTCGTAGCCGCCCGCTGAGCACGGCCTGAAAGCACTCACGACACCTAGATCCAACCACCGGAGCACCTGAATGAAACGTCTGGCCCTCGGCTTGGCGCTGAGCCTCTTCGCGTCCATGCCGGCCCTGGCGGACGGCTCCGCCATCCGCATCGCGACGGAGGGCGCTTATCCTCCCTTCAACCTGACGAAGCCGGACGGGCAATTGGCCGGACTGGAAGTCGACCTGGCGAACGCGCTCTGCGAGCGCATGAAACGCTCCTGCACCGTCGTCGCCCAGGACTGGGACGGCATCATTCCCGGCCTGATGGCGCGGAAATACGATGCGATCATGGCGACGATGAACATTACGCCGGAACGGCTGAAGTCGATCGCGTTCTCGACCCCTTACATGGTCGTGCCCGCCTATTTCGTGGCGGCGACCGGATCGGGCATCGACGGAACGCTGGAAACCCTGCGCGGCAAGGAAATCGGCGCGCAGACCTCCACCACCCATTACCGCTACGCCGAGAAGCACTTCGGCGACGCGGTGACCCTGCGGAGCTACGACACGACCGCCAACCTGCTGGCCGACCTGAAGAGCGACCGCATCGCGGCCGCCATCACGACCGGCGCCACGGCTTCGGACTGGGTGCGGGAGGATGCCTCCAAGAGCATCCAGCTGGTCGGCAAGCCCCTGATCGACGCTGACGTGTTCGGTCCTGGTATCGGCGTCGGTCTCCGCAAGGACGATACGGCGCTGAAGCAGGACTTCGATGCCGCCATCGAGTCCGTCGTCAAGGACGGAACGCTCGCCGGCATCGCCGCCAAATACGTCGATTTCTCCATCACCCCCTGAGCGCGGCTTCCTTCCGCCTCTTTCACTTCCCCAAATCAGGAGAGACCTTATGGTCAAGCGTATCGAAAAGACCCGTATCATGCACCGCGCCGTCGAGCACAACGGCATCGTCTTCCTCGGCGGCATCATCGCCGACGACGTGACTGTGGGCATGTACGGTCAGGTTCAGCAGATCTGCAAGAAGCTGGACTCTGTGCTGGCCATGGCCGGCACGGACAAGACCAAGCTGCTTTCGGCCCAGCTCTTCGTCACCAAGATGGCGGCCAAGGAAGAGATGAACGCCGCATGGCTGGAGTGGCTGGACGGCAACGACTATCCGACCCGCGCCACCATCGGCGTCGCCGACCTCGGCGATCCGGCTATCCTGATCGAGGTGGTGGTGACCGCGGCGGCCTGACGCCGGTTTCACTTCCCGGATTGACGCGTCACCGGCGATCAGTCCGGGATCGGCGGCGCCATGGCGCAGGCCTCCGTCAGTTTTTGCAGGTCCGAGATCGTCACGGTACCGCCCAAGGTCCGGACGCCGGACGGCCGCAGATTGGCGAAGGCACGGGACAGGTTCTCAGGCGTCGTGCCAAGCCGGGTCGCGAGGAGCGCCTTTTCGACCGGCAGCGTCACTGTGACCGTCCCGTCGGGCTTGGTGGCCGCCTGCGCCGCCAGCACGAGCAGATAGCAGCCAAGGCGCTCGGTCGCGGAGTGGAGCTTGAGGTCCTTGATCTGTCGGACCAGCATCCTGTAGTGCCGGGAAAGCGAGGCGAGCATGCCTGCGGCCAGCTTGGCATTGGTCGAGACATGCTCGCGGAGCGCCTTCGCCGGGATCAGGAGAACGCGTGAGGGAGGGAGCGTCCTGGCCGCCATCAGGTAGGGCGCATCCGTCAGGACGGCGGCCAGTATGAAGGCCTCTCCGGGTTCCATGAACTCGACCACGACCTCCTTCTCATCCATGCCGCGCGCGGTCAGTCCGACCCGCCCGTCGATCAGCACATGAAGGAATTCAGGCCTGTCACCCTGACCGAAAAGTACGGCATCGGCCGGCAGGTCGTGGACGACCGCAGCCTCCAGCAGCATATCCAGATCGCCGGCCGGCAGCGACTCGAAGACTGGGTGGCCAGCGATCCACCTGCGATCCGAAGCTTCCATCGCCCGGCCTCTTTCATGAAGTACAGCAGCGTTCAACTCAGTGAATTCAATAGCCGTCTATCAAAAAACAATTCCTAAATACCAGCATAAGCTTAACTGCGTGGTTCATTTTTTTGAGGTCGAACCAGACGATCCTGCATTCCAGCGGGGCCGCCAAGATGCCGAAGTTTCCACTCCACTGAGCCATGAAACCTTCGGCAGCCCGACTTTTTTAGTGAAGCACAGCGTCAGAGGCGGAAGGTCACCGTCATTCCGCTGAAGGAACCCGGCAGAGTGACTGCATAGGTGGTGTTGCCAGCAACCACTTGTCCAGGCCTGGTCGCTCCGGAAGCGACGGCATTGAGGCCGGCGTTATCCGACATGGTGCAGGAGACGTTGGTGGGCGTGACCTGCAAGCTGCTGGAGTTGTAGGGCCAATGGGTCGAACCATCTACGACATAGTATAACATTCTACTTTCCTTTCAGGGTTTGTATTGAACGGGTCCCTGTTGGGCACCGTTTCAATCGGGGTATGCTCCATAAGCAAAGGCGTTGACCGACGGATCGAAATGCGTCACGGACTGCGTGTCGAAGAGAAGATCCACCGGCAGATAGCGGCCGAGCTGGATGGACGACGCGATCGGTGCCGGTGCGGCATCCTGCTGGGAACTGGCAGTTGCCGACGAAGGAGCCGAACCTGGGATCGGCTGTAGGAGAGATGCCGGCAGCGTCATACCGGTCGTGATGTTCTGGCCGATCAGGACGTAAAGAACGGTCGAAGGCGGCCTCAACAAACGATTTTCGAACGGTTGCAGATCGTAATAGCTGAAGGCTGCCGTGCTCGTGGCACCGCCGACCGATGAATTGCCTATCGTCAGAGCCAATCCGGTGGTCACCGCAACAGCTCCCGTGCCGACCGGCATGTACCTTATGCTGACCAAACCGGGTATGCCCGGGCCGTCGTTCGTGATCGACGAGCCGTTGAACAAATAGGCTTGGCCATAGGAGACCGCACTGACCAGATTTACGGTCACGGAACCGAACGGGGTCACCTTGGCAGGCGACAGAAACAGTACCGGCGTAGTATCGACGGTCACCAGCGACTGGTCACCGAACGGCAGGAAAGACTGGACCACCACCAGCGTATTGTCCTGGGACGGATCGGAACTGGTTATCAAAACCGTCTGACCGGTGTCGATCAGGAACTGCTGCGACTGAGAGTCGACTTCGATAGTGAGAGTCAGGCTCTGGAGCGATGCTGCCGCGGCTGGCGCGGACATCACGGCTTCCATTGCCTGACGGCTGCATCCGAGTCCGGAAAGAAGCAGAGACGTGAGGGCGATGAGCCGAAAAAGTCGATAGATCATCGTGTAACTCGCGGCTTTACCTTGAACCTATGGCCGCTCTCACGAGCGGCCATACGACTCTTGCCGATGCCGGATCAGGAATTGACGACCTGCGTGATCGAGGCACCGGAGTTGACCGGCGTCACCGGCGCCGTGTTCGGCGCATTGGTGATCCCATAGGTGCCGGCCATGACATCAAGGAAGTACTGCGCCGACGAGTTGAACGAGAAGCTGGCACCCGGCGCCGCTATCGCCGACTGGACGCTGCCCGAGACGGCATTGGTGATGGCGTTGACCAGCATGACGGACTGGTTGGGGGTCATGAAGATGGTGTTCTGGGCCGGCAGGGTGAACGCGCAGAACGGAGTGTAGGAATTGGACGCGTTGAACGCGGCCGGAGCCGACAGACCGACGGTGAGCGTCTGGGTGGTGCCATTGAAAAGGCCGACACTGTTGGCCGGAACGACGGTGCCTGCCGGCATGCCGTACGTCCAGGAGCCGTTCTGGGCGAAGGTGAAGCCCTGGCCAAGACCGGTGACCGGGGATACGGCCTGCATGTTGATGACGGTGCCCTGAGCGATCGGGGACTGGCTGGTCGTGTAGACCTGATAGGTCGGAGTATAGGTGATCGTCTCGGTGCCGAAGACCTGGGTATAGGGAACGGTGAACCAGGTCGGAACGCCGGCCGTGATCTGGCCGGTGCCGGACGCGCCGAGATATCCCACCAGTGAATAATTGAGTTCCTGCAAATTCGTCAGAACTGCCTGTTCATCAGACGAGGTAAAATCAAACTGCATCGTGAAGTTAGTGCTCATAATCATCCTCGTGTATGTTTTCCGCCTGGCACAGCACCAGACTGAATACAAGTTAGCCATTGAGATTTTTTACTTCAAATCAAAAAGCCTCAAAAAAACAAATATTTTACTGTGCATACTATGCTAATTTCTGTTTACCCAATTTAAAACATTAAAAATCACCAAAAAAGCCGAGATATTGCATGCTCACGAGTGTTTTTATTAGATAAATTCCAATTCATGTAGCAAATGCAATTTCCAATTGCCATATTTCTTAACGGTAATGAATATTCAAGTTTATTTCCTAAAATTAATAGGCACTTTGTTTTACTATTGGGCATTCTCTAGCGGTTTAACCGTTTTGATGGCATATTTACAATCATGCACAGCCTTAAGATGCTTATATAGCATTGCATATTTTGAAGTTGCAATGTACTGTCACACACACTGAAATCGAGTTTGCCGCAAATAGACTTCGTTTTTTCCTAGTACGGGCATGAGAAAAACCAATCCCCCATCAAAATGGCTTTCCATCGACATGACGGACGCGCCAGCGGAAATAACAACGCACGATTGAGCGACTCGATTCGTCGAGACAGCATCGCGGCGGCCCTATCCAACGGGGGCGGCCATAGGCGAAGCTTTGGATCAGCCTGCTTGCTCTCTCGAGAGAGTTCATGATATGTTCCTTCCCTTGCTTCACCCGCTCCTGCACGGAGCCGAGATCGAAGACGCGCCATCGACCATCCGGACTACGTAAAACCGAGGCCAGGATATGGAACCTAGGATTGACGAAGCGGTATTGGACGAACGTCTTGCAGCCTTGGAGACGGTACGGACCTGGAGCCCCCGGCTTGTTTCGAAACTGGAAACATTTATCCGGACCGGCGATGACCGCAGCCTGTTCCGGATCAATCCGCTGGCTTTCGCCGAAGAGCGAAGCATCGACGATGCGGAGGCGATCGATCTGTTCCTGCACGCAACGTCCCTGGGCCTGTTCGAAATGGATTGGCTTCTGGTGTGTCCGTTATGCGCCTGTATCGTGCAGAGCTTCGGCAGTCTGCGCACCTTGGAAAAGCATTATCGGTGCAGCCTGTGCCGCACCGATTACCAGGCGGCGCTGGACGACTTCATCACCATCACCTTCACCGTAGCCTCCAAGGTCCGGCCGATCGCTTTCCACGAACCGGAAAAGCTGAACGCCTTTGACTACTGCTTCGAGTGCCGGTTTTCGCCCGACAGCCTGACGGCGGAGGGAGCAACCTGGATTTCCGTCTTCAAGGAGGCTACCCGTGATATCCGGTTCCTGGCGCCGAATTCGACGGCACGGATCGACATCGGCGTCGAACACGGAACGCTCATTGGCTGGGACATCGATACCGATGCGAGCTTCACCCTCAGCGTCACCGGCGAAACGGCACCGGCCCATCAGGCACTGTCCATTCAATACAATGAGAAGTCATGTGAGCCGGCGGATGACCGGATCGCTCCGGGCGAGGTCGCACTGGAAGTCCGGAACGGTTCGGACCGGCGCCGCCTGATCGGCATCTATGCGCTTCCGGAAGGATTTTCCCATCCGCACGTTCATTTCAGGCCTTTCCTGACCGGCAAGAGGCTGCTCACCTCCCATACCTTCCGAAGCCTGTTCCGGTCCGAACTGATCAAGGCTTCAGAGGGAATCGGCGTCAAGGACATCACGCTGCTGTTCACCGATCTCAAGGGATCGACGGCGCTGTACGACAGGATCGGCGACCTTAATGCCTTTTCCCTGGTGCAGCAGCATTTCGACCGGCTTCAGGACGTAACGGCGGCGAACAACGGGACCGTCATCAAAACCATCGGCGATGCCGTCATGGCGGCCTTCATGAACCCGTCCGACGCGGTGAAGGCGGCGGTCGCGATGCTCGACGAGATGGAAACGTTCAACCGCGACCATCACGACCGCCTGCTGATCCTGAAGATCGGACTTCACAAGGGCGCATCGATCGCGGTTACGCTGAACGACCGGTTGGATTATTTCGGGCAGGCGGTCAACATCGCGGCACGGATACAGAGCCTCGCCGAAGCCGAGGAAATCTACATGAGCCGGGAGATCTACGATTATCCCGGAGTGAGCGCCCTGCTGGAGCCGTTCGCCGTGGAACGGCGGACGGTTCACCTGAAGGGCGTCAACGTCGAGATGCCGGTGTTCCGCGTCGCCGTGGACAAGGTCAGCTTTCGAGCACCGCCCGCAGGAACGCCTGGGTCCGTTCGTTCTGCGGATCATTGAACAGCCGGTCGGGAGGACCCTGCTCCAGGATCCTGCCCTGGTAGAAGAAGCAGACCCGGTCGGCGAACTCGCGGGCGAAACCCATCTGGTGGGTGACCATCAGCATGGTCAGGTTGTGCTCATGGGCGAGATCGCGGATCACGCTCAGTACTTCGCCCACGGTTTCCGGATCGAGCGCCGACGTCACTTCGTCGAACAGCATGACGCGCGGCCTCATGGCAAGGGCGCGCGCGATGGCGACCCGCTGCTGCTGCCCGCCGGAAAGCTGGGCCGGATAGTGGTTCACCTTGTCGCGCAGGCCGACCATGTCGAGCAGGTCGCGGGCACGGGCGTCGGCCTCGTCCTTGTCTATGCCCAGCACATGAACCGGCGCTTCAGTGACGTTGCGGAGCACGGACATGTGCGGGAACAGGTTGAACTGCTGGAACACCATGCCGACGTTCTTGCGCATCTCGCGAAGGTGGCGGCCGTCGGCTGGAACCAGACCGCCGTTCTTCGGCATATGCCAGAGGGGAGCGCCGTCGATCTCGATCGATCCCTTGTCCGGTCGCTCCAGCGTCATCAGGACGCGCAGCAGCGTCGATTTGCCGGATCCGCTGGGACCGATCAGGGCCACCTTCTCGGCGGGGGCTATATCGAGGTCGAGATCGTCAAGCACGACGAGGCTGCCGAACGCCTTGCAGATCCCGCTGAAACGGATCATCGGCTTCGCCCCTGAAGGCATGGTTCGGGACATGTCGAGGTCGGGCGTGGCCACCTGGGCTGGGGAGGGATTGGACATCGGCCTGGGCTCCGCTACTGGCATGGGTCAAATCCGGCGCAGCACGCCGAGGTGATTTTCGAGGCGGCCGATCAGGACGGCCGAGATGAGGCTGACGATTAGGAACAGGAGCCCGACGATAGTCAGCGGCTCCAGGTATTGGAACGTCTCCGATCCTTCGATCTTCGCCACCTGCATCATCTCCAACACCGTGATCGCAGACAGCAGCGGCGTGTCCTTGAAGATCGCGATCAGATAATTGCCGAGCACCGGGACGACGGGCGGCAGGGCCTGGGGCAGGATGATCGAGCGGAAAGTATGGAGCGGGCTGAAATCGAGCGCCCACGCCGCCTCCCACTGGCCGCGCGGCACGGCGTCCAGCCCGGCCCGGTAGACCTCCGCCGTGTATGTCGCATAATGGACCCCGAGACCGATGACGCCGGTGATGAAGGGGGATGTCTGGATGCCGAAACCCGGCAGGACGAAGAACAGGAAGTAGAGCTGGACGAGCAGGGGCGTCGAGCGGATGAACTCCGCCAGCGCGCCGACCGGAACCGACAGCCACAACCTGCCGGAACGGCGGGCCAGCGCTATCAGCATTCCCAGCACCAGCGCTATGACGAACCCGACCAACGCCGCCTGCACGGTGACGATCAGCGCGTCGAGCAGCTTCGGCAGAACCTCGAGGGCATAATCCCAATCCCAGATCATCGCGCCATTCCCTTCAAGCGGCCGACCGACAGGCGACGTTCCAGCGTCCGGAACACCGACGTGATGCCCAGAGCGATCAGGAAGTAGAAGACCAGAACAGCCATGAAGATCGGCGCCGTCTTCAAGGTTGCCGTATTGAGAAGCTGACCCTGAAAGGTAAGGTCGGTGATTGTGATGAGGGAAACCAGGGCGGTCGCCTTCAACAGCTCGATCATCAGGTTGTTGAACGGCGGCAGCATGGCGACGACGGCCTGGGGCAGGATCACGCGGCGCATCGCCAGCGCCGGCGACATGTTGAGCGCCAGCGCCGCTTCGTGCTGGCCACGCGGGATCGCCAGAACGGCGCTCCGCACCACTTCGGCGCCATAGGCGCCGATATGCAGCCCAAGCCCCAGCACGGCGACCGTCATCGGCGACAGCGACAGGCCGAACAGCGGCAGGGCGTAGAACAGCCAGAAAAGCTGGACCAGCGCCGAGGTTCCTCGGAAGAACTCGACATAGGTCACGGCGGTCCAGCGCACCGGACGCCAGGACGACATCCGGGCCAGTCCCGCGACCAGGGCGCAGACGAAGGCCAGAACGCCCGCCATGGCGGTGATCTGGATAGTGATCAAGGCGCCCTGAAGCAGGTTGCCGTAGAACTCGATCGGTAGAAACATGACGGCGTCCTTCCGTCATCGGGAAGCGGCGGCAGCCGGCGCGGTTGCGCCGGGCCGCTTCAGGAAAAGGCGGTTACTTGCCCGCGCACAGTTGTGCGGTGGTCTTCTCCGGCATCTCGGTCTTGGTGAAGCCGAACGGTTCGACCAGGGCCAGATGTTCGTCGGTGCCGCGGTAGGCGACCAGGACCTTGTTGAAGGCTTCGAGGAAGTCCTTGTCCTCCGGACGGAAGCCGAAGGCGCCGTAGCCCCGGATGCTTTCGCCGTCGATCACGGGGTCCTTGAACGGCTCCGCCCGCTCCAGACCGTCGCCGTTCTTCGACAGCAGGTCCTGAATGGTCAAGGCCGTGCCGGCATAGGCGTCGACCCGGCCGGTGCGCACGCCCGCCAGGGCGCTGGGGCCGTCGGGGAAGACGACGAGCTGGGACTCCGCGACGCCCATCTTGCGGGCGTAGCCGGCTTCGACCGCACCCGCCATGACGCCGAGCTTAGCGGAGGAGTTCTGGGCGAAGTCCTCGTAGCCTTGCAGCTTCTTCGGGTTGCCGGCGGCGACCGCGAAGGCCTCGCCGATCGAGTAGCTGGGTTCGGAGAACTGGACCTGCTTGCAGCGCGGCGGCGTAATGTACATGCCGGCGGCGATCATGTCGAAGCGTCCGGCCCGCAATCCGGGAATCAGGGCGCCGAACTCCGTCAGGACGCCCTCGACCTTGGTGACGCCGAGTTGCTTCAGGACGGCCTTGCCGACTTCCGGCGCTTCTCCGGTCAGCTTGCCGTCGGGCGTCTGGTAGCCGAACGGCGCTTCGTTGGCGAAGCCGATGCGGATCTCGCCGGTTCGCTTGACGCGCTCCAGAGTGGTTTCGGCGGATGCGGATGCTGCGGTCAGCGTCAGGCCGATGGCGGTCAGTGCTACCGCGGCAAGCCGGGACCAGGATTTTACGTTACGCATTGCTCAACCTCACTGTTCATCGTTGTCGTTTGTCTTGGCCGTTTCTTATTCTGAAACTTTTAACCTGATGGTCGCGTCACAGCCGGACGGCGACGACCGCCAGGGTGTCGCCGGTCCGGATGATTCCGGGAAAATGACGGGCCGCGAGGATGCCGTCCAAACCGGCGCGATACTCCCGCGCGGCAAGGCCGGTGCGGCCCATGGGGTGAATTCGGGCGACGAGCTCGCCGGACCGGACAGGCTCGCCCAGATCGACGCACATTTCCAGGATGCCGTCGTCCTCGGCGGTGGTGAAGCATTCGGGACCCGGCATGTCCATCCGGATGCCGGGAACCCGGTCCGGCTCGCCGGACAGGATGCCGGCGTGCTTCAGGACATTGCGGACGCCGCGTTCAGCAATCGCGATCGTTTGCGCGGTGGCTGTCCCGCCACCACCAAGCTCGGTCGTGACGAAGACCTTGCCCATCTCCTCGGCGGCGCTGTCGTACATCCCGACGCTGTCGATCTCGAGCATCATCATGCTGTAGGGGGCGGAGAACGCCTCCATCGCCGCAACGCATTGAGCCTGTTGACGCTGATCGGGCAGCAGATGCGCGGCGGCGAAGGGGACGAAGTCCAGCGTCTTGCCGCCGGAATGGAAGTCCAAGACGATATCGGCCAAGGGCAGCAGGGTACGCTGGAAGTAGTCGGCGATCTTCTGCGTGGCGGTTCCGTCCGGCTTCCCCGGAAAACTCCTGTTCAGGTTGCCGGCATCGATCGGGGACGTCCGGCGGCCTGCCTGGAAGGCCGGGAAGTTCATCGCGGGCACGATGATGACGCGGCCCGCAACGTCCTCCATCTTAAGATCGTTAGCCAGTTTCAGCAGGGCGACGGGACCTTCGTATTCGTCGCCATGATTGCCGCCGGTCAGCAGGGCGGTAGGACCGTCGCCGCGCTTGACAACCGTGACGGGGATCATCACCGATCCCCAGGCCGATTGGTCGTGCGAATAGGGTAGCTTGAGAAAGCCGTGCTGAACGCCGTCGCGGCTGAAGTCCACGGTCGGCGTGATCGGCGACGGACGCAGGTCCCGCGTGACGATGCCCATGGCTTCAGTCCTTCACGAACAGCTTGCGCGGATAGGTGCAGAAGGTCTCCGACCCGGTGTCGGTGATCCGGAAGCTCTCGGTGATCTCCAGCCCCCAGTCGTCCTGCCAGATCGCCGGGATCAGGTGGAAGCACATACCGGGCTGGAGGACGGTCCTGTCGCCGGGGCGGAGGCTCATGGTGCGCTCGCCCCAGTCCGGCGGATAGCTGAGGCCGATCGGATAGCCGCAGCGGCTTTCCTTCTCTATCCCGTACTTGGCGATGGTGCGCCGCCACGCCGCCTCGACCTCCTCGCAGGTATTGCCGGGCTTCGCGGCTTCGAGGGCGGCGACCATTCCTTCCAGAACGGCCTTTTCGGTATCCAGGACCTTCTGCGGCGGCTTGCCGAGCCAAACGGTACGCGAGAGCGGGCAATGGTAGCGCTTGTAGCAGCCGGCGATCTCGAAGAAGGTGCCCTCGCCCGTCTTGAAGGGACGGTCGTCCCAGGTCAGGTGCGGGGCGGAGGCGTCGATGCCCGACGGCAGCAGCGGGACGATAGCGGGATAGTCGCCGCCGTAGCCGTCCACGCCGCGAATGGCGGTACGATAGATCTCCGCGACGAGGTCGTTCTTGCGGATGCCGGGTTCGACCAGTTCCAGGATGCGGGTGTGGATCGCTTCGACGATGCGGGCGGCGACGGTCATGTACTCGATCTCGCGCGGAGACTTGACCGCGCGCTGCCAGTTGACCAGGGCCGTCGCGTCCTTGAACGAGGCGTTGGGCAGATGTTTGCGGAGAGAATTCAGGCAGGCGGCGCTGAAATAGTAGTTGTCCATCTCGACGCCGATGGACCGGCTTCCCCAGCCTTTGCTCTCGACGATGCCCGACAGGTAGTCCATCGGGTGACGCTCGGTCGATTGGACGTAGTAGTCGGGATAGCCCAGGATATTGTCCTGGTTCATAAAGACGGTGCGGCGGGCGCCGTTGGCGTCCTGACCCCTGCCGTACCAGAACGGCTCGCCATCCTGGGCCAGCAGCACGCATTGATGGACGTAGAACGACCAGCCGTCATAGCCGGTCAGCCACGCCATGTTGGACGGGTCGGTCACGATCAACAGGTCGATACCCTGGGCGGCCATGGCCTTGCGGGTGCGGTCGATCCGATTGGCGTATTCGGACCGGTCGAAATTCAGGGAAACGTCGGTCATCGGGATTGAACCTTGGATGGTCAAGACGTGAAGCGGGTGCCGGCGCCGCGCTCACCGGCGCGGCGGGCGGCCAGGGTCGCGATGGCGGTATCCTGAACGCCGGTGCCGGTCAGATCGCAGACGGTGATCTGCTGCGGCCCGGTGCGGCCGGGACGTTGGCCGGCGACGATCTGGCCGAGTTCCGGCAGGTCGGCATTCGCCGGGACGAGCCCTGCGGCGATGGCGTGGTGAAGCTCGCCGAGCACGGATGTCTGGCTGACGCGGTCGGCGACATAGAGGTCGGCGCGGGCAAGCACGGCGGGCGACAGCTCGTTCTTGTGTTCGGCGTCGGAACCCATCGCGGTGACATGCTGTCCGGGTCTCAGCCAGTCGGCCTCGATCAGCGGCTTCGGGCTGGGCGTCGTCGTCACGACGATGTCGGCGGACGCCATGACGGCGTCGGGGGCCGTGCAGACGGTGACCGGCAGGCCGGTCCTGCCGCGCATGTCGTCGGCGCAGCGCGCCGCCTTTTCGCCGTCGCGCGCCCAGAGGAAGACGCTGTCGATATCGCGGACCAGACGAAGCGCGTCGAGCTGCATGCGGGCCTGCATGCCGGCGCCGATGATCCCGGCTGTCCGGGCATCCGGACGAGAAAGCCATTTGGCGGCGACGGCGCCGGCGGCGGCCGTCCGCACATCCGTCAGGTATCCGTTGTCGAGCAGGATCGCCTCTACCAGACCCGTCCTTGCGCTGAGCAGGACCATCAGCCCGTTGACGCTGGCGAGGCCCAGCTTCGGATTGTCGAAGAAGCCGGGGCTGATCTTGATGGCAAAGCCGTCGAGACCGGGCACGTAGGCCGTCTTGACGTCCACCTCTCCGTTATGCTCGGGAATGTCGAGACGGAGGATCGGCGGCATGGCGACGGCCTGCGTTGCCAGGGCGCGGAAACAGTCCTCGACGCAGGCGACCGCCGCCGCGTCCAGGGCGACGCAATCCCGCAGCTCGGCCTCGGTCAGAATCTTCAGATCGGGCATCCGTCAAGTCTCCATCGCGTTGGCGACGATTTCGGCGTGGCGCGCCATGTCGATGTTCCTGCCGCTGAGGACGATCGCCGTGACGCCGGGATCGGCTATCAAGCCAGCAAAGAGCGCCGCTATCCCGACGACGCCGGCTCCTTCGACCACCTGCTGCTCCTGCCGATAGGCGAACCGGATGGCGTTCGCGATTTGGCTCTCGGAGACCAGGACGACATCGTCGACCAGATCGCGCACCAGGGCGAAGCTGTACCGGTTGGAAAGACCGACGCCGCCGCCGAGCGAGTCCGCGAGGCTTTCGACTTCCTCGACCAGAACGGGGCGGCCGGCGCACAGACTGGCATGCATGGCGGCTCCCCGCTCCATCGTGACGCCGACAAGGCGGGCTTTCGGATTGGCCGATTTGACGGCAAGGGCGATGCCGGCCAGCAGGCCGCCACCCGACAGGGGAACCAGGACGGTGTCGAGGTCCGGCAGGTCTTCCAGCAGTTCCAGGCCGATGGTGCCCTGCCCCGCGATCACGTCGGCATGATCGAAGGGCGGCAGCATCGCCATGCCGTAGCCGGACGCCAGCCGGTCGACTTCCTCCTGGGCATCGTCCTGGCTGGAGCCGATGATCCTGACTTCCGCGCCCAGGGCACGGATGGCTTCGACCTTGTTGGAAGGAACCAGCCGCGACATGCAGATCACCGCCGGCACGTCCGCCTGTTTGGCGGCATGGGCCAGGGCACGGCCGAAATTGCCGGTGGATGCCGCGACCACGCCGCGCCGGCGCTGCTCCGGGTCGAGCGACAGCAGTGCGTTGGCGGCGCCGCGCAGCTTGAAGCTTCCGGTAATCTGCTGGTGTTCAAGCTTCAGGTAGACGGGCGTCCCCGCGGCATCGGACAGCGCGATGCTGGGAACCAGCGGCGTCCGCACGACATGGCCGCCGATGGTCCGGCGGGCACGGTAGATGTCTTGAAGGGTGGGCAGAGAACCAATTGTCATGAAGGGTCCATGCTACCGTTGGCGACCGGCGTGTCCGCCAGCTACCGACGAAGCATAAACCTCTTCAAATACGGATCAATGCATACATTGTCATGAGACAATGAAATTTAGATAGCGTGCGAAATTCGAATAGCATGAAGTCAGGCGACGAAACCCGCGTCGTTGACGCCGGGATATTGAGCGAAGGTATTGCCTATCGTGTCAAGGGCATCGTTCAGGGTCTCCATCGACATCGAGCCGCCGATGCAGATGCGGATGGCGTTGGGCGGGTCGCCGGCCTCGACGACGAACGGCTCCGACGAAGTCGCGGCCACGCCGCGTTCGCGCAAGGCCCGGATCAAGCCGTCCTCGGTCCAGTAGTCGGGGACCTTGAGCCACGCGCTCAGCGCCAGCGGGTGGCTGCCAAGCACGTATTGTCCAAGCGCTCGGGCGATCATTTCCTGGCGGGTCCGGACTTCCTCCCGCTGAATGTCGACCAGCCGCTCGGCGACGCCTTCCTCGACCCAGCGCGCCGCCATCTCCGCCACTACGGGGACGGCGCTCCAGCTGGTGACCCGCAGCACGCTGGCGGCGCGGATGCTGAAGTGGCGCGGCACCACCAGATAGCCGGTCCGCAGTCCGGTCATCACCGACTTGGTGAAGCTGGTGCTGAAGAACCCCAGTTCCGGCACGAAGGACGAGATGGCGGGAAGTTCGGTTTCGATCAGCGGCCGGTAGACCTCGTCCTCGATCACGTAGACGTTATGGGCCCGGGCGATCTCGGCCAGCCGCTGCCGCCGCGCCGCTCCCATCAGCGTGCTAGTCGGATTGTTGAAGGTCGGCGTACAGACCAGGGCCTTGACCTTGGCGGTCCGGCAGGCTTCCTCGAATCCCTCGGGAATGATCCCTTCGCGGTCGGTCGGCAGGCCGCACAGGGTGAAGCCAAGAACGTTGGAAAGACCGATGACGCCGTGGTCGGTCAGGGACTCGGTCAGGACGAGGTCGTCGCTCTGGACGACGGTGGCGAGCGCCAGGAAGATCCCGTGGGAGGTGCCGTTGGTGATCAGGATGCGGTCAGGCGAAACCTTGGGAAGGCCGAGCTTTTCCAGCCAGCCGGCGCCGATCTCCCGGTGCGCGTCCAACCCGGCGACCGGGCGGCAGGGGCGCATCCAGGGTGTATTGTCCGCTTCCGCCATCGCCGAGAGAAGGGTGCGGGATGCCGCATCGTGTTCCGGGGTGAAGACGGCCCGCACGATCGACAGGTCGACGGTGTCGCTTGGGCGGTGGTCCAGCATGTGGCGCGACGCCCGGTCGGTGACGCGGGCCTTGACGAAGGTGCCGCGTCCGACCTCGCTCCGCAGGTAGCCCTGGCGTTCGACCTCCTTGTAGCTGGCGCTGACGGTCTGGACGCTGACCCCGAGCCGCAGCGCCAGATCCCGGTGGGTCGGCAGCCGATCGCCCTGGGTCAGGCGACCTGAGTCGATGTCGGCGATGATCGCCTCGGTCAGCGCCTTGTGCTTGGTGCTGTGCCTGATGCCGCCGCGCTGCTGGAGCGACAGGACCGGGAGCCATTCCGTCATCATTATCCTCGGCAATCAGGTCAATTTCGCCTATTGAATTGGCACAATATGGTCATTGACGGACTCGTGCTGTCAAAGGAAAGTTTGCCGATGAAGCTCGATGAACTCGATATCAAGATCCTTGCCGCCCTCCAGCGCGAAGGCCGCATGACCAAACTGAAGCTGGCCGAGACCATCAACCTGTCGCCGACGCCGTGCTGGGAGCGGCTTCGCAGGCTGGAACAGGCGGGCGTCATCTCCGGCTACCATGCCCGGCTGAACCTGGAGAAGCTGGCCCGCGCTACCATGGTGCTGGTCGAGGTTACGCTGAAACGCCACCAGCACGCCGATTTCCAGCGGTTCGAAGCAGCGATCCGGGACGTTCCGGAAATCGTGGAATGCTACGCCACCGGCGGCGGGCTGGACTATGTGCTGAAGATCGTCGCCCGCGACGTCGATGCCTATCAGCGCCTGATCGACCGCCTGCTGATCGACGATGTCGGCATCGACCGCTACTTCACCTATATCGTGACCAAGCCGGTCAAGGAGTCCGGTGCCTTGCCGCTCGACCGGCTGATGGACGGGACCGGCAGAGAGTTTCTCTGACCGGCACGCCGAAATCCGGGAAACTGCCTGGAAAGGCGTCCACCTTCGAAAAACCTCTCTGCCAAGCCTGCGCTAGCATTCTCCCGAAACCGAAGCTTACAGGCCCAAGCTTATGAGGGAGAGCGCGACATGCTGGCAAAATCCTCCGACCTGCTGGAGAACATCACCCGACTGCTGCGCGACCCGAGGCTCTTCCGCGAGCAGGCCTATGTGAACGGTAGGTGGTGCTCCGCCTCCGGCGGCGCCGTCGCCGAAGTCACCAATCCCGCCACGGGGGCGGTCATCGGCACGGTGCCCGATATGGACGCCGATGCGACCCGCCAAGCGATCGAAGCGGCGGCGAGGGCTTGGCCGGCCTGGCGGTCGAAGCTGCCGCAGGAGCGCGGCAGGATTCTTCGGCGCTGGGGCGACCTGATGCTGGAGCATCGCAAGGATCTGGCCATCCTGATGACGGTTGAGCAGGGCAAGCCGCTTGCCGAATCCCGTGGCGAGATCGACTACGCCGCCAGCTTTATCGACTGGTACGCCGAGGAAGGCCGCCGGCTGAACGTGGAAAGCGTCACGCCGCATCTACCCAATTGCTCCATGGTGGTGAGACGCGAACCGGTCGGCGTCACCGCCGCCGTCACCCCCTGGAACTTCCCCAGCGCCATGATCACCCGCAAGGCCGCGGCCGCGTTGGCCGCCGGGTGCCCGATGATCGTCCGTCCTGCCCTGGAGACGCCCTATTCCGCGCTCGCGCTAGCCGAGCTTGGTGAGCGGGCCGGCATTCCCGCCGGCATCTTCTCGGTCGTGACCGGGCAACCCGAGGCTATCGTCGGCGAGATGTGCGCCAACCCAACGGTGCGTGCCCTCAGTTTCACCGGCTCGACCGCCGTCGGTCGCCGGCTGCTGGCGCAGTCGGCCGGTACGGTCAAGAAGATGTCGATGGAACTGGGTGGACACGCTCCGTTCATCCTGTACCCGGACGTCCCGCTCGACAACGCGGTCGCGGCGGCCATCGCGGCCAAGTTCGCGACGACGGGGCAGGACTGCCTTGCCGCCAACCGAATCTATGTCCATCGCCGCATCCATGACAGCTTCGTCGCGGCTTTCACGAAGGCTGCGGCGGCCCTGCGTTGCGGCAACGGCCTTGACGAGGCCACCGACCTAGGACCGCTGATGCACCGGCGCGCCGTCGCCAAATGCCGGGAACACGTCGAGGACGCGGTCGCCAAGGGCGCCCGGCTGATGACGGGCGGCGGCGGCGATCCCCGTTTGGGCGGCCTGTTCTTCCAGCCGACCGTGCTGGCCGGCGTGACGCCCGACATGCTGATCTACCGCGAGGAAACCTTCGGTCCGGTGGCGGCGATCATCCCGTTCGACGACGGTGACGGCGACGACGACGTGGCGGCGATGGCCAACGACAGCGAATACGGCCTTGCCGCCTATGTGTTCACCAACGACCATCGGCGCATCCAGCACCTGACGTCCCGGCTGGACTACGGAATGATCGCGGTCAACCGCGTGAAGCTGACGGGAGCACCCATTCCCTTCGGCGGCGTCAAGCAATCCGGCCTGGGGCGCGAAGGAGGACGCATGGGGATCGAGGAGTTCACCGAGGTCAAATATCTCTGCCTCGCCGCCTGACCCGGCCGCTGGCCGATCGAATATCCCAAGGAGACCGACACCATGACGACCAGCAACCATACCGCCGTGCTTCAGGCGCAGGACCGCGCCCACGTCTTCCATCCCTCGACCCATATGCGCCAGCATGCCGATGGAGAAACGCCGAACCGGATCATCCGCGGCGGCCAGGGCATCTATATCGAGGATACCGAGGGCAAGAGGACGCTCGACGCCTTCGCCGGCCTCTACTGCGTCAATGTCGGCTACGGCAGGACCGAGATCGCAGATGCGATCCACGAGCAGGCGAAGCAACTCGCCTACTATCACACCTATGTCGGGCACAGCAACGAGCCGGTCATCAAGCTTTCGGAGCGCATCATCGCCAAGGCGCCGGCCGGGATGTCGCGGGTCTATTACGGCATGTCCGGGTCCGATGCCAACGAGACCCAGATCAAGCTGGTCTGGTACTACAACAATGTCCTGGGGCGGCCGGAGAAGAAGAAGATCATCTCCCGCTGGCGGGGCTATCACGGCTCCGGGATCATGACCGGCAGCCTGACAGGCCTTGAACTATTCCACAACGCGTTCGACCTGCCCCGCGCGCCGATCCTCCACACGCTCGCCCCGCACTACTACTGGGGAGCGGAAGCCGGAGAGACCGAGCAGGATTTCTCGAAGCGCTGCGCCGACGAACTGGAGAAGCTGATCGTCGCGGAGGGTCCGGAGACGGTGGCCGCCTTCATCGGCGAGCCGGTACTGGGCACCGGCGGCATCGTGCCGCCGCCCGAGGGTTACTGGCAGGAAGTGCAGAAGGTCCTGAAAAAGTACGACGTGCTGCTGATCGCCGACGAGGTCGTCACCGCCTTCGGCCGCACCGGCGCCTATTTCGGCAGCCAGAAATACGACATCTCGCCCGACCTGATCACCATCGCCAAGGGCGTCACCAGCGCGTATCTGCCGCTGTCGGGGGTCATCGTCGGCGAAAAGGTCTGGCAGGGGCTGGAACAGGGGTCCGACAAGCTGGGCGCCATCGGCCACGGCTGGACCTATTCGGCTCATCCGGTCTGCGCGGCAGCCGCCAATGCCAACCTGGATATCGTGGACGGCGAGAACCTGACGGGCAACGCCGCCGATGTCGGAGGCTATTTCCAGCAACGGCTGCACGAGACCTTCGACGATCATCCGATGGTCGGTCAGGTGCGCGGCGTCGGCCTGCTGGCGGCGCTGGAGTTCGTCGCCGACCGGCAGGCCAAGCGCCGGTTCGATCCCAACCTGAAGGTCGGCCCGCAGGTTTCGGCCGCCTGCCTGTCGCGCGGCATGATCGCACGGGCGATGCCCCAGGGCGATATCCTCGGCTTCGCGCCGCCGCTGGTGGTGACCAGGGCGGATATCGACAGGATCGTCGATATCGCCAAGCAGGCGGTCGATGCCGTGGCCGCCGAAAATCGCGCCTGACCCGAAGGCGCTGCGCGCGGCCGTCCGACGTGGCGGCCGCGCTTTCCCAACCCCTCGTTTCGTTTTACGGCGTCCCGGATCCGAAACCCGGATCTCCACGTTGACGCGCCCGGCGTTTCGCTTACTCTTAGCCGGCGATACGGATGGTTAATCAAAAAACAACAAACCGTTATCGGGGGAGTGAAACGATGATCTACGCAAAGGGGCCGGCGAAAGGATTGACGCGTCGTGCGATCCTGAAGGGATCGGCTGGAGCGGCGGCATTGGCGACGATCGGAGCGCCCGCCATCGTCCAGGCGCAGTCCGACGTCATCCGCATCGGACATCTGACGCCGCGAACCGGGTTCCTGGGGCCGCTCGGCGAATATGGCGTCATGGGCGTCACGCTGGCGACCGAGGAAATCAACGCGGCGGGCGGCGTGCTCGGCCGCAAGATAGAGTTGCTGGCCGAGGACAGCGTCAATCCTTCGACCGCCTCGACCAAGGCGGACCGGATGATCGGGCGCGACCAGGTCATCGCCATCCTGGGCGAGATCAGCTCGGCGTCGGGACTTGCCATCTCGCAGGTCGCCGGCCGTGAGAAGAAGCCGTTCATCCAGACTGGCTGCAACTCCGACGAGCTGCGCGGAAAGTCGTGCAATCGATATATGTTCCATATCGAGGGCGCGAACACGATGTACATCAACGCGGTCGGCGACAGCCTGCGGCGGGAAGGATTGGTCAAGGACAAGAAGTGGTTCGGCCTGACGGCCGACTACGCCTACGGCCATGACCTGCTGGCGGTGTCGCGCCGCTATGCCGAGCGGAATGGCGCCGACTTCTCCCAGAACGAACTGGTGCCGACCGACAGCACCGATTTCAGCCCCTTCATCCTGAAGATCCGCCGGGCACGGCCCGATGTCGTCGTTTCCAACTTGGCCGGCAACCAGATCACCAACTTCATTAAGCAATATAAGGAATACGGGCTGGAATACCCGCTCGCCGGCGGCGGGTTCGACACGGCAGCCGCCTGGGGCGCCGGGCCGGAAGCGTTTGCCGGGATCTGGCCCGCTATCTGGCACCACACCCTCGACACCCCGAGCGCCAAGGCCTTCACCGCCGCCTTCACCAAGCGCTGGGGCAAGCCGCCCGAGAACCAGGCCTGGGGCGACTATCTCGGCATGAAGATCCTGGCCCGCGCCATAGAGGAAACCAAGTCGACCGAGGGCGACGCCATCGTCCAGCATTTGGAATCGGGCGCCAAGTTCGATGTCCTGAAGGGACGCGAGGGCTATTTCCGGAGTTGGGACCACCAGCTCATGAACGAGATGTACTCGATCCGGCCGAAACCTCGGGACAAGCAGGCCGACCAGTGGGACATGCTGCTGCTCGGCGATCCCGTCCCCGGTCCGGGAGACGACCTGGAAAGCATCGCGACCAGCCGCTCGGACAGCGCCTGTAGCCTCGGATGACGCCGGAAGGTCCGGCGCGGACGGTTGCCGTGCCGGACCTCCGAACGCCCTAGCTCCGCGTCTCCCCTCCGCAAGGACCACGCCTTGGAAGAGCTTCCCTTCGTCCTGGAGCAGGTGGTCAACGGCGTCGTCGTCAGCGCCTACTACCTGCTCATCGCCCTTGGCCTGTCGCTGATCTTCAGCCTGGGCGGCATCGTCAACCTGGCGCATGGCGCCTTCTATGCCCTGGGCGCCTATTTCGCGTTCGAGATCCAGCCCTATCTCGGTTTCGCCGGTGCGCTCGTCCTGTCGCCCATCCTGGTCGCGGCGATCGGCATCGTGCTGGAGCGGACCATGTTCAGCCGCTTCTACCGCTCCGATCCGATCCTGGGACTGCTGCTCACCTTCGGGCTGGCGATGGTGATCGAACAGGCCATTCGCATCGTCTGGGGTGCCGCCCCTCTGCCCTTCCAGATCCCGGACTTCATCCGGGGCCAGCTTTTCGTCGGCGACATGATCTTCCCCTATTACCGGCTGGCGATGCTGGCCGTCGCCGTGCTTGCCGTCGCGGGGACCTGGGTGCTGCTGAACAAGACCTCGTTCGGGCGCGTGGTCAAGGCCGGCGTCCAGAACCCCGACATGGTCGCCGTGCTCGGCATCTCGCTGGCGCCCATCATGACCGCCGTGGTGGCGCTGGGGATCGGGCTGGCCGCCCTCGCGGGCGTGCTGCTGGCCCCGATCTCCGGCGTCCATCCCGCCATGGGGGCGGAGATCATCACGGCCGCCTTCGTGGTCGTCGTAATCGGCGGATTGGGGAGCTTCTGGGGTGTCGTGATCGCCGCCGTCCTGGTCGGCGTCGTGCGCGGTCTGGCGATCCACTTCGTACCGGCCGCCGCCGAGGCGTCGATCTACCTGCTGATGCTGCTGGTGCTGCTTCTCCGTCCGCGCGGCCTGTTCGGCGAGCGCATCATGCGTTTCGAATGAGGCCGCCGATGGGTATCGATAAAGACGCCGCGTCCAGTCCCGCGACAGGGGCTTCGCGAGTTGTGACCGTGTCGCCGAAAGCGTCGCCCGTTCCGGTCGAGCTGATCGTCGCCGCGGCCGGCATCCTGACCCTGCCCTTCCTGTTCCAGGCAATCGGCCTTACCTTCGACAGCGCCACGGTCTGCCTGATCCTCGTCATCGCGGCCCTGGGACTGAACCTGCTGGTCGGCTTCACCGGCCTCGTGTCGTTCGGTCATGGCGCGTGGTTCGGCATCGGGGCCTATGCGGCAGCGCTGATCCAACTGAACTGGGCGCCCGGCGGTTTGTTCGTCCCGGTCGCGGGAGCCGTCGCCGTGGTGGCCGTGCTGGCGGTCGTCGCCGGGTTCCTGTTCCTGCGGCGGCGCGGGGTGTACTTCTCCCTCCTGACGCTGGCCTTCACCGCGATGACGTTCGCCGTCGCGTTCCGCTGGACCGAGCTGACCGGCGGTGAAAACGGCATCGGCGGCATCCAGCGGCCGATGCTGTTCGGCATCGATTTGAACGACCAGCGCACCTTCTATGCGCTGGTCGGCGTCGTGACCTTCGCGGTGGCCGCGGGGCTCCGGAGGCTCCTGGGGTCGCCCCTGGGACGGACGCTGGTGGCGATCCGGGAGAACGAGCAGCGGGCATCCTTCGCAGGGTATCCGACGCGCCGCTACAAGCTGGTCGCCTTCGTGATCTCGACCACGGTCACCGGCTTGGCCGGCGCGCTGTTCGTGCTTCAGAACCGCTTCGCCTCGGCCGAACCGACCAGCATCGCCTTCTCGGGCGAACTGCTGGCGATCGTCGTGATCGGCGGCATGCGGAGCTTCCTGGGCCCGGCGCTGGGCGCCGTCTTCTACATCCTGTTCCGCGAATACCTGTCGATGTGGACGCCGAACTGGCTGCTGTGGTTCGGCCTGCTTTTCGTCGGCTTCATCCTGTTCTCGCCGACCGGGCTGATCGGCGTCGGCACGCGGCTGTGGTCGATGATCCGCCCGCCTCCGACGGAGGAGGCGGCCATGGCGAACCGCGTCTCCGCCCGCAGCACCGACCGGACGTCGACCGTGCCGGGATTCCTGCGCGAGGCGGCCGGCACCGGCGGGGCCACCCTGGTCTGCGACGGGCTGGGCAAGCGCTTCGGCGGTCTGGCCGCCGTCAGCGACGTGTCCTTCACGGTCGGGAGCCGCACCCTCCACGCGCTGATCGGGCCGAACGGCGCCGGTAAGACGACGGTCTTCAATCTCGTCTCCGGCATGTTCCCGGCGAGCGGGGGGACCGTACGGCTGGGCGGCAAGCCCGTGTCAGGATTGCCGCCGGACCGCATCTGCCAAGCAGGACTGGCCCGGTCATTCCAGATCACCAATCTGTTCCCCGACCTGACCGTAGCCGAGAATATCCGCCTCGCCTCCCAGGCACGGCATGCCCATCGGTTCAACGCGTGGCGCCCGGCGGACGCGATCGAGGAGATCAACGCGGATACCCGCGAGATCATCACCTTCATGGGACTGGACGGCACCGAGCGGGCCTTAGCCGGCAGCCTGTCCTATGGCGGGCAGCGTCTGGTCGACATGGGCATAGCGCTGGCCTCGCGGCCGTCGATCCTGCTGCTGGACGAACCCCTAGCGGGTCTGGCCGCAGCCGAACGCGAGCGCATTTCCGGCCTGATCCGGCGCATCGCGGACCATATCCCGGTGCTGCTGGTCGAGCACGACGTCGACCGGGTGTTCGGCATCGCGGACCGGGTGACGGTGATGAACCAGGGCCGCGTCCTGATCGACCGCACGGTCGATCAAGTCCGCACCGACGCCCGCGTCCAGGAAGTCTATATCGGCTCCGGCGCCTCCGCCTTGGCGGCCCGGCCACGTGAAAGTGCGGCGGGCAGCGCCGTCGTCATGGCCGCGCAGGGTGTGAACGTGTTCTACGGCAAGAGCCACATCATCAACGACGTCTCCTTCGACCTGCACGAGGGGGAGATCGTGGCGCTGCTCGGCCGCAACGGGGCCGGCAAATCGACGCTGCTCAAGGGCATCATCGGCAGCGCTCCGCCGGCATCGGGCTCCATCCAGTACGGCGGGCGCAATCTTGCCGGCCTGGGCGCGCCCGAGATCGCCCGCCTCGGCATCGGCTACGTACCGCAGGGGCGCGGTCTCTTCGCCGGCATGAGCGTTGCCGAGAACCTGATGCTGGGGCGGCTGCGCCGCCGAACCGGCGCCGGCAGGCACTGGGACGAGGATCGCATCTTCGAGTTCTTCCCCCGCCTGCGGGAACGCCTGGACACGCCGGCCGATTACCTTTCGGGTGGCGAGCAGCAGATGGCTGCCGTCGCCCGCGCCCTGCACGGTGACGTCCGCGTGCTGCTGCTGGACGAGCCGTTCGAGGGCCTGTCGCCCGCCGTCACCGAGGAGCTGTTCACGGTGTTCGACCGGCTGCGGCGGGAAATCTCCATCGTGATCGTGGACCACAACCTCGATCTCGTGCTGGCCCTGTCCGACCGCACCTACGCGCTGGAACGCGGGCGGGTGGTGCATCAGGGACCGAGCCGGCCGCTGCTGGAAGACCTGGAATACCGCCGCGAAGTGCTCTGGCTGTGAGGACGGACCGGTGAGTGGAACGAGAAGGATCGAAACATCATGACGACCATCGCAGTTATCGGAAGCGGCCTGATCGGCCGGGCCTGGGCCATCGTATTCGCGCGCGGCGGCTGCGACGTCCGGCTGTCCGACGCCTCGCCGGCGCAGGCCGAACAGGCCTTGGGCCTCATCCGGACCGGATTGGCCGACCTGCACGCCGCCGGCCTGCTGAAAGAGACGCCGGACACCGTCCTGGCCCGCATCAGCGTCTCCGACGGGTTGGAGGATGCCCTGGCCGGGGCCGACTACGTGCAGGAGAACCTGCCGGAAAAGCCCGACGTAAAGCGCGCCGTCTTCCAGGACCTGGACCGGCTGGCTCCGGCTGGCGCCGTAATCGGCAGTTCCACCTCGGCCATCCCCGGATCCGACTTCACGGAAGGATTGGCCGGGCGCGGGCGCTGCCTGGTGGTCCATCCCGTCAACCCGCCTCATCTGGTACCCCTGGTGGAACTCTCCCGGACGCCGTGGACGACCGACGAGGCGGTCGCCAAGACCCGCGCGCTGATGGAGAGCGTCGGACAGGTGCCGGTCACGGTCGAGCGCGAGGTCGAAGGCTTCGTGCTGAACCGGTTGCAGGGCGCGCTGCTCAACGAAGCGCTCCGGCTGGTCGCCCAAGGCTATGTCTCGCCAGAGGATGTAGACCGGTGCGTCCGCGACGGCCTGGGCCTGCGCTGGTCGTTCATGGGTCCCTTCGAGACCATCGACCTGAACGCTCCCGGCGGAGTGATCGACTACGCGGCCCGCTACGGCGGCTTCTACGACCGGCTGGAAAGCCAGCCGCTGCCGCCCGCCGGATGGCAGCATGAGGTAGTGACCCGGATCGACGCCGAACGCCGCGCCGCCCTGCCCGCTTCGGAACTGCCGACCCGCCAGGAGTGGCGCAACCGCCGGCTGATGGCGTTGCTCGCCCACAAGGCCGAGGCTTCGAAGCAGTCGTAAAGCTGTCGGGTCATTGCTTGCGCTGCGGCGCCCGATGCTCGATCCCGTACCGGGCATAGATCGTCCGGACCGTGCCGTCGGCGAGCAGCCGTTCCACGGCCCGGTCGATCTCGCCGCGCAACTGGCTGTCGGACCGGCGCATGCCGACGGCGATATCCCACGACATGTCCGGTTCGCCGTCGCCTAGAGCCATCACGCGCAGCTTGCGTTCGGGATGGTTCATGTTGAAGAAGCCAATGCTGGCGGGAGAGGCGGCAGCCGCGTCGATCTCGCCGCTGTCGAGCGCCGCCATCATCTCGTCCTCGAAGCCGAACGGGATCGTCTTCACGCCGCGCCGGTTGAGGATCATGTGGGTCATCGAACCCGACATGACGCCGACCCGGTGCTCGCCATTCAGGTCGCGCGGGGTCGCGATCCCGGGCGCATCGGAGCGCATCGCCAGTTCGACGCCGCCGTGCTGATACGGGATCGACGCCCGCAGGCGGCGCTGCTCCAGGGCATCCGGATCGATGATGGTATCCATGATGAGATCGCAGTCGGCAATGCGGAACTGGTTGCCGCTGATGACCCATTCGACCGACAGGCCGACGCCGAGCTGTTGGGCGATCGACCTGGCAAGCTCGATCTGAAAACCGGGCGGATTGCCTTTGCGGCTGGCGAACGGCAGGGCGTTGGGATGGGCGCAGATCGACAGGCTCCCCCTGGTCTTAATCGAATCGAGCGGCCGGGCGGACGCTTGCGGCATTGCCGCGACGAGAGCGGATATCGACAGAAGGACGAGGTAGCCGGCGAGCCGTGTCCGCCCGGCTCTTCTTCGCTGCTGGATCATCTATGAAAGCCTCGCGGTTCTACTGGGCCGGCAGCGCCCTGATATAAGCCAGGATCGCGTGGATCTGCTCGTCGTTGAAGGAGTGTTCGAAAGAGGGCATGGCGCCCTGCTTGCCGCGCTTGATCCTGTTCAGGATGAAGTCGTCGTCGCGCTTGCTGCCGGCAAGCTTCGGACCGCGTCCGGCAGCCCGGCCGCCCTGCTGATGGCACCAGCCGCAGGAGGTGGCGAACAGGACCTCGCCGTTCACCGGAACCTCGGCCTGTTCCGTCTTCGTCTTTTCGTCGGTCGTGGGTTGAGCCTCGGCCAGCGCCTGGCCGGCCAGCGCGACGGTCAGGAAGACCGCCGCCGTCCAGCAGGCCATGCGCCGGTCAGGGACCATGGAAGGACTCATGTCGGACCATCTCCGGAACCACCTGGGATGAGCCGGGCGGGGAGGCCTCCCCGCCCGGCCACGGCACATGATCACTTCGGCTGATCGGGGAGCGCGAACACCACCAGGGCGCCGGAGTCCTTCGGCATGCTCTTGTACGGCTCGCCGAACAGGGCGGCGTATTCGTCGCCGACCAGCGACCCCCAGCCAGTCTCGACCGCGACGTACTGCTTGCCCTTGGCGCTGTAGCTGATGATGCCGCCGTTGTGGCCGACACCGTTGTTGTGCTTCCAGACCTCCTGGCCGGTCGTCGCGTTCAGCGCCCTGAGATAGCCGCGCGCGTCGGGAACGAACAGCAGGTTGCCGCCGGTCGTGAGGAGGCTTGCGAGCGGCGGTTCGGTGAAGTTGACTTCCCATTTCTTTTCGCCGGTCACCGGATCGCGGCCGGAGACATGGCCGTGGGCCTTGCCGCCCTCGGGATCGCGAAGCTGGAAGTTGGCGCCGATGTTGAGCTGGATCTGAGGCTCGACGATCGGTGTCGTCTTGACGACTTCGAGATCCATGCACCATTCCTGCCCGACCTTGTAATAGAGGCCGGAATTGGGATTGTAGGCGCCGGTGTTCCAGCTTATGCCGCCGGGGATCGCCGGGCACAGGTTGGAATGCTTGCCGGCCGCCATGTCACGGCGGCCGATCAACTCGCCGGTCTTGGGATCTATGTCCTTGACGAAGTTGATGTTCTGAACCAGCCGCCAGACGTTGGCAATTTCGGCGTTGCTGCGGTCGTAGACGAAGATGAAGCCGCTCTTGTTCGGATGGACCATCAGTTTGCGGCCATTCCGGTCTATGTTCAGGAACTCGCCGACCGCGCTGTCGAAGTCCCACGCGTCATGCGGAAGTTCCTGGTGGAAGAACTTGAGCTTGCCGGTATCGGGGTCGAGCGCGATGACCGAGCTCGTATACAGGTTCAGCCCCGGCCTTGGCCCTTCCTTCTGCCATTTATCGCCGGCCCAGTCGTAGAGAGGCGCCGGATTGGCGGTGCCCCACCAGACAGCGTTTGTTTCGGGATCGTAGGTGCCGGGCATCCAGCCGCCGCCGCCGCCGGTGCGCCAGGACTCGTTGCCCCAGGTCGCCTTCGCCTCCTCCGTGCCGGCGACCGTGAAGAACTCCCACTTCTTCTTGCCGGTGGCGGCGTCGACGCCGAAGATCGGGCCGCGCGACGGCCATTCGCCGCCCTGGGCACCGATGATGACGGTATCCTTGACCAGCAACGGCGCGCCGGTGAAGCCCACCGTCAATTTCTCGGAATCGATCAGCTTGGTGTCCCAGGCAGGTTCGCCCGTCTTCATGTCGACGGCGATCAGCCTGCCGTCCACGGTGCCGACGAAGACCTTGCCGTGGCCGAGCGCGATACCCCGATTGTAGGGCGAATGGGTCTGGGTGGCGATCAGGTCTTCGTTGAGTTCAGGGAAATGGGTCCACAGCACCTCGCCGGTGGCGCCGTCCAGCGCAAAGAGCCTGCTGTAGGAACCGGAGTAATAAAGGACGCCGTCGGCGGCCAGCGGCATGGATTGCAGACCGCGGGTGGACCTGCCGGGCACATGGGTCCAGGCGACCTGAAGATTGCGGATATTGTCCGCGTTGATCTGGTCCAGAGCACTGTAGTGATAGGACTTGTAGGAACCGTGATACGTCAGCCAGTCGGCGGGCGACTTGTCGGCATCGACGATACGCGACGGATCGACGGCGCCGGCTGTCGAGGCGGCCAGACCGGCGGCCAAGGTCAGTCCGAGCAGGGCAGTGAACTTTCTGAGGCCATGGGATGTGACGTGATTGCGCGCAGGTATCATTGAGTGATCCTCCCTTGCAATTTTGTTTCCTTGGCAGCCGTCAGCCGGCCGCATTTCCTGGCCACGGCGAAACAAGTCGCCGCTTCACGCACCGAGCACTCGGGACCTTCCAGGGTCAGACCTGTATTGGTGAAAACCGGGATATGGGCATTTCCAATCCTGTCTGAAGTAGATGCCCAAGCGTTTTCAAAGTATAGGTGTATTTTTAGACGCAAAGGTATTAATTCATTGCTCCTATTTTCTTGAAAGATCGAAATGGTACGGCGAATTTATATTTCTCAGAACGATATAAAACATACCTGACAGAGTCCGCTTACGCATTGGGCAGTTTCAGTAGAAACAATATCGAATGGTATACACCCAAACTTCGGTGTTTATTAAACCAAAAACCTGGGACAACATGGCAGAGTCAAGTCATCCATGAATTTCTATACTGCAATGCGGCAATAATCTGCGGATTTTTTGCCGCCTCCTTCTCGCCCGTGCGAAAGGAGAAGACATCATATCGGCAGGGAAAGGACTAGGTCTTGCCGTTTCGAATCGCGTTCGTTCCGCTCCTGATTCTGGTGGCGGCCTTTCTGGCGCTGGCGGGGATAGCGACCTATACGGCCCACCCCCTCGCGACGCGCGCCATCGTCAGCCAGTCCGCCCAATCCGCAACTTCCGGACCTATCCGCGAGCGCCCGGCGCTCAGCGCCGAAGAGGAAGTCTATGCCGCCGAATTGGGGCAGATCCACGGCGCCGTCAAACTGGCCGCCGTGGAAATGAGTTTTGCCGGCGTCCTTTATAAAACCGAACATCACGATACGGGCCGGCTGGTGCAGACGATAAGATCGCTGTCCGGCCAGTTCGCCGCGGCAGCGGACCATGCCGGTAAGCTTCAGACACCTGCGTCGATGCAGGACATCGGCCGCCGGTATCTGGCCGCGGTCGACCTTTACGTGACGGCATCGGCGGAGATGATGAAGGTTTCGCAAGATGCAGGCGACAACGTCAATGACGCCTACCTGATCGATGCGCAGGCGATGACCCATCGGGCGGCGGAGGAACTGCTGCGGGTCGGAGACCGCCTATGGCCCGGCGAGTACAAGCCGCACTGACGCCGGACAGCGATCCTCTGTCAACTCGAAGTTAGAAAACAAGAACCGGGGGGAAGCAAGCACATGAAACGCCTGATGACGACCCTGATGAAAACGATCGCGACGGCGGGCCTTGCGGTCCTGGCCATGGCGAACTGCGGCGCCGCGCAGGCCCAGCAGCCGCAGAACTGCTCGGTGTGGCTGGTCGAAAGCAGCCGCTTCATGAACGTGCCGTTCGGTTCCTTCATGCCCGACCGGGCCTTCGTCCCGAACAGCTCCAATCCGATGAACAATATCAGCACGATCGACCTGCCGGTCAATCTGGGCGTCATCAAGTGCGGCAACGACCTGATGCTGTACGATTCCGGCTGGAAGCAGCAGGACTATCTCAAGATGACGGGATCGGACCATTGGGCGCCGCTGCCGGAACAGCTCAAGGCGCTGGGCTTCGACGCCGCCGCCGTGACCAGGATCGTCATCGGCCACGGCCACTGGGACCATGCCGGTCAGTTGTCCGACTTCCCGAACGCGGTCGTCTACGTCCAGCGGGAGGAATTGCGCGGCATCGAGTGGGCGCTGAACTATCCCGAACCGCACATCCGGGCGATCAACAGCGATCCCGGCGGCTGCTACCGCACGCCGGCTTGCGGTTACATGCCGCTGACCATGGACGAGATCTACGGCAAGGTCCTTCACGGCAAGGCCGTGATCGTCGACGGCGAGATGGAGATCATGCCCGGCGTTAAGATCCACCCCGCGTTCCGCGCCCATACCGCCGGCTCCCAACTGCTGGAAGTCCCGACCAGCATCGGCAAGCTGGTATTCGGGTCCGATGCCTATTCGTCCTGGGAAGGCATTCGGGACTGGATGGTCGCCAATGTCCAGCAGACGGATTCGGTCCAGCAGTTCCTGGCCTACGAGAAGTGCTACAAGATCACCGGCGGGTACGAGAACTGCGTCGCGGCGCATGAGCCGCTGTCCTACACCGACAAGTACCCGCTCACCAAGAACTCCTGGGTCGGCCCCAACGGCTCGCGCATGGCGGAGATCGCCCTGGCTGCCGGCGAGCGGTCGCACAAGCCCTGAGCAGGTGCAACAGAGACCACCGGCCGGCTGACGAGGCCGGCCGGCTTCAAGTCCCGGTACCACTGCAAGCGCTGCGGCGAGGAGTTTCCGTGATCGGTATCATCATTCGGATGCTCGCCGTAGCCTTGGTCCTGACGGTATCCGATGCCGGGGCGCACGACTCCGCGACCTATGGCGGGTTGTTCCGGTCGCGCGACCTGGGCCGCACCTGGCTCAACGCGGATGCGGGGCTGTTCCTCAGCGCGGCGCTTTCCGTCGCCGTCGATCCGCTCGATCGGGCCCATCTGCTGATGGGAACGGATCTCGGCCTGATGGCGTCGCGGAACGGCGGTCAAAGCTGGATGCCCGAAGCGCCGTCGCTGATCGGGGGCGCCGTCTTCTCGGTGATTTTCGAGAAGGACGGCAGGAGTGCGGTCTGCGTGACGCCCACCGGCGTCTTCCGCTTGCAGGACGGCAACTGGAAACGGTCGAAAACGCCGGACGGCGCAGTGCCCGGCCGCACCCTTGCGACGGGGGCGGGAGCGGGCCGCTTGTACCTGCTGGGCCGCTCACGCCTGTTCAGGAGCGAAGACGGCGGGCGGAGCTTCGATTCCATCACCGGTGCGCCTCATGGACGGGGACCGATGACCGGCGTTGCAGTCGCTGCCGCGACGGCGGAGCAGACCGCGGAAACGCTCTATGCGGTCATCGACGGCAGGATCATGGCGAGCGCGGACGGCGGCGACAGCTGGGAAGCACGAGGCACCGGGCTGGGGCCTGAACCGGTCGACACCCTGGCGCCGGACCTGACGGTGCCCGGCCGTATCTGGGCGGCACAGGCGGGCCGCATCCATGTGTCCGACGATGCCGGCTCCGGCTGGCGGTCAGTGGGCAAACCGTTGCCACCGGAAACGACTGTCCGGGGCATCGCGGCCGATCCGGCGGGGCGTTCGCTGACCGTCTCGACGCACCGGGGGCTGTACCGGAGCGAGAACGGCGGAGACGACTGGACGCCTAGAGAGGGTGTCCTGCCGTTCCATCTCGAAGCCGGACCGCTCTTCCGCGTCCCACACGATCCATCGACCCTTTACGCCGTGTTCTCGCGCACTCCCTATCCTGATATCTGGCGCGCGGCGGTCGACTCCGCCGAAACCGCACCACGTTCCGGTTCCATAACCTTGAAGGGCGGGCTGATCTTCGGCCTGACCCTCCTGGCCATCGTCGCTGTTCTGATGACGCGCTTCACGCTCACGAGACGGGCGGCGCGCCGGTCCCCCTCCGCGACGCTTGCCGGACCTTTGCCGCCACGGGTACCATCATGCTGAAGATTTCCCGCCTGCACGGCATCGGTGCGGCAGTACTGCTGACGGTAGCGGCGACAACCGCCGTCGCGCTCAACCGGTTCGCCGGCGCCGGAGCGGAGGCGCGGTTCGTCGAGTATCCGATGACGCAGCCCCAGGACATGCCGACGGCCGTGGCGGCGGCGCCGGACGGTTCGATCTGGTTCACGCTGGACCTTGCCGACGCGATCGGACGCGTGCGCGACGGCAAGATCGAGCGGCTGCCGACACAGGGCCGCAATGTCGAGCCGATCGGCCTCGGCGCCGCATCCGACGGGGGCGCCTGGTACACCGACGCGGCTGCCAGGGCGGTCAAGCGGATCGATCCGTCCGGCACGATTACAAGCTACCCGCTGGACACACCAATCGTTCGCCTGGGTCGGCTTTCCGTAGCGCCGGACGGCGCCGCCTGGTTCGCCGAGGGCACTAGTTTCAGCATCACCAGCCTGCGCGACGGAACGCTGACCCGGCACGTCTACGACGCCTTGCCGGGCGGTCCCTACGGCGTGGCGGCGGCGCCGGACGGCGCCGTATGGGCGACGCTTCAGGATGCGAACCAGCTCCTTCGCGTCGGGGGCGACGGCTCCGTGCAGTCCTTCGACATACCTCAGCGCGGGTCGGTGCCGACCGACATCGCGGTCGGGCCGGACGGTTCGGCCTGGTTCATCCAGTTCTGGCGGAACCGGATCGGCCGGTTCAAGGACGGGATGTTCACGGAGTTCGACGTACCGACCGAGAATGCCGGGCTGAGCGGTCTGGTGGCGGCGCCGGACGGGAGCGTCTGGTTCGGCATGCTGCGCACCGGCAGCCTTGGCCGACTGCGCGACGGCAAGGTCGCGACGTTCAAGATCCCTCGGGAACGCGCGCGGCCCTACAGCTTGGCGATCGATCGCGACGGCGGCGTCTGGTACGCCGATATCACCGGCTATGTCGGTATGCTGCCGGCCCAATACGCCCGTGATTGAGCCATGACCGGGAAACTTCCGCTTGCAGTCCTTCTCGTCCTGCTGGCCCTGATCCTGCGGCCCGGATCCGCTGGGGCACACGAGGTCAACCTGACCAATGCCCGTCTCTCGATAAGGGGCGACGCCATAGTTGCGACGATCGGCATCAAGGGCAGCGATGTCGATCGGGCAATCGGATCGGCGATCTACGACGCCGCGACCGGCACCGTCGACGGCGATGCGCTTCGCGATGCCACCGAGTCGATCCTTCGCTACTTCACCCGCAACGCAACCGTCGGGGGCGAGGGCGGAGCGGCCTGCCGGCAGGTATCGACAGGAACTGCGCCCGACCGGGACGGCATTGCCGTCACGCTGGAATGGGACTGTGCCGGCGTCACCGGCGCACTCGTCTACCGGTCGACGGTACTGACCGAAATCGAGCCGTCGGCCCGTCAGATCGTCCTGATCGAGAACGAAGACGAGAGCGGCAGCGCGGGACCGGCGCAGGTCCTGCTGAACGGCGATCAGACGGAGGCGGCACTTTCCAACGCGGCACCGGACCTGATGGAGACGGTGCTGCGCTATATCGCGTCCGGTATCGAGCACATCTTCCTGGGCTACGACCATGTCGCGTTCCTGCTCGCCATTCTGCTTTGGGCACGCAGGCTGATGCCAGTCGTCAAGATCGTCACGGCCTTCACGGCGGCCCACAGCATTACCCTGTCGCTGGCAGCCAGCGGCGTTGCCGTGCTGCCGCCGTCCCTGGTCGAGCCCGCCATTGCGGCGAGCATCGTCTATGTCGCCGCCGAAAACTTCATTTCGCGGGACGTCGATCAGCGTTGGCGCGACACCTTCGTCCTCGGCCTGATTCACGGTTTCGGCTTCGCCGGCGCCTTGCAGGCGTTCGGCCTGCCGACCGGGGCGGTCGTTCCGGCGCTGGCCTCCTTCAACGTCGGCGTCGAGATTGGCCAACTTGCGATCGTCGCCGTAGCGGTTCCCGCGCTTCTGCTGCTCGACCGCCTGACGACGGCATCCGGAATGACCGGCATGAGGCGGCCGGGTGTCGTCTATGCCGGGTCCTTGGCGATCATGTCCCTGGGGCTTTACTGGCTTGCCGAACGGACGCTATTCGTCGCGTGAGCGGCGGGTGAGCGAGACCTTGGGACCGTCGATCATCGCGTAGTCCTCCGCGATGATCGACCGGACCCTTGCCCGGACTATCTTTCCCATGGCGTTGCGCGGCAGTTCCGGCAGCGTGACGAACAGACGGGGGCGCTTGTACGGAGTCATGCGCTCCAGCGCAGGCGCCAGTTCGCGCTCCCAGCCGGGTTCGGCTCCGGCGGTGGCCACGGTGATGACTTCGCCCCAGTAGGGCGACGGCAGCCCAACGACCAGCAATTCGCCCTGCCGCAGTGCGGGGCGCAGGTAGCCTTCGACCTCGTCCGGCGAAACCCGGTAGCCGCCGGACTTGATAAGGTCGCCCTCTCGTCCGCACAGGTGGAGGCGGCCGAGAGCGTCGACCATGCCGATGTCGCCGGTCTCGTGGAATTCGTCCGTCGCGAGAGGTGCGAAGCCCTGGCCGGTCAGATAGCCGGCCAACATGTGGCGGGCGCGCAGGAGAAGCCTTCCGGTTCCGGGGAGGCCATTCACTTCTCCGTCGGCAGTCGGCTGCGGGTCGATACGGATCTCGACGCCGCTGGCCGGCCATCCGACGCAGATGCTCTTGCCGGCATCGGGGTCGGAGTACCATGCATCGGTTTCCTCCGGCGTCAGGACAGTGATCGGATTGAAGATCTCCGACTTGCCGTAGGTCAACCGAACGACAGGGCCGAAGACATGGCGGGCCTTGGCGTAGAGTTCGGGCGACAGCGGCGCCGTTCCGGTGAAAACGGTCCGAATATGCGGGAAAGTCCGATCACCAACAGCGGCGACGATCTTCGCCAAGACGGTCGGCGGCGCGAAGACCTGATCGACGCGGCGCTCCTCCAGGATCGGCAGAACCGTCGCGGTATCGACGCCGTTCAGCAGGAACGCCGCCGCTCCACCGTCTAGGAAAGCGCCGCACAGCAGTGACGAGCCGTGCGAATAGGGCGTCATCAGCAGCACCTTGTCGCCTGGGCCGGGCGCTATCTGGAGCGTCGCGCGCAGCAGGATATTGGCGGTCCAGCGCCCACCATGGGTGTAGACGACTCCCTTGGGCGCCCCAGTGGTGCCGGAGGTGAAGACGATCTTTCCCCAGGCGTCCTCCGCCACGGCCGGCAGACCAGTCCCGCCCAGACCAGCCGGCGCGATCTCGTCAACTCGATGTGTTTCGGTGACAATACCATCGAGTAAGGCTGCTCCTTCCCGGTCGGTGACGACCCGCCGGATACCGGCGATGCAGAGGCAGTGGGCGATCTCGTCCCGTGACAGGAGAGTGTTCAGCGGCGTTTCCGCCGCTCCGGCCATGACGGCGCCGTAGCTTGCCCAGACGGCACGTCGGCCGTTCTTGAGAAACGTAGCGACCGGCTCTCCGGGACCGACACCCGCATCGACCAGCCGTCCCGCGACGCCGGCGGCACGGCTGAACAGTTCGGCGAAGGTCACGTCGCCTTCGAGGTCGGATATGGCCGTCCGCCCGGCATGACGCTGGGCCAGGGGAGCCAACTCGTTTTCCCAGCAGATCGAACCCGGCATGCATTCCCTCCTGGAAGTTTTTGTGGAAACGTTTTCTTGACTCGGCGCAGCTTCGCACATTACCGTTTCCTTCACAAGAAACGGGAGGAACGATGTCAGGGACATTACCGCTCAGCGGCATTGTCGTCGTGGAAATCGGCCATAGCGTCGCGGCACCGTACGCCGGACTGATCCTGGCGGATTTGGGAGCCAGGGTGATCAAGGTCGAGAATCCGGCGGGCGGGGATTATGCGCGCGGCTGGGGACCGCCGTTCTGGGAAGGAACCGCAAGCGCGTTCCACAGTTTGAACCGTGGAAAGGAAAGCATCGCGGTCGATCTTTCCAAGACGGAGGACGTCGCGAACCTGCGGCGGCTGATCCTGGAGGAAGCCGATGCGGTGATCCAGAACCTGCGCCCCGGACTGCTGACGAAACACGGCCTCGACGCCGCATCGCTGCGCGAAGTCAAACCCGATCTGGTCTACAGCGATATCGGAGCCTTCGGCGCCGACGGCCCGATGGCGTCGAAGCCCGGTTACGATCCGCTGGTCCAGGCGTTCTCCGGTATCATGAGCGTCACCGGAGAAGGCGGCAGGCCGCCGGTCAGGGTCGGCGTCTCGCTGGTCGACATGGGTTCCGGCATGTGGTCGGTGATCGGCATCCTGGCGGCCCTGCTGGCCCGCGCCGGCAACGGCAGCGGTACGGGCAGCGGCGCCCATGTCGCGACATCGCTCTATGAAACCGGGCTGGCATGGATGACGGTCCATCTGGCGGGATACGCGGCCTCCGGCGAGGTCCGCCGTCCCCACGGATCGGGGCTGGCCGAGATCGTGCCCTATCAGGCGTTCGAGACGCGGGACGGCTGGCTGATGGTCGCCGCCGGCAATGACGGGCTGTTCCGCAAGCTTTGCCTGGCGCTCGGCCGCGGCGACCTTGCCGACGATCCGGAGTTCGCGACCAATGCCTTGCGGGTCGTCAACCGGGGCCGGCTGGTCTCCGACCTCGAACGGCACATGGCCGGAATGACGTTGGAAGGACTGGCGGCGGCGCTCGATGCCGCAGGTGTGCCCTGTGCCCCGATCCAGACGGTCGATCAGGTGATGGAGCATCCGCAGACCCAAGGTCTCGGCATGTTCCGCGACGATGCCGGCCTGCCGTTGGCTGGACTGCCGATGACTTTAGACGGCGTCCGCCCACGCCGGACCGGCAAGGCGCCGGAACTGGGGCAGCACACCGGCGCCACGCTATCGAGGGAGACCGCGAATGCCCGTTAAACTTGAACGGATCGAATTCGACACGCTCAAGCTCGAACGGCTGGGCGAGCACGTCTTGCTGGTGACGCTCGACCGGCCCGAAGCCTCCAACGCCATGAACACCCAGATGGGCCTCGACCTCGTGGCTCTCCTGGAAGACTTCGCCATCGACCAGTACGACATCCGGTGTCTGGTGCTGACCGGCCAAGGGGAGAAGGCTTTCTGCGCCGGCGGCGACCTCAAGGAACGGAAGGGCATGACGGACGAGGCGTGGCAGCGCCAGCATGCCATCTACGAGCGGATGATCCGTGCGCTGATGGGCTGCCCGATCCCCAGCATCGCCGCGGTGAACGGCGCCGCCTATGGCGGCGGCTGCGAGATCGCGGCGGCCTGCGACTTCGCCTACGCCGCCGAACACGCCCGGTTCGCACTGACCGAGGTCACGCTGGGTATCATGCCGGGGGCCGGCGGCACCCAGAACCTGCCGCGTGCGATGGGCGAACGCCGGGCGAAGGAGGTCATCCTGACCGGCTTGCCCTTCACGGCGCAGCAGGCGCTGGACTGGGGTCTGCTCAACCGGGTCCTACCGATCGGCGATCTGGTGCCCGAGGCGCTGAAGACGGCGGAGCGCATCGCCGGCAACGCGCCGATCTCGGTCCGGCAGGCCAAGCAGGCGATGCACCGGGGCATGCAGATGTCGGTGTGGGACGGTTTGGCCTACGAAATCGAAGCCTATAACCGGATGGTCCCGACCGAGGACCGGCGGGAAGGCGTGCTTGCCTTCAACGAAAAACGACGCCCGAACTTCAAGGGCCGCTGAAATCCGGGCCTTTCAACAGGCCTGAAGGGGGGAGGGAATCCCATGCGGGAAAAAGCTTACTTGCGTGAAGTAGGGCTGCGTGACGGCCTTCAGATGGTCAGGTGCATCCTGTCGAGCGACCGCAAGGTTGAGTGGTGCCGGGAAGAGGCAGCGGCAGGAGTAGGCGAGATCGAGGTCACGTCCTTTGTGCCGCCCAAGATCGTGCCGCAGTTCGCCGATGCCGTCGAAGTGGCGGAACGGACCGGCAAGATCGGCGGTTTCCGGCTTTCGGCCCTGGTGCCGAACCTGAAGGGCGCGGAACGCGGCTTCGAGCTTGGCGTTCACAAGCTTAACTACGTCCTGTCGGCGAGCGAGACCCACAATCTTGCCAATGTCCGCCGCTCGACCGAGGACTCGATAGAGGACTTCCGCCGTATCGTCCAGGCGCGGGCGCATCGCGGCCTGGGCTTGGTGGCACTCGGCGCCGGCGTCGCGACAGCCTTCGGCTGCACCATGGAAGGCGCCGTCGACGAAGGCCGCGTGGTTGAGATCATCGACCGGCTGCTCGACGCGGGAGCGGACGAGATCATCGTCGCCGACACCGTCGGCTACGGCAATCCGGCACAGGTGCGCCGCCTGATGGGCCGGGTCGTGGAACGCTGCGGCGATGTTCCGGTCGCGGCCCATTTCCACGACACGCGCGGGCTGGGCCTCGCCAACGTCACCGCCGCCGTCGAGGCCGGCGTCCGCCGCTTCGACGCCTCGCTCGGCGGTCTGGGCGGCTGCCCCTTCGCGCCGGGAGCCACCGGCAACATCGACAGCGAGGACTGCGCCTTCCTGCTGGAGTCCATGGGCTTCGACACCGGCATCGACATAGATGCCCTGATCGCCCTTCGACAGAAGGTCGAGACCTGGCTGCCGGACGAGAAGTTCTACGGCATGGTGGCGAAAGCCGGCCTGCCTAAGCATTACCGGCCGGCTTCGGCCCTGGCCGCCTGAGGGAGAAGCGACATGGACGGATATCTCAGCACTCCCGACGCCATTTCCATGGAACTTGGCGAGGACTATCCCGAACTGCGCGATTCCGTGCGCCGGGTCTGTCAGCGCTTCCCCGGCGAATACTGGCGGAAGCTGGACGAGGCCTCCGGCTACCCGACCGAGTTCGTCGACGAACTGACCAGGGCCGGCTTCCTGGCGGCGCTGATCCCGGAGGAATACGGCGGCTCCGGCCTGCCGATCCGCGCCGCCGCCGTGATCCTGGAAACGATCAATGCCAGCGGTTGCACCGCCAGTCCCGCCCATGCCCAGATGTACATCATGGGCACTCTGCTGCGGCACGGCAGCGCCGAACAGAAGCAGCGCTACCTGCCCGGCATCGCCGACGGCTCGCTCCGGCTCCAGGCCTTCGGCGTAACCGAGCCGACATCCGGTTCCGACACGACCAAGCTGAAGACGCGGGCGGAGCGGCAGGGCGACCACTACGTGGTGACCGGGCAGAAGGTCTGGACGTCCAGGGCGCTGCATTCCGACCTGATGCTGCTGCTGGCCCGGACGACGCCGCTCGACAAGGTGGCGAAGAAGACGGACGGCCTGTCGGTCTTCCTGGTCGATCTGCGCGACGCCGTCGGCAACGGCATGGAAATCCGGCCGATCGACGCGCTGATCAACCACAACACGACCGAAGTCTTCATGGACGGCCTGAAGGTACCCGCCGAGAACCTGATCGGTGAGGAAGGCAAGGGTTTCCGCTATATCCTGGACGGCATGAACGCCGAACGGATACTGGTCGCGACCGAATGCCTGGGCGACGGCCGCTGGCTGCTCGACAAGGCGGTCGAATACGCCAAGACCCGCGAGGTCTTTGGCGGTCCGATCGGCCGCAACCAGGGAATCCAGTTCCCGCTCGCCCGCTGCTATGCCGAGATCGAGGCCGCCGACATGATGGCCCGGCGGGCGGCGGCCCTGTTCGAGGCCGGCGCTCCCTGCGGTTCGGAGGCGAACATCGCCAAGATGCTGGCGTCCGAAGCGACGTGGCATACGGCCGAGGCCGCCTTGCAGACCCATGGCGGTTTCGGCTTCGCCCGCGAATACGACATCGAGCGCAAGTGGCGGGAAGCGAGGCTTTATCAGGTGGCGCCGATCTCGACCAACCTGATCCTGGCCTATGTCGGCCAGCATGTCCTGGGCCTGCCCCGGTCCTATTGACTGGCCCTACCGACCGTCCTCTTCTCCCGAACAAGGAGCTGGCGCATGGCATCCCTGACCTGCGACATCGGAGCCTTCATCGCTTCATATGACGGAAACGCCCTTCCGGCGGAGTGCCGGGAAGCCGCCCGGATCGGCATGACGGACTGCGTCGCCGTCACCATCGGCGGGGCGGACGAGCCGGCGGTGCGGATCGCCGCCGACCTCGTGGGTACAACGGCAGCCGGCGGCGTGCCGGAGATCCCCTCCGGCCGCCCGCTGACGCCGCTCGACGCGGCGCTGGTCAACGGCGTCGCCGCCCATGTCCTGGACTACGACGACGTCGTTCTGGACGGCCATACGAGCGCCGTGCTGACGCCGGCCATCCTGGCGGAAGGCTGGGCACTGGATTCGAGCGGCGCCGAGGCGGTCAAAGCCTATGCCATCGGCTACGAGGTCTGGGCGCGGCTGGTCGAACTCGAACCCGGCCACATGCATGATAGGGGGTTCCATCCGACCGCCTTGTGGGGCACGCTGGCGGCAGCTGCGGCCTGTGCCCGGCTGAACGGGCTGGACGCGACCCAGTCGGCCCATGCGGTGGCGATCGCCGCGTCGATGGCATCGGGACTGGTCGCCAATTTCGGCACCATGACCAAGTCGCTCCATGCCGGGCGGGCGGCTCAGGCGGGGGTGATGGCGGCGAGGCTGGCGGCCAGCGGCTTCACCGGCTCGCCCGACGCGATCGAGCATCCGGTCGGCCTGCTGCGCGCCCATTCCCCCTCGGGCGAGCCGCGCCTCGACTTCGGCGACGACGCCTTGGGCGGGCGCTGGCGGCTGGCGGAGCATGGGGTCAACGTCAAGCAGTACCCGATCTGCTACGCGACCCATCGCAGCATCGACGCTATGCTCGACCTTGTGCGCGACCACGGCCTGACCCCGAACGACGTGGCGGAAATCCACGTCCGGATCGGCAGGACACAGCGGCTGATGCTGCGCAACCGGTCGCCGAAGACCGGGCTTGAAGCGAAGTTCAGCATCGAGTTCGCCATGGCCTCGGCCTTGGTCGCCGGTCAGGTCGGCCTGCGCCAGCTCACCGACGATTTCGTCCGGCGGGACGACGTGGTCCAGGCGATGACGAAGGTCGTCACGACGACGACGGACGAATGCATGCCCGACATGCCGTTCGCCCCGGCGGATGAGGTATCGGTGGTGCTGGGCTCCGGCCAGACCCTCCGGCACGAGCCGGTGGCTCTCGCCAAGGGAAGCTGGGGCAAGCGGCTCAGCCGCGACGAGTTGCGGGCGAAGTTCATCGACTGCGTGGGCGACCGGCTGGGCAGCGGCGAGACCGCCGACCGGCTGTTCGGCGACCTGATGGATCTCGACCGCGTGACGTCCCTGCGCTCACTCGACCTTACCAACCGACACGCGGCGGCAAAGCACTGACGCGACCGCGGCAAGAGGCCAAGAACGCCCGGCCGCTCGTTTACGATCGAGAAACAGGTCTAATCAAGAAATAGGGGAGGAATCGATGAGTCTCTTGAGCAGGCGATTACTTGGAACGCTGTCCGTGGCCGTTCTGGCGACGCTGACCGCGATCGGATCGGCGGATGCGGCGGAGAAGCTGCGCATCTCGCTCGACACCAATCCCTCTCACGTCCGCAACAAGGGCGTCGACCTGTTCGTCGAGGCGCTTAAGCAGCGCGTCGGCGACCGGATGGAGATCGAGGTCTATCCCAGCGCCCAGCTTTACCGCGACCGCGACGTCGGACGAGCGCTGCGGCAAGGCAGCGTCGAGATGGCGGTTCCCGGAACCTGGGTTCTCGACGGCCTCGTGCCTGTTATGGCGATGACCTCCCTGCCCGCCTTCTACGGGATCGACGAGCAGGCGACGCTGACGCTGATGGACGGCGAGCTTGGCCAGAAGATCAACGAGCGGACCGAGGAGCGGATGCGGGTCAAGGTGCTCGGCCCGTGGATGAACCTGGGTTTCTCGCACTTCTACAGCGTCTCGAAGCCGCTCCAGTCGCATGAGGATCTGGTTGGCCTCAAGATCCGCATCTCGGGCGGCACATCCAACGCCGACCGCGTCTCCGGCCTGGGCGGCACACCCAACCTGATCCCCTGGCCGGACGTGCCGCTGGCGCTGTCGTCCGGCGTGGTCGATGCCGTGTCGTCCACGCATGAGAGTATCGCCAGCGCCAAGCTTTGGGAGTCCGGAATCCACTATGCGTTCGAAGACAACCAGTGGTTCGGCCAATACGTCCCACTCGTCTCGGAGAAGTTCTGGAAGGGACTAGACAAGGATCTCCAGGCCGCGATGACCGAAGCATGGGCGGAAACGATACCCAAGGCGCGGCAGATGGCGGCCGATGCCCAGACGCACGCCCGCGAGCAGGTTGCGGCCAACGGCGTCAAGATCGTGACAGCCAGCAAGGAAGCCCTGCGCGACAAGCGGCTGAAGCTGCTGGAAACGCAGGACGGCATCGTCAAGGACATGAACATCGACACCGATCTGGTGGATTTGGCCATGAAGGAGATCGATCGCCTTGGCATCGTCAAATGATGTGATCGGCCGGGACGCGGCGCGCTACGACGCCGTGTCGCCGGTCAGCGGAGAAGCGGAAAGCCGCACGGCTGCCGGGAACTCCGAATCCCGGCATTCCGGCGCTTCGTCCGGCCTCTTCCACTGGATCGACAGGCTGGAAAGCCTGATCGTCGGGGTCATCCTGGGCTCGGCCCTGCTGCTGGTCGTCGTCACCATCGTCCTGCGCTATCTGGTCCCACAGTTCGCCCCGCAGATCACCGACGAAGTGACGGTCTATATGGTCATGTGGGCGGTCCTGCTCGCCTGCGGCGGCATCACATCGCGCGGCGAGCATGTCAAGGCGGACTTGGTGGTCGGCTCGCTCTCGCCGGGGGTCCAGCGAGCCTGCGAGATCGCCAGCCACGTCGTCGGCATCGGCTTCTGCCTGGTGCTCGCGTGGTTCGCCAGCCAGGTGACCTACGAGGCCTGGGACTTCGGCGACCTTTCTCCGACCAACCTGCGCTTCCCGATGTGGATCTATTACGCGGCGCTGCCGCTCGCGGCCGCATCCATGGCCGTCCGGCACCTGATCGTCCTGGTGAGACTGCTGACAGGCTCTCGCACCGCTATGGCCCAGCGATAAGGAGTTCTCCCGATGGGCGGAATAGCGATGTTCGGCGGGATGCTCGTGCTGGGCTTCCCGATCTACCTGGTGCTCGGCGTCACCGCCTTCTTCCTGCTTGCGATGACCGGCACGCCGATGGTCAGCGTGGCGCAGAAGATCGTCGACGAACTGAATTCACAGACCCTGCTGGCTGTCCCCTTCTTCGTGGCGGCGGCGGTCTTCATGGAGCGCGGCGGCATCGCATCCGCGCTGATCGACGCCACCTCGACCTGGGTCGGTAGGGTCAGGGGCGGCCTTGGGATCGTCTGCGTCCTGGCCTGCACGATCTTCGCGGCGATGTGCGGGTCCAGCGTCGCAACGGCCCTGGCGATGGGCACGATCCTGGTGCCGAGCATGCTGAAGCTCAACTACGACCGGCATTTCGCGGCCGGTGTCGTCGGCGCCTCGGGCACGCTGGGCATCCTGATTCCGCCCAGCCTCGCCATGGTGGTCTACGGCGTGCTGGCGGATGAATCCGTCCCCCGCCTGTTCCTCGCCGGCGTCGTACCAGGGCTTCTCCAGGCGGCGTTGATCGGAGCCTGGGTGCTGTATTACAGCCACCGCAAGGGGTATCCGAGGCCGGAGCCGATCTCCGGCGCGGAGTTCCGGCGCAAGAACCTCGGGGCGCTGCCCGCTTTCGCAATGCCGGCGATCGTGCTCGGCGGCATCTATGGCGGCCTGACCACCGTCACCGAGGCGGCGGCCCTGTCCGCCGTGGCGGCGCTGGTCATCAGCATGGGGTTCTACAAGCGGATCGGGCCGTCGGACATCCTGCCCTTGCTGGCCCAGGCGGCCCGCAACTCCGCGGCTATCATGATCATCATCGTGATGGCCCTGGCGTTCGGCCATTACGTCACCGAAAGCGGCATGGCGGCGGCCGTCGCCAGCCAGATGCGGGCATGGGACCTGCAACCCTGGCATTTCCTGGTGCTGGTGAACCTGCTGCTGTTCGCGCTCGGCATGTTCCTGGAAGTCTTCTCGGTGCTGCTGATAGCCTTGCCGGTGCTGCTGCCGATGCTCGACACCTTCGGCATCGATCCGATCCATTTCGGCATGATCATCGTGATCAACATGGAACTGGCGCTCCTGACGCCGCCGGTCGGATTGAACCTGTTCATCCTGGCGTCGATCACCAAGGCGCCGCTGACCGAAGTGATCCGGGGCATCACGCCCTTTGCCATCCTGCTCCTGATCCTGTTGATCATTATCATGGCATTCCCGCAGCTTTCGCTGTGGCTGCCGAACCTTTTGCTGGGATAGGAAAATGGGTGCGGGCGATTACCGGATGATTTGCGCTATGGTTTGGAAACTTCGTGACCTCCGGGGAACTCCATGAACGTGGCGCCCAGACCGATCCGCACCCCCCATCCGGACCCCGGCGGTCCGGAGGTTCCGGCTAACGTCACGATCAAGCAGATCGCGCGGGAGGCCGGCGTCGGAATCGCCACCGTTTCCCGCGTGATGCACAACCACCACTCGGTCAGCGAGGACCTGCGCCAGCGGGTCCGCAAGGCGATTGACCGGCTGGGCTACGAACCCAACCCGGCGGCGCAGGCGATGCGCACGCGGTCGTCGCGGACGATCGCTTGTGCTATCCGCGACATCTCCATCCCGGAATTCGCGTCCTTCGTCTGGTCGGCCGAGCGGATCATCCGCGACGCCGGCTATACCCTGATCCTGACCAACACCGGCGACGATCCGCGCCATGAAGCCGACCTGCTCAAGGTATTCGCAAAACGCCGGATCGACGGGCTGCTGCTGACCAAGAGTGCCGAGGCGGTGCCGGAGCTGGAGGACGCCATCGCCCGCGTCAACGCACCCGTGGTGCTGATCGACCGCGAGGCCGGGAATTTGGCGGACAGCGTCGTCATCGACCACCGCCGCGGCATCCGGGCGGCGGTCGATCACTTGGCATCGTTCGGCCATACCAGGATCGCCCTGCTGACCGGCAAGCCGCATATGCGCCCCTCGCGTGAGCGGATCGAAGGCTACAGGGAAGGCCTGGCGGCCAACGGTATCCCCTTCGACGAGCGCATGCTCCAGACCGAAAGCTTCGTCGCCGAGCAGTGCTTCCGCACCACGTCCTTCATGCTGGACGGCACGGACCGGCCGACCGCGATCATCGCCGGCGGCATGTCGCTGCTGGTCGGCGTGCTCAAGGCGGTGTCGCTGCGCGGCTTGCGGATTCCCGACGACCTGTCGATCGTCGCCGGCTGCGATTCCGATCTGGCGCTGCTGACGTCGCCGCCGACGACGGCGATCCGCTGGGATATCCAGGCCTGGGGCAAGGCCTCGGCCGAGCTTCTGCTGGACCGGATCGGTGGCCGTCACAGTGGTCCGGGACGTCAGATGATGCTGCCGACCGAACTGGTCATCCGGGGATCGTGCGGGCGGCCGCCTGAAAGACGTTCAGATCGGCCATAGACGTTTCTCGTGGAAGAGAGGCGCCGTCCGGTCGCGGGTCTTGGCCCTGACCGAATCAAAGTGCCGTTCCGGTGCAATCCTCTGCCTCAGCACGTTGTCATGCTACGTGTAGAACGAAGTGACCAAGCCCAGAGCTACGGTCAAGTAGCCATCGCAAGGAGGAACGTGACCGCATGAAGATCACCGCAATCGAACCGTTCATCGTCCATCTGCCGCTGACGGCTAGTTCGATTTCCGACTCCACCCACAGCATCACCCATTGGGGTGTCGTCGGGACCCGCATCGTGACCAGCGACGGACTGACGGGCTACGGGTTCACCGGGACCCATGCGCACCTGCCGTCGGACCGCCTGATCACGTCCTGCATCAGCACCTGCTACGCGCCGTTGCTGATCGGGGAGGATGCGAACGACAGGACGCGGTTGTGGAACAAGCTGGCGCGCAGTCCGGCGCTTCAGTGGGTCGGCCGCTCCGGCATCACGCAGTTGGCGCTGGCCGCCGTCGATGTCGCCCTGTGGGACATCGCCGCCAAGGCGGCCGGCGTGCCGCTCTGGAGCTATCTGGGCGGGGCGAGGACGGACAAGCTGGAAGGCTACAACACCGATATCGGGTGGCTGTCCTTCGATCTCGATACCATGCTCGACCTGACGCGGCGGGCCACGGAAGAGGACGGCTTCACCCGCATCAAGATCAAGGTCGGCCACGAAAATCCCGCTACCGACATCAAGCGGCTGGAGGCGGTTCGGCAGCGGATCGGGTCGGATATCCGCATCGCCGTGGACGGAAACGGCAAATGGGACCTTCCGACCTGCCGGCGGTTCTGTGCCGGGGCGAAGGATCTCGACCTCTTCTGGTTCGAGGAGCCGACCTGGTACGACGACGTTTCCAGTCATGCCCAACTGGCGCGGTCGACCGAAATCCCGATAGCACTGGGCGAACAGCTCTACACGGTGGACGCTTTCCGCAGCTTCATCGACGCGGAGGCCGTGGCCTATGTCCAGCCCGACGTGACCCGGCTGGGCGGCATCACCGAGTATATCCAGGTCGCCGACCTCGCCTTGGCCAACCGGCTGCCCGTAGCCCCCCATGCGGGCGAGATGAGTCAGGTCCATGTTCATCTCAGCTACTGGCACCCGGCCTCGGGCATTCTCGAATACATCCCCTGGATCAAGGACCACTTCGAAGAGCCCATCCATGTCGAAGGAGGCATCTACCGTCTGCCCCAGCATCCCGGCGCCGGCACCACGCTGCTCGCCGACAGTCTTCAAACCTTCGGGAAGAGCCTGGCTTGAAGAAACTGGTTTGAAGACTGCCAAGCGGCGTTGCCGGCACCGGGACGCCGCTTCAGTGACTAGCCGGCCAGTGTTCCAGCGCCGCGTCCTCAATCGTCTTTTCACCGGTCGAGGGGCGGGCGTTCAGGACGGCGTTCAGCAGGACCGCGCAGAGCGCGCCCAGCGTTATGCCGCTGTGGGTCAGGGGCGCCGTCCAATGCGGGAACTGGTCGAAGAAAGTGGGTGCCACCAGCGGGATCATGCTGACGCCCAGGCTGATGGCGACGATCAGCAGGTTGTTGCGGTTCTCGAAGTTCACCTTGCCCAGGATCTTGATGCCGGTCGCGGCGACCATGCCGAACATGGCGATCCCGGCCCCGCCGAGCACGGCCACGGGAATGGACGCCACGATCGTCGCCAGTTTGGGCAGCAGTCCCAGCGCCAGCAGGATGACGCCCGCCACCGCGACCACCCATCTGCTGCGGACGCCGGTCATCCCGACCAGACCGACGTTCTGGGAGATCGATGTGTGCGGGAAGGTGTTGAAGATGCCGCCGATCAGCGTGCCGATGCCGTCGGTGCGAAGGCCGCGCGTCAGGTCCGTCTCGCCGACCGGGCGGTCGGTCAGTTCGCCGAGCGCCAGGAACATGCCGGTGGATTCGACCATCACGACCAGCATGACGAGGCAGAGCGAGAGGATCGGTCCGATCTCGAACACGGGAGGGCCGAAGGCGAAGGGATAGACGACCGCGAACCAAGGAGCATCGGACAGTCCGGAAATGTTGACCATCCCGGCGGGCAGGGCCACCGCGAACCCGATGATCAGCCCGAGCAGAACCGAGACGTTGGACCAGAAGCCTTTGAAGAACCGGTTGATGAGCACGATCGAGACCAGCACGAGGAAAGCGACGGTCAGGTAGCGAGGCGCTCCGAAGTCGGCCACTCCCCTGCCCCCTCCGGCCCAGTTGATCCCGACCTGCAACAGCGTGATGCCGATGGCGGTAATGATCGTGCCGGTGACGACGGGCGGAAAGAAGCGCAGCATCCTGCTGAAGAACGGCGCCACCAGCACCGTGAACAGGCCGGACGCCATGACGGCCCCCAGGATGGTCGGCAGACCCGTTCCGGCATTGGCCATGGCGACCATCGGGCCGACGGCGGCGAAGGTCACGCCCATCATGACCGGCAGGCGGATGCCGAACTTCCAGACGCCGACGCTTTGGATCAGCGTCGCGATGCCCACGGCGAACAGATCGGCGCTGATCAGGAAGGCGATCTGGTCCTTGGGAAGCTTGAGGGCCGCGCCGATGATCAGCGGCACCGCGATCGCACCCGCATACATGACGAGCACATGCTGAAGGGCGACGGTAAACATCTGCCATGGAGGCAGCATGGCGTCCACTGGATGGATAGCCGAATGGTTTTGGGCCGGATCGGCGATCCGACCCGTTCCGCGCTCTCGTCGTGCCGACCGATCCGACATATGACGTTCCTCTCCCGAAGGATTTATTGTTTTTCGGCGCGGGTTTCTGTCGTTCCGCGTCCGGAACAAGTGTTAGGCGGGGTGTCCCGGTGGGGGAAGCCACCGAGTACCGCAACACTTTCAAATAATTCGGAAGGGTCGGGTGAGCGGGGATCGCGGAGGACGTGCCGCGGTCTACTGGGGTTCGATCTCGTCGGTAACGCCGAGAGCTTCAAGCAAAAGCTCAATCTCCGTCTCGACGGCTTCAAGGTTGCGATGAAGGCGTTCCGCCGCCTTGGGGTCGTGACCGCTCGCCATCACCAGTTCACCTGACAAACGTGCGGCGATAGCTTGCAGTTTGTCGAGTCTCTGTTCATAGGTTCGGCGCGTTACATCACTCATGGTCAGCATGGCTTTGTTCCCACATCGGCCTAGTGATTTCTCCGCTATCTGACACTCTATCGCCGGTGACGTCAATTCTTTGAAACACCGCCGCCCTTGACCTGTTGACGCCGTCATTCGTCCGTTTGATCGAATACGTCGTGGGAGATTAAGAATGAACACGCAGCGGCTTGCCGTGATTACCGGCGGCTCGAGTGGCATCGGCCTGGAACTGGCTCGGCGGTTCGGCCGCCACGGTTACGACCTTGTGATCGGCGGCCAGGATTCTCCGAAGCTCGAAGGCGCCGCGGCCCTGCTCCGGCGGGAAACCGGCCGGGAGGTCTGGACGGCTCCGGCCGATCTGGCGCAGTCGGACGGCGTCGAGCGGTTCTACGAGCGTGTCCGGGAGATAGGCCGCCCGGTCGATGCGTTCTGCGCCAATGCCGGAGTCGGCGTCGGCGGCGGCGACTTCAGCCAGACCGATCTCGATGCCGAGTTGCGTCTGATCGACCTCGACGTCCGCAGCCAGGTACACCTAACAAAGCTGATCGTCCGCGATATGGTCGCGCGCGGCAGCGGCAGGATCCTGTTCACATCGTCGATCTCGGCGCTGATGCCGGGACCGTTCGAAGCCGTCTATTCGGCATCGAAGATGTTCATAAGGTCGTTCGCCGAGGCGCTGCGGAACGAAATGGCGCCCAAGGGGATCGTCGTCACGGCGCTGCTTCCCGGCCCGACCGACACCGACTTCTTCCACCGGGCCGGCATGGACGGGACGCCGGTCGGAGACGGCGCGAAGGACGATCCCGCCGAAGTCGCGCGCCAGGGCTTCGAAGCGCTGATGGCGGACCGGCATCACGTGATCGCCGAGAGCCTAAAGACCAAGATCCAGGCCGCCGCCACCAACCTGATGTCCGACCCGATGCTGGCGCAGGTCCATCGCAGGATGAGCGAGCCGAAGGCAGCCCGACGCCAAGCGTCATCGCGGCAGGCGTCGTCTGGCTCGCTGGTGTTCATGGGGACCAGCTTGGCGCTGGTCGCCCTGCTGACTACGGCTGCCATCGTCAAGCCGGGACGCCGGATGGCCGGTGATGCGCGTGACGGTCATTACCGGAGCTGATGAGTCCGGAGCCAACGTCGAGAGAATCCGATTGGTCGCTTGAACGGCAGCGCGGAGGGACAAGGGCCGGCGGCTTACGGTCTCAAGTTGCGGAGCTGCCCGCCGGTCCGTCCTCCGGCTTCTCAGCCGACAGATCGTCTTGAATGACCCTGACGACCTTCTTCCGGATTTCCTCGTCGATTGCGGCCATTCCGTTTGCTGCCAGAAACCGCCACTTCGGTCCACGGCCGCACAGTTCCTCCCAAGCATCGCGCAGATCCGCCTTGCGGCGGTCAGCCAGCACATCGAGCAGGACTTCCGCCTGTAGCAGATCCTTATCGATTTTCGCAGCGTCTTCCCGGCGACGCTGACTGACGATCAGTTTGTGAAGGGCATATCGTTCAGGTCTGGGGACATTGACCAGGACGCCGCCGCCATGAAGCACGGCGGCTGGTATCGCGTCATAGATCAGGAAGTCAAGGAAGCGAAGCGGCTGAGCCTGCGCCTGGAGTGCCGGTAAGTCGACGGGCGCTTCCAGATCAGGCCCCCTGTTCGGGGTCAATACTTCTACGCGATACTCGATGTCGTTCCTGTTAGCCATGTGCAGGCAGGCATCCGTGGCGTAGGGAACAGGCTGGAAGCTGGAGTCGATACCGCGGAGGATGTCGAGCAGCGGCTCGGTCTGATCATCGTCAGCGATCGCCACCGATATCGACCTGAATTGAGCAATATCTATATCTCCGGTCTGAACGATCGCTCCCGGTAGCTTGACGCCGAGCAGTCCGCCGAATGTTTGAAATGCGACGGTTCCGACAAGACAAGCGGGCAGCCGGAACACGCCGGCACGGGATAAGGCTTCCAGGATTTCACCCGTCTCATCGGGTGGAACGGCGATCCCCGATCTCCGCAGCGCGGCGATCAACTGTCGGCGTTCCTTGTAGGCACTCTTTGTTTTTCCATGCTTTGCGATACGCTCGCGTATATCCGGACCATCGGGTCCGGCATATTTCTGCCGACGATGTCCGCTGCTATCGGGACTTTCGCGGAAGTACCAGTAGTCGCGCCCCTTGATCGATGTTTTGTAGAAGCCGCCATTAGGCGGAAAGTCGGCATCGAAAGCCGCGATCTCGCACCTGTCGATCAGTTCGGCATAAAGCGTCTGGATCGGCATGGTCAGGCGTTCAACCATGGCAGTTTTCCGATTTCAACATGGTTACAGCCAGATTTCAATTCTGGCTGTAACCATCATAACCACTTTACCGGCTTGGCGACAAGCATGTGCGTCCCTGGTTACAGCCAAAATTCAAATCTGGCTGTAACCGGCGTGCATTGGGCGTGCTCGGTCGACAGGAGTCATCGATTCTTATCGGTCTTGGGGCTGCGGCTGCGGGCGGTCCAGTATCTTCCAGACGCCATTGGCCGAGGACACGACCCGGTCGCCGACCATCAGCATGCCGCGCAGGAAGACGAGCGTCTGTGTCTTTCTGATCACTTCCGGCTGGATCTCGATGAAGTCGCCGATCTCGCCGGCTCCGATGAACTGCATGTCGAACTGAATGGTGACGCAGACCCTGGTCTGCGCCGCCTCCCAGGCGGCGATGCCGAGCGCCCGGTCGCCGAACGTCATCAGCATGCCGCCCTGGACGACGTTGATCAGGTTAGCGTGCTTCGGTTCCGCCCGGAAGCCGAAGGCGAGGCCCCGTTCGTCCCGCTTCCGCCAGAGGGGGCCGACCAGATCAAGGAAGCCGGCGTCGGGCAGACGCTCCCATCCGGCTTTGGCAGGGTCGAAGGTGGATGGCGTGCGATGAGGCATGGTGCGGAATTTCCAGAAAGTCGGATGCTTCCGGCACCATTGCCCATCGGGCGAGCTTCGGCAACGGCCGAACGATCAGGCCCGGATCTTCTCCAGCCCTTTCCAATCGAACTCGATCCCGTGACCCGGCCGTTCCGGCGCCAGGGCGACGCCGTCCTCGATCCGGAGCGGTTCCGCGATATAGCGCTCCAGCCCGAATCCGTGAGCTTCCAGATAGGAGCGGTTTGGACAGGCGGCCAGCAGGTGGACGGTCACGTCATGCGCGCCGTGGCTGGTTACCGGCAGGTTGAAGGCTTCGGCCAGATGGGCGATCTTCATGAAGGGGGTGACGCCACCGCAGTTAGTGACGTCGGGTTCCGGGTAGGTCACGCCGCCGCCGGCGATGTAGAGTTTGAATTCCCAAAGGGTGCGCAGGTTCTCGCCGGCTGCTATGGGGAGGCCGCCTTCGCGGACGATGCGTGCGTGGCCTGCCGGGTCGTCGGGGATGGTCGGTTCCTCGAGCCATGTCAGGTCGAACGGCTGGAGGGCGCGGGCGGCTCGGATCGCTTCGTCCACGCCCCATTTCATGTTGGCGTCCACCATCAGGGGGAAGCCTTGGCCGAGATGCTGGCGCATGGCGGCGACGCGCTCGACGTCCTCGAACAAGTTCTTGCGGCCGACCTTCATCTTGATCGCGCGGAAGCCCTTGGCGAGGTTGCCGTCGGTCTGGCGCAGCAAGTCGTCGAGGGGAAGGTCGAGGTCGATGCCGCCGGCATAGCAGGGCACGCGGGGATCAAAGCCGCCGAGCAGACGCCACAGCGGCAGGTTGGCGCGGCGGGCCTTGAGGTCCCACAGCGCCATGTCGAAGGCGGAGAGGGCGAGGACGGTCGGGCCGCCTCTGCCGCCGTAATGGAGCGCCCACCATGCCTTGAGCCACAGGCGTTCGATGGTGTCGGCGTCCTCGCCGGCCATCAGTTCGGTCATCTCGCGGGTCAGCACGGAATCGACGGCGCCGCCGTTGCGGCCCACGGTGAAGGTGTAGCCGGTGCCTTCCGCCCCGTCGGCGTCACGCAGGCGGACGGTGTTGAGTTCGAACGCCTTCATTTCGCCGTGGGTGCTGTCGGTCAGCACCGTGGGCAGCGGTATGCGGTAGAATCCGGGTTCGATCGAAGTCAGTCTTGCCATTGTACTTTCCGTTTACTCGGGAGCTTCTATTCCAGCCTGCGCCCGCTCTCGGCGTCGAACAGGTGAACATGTGCGGTGTCCGGCTGGATGCGCAGGGTTTCGCCCGGCTTGGGATGGATGCGACTGCGGAACAGGCAGTCGAATTCGGTGTGCCCGCCCTTGACCACGATCAGGGTTTCCGATCCGGTCGGTTCGACCACCACGACTTCCACCGGAACGCCGCCGTCGCTGAGCGTGATGTGTTCGGGGCGGAGGCCGTAGACGAGGGGGCGGCCGGCGGGGGCCGAGGCATGGTTCGCCGGCAGCGGTAGGCGCAATCCGCCCTTGGTCACGAAGGCGTCGCCTTCGATGGCGCCTTCCAGCAGGTTCATCGCGGGGGAGCCGATGAAGCCGGCGACGAAGAGGTTGCCCGGCCTGTCGTAGAGGTCGAGGGGTGCTCCCATCTGCTCCACGATGCCGTCGCGCATCACCACGATCTTGTCGGCCATGGTCATGGCCTCGATCTGGTCATGGGTGACGTAGACCGTCGTGGTCCGGAGCCGCTGGTGCAACTCCTTGATCTCGGCGCGCATGGCGACGCGCAGCTTGGCGTCCAGGTTGGACAGCGGCTCGTCGAACAGGAAGACCTTAGGGTCGCGGACGATGGCGCGGCCCATGGCGACGCGCTGGCGCTGGCCGCCGGACAGTTCCTTGGGATAGCGGCCGAGCAGCTTGGTCAAGCCTAAGATATCGGCGGCGCGGTTGACCCGGACCTCGATATCGGACTTCTTGGCCCGACGCAGCCGCATGGAGAACGCCATGTTCTCCGCGACCGTCATGTGGGGGTAGAGGGCGTAGTTCTGGAACACCATGGCGATGTCTCGTTCCTTGGGCGGGATGTCGTTGACCACCCGAGGACCGATGCGGATCTCGCCGCCGGTGATGCTTTCCAGTCCGGCGAGCATGCGGAGCAGCGTCGATTTTCCGCAGCCCGAGGGACCGACCAGAATGACGAACTCGCCGTCCTGGATGTCTACCGATACGCCGTGAAGGACCTGCGCGTTGCCATAGGCCTTGCGGACGTCCCTGATCTCAACCGAGGCCATGCTTGGTTCCTTCCACTGTTCAGCTCTTTACCGCACCGGCGGTCAGGCCCGAGACCATGTAGCGTTTGAAGGCGTAGTAGATCGCCGCCGGCGGCAGCGCGTAGATCAGACCGGTGGTCATCAGCAGTTCCCACGGGGAGTCGTCGGCAGCCAGGAAATTGCCGAGCGCCACCGGCAGCGTGATCTCGGTGTCGCGGGACAGCAGCAGGAAGGCGTAGAGGTACTCGTTCCAGGCCAGTAGCAGGGCGTAGGTGCCGACCGCCACCAGCGATGGCTTCATCAGCGGCAGGTAGACCATCCAGAAGAGCTGGAGGGGTGACGCGCCGTCCACGACGGCCGCCTCGTCCAGCTCGTAGGGCAGCTTGTCCGATGCCTGCTTCAGCACCCAGATCGCGTAGGGCGACGCCACCGTCACCATGGCGAGGATCAATGCCCACTTGCTGTTGAGCAGCCCGTAGATGCCCATGGTGCGGTACATCGGGACCGCCAGGAAGGCGGCGGGGATGAAGTAGGTGAAGAGCGCGAGGTTCATGACCGTGCGCCCGCCTTCCACCCGCAGCCTGCTGATGGCGAAGGCGGCGAATGTTGCGATCAGCAGGGTCAGGAAGCCGGTCGAGACGGCGACGATCAGGGAATTGCCAAGCTGTTCCCAGAAGTGGATCAGGAAATAGTGGTCCTGGTTCAGCACGATCTGGAAGTTGCGGAGCGTCGGCTCCTCCGGCCAGAGATTGCCGGAGAATGCGGCGTCGCGTGGCGATATCGCGAACAGCAGCAGGTGGTAGATCGGCAGCAGGGTCCAGAGCAGGACCGGGATGCCGATCAGCAGGAGCTTCGCTTCGCCCGCGATTTTGGCTAGAGGTCGTGTCGTCATTTGGACAGCCGCCTCATCATGAAGTACACGAGCGGAAGCACCAGCGGCAGCGCCGAGACGATGGCCGCCATCGACAGGTTGACCTGATCGAGCCGCAGGTATCGGATGCCCAGCGTCGCCAGCACATGGGTAAGGTCGGCCGGACCGCCGCCCGTCAGCAGGTAGACGCTGTTGAAGTCGCCGAGCGTCCAGATCATCGACAGGAGCGTGCAGGTCACATAGAGCGTCTTCATCGACGGCCACGTGACGAAACGGAACTGCTGAATCGAGCTTGCGCCATCGACCGAGGCCGCCTCGTACATGTCCTTGGAGATCGCGAGCCGGCCGGACAACAGGATAAGCGTCCAGAACGGCAGGCTCTTCCAGATATGGACCAGCACCGAGAAGGTCAGGCCTAACGTGGGATCGTTCAGCCAGTTCGGCCCGTCTTCAGCCGTCAGCTTGAAGATGAGCTGGTTGACGATGCCCCATTCCGGATTGAGCATGAAGCGGACCGACAGGATCGTCGGGATCGACGGCACCGCCCAGGGCAGGATGAAGATCAGGGACAGCCAGCGTATCCAGATGCGGTCGTGCAGGAAGAAGCCCGACAGCAGCAGCGCCACGAGCATCTTCAGGTTCACGCCGACCAGCAGGAAGAACAGCGTGTTGAAGATCGACCGGATGAAGATCGGGTCTTCGAACAATTGGACATAGGTCTGCGGGTCGCGTGCCAGCCAGAACCCGTAACAGACGGGATAGACCACGAAGAACAGAAAGACCAGGACGTAGGGCACCAGGAAGATGGTGCCCCAGATCCGCGTCTGCGACCAGCCCCGCCGCTTGGGCGGGGCCTCCGTGTCCCTGTCGGAAACCGTCAGAGTATCCATCGGGTCCGCCGTTTTTGTTGGAACTTGTTTATCCGCTTAGCCGGCGACCGCCTTGATGCGGGCCAGCATCTCGTCCACGGCCTTGTCCACCGGCACCTTCTCGTTGATGACGCGGTTGGCGGCCTTGGCCCAGATGTTCTCGTTGTTGAGGATCGTGAACTTGTAGTTCTTGGTGAACTCGAAGGTCACGGTGCCGTCCTTGAACTGATTGTAGACCGACTGGCGATGCGGGTCGGCTTTCCAGAACGGGCGTTCCTGGCCTTCCTTGGTGACAGGGAACCAGCGGCCGAGCGAGCCCTCGACATAGGGGGTCAGGTTCTCTTCCTCCAGCAGGAACTTCACGAATTCCTTGCCGCGCGCCTTGTTCTTGGAGTTGGAGAAGATGACGCCTGTTTTGACCGCGGCGCGGTATACCATCTTGCTGCCGTCCGGCTTGCTCGGGAACCCCGCCGTGCGGATCAGTTCGTAATAATTCTTCTTCGCCTGGGCGCGCTGCTCGTCGTTGAGCGTGGCGTTGTTCATGTCGTCCAGCCACTTGGCCGCGATCGAGATCGTCGCGTTGTGAGTCAGGACCGTCGTCTTGTTGTGGAACGCCACGTTGTTGTCCGGGTCCTTCCAGCTCGTAGCAGAGGGCGGCACGCAGGTCTTTGTGTAGGGCTCGGTATAGTCGGCGAGGGCGCCAGTCAGGCCTTCTTTCACCTTGGGATCGTCGATCAGCAGCTTGCCGTCATTATCGACCATCTTGACGTTGTAGGCGTCGGCGAAGGTCAGGAACGAGTAGAATGAGTCGCTGCTGTCCACGCCGAGCGGCTGGCCGATGCCGTAGCCCCGCTGGCCGGACGCCTTGCGGTAGGCGGGCTGAACCTTGCCGCACCAGAAGGCCCAGTACTCCTTCCAGGTCTTCGGGATGTCGGCTTCCTGGAAACCGGCCTGGTTCAGCATATCGATCCAGTATTCGATATGCATCGTCTGCTGCTTGATCGGATATGCGTAATAGGCGCGCTTGCCGGTCTTCTCGTTGAGCAGGTAGGTCGTCTCGATCGTATTAGGAGCGAAGCGGTCCTTGATCGGCTCGATGATGTCGCTGACGTCCTCAAGCCGGCCTTCGAAGGCCCATTTGCCGGTGACCTGGAAGTCGTAGACGTCGGCATAGGCGACGTCGGGCGGCGTGCCGCTGTCGAGCGAGGCGACCGTCTTCGGGATCATGTCCTGGACGGGATATTGGGACAGCTCGACCTTGACGCCGGTCTTCTGCTCGAACTTCTTGATCGTCTCGTAAAGCGCGTCGTCTTCGGATTTATAGAAACCCTTGACCCAGGACACGTTCAGGACTTCCTGAGCCGACGCCTGCCCCGCCGCCGCCACGCTGATCGCGAAGACGGCTCCCATCAATGACTTCATCGTTTTCTCCCCATCGCTTTAGTTATCGTTGTCGTTTTTGGGTATTAGGTATTGGATATTGCGTGGTTCACATGATGCCGGTCTTGCCGAAGATCGCTTCGGTGCTTTCCCCTTTCTCGATCATCAGACGGACGGCTTCCTCGCCCTCGACCTTTTCAAGAGCGGCGGAGACGATCTCGTCGGCGCGGGCTCGCGGGATCACCAGCACGCCGTCGATATCGCCGACGATCACGTCGCCGGGATCGACTCGCGCGCCGTTGGCGAACTGGATCGGGCAGCGATAGTCGATGACACGTCCGCGCACCCGCTGGTCCTGAGCGTAGGACCCGTAGGAAAAGACCGGGAAGCCCAGCCGCCGGATGCCGTTGGTGTCGCGGTGGTAGCCATCGACCACGGCGCCAGCCGCGCCGAGCGTCTTCGCTCGCGTGCTCATCAGCTCGCCCCAAAGGGCGTAGCGCGGCGTGCCGCCGGTGCAGATATAGACTTCGTTCTGTTTCAGTTCGTCGAGTGCGCGGAGCATCAGGCCGAACGGGTTGGATCGCCCGCCCTGCCCATCCCTCTGCCCTTCCAGGTCGCCGCAGCAGTCCGCTTCCAGCACCGGCATGGCGTAGCCTGCGATCACCATGTCAGGATCGAGTGCGCGGATTTCCGGCGGCAGGAACTGGCGGGTCAAGCCGCGCGCGTCCATGACGTCGCCGAGAACGGCTGTGAACAGCTTGGTCCTGATAAGGTCGAGCCGCGCTGGATCGAGTAGTTCCGTGTCGTTCGCCACGGGCTCATCTCCCCCTTTTGCCGCCTCTCTGGTTCGGAGGCTTTGCCGGATGGTAACGCGACTTTTTGCCACATTAAAGCAGCTTTTGTTTGGAACGAAACTTGCCGATGGTTGACGGACAGGGCATTCTATGCACCTACCCGGATGTTACCCGGTTCTTCAAATAATAAGGTGCTGAATCAGCCATGGCTCGTCCCGAAATTCTCCAGATCGCCCCTATGCTGCCGGTCGTCACGGATCAGATCGCCAAACTGTTCACGGTCCACCGATTCTGGGAAGTCGCCGACAAGGAGGCTTGGCTGGCGGAAAACGGGTCGCGAATCCGGGGAGTAGCAGCCGGCGGTCATTCCCCAATTAACGAGACCCTGCTGGGCAAGCTGCCGTCGCTGGAAATCGTCGCCGCCTTCGGCGTCGGCTATGACCAGATCGACGCCAAGTGGGCCGGCAACAACGGCATCGTCGTGACCAACACGCCCGACGTTCTGACCGACGAGGTCGCCGACCTGACCATCGGCCTGCTGATCTCGACCGTCCGCCGCATCCCCGCCGCCGAACGCCATCTGCGTGACGGCAAGTGGCCGTCGGGCGCCTTCCAACTGACCTCGTCGCTGCGCGACCGCAAGATCGGCATCCTGGGCCTGGGCCGGATCGGCAAGGCCATCGCAAAGCGGCTGCAAGCCTTCGGCCTGCCGATCTCGTATTACGGCCGGCACAAACAGGACGGCGTCGAATACGCTTATGTCGCCGATCCGGTCGAACTGGCGCGTCAGGTCGATGTGCTGATCTCGGTCATTCCCGGCGGCAAGGCGACTGAAAAGACCATTGGCGCGGCGGTGTTCGAGGCGCTGGGTCCCGATGGCATCTTCCTCAACGTCGGGCGCGGCACCGTGGTCGATGAAGCGGCCCTGATCGATGCGCTGAAGTCGAACAAGATCCAGGCCGCCGGTCTGGACGTCTACGCCGACGAACCCAACGTCCCGGCGGAACTGATGGCGCTGGAGAACACGGTCCTGCTGCCGCACGTGGCGTCGGGAACGGTTCATACCCGCAACGCCATGGGCCAGTTGGTGGTGGACAATCTGGTTTCCTGGTTCGACGGTCGCGGCGCCGTGACCCCCGTGGCGGAGACAGCGGAGGTAGCGCGCACCAAGGGCAGCAAGGCGTAGCTAGAGCTGACGTCAGCCGGTGGGCGGCGGTTTGGGCGCACGGGGGACGAACCCGACGGCGAAGCCGAAAGGCTTGGCGATCCGGTTGAGGGTTTCCGCCGTCGGGTTGCCGGCCCCCGTCTCCAGGTCGCTGACCTGCCGGCGGGTCAGTCGGAACGCCTTGCCGAACTGCTCCTGCGTCATGCCCAGCGTGTGGCGGATGGCGGTGACCGCTTCGGGCAGACGGAGATCGCCGCTTGCCGCCCGCTCCGCCAGCAGGCGTCGCGCCTCCAGCGTTTCTTCCCGCGTCATGCGCTTAAGCCGGGGCATGACCGGGCTCCTTTCCTTTCAGAGCAGCCCCATTCAAGGCGGCCAGGGTGTCGGCAATCTCACCGCATCGGCCAAGCGCCTGCCCGATCACGTCACCGGGGACGTTATGCCGCCGGGCGATGGCCGGCAGGTCGCGGACGAAGTCTTCCTTGCCGGCGAGGATGGCCCGCAGCGCCTCCGGCGCCATCACGCCGTCGGCGGCGGTCTCGCAGACGATGGACCAGTCCGGCATCAGATCGTCGCGGTTCAGGCAGGCCCATCTGGTGTGCCGCATGATCCCGCCGGGGTCGAGGCGCATGGGCGTGAAATCGAACAGCGGGGTCAGCCCGATCCAGCCATCCGGCGCCTTCTGGAGAGCGGTGTTCCGCCCGTGGTTGTCGGGATTGCCCATCGCCAGATTCAGGACGTCGCGCAGCACGTATTCGACGGTTTCAGCCGCCGGATCGGTGCTGAAGCGCTTGATCGCCGCAAGGTATTCCTCATGCGCGGCCACATAGCCGAACTGCGCCACGCCAATGGCGGAGACGATGCTTTCCTGTCCAAGGCGGATGGTCCCGGAACCCTTGCCCCCGGCTTTGACCTGCCTGTCGAAACGCGGGATGAGCAGAACGTGGTCGGCATAGGTGAGCGGCTTGCCGACCCGCAATCCAAATTCACGGGCGACTTCGAGATACGGAGCTTCCGCCGCCAGGATCAGCAGGTCGGCGGCGGTGCGTGCCCGGCTCAGCTTGACGATGGCGTGGTCCCGTGCGTCACTGTCCGATACCAGAGGGTCGGGATACCACAAACCATCGGCGGCCTGTGTCAGCAACACCTTCGGCCATTCGCCCTGGACGCCGCTGGAGCCGGATGCGATCAGGGCGAAACGGTCGGCGGCATCCAGAAAGCGGTCGCTCCGGTCGAGGATGTCTGCGGTTTCCAGGCCCTTGAAGCTGTGGCTCTTCAGGCGCCCCTGTTCAGCCTCCCACGCTTCCCGGACACGCAGGTTGCCGATGGGGCTTCCGGCGCCGCGCAGCAGCAACGGCAACTCCACCGCAGGGGTGTCGGGCGACGTAAATCCAAGATCCGTGGCGAGCTGCCGCCTTGCATGTCCCTGCGGCAGCAGGTCGAGCAGGAACGCCGGCCAGCGTCCGATGCTTCGGTATTCCATATCGACCGGGACCTGGACCGACAGGGCATGGATGTCCACCAGCGGCCTGTCGTCGGAAAATGGGATGGCGCCCCAATCGAAGAAGTAGTCCGCTTCGCAGGACAGGACCGTTGCTCCGGCGATCCCCCGATCGGGCTCCCGGATATCGAGGATAGCGGCATCGTGCCAGTTCCCGTGGTGGTGGATTTGCAGGGTCAGGGATGCCGCGCACATTCTGTCGTCTGTCCCAGCATGATGGGTCATAAATGCAAGGTAATGCTTTTTACTACCCATTTCAATGGGACGAATGCAATCAGACCATAGGGAGGAGAAACCATGTCGCTTTCACTTTTCGACCTGAAAGGCCGCCGTGCGCTGGTGACGGGATCGGGTCAGGGGATCGGTTTTGCCCTGGCGCAGGGGTTGGGGCTTGCCGGGGCTTCGGTCGTGCTGAACGGGCGCGACCGGGGGAAATTGGACAAGGCGGCGGAAAGCCTGCGGGCACAGGGGATCGAGGTGGCGGTGGCGGCGTTCGACGTGTCCGACCATGGCGCCGTCGTGGAGGGCATCGCCGGCATCGAGCGGGATGTCGGGCCGATCGACATCCTGGTCAACAATGCCGGCATCCAGCGGCGGGCGCCGCTTGAGGACTTTGCGGTGGAGACGTGGCATGAGGTAATCCGCACCAACCTGGACAGCGTCTTCTACGTTTCGCAGGCGGTGGCGCGCGCCATGATCCCGCGCGGTCGGGGCAAGATCATCAACATCGGCAGCCTGATGAGCGACGCCGCGCGCTATTCGGTGGCGCCCTATACCGCCGCCAAGGGGGCGGTGAAGAACCTGACCAAGGGGATGTGTACCGACTGGGCGCGCCACGGCTTGCAGATCAACGCAATCGGCCCTGGATACTTCGCAACGCCGCTCAATCAGGCATTGATCGACAACGTCGAGTTCGACACGTGGCTGAAGAAGCGGACGCCGGCCGGGCGCTGGGGACGGGTCGAGGAGTTGCAGGGGGTCTGCATCTTCCTGGCCTCCCCCGCATCGGACTTCGTCAATGGGCAGATCATCTACGTGGATGGCGGGGTGCTGGCGACGCTGTGACGGCGTTCTTTCATTCCGGCAGGCCTGCCTTTCGGAAGCCCTCCGTGAACACGGCGAGGTCTTCCGGTCGCCGGAGCAGAACCCAGTCCTTGAGATTGGAGATCCGCAGCTCCGGATCGAGCCCGCGCAGATGACGCAACACCTGTCGTGCCTCGTCCGTTCGGCCGGCAAGCGCATGGCTTGCCGCAGCGATGCCGGCCGCCAGCAGGAACCCCGGCAAGTCTCTCATTGCTTTCTCCGCCCATGACGATGCGGCGTCGAAGCGTCCGGCGAACAAATGGGCCATCGCCGTTCCCGCCTGCATTCGGACCATCTCCGGGTCCAATGGACTGAGGCGCATGGCATGCGCGATGCGCTCGATGGCATCGTCGTGTTCCCCTCGGGAAATCCGCTGGAAGCCGCCGAGATACCAGGCGGCCGACAGGTTGGGGTTGAGCACCAGCGCCCTGTCGAGCAGTGCGATGCAGCCGTCGAGGTCGCCGCCGAAATGGCCGAGCGCGTGACCGCCTCTGGTGAGGGCGACCGCATCGTTCGCGCCCAGATCCACCGCCCGGCGGGCCAGTCGGGCGCCCTCGGCGGCCTCATCAGCGGGATCGGTCATCCAGCCGTTGATCTTCCGCCAGAAATGGCACCACGCCGCCATTCCATAGGCCGAGGCGAAGTCCGGATCGAGCTCAGCCGCCTTGTGGAACAACGGCAGAGCTTCCCCGACAGCCTCCCTGGTCCGCTGGTGAAAGTTCGCCATGCCGCGCAGATAGTAGTCGTAGGCATCCAGGCTTTCGGTCGGCTTTCGCTTCGCGCGGTCGATCTCCGCCCGCTCCAACTGCGGTGCTATCGCCCCGACGACGCTCTCGGCCACCTGATCCTGCAACTCGAAGATATCATCGAGAGCGCTTTCGAAACGCTCCGCCCAGAGATGCGCGCCCGTCGTCGCATCGATGAGCTGGCCGGTGATGCGCACGCGGTGCGCCGCTTTGCGCACGCTGCCTTCCAGCACGTAACGCGCGCCCAACTCGCGACCCACCTGTTTCACGTCCACCGCCCGGCCTTTGTAGGTGAAGCTCGAGTTTCGCGAGATGACGAACAGCCATCCAATGCGAGATAACGCCGAGATGATATCCTCGACAATGCCGTCGGCGAAATACTCCTGTTCCGGATCGCCGCTCAGATTCAGGAACGGCAAGGCGGCGATGGAGGGCTTGTCGGGAAGGGCCAGGGCATGTGCCGGCGGTTCATCCGAGTTGAGAATTCCGGTCCTCAATGCTCCGAAACCGTTCGACGATCGTATCTCCCGGACGTCTCCAACGAAGCGGAATCCTTTCCGGGCGATCGTTCGGATCAGCCTCTGTTCCTCACCATTGTCGCCGACCGCCTTGCGCACCGCATTGATGTGACTGGTCAGGGTCGATTCAGAGACGATCCGCCCATCCCACACCGCGTCCAGCAAATCATCCTTGCCGACGACGCGCTCGCGGTTCCGCACCAGATAGACCAGCAGGTCGAAGGCTTGCGGTCCGGTAGCGATCGCGTCGGCGCCCCGTGAGAGCTCCCGCCGGTCAAGGTCGAGCAGGTAGTCCTCGAACACGAATTGCATTTCGGCGCTCAGCAGGCTGGTAGTCCGGATGGTGCCAGAATAGCGGCCCATTTGGACAATCTTTGAAGCTGAACTCAATGGAAATTCAAGGAGGCCGCAAGGTCTTCCGGCCAGTTCCCAGGCATCCTCCGCTCATCGATCGCCACTGATGTGGTCGATATCAGATGAAGGAGCGAGGCATGAAGATCGTCGTTATCGGCGGCAGCGGCCTGATCGGGACCAAGCTTGCCGGCGATGAGGTGGTCGTCGACGTGGCCGGCCCCGAGCCGATCGCCTTCGACAAGCTGGCCGGAGAGGTCATGGCCGCGAATGGGGACGGTCGCCGGGCCGTCGCGGACATCCGCGCGCGCTACTACTGATCGCTATTGAACAACCAGTGGCTGACGCCGGGCCAGAACCCGCGCATCGGTCCGACGAGGTTCGAGAACTGGCACGCCGGCGCGTCGCTATCGCGCTGACGCTCCGAGCGATCCGCCGCTCTCGCGCCGGAGGAGCGACTTCCGCTCAAAATTCCCGACTTAAGCAACAGGAGAACAACCATGACAAGCCATCTGAAGGAAACGGCCATGAGCCTGGACAACACCTCACGCGCCGCAAGACCGGGGCACGACGAGCTGGTTCCGTCGCGCTACGCGCTACGAATTGGCGAGATCGACGTGCTGGTGCTCAGCGATGGGGTGCTGCCGCTCCCGACCGCGATGTTGGCGCACAACGCGGAACCGGCCGTCCGGGCGGCCTGGCTGGACGACATGTTCCTGCCGCCGGACGCTTTCGACTGGGCGCTGAATGTGGTCGTGGTGCGTAGCGGCGGGCAGACCATACTCATCGACAGCGGGCTGGGATCGGACCCGAACCTGAACTTGCCTCGCGCCGGGCAATTGGTAATGCGACTGGAGGCCGCCGGCGTCGATCTTGCGTCCGTAACCGACGTCGTGATTACCCACATGCACATGGACCACATTGGCGGGCTGCTCGTCGACGGGGTGAAGGAGCGGCTGCGTCAGGACCTGCGGATCCACGTGGCGGCCGCCGAGGTCGAATTCTGGAAGTCGCCCGATTTCTCCCGCACCTCCATGCCGCAGGGGTTCCCGGACGCGCTTCGGTCGACCGCCAAGCGGTTCATCAAAGAGTACCACGGCCATCTGCGGACATTCGACGAGGAGCACGAAGTGGCGCCGGGGGTAGTCGTCCGTCGCACCGGCGGCCACACTCCCGGACATAGCGTGGTCCGCCTGGCATCCGGCGGCGAGGGGCTGACGTTCGCGGGCGACGCCGTGTTCACGGTCGGGTTCGAACAACCCGGCTGGTATAATGGCTTCGAGCACGACCCGGAAGAGGCCGCCCGCGTTCGGGTCCGTCTTCTGCGGGAACTGGCGGCGACCGGCGAACTGCTGGTGGCCACTCACCTGCCGTTCCCATCCCTTGGCCGGGTGGCGGCCGACGGCGATGCCTTTCGCTGGGTGGCGGCCTTCTGGGACTACTGACCGATTGTTGGGTCAGGCATCTGACCCGGTTACTGATCGGCTACCTTGGCGACGACGTTGATCGGCATGGTCTGGCTGCACGCTCCCGTGCCGGCCAGCTTGCCGAAGGCGTCGAAGATGTCCTGCAATCCCAATCCTGGAATGGGCGTCAGGTCGTCGATGTCCGTGCCGTCGATCCCGCTCCCGTCGATGGCGGTCGAGGAGGCGAGACAGGTGATGACTTCCAGGCGGCTGGCCATGTCGAGCCGGATGTTGAAGGGGCGCTCGGCTTCCGGACCCGGCGGGATCGCGACCTGCTGCCCTGCCGGGACGAAGGCGTCGGTCTGGAAACGGTTGGGGAAGATACGGGATACCTGACGGAAGCTGTCCATGTAGTAGCAGTAGACGAACCTATCCGCGTTGGATTCCACCTGGACGACGATGGTATCGCCGGGGTTCAAGGTCGGCATGGGGCCGTGGTCGGTCGAAAGCAGAATCTCAGGGGGTGGTTCGGGACTTGGGATGGCGGCTTGAGGCTCGATGGGGGCTGGTGCAGGCTCCGGTTCCGGTTGGGGGCTGGCTTCGGCCAGCGGCGCTTCGATCACCGGCGGCTCGGAAACGGCGACGGCGTATTCGGTCAGGGCACGGTCGGCGGCGAACCATCCTGTCGCGGCGGCGGCGGTCAGCAGCAGGCCGAACGCGGCTTGACGGTGGCGGGGACGCCGGTCAGCAGGCGGCGGGGCTTGTGACGGAGTGGGTGACGGCGGCTGTACCGGGATCGGCTGAGGCTGAGGCGTCGGTGCGGGTATTGCCTTCTGGGCGGCCGGCTGCGCACACAGATCCAGGGTCCACCGCTTGACGCGGACCTGACCGGCGCTACGGTCGAGATTGGCGTTGAGATCGTCGTTTCCGGCCAGAAGCACCTGCAAGGCGCGGCTATCTCCTAGGTGAACCTGGGACAATGACAGCAGGTCTTCCAGCGTTTCCTGGTCCAGGGCGTGGGCCTCGGCGACGATGAGCAGCCCGGCGTCCTCTCCTTGCAGGAGGGTCAGGGCTAATGATTCAGGGCTGGGGAGGTCGTCGCTCCGATGCTTTTTTGCCTTGGCCTTGGACGCAGCTATGGGGATGACTTTGGGACGAGAGGTCAACCCGACCTGATCGATCAGGTCGAGTAACGATGCTCCCGGATGCGCCAAAGCGATCATGACGACGGCGCCTGCCGCGTCCATGCGCGTCCCGACGGTTCGCACCAGCGTAGTGGCATCGTCGTCGTGAGCGGCGGTGACCGCCATGGCGCCGTACCCGGCCATCGCGGAAACGAGCACGGCGTTGAAGATTTCCTCGGCGCCGCCTGGATTTTCCTCCTGAACAGATGTCATCCGCAGCATCGCCATGCCAAGCCTCGTGATCCGGAGTTTCCGTGTGGTCCTCACGGTCGGGCGAATTGGCCGTGGGCGCTATGAAGCGCCTCACATACGGGATCAAAAGCTCAGTTGAAGGCCGACCAGGACGACATCGGAAGTGTTCACGTTGCCGGACCGCTCGAAACCGACCTTGGAATGGACGTAGTCGGCCTGGAGCGACAGGCCTGGAGCCAGGACGTAGTTGACGCCTACTCCCGCCGCCCAGGAGTGGTCACCGTTGATGTCCCGTGCCCAAGCGTACTGGGCGCCTATGCCGAAGGGGCCGGTTTCATAGGTGGCGCCGACATTCCACTGCCAGTCCAGGTCGGCGTAGCCGTCGAACTTCCCGAAACCTCCCCCGACGGTGAAGTCGGAGATGCCGATCTGGATACCCGTCACCCAGGCGGTAAAGTCCCTGAAGCCGGGACCGTAGCCGTTGCCGTTCATGACGGCGGCGCTGCCGCTGAACGTCAGGTTCTCGAACTCCTTCTGATAGTTCACCGCGAAGGAGGTGACGTTGCGATATCCGCTTTCCTCGTCTTCATCTTCTTCTTCCTCGGGCTCTTCGACGACGGGCGTTTCGGGCTGGGGCTCCACAACGGGCGGGACCGGCGGCGTCGGATCGCCGGGGCTGGGTTGCTCCGGGGTGGGCTGCTCAGGAGTAGGCTGCTCGGGAGTAGGCTGGTCGGGCACGTCAGGCTGATCCGGCGTGTCCGGTTCATCAGGGGCATCCGGCTCGTCGGGGGCATCCGGATCATCGGTATCCGGCCCGTCATCGGGATCATCGTCATCGTCTTCGTCGTCGTCGTCGTCACCACTGTCATCCTCCGAATCTTCGCCGTCGTCCTCATCGTCTTCGACGGTCTGGGCGACCCGCGTCGGAGCGGGAGCCGATGCGCGGGTCACGGTCCGGGGGCTGAGCGATGCCGACCGGATGGTGGTCTGTGGAATGGCCGTTCGGGCAACGGCGCTGGCCGAAGACAAGCTCCGCGACGGAGCGGAGGCGGTCGTGGCGCGCACCCTTCCGGGTCGAAAGGCCACGACGGACTGACCGTTGTCGGAAAGGTGCGGGCTATAGGATATGCCTGCCTGAAAGCCGGCGATCCTGGGGGTGTAGTAGTTGACCTTGGTCGAAGTCCCGATGTCGGGATAGAACGGATAGTAGTCGTCCAGGCTCAGTCTGGAAAAGCTGCCGTAGTCGCCATCGACCTGTCCGATGCCTACGCTCGGGGCGTAGATAACAAGCCCTCCCGCCACGACATCGTCGGTATCGCCGAACTCCAGCCGGCCCCAGGGGCCGCCAATATAGACGTAGGCCTCGTCAAAAAGCGTTTCCGAACTGGATTCATGGCCGGTGACAGTCTCCAACTGAAGCTTCAGGCCGTATAGAAGACCGTTGTCGGCCTTGCCCCGGACGTTGAAGTCCACTTCCGTCTTGTTGCGGAACTGGACGCCGTGCGTGAGGTCTCCGAATACTCCGGCCTGAAGAGTCGCCGTACCGCCTATCGTAGCGTTTAGAGTTCCCGGAGCGCTTGGGAACGGATCGTCTTCCTCGTTCTCGTCTTCGTCTTCGTCTTCGTCCTCATGCTCGTCGGCATCGTCAGCCGCTATGTCATCTTGACCGTCGGTGACGGCGCCGGGAACGGGATCGGCGGTGGCGCTCCCGTCGTCCTCATCGCCTTCGTCGTCTTCATCCTCATCCTCTTCGTCCTCTTCGTCTTCATCCTCTTCGTCATCACTGTCATCCTCTTCATCGTCGTCTTCTTCGTCTTCGTCGTCCTCGGTGGGTGCAGCCTGGGCTACGGAGAGGAACCGGTCGCCTGCCCCGTCGCCGGCTTCGACGCTGACGGCGACGGCGCTTTCAGGGCGGGAAGTGCTGCGCGCTTCGGCGGACGGCGTGAGCATCAGGCAAGCGACCGCCGCAGTCGTGGCAAGCAGCATCCGCTTCATGAGGCGAGGCCCAATCGCCGTCGTCAGAGCGCCAGCAGCCATGTCTTGGCATCCGTGGTTTGAGCGTCTATCGATCCCCAGAAGTCCCGCGCCGACGGCTCGGCGGAGGGCTGGTCCGGGGGAATCCCCGAGCCTTCGTACACGGCGCCGTCCCATGCCCGATAGATCTCGTTCGACACAGCACCCTTCCAGCCATTCGGCAGGCGGTACTTATAAGGATCGGAAAGCGCGCCGTAGGTCGGACGGCCGAACGACCGGGTGTTCGGCAAGGCGCGCAGGGTAAGCGTCCCCACTTCCGCAGCACTGACCGTGGAATCGCTGGTCAGAACGGCAACCGGACCGGTGAAGCGGGCGCCTTGGGCGGGCGCCAGTTCGATCGTCTGGACTTGAAGGCCGGAGCCATGCCGCACCGGCTGCTTGGTGAAGGCGCGCACCGTTCTGTCCGTCAGGTGCGACGCCAAAGTGAGAGAGACCCGATCCCAGCCGCCGGGATTGCAGCGAAGATCGACGATCAGTCCACGGACGTCACCCAAGTCCCGGACCGCGCGGTCGAAGACCTGTCTGGCGGCCAGCACCTCGGCATGCCCCCCTTCGTCATCGGACAGGCCTTCGCATGCCATCAGCGAGATGTATCCCAATCCGTCGGGCAGGCGGCCCCAGGCGACGGTGTCGTGGGCGGCGACGTGGCCGGACCCGGACAGGATGCGGCGTCTGACATGGTCGAGCCAGCCGCTGGCGAAACCGTCCGAGTAGTCGCCGTGGACCGACCGGCCGCCGGCGGCTTTCCAGGCTCGGTAGAGCTGACCTTCCCAAGGGCGGCTGTCCTCGTAGCGCTCCAGTCCCCTCAGCGATCCATGGCCGTCCTCCAGAGCGCGCAGGGAAGCGGCCAACGTGTCGAACAGGTGCTCCCGAGACGCGGGACCGCGCCGGAGCGCCGTGTCGCAGCGCGCCCGCAGCGCCGACCAGTCAATCCCGCGCTCGGCGGCGAAGGCGAAATGGCCGGACAGGATATCGAAGAAG
>NZ_AVFK01000048.1 GCF_000936425.1 Skermanella aerolata KACC 11604 | reverse complement strand
GGTTCTGGGAGAGCGCGGGGCTGAGATGCCCCGCGCCACTCACCTACCTGCACGCCTACACTTCGGTCGCCGAAGCCAAGGCGGGCATTGGCGCCTGGCTGCACTTTTACAACGAGGAACGCCTTCATCAGGCGCACGGCTACCGGACGCCCCGGCAGATCTACGAAGAGCAATGCCCGTGGACATCGGGACGATCGGCTGCGCCGAACGGTTCCGCTTCCCCCGCTTCCCGAGCAAGATCGGAAAGCGGGGAAATGCTCACCTTCGCCCCCATGACCACCGGCATCAGCAACAACAAGGATTTGGAAATTGAAAACATAGCGGTTACCCTACGGTTCGCGCCGACACCGATGCCCGGCGTCGACACGGCGCAATGATCCCGCGGGACTCTCGCTTAACCCGCCACCCCAGTTGCCTCACCAGTGGGGTCCACCTCCGCGTATCAGGTTGGAGTGATCGACTTGGACGACCTCAAGCAACGCCGTGACCGCGTCGCCGATCATGGTCGGGCGTTACGTGAGCGACTGGGTGAGATCCAGCGCCAACACCGGGAGCGGGAGCAGGAAATTCGCCTGTTGGAAGGGCTGGAGGGGTTTTGCGCCAGCATCTGTGACGCTCTCAAGGAGCCGTCATTCGACACGAAACAGAAGATCCTTCGGCTGGTGGTTGACCGCATTCTTGTCGAAGACGACCGCTTGGTGATCAAGCACATCGTTCCGGTTGTGCCTTTTCGATTGCGACCAGGCTCACCTTCGCCCCCATGACCACCGGCATCAACAACAACAAGGATTTGGAAATTGAAAAAATAGCGGTTACCCTGCGGCTCGCGCCGACACCGATCCCCAGCATCGACACGGCGCAATGATCCTGCGGGACTCTCGCTTAACCCGCCACCCCAGTTGCCTCAACAATGGGGTCCATCTCAGTGTGCGCTTCGTGTGTAACTGCCCGTTTTGAAAGTGCAGCCAGTCTCATTGAGCGCGGGTGAAGGGTCACGTCTGTAGCTGTTTGGAAGGGCAGAGATGCCCATTCTGGAGGCCGCGATGTGGACACCCGAGGATCGAGCGCTGGTTGGAAACTATGGCTCCGGTCAGGCCCTGAGCGACGATCAGTACCGCCTGATCGAGCCGTTCATCCCTCGGCTGGTTCGGGCGATGGCGTCGCCTGTCCAAAGACTATGAGGAATTGCCAGAAGTCTCCGAAGCCATGGTCACCCTCGCAGCCATTCGCATGATGCTACAGCGCCTCGCCCACCCAAATCGAAAGCGCCTGCCACCTCCATGACTTTTAAAACGGGCAGTAAACTACCAGGCGCCGGGCGGTTATTCGCCCGCGCGGTGTTGACCGGGAGCAGAGTTCCGGATGCGGACACCGACCACACGTACTCAAGGAGAAGCGGATTCGCACGACCGGCGTGCCCGCCTCATCGTATCCTTCCTCCCACACCCGGCTGGTCTGGCCAGCCCCGCGGTTGTCAGAGGTGACAATAAGGCTGACAGTCTGTTCCATGAATGTGGACTCGCACAAGCTAACTGAATCGTGCATCGTATGTATGTGTCAACGCACCAGAGTATCCTCCTCATCGTCGCAATGCGTTGTCATAAGTCGTGGTAAATCCTATAATGAGGTTCATGACTGCCCTCGGATATAAGGAACCACTGAGTTGCGCAACGCCCTCATTCTGGCCAGTGTTCTGGGTGTATTTGGCTATACTCAACCAGGATATACTCAATCATATCCTCAGCAGTATCCATTGATCCTATCTGATTATAAATTGGCGGAATTTATACTTTTAAACGCACATGGTGGAACGGTAATGGACGACCGTAGCGCGAAACAGATAATAAAGATTGACAAGAAAGGACTTCATAGAAACGGCGATGATAATGATGACAGCTTAGCCGTTCCTCCATGTGCTACGAATGTCAGCGAAGAACTGCACCGTCTGGACGTCCCAGGCATGTCGGCAGTGATCGTCAAAAATGGCCGCGTAGCCTGTACGGCTGTTGCTGGAATGGCCAACATTGAAAAGAACCGGCCGGTCGAGCCTGATACCGTTTTCGCATGGGCCTCGGTCTCAAAGACGGTGACAGCAGCTGCGATCATGAAACTCGTCGAGAACGGCGCCTTCAAGTTGGACGATGACATCAACGCCTACCTGCCTTTTCCTGTTAGAATTCCTGCCTGTCCCGAGAAGCCGATCACGTTCCTGCATCTGCTGACCCACACGTCATCAATAGTGGAAAGCGAGTACGAGGGAGTCTACGCGGATCTCTACGTCAAAGGGGACTCTCCCGTGGCCCTGGGTGACTTCCTTAAGGACTATCTTGTGCCATCCGGAACCTACTACGACGGCGAGAACAACTTCAAAAGAACGTGTCCAGGCACCGTCTCTTCCTATTCCAACGTGGGTGTCGGGCTGCTCGGCTATCTGGTCGAGGTTGTAGCTGGCACTCCGTTCGAACTATACACTCGCGACCACATCTTCGCACCCCTCGGAATGAACGAGGCGGCGTGGAAGTTGTCCGGACTAAACGTTGAACACGTTGCAATGCCCTATTCCGGCGATCAATCATCCGGTTTCAAACCCTTGGGACATTTAGGCTTCCCTACGTTTCCTGATGGCTTGCTGCGCACCTCGGCACCTCAGCTCGCTCGATTCCTGCTCATGTTCATGCAGTTCGGTGAACTGGATGGGACGCGTGTTCTCTCGCAGGAATCTGTCACAAAAATGCGCCGTGTTTACTTTCCCAACCTCGACGATAGTCAAGGGCTCATCTGGTTCTACGACAGCTTTGGACCTCGCAAGCGGGTCATTGGCCACGACGGATCAGATCCTGGAACTAATTCCATGATGTATTTCGATCCAGAGGACGGGGCTGGCGTGCTCCTCGTTGCCAATGGGAGCTGGGAACGGGATCGGGCCGAAGCGCTTGTGGAGAAGCTGTTCAAGGAAGCGGATCAGTATTAGTGGTTTGCCACTGTTGAACTGCAGGATGGTACTGGATCAGTCGTTCTATAAAGCTGCTGTCAGATACATCTGGCCTTCGGAGAGTGATTCAGCATCCTGAGCGCACTCTGAGGCTGTCGCCGATTCGGTTGCAATCACGAGCAATCGAGCATCGGACAATAGTCCAAGGTGCTCCCGTACCGGGCCAGCAAACGGACCACCGAATGCGGCCAGGAGGCCAGCCATCCCTGCGGCTCCGCTGAGGCCGGTGCGAACATTGCAGGAGCGCAGTTCGGACACGGCGGTTGCTGCCCAGGAATCCTCAATGGCCAGGCAGCAGCTTACACCGGCCTGCAAGTTCACGAACGCAGTTAGGGATATTGTCCCGCATTGCAGAACGCTCATTGCGGATATGTCGCTTGCGGAGACTCCAACTGGTTCCCCGGCAGCAAGAGCCGTCATTACGCAAGCTGCAGTTTCCGGTTCCACCACGATTACATGTGGGGAGCGGCCCCGTCGGGTAAGCCGTGCCCAACTCGTGCTCGCCGATGCCAATCCGCCAACGCCCGCCTGGACCGATACCGCATCGATACGGTTGTCTCCGGACTCGGCAAGCTGCTGCTCGATCTCGGCGAAAGCCGTCGTGTACCCTGCCGTTACAAGCTGAGGTATGATGTCCGATGCGCCACGCGCGGTGTCGCTTATAAGCAGCGAGTTGGCACCTTGCGCGGCTTCCAGTGCGGCATCGACCGATGCGTCATAGACGCCGTCGATGATCCTCAGTTCGGCCCCTTCCGCCTCGATCGCTTGGCACCGAGCGAACGACACGAAGCTCGGCACGAAAATCCGGGCGTTCAGGCCGAACCATCGCGCCACACGCGCTACTGCGCGTCCGTGGTTGCCATCGGTTGCTGCAATCAGTGTCAGCGGACACAAGGGCGATGCCCATGCCTGCAAGCGTTCAAACGATAAAGGACCGTCCGGCATCGGTTCGAGCCGCTCACGAAGTGCCGCGTATGTCGCCCACGACGCTCCCAGGATCTTGAACGATGGCAGCCCAAATCGTGAAGTCTCGTCTTTGACGAAGATCTTCGCAACACCAAGAAGTTCGGCAAGTCGCGGCGCTTCCACGATCGGTGTTTCGCGGTAGCCGGGCAGCCGGCGATGGAAGTCTATGGGACGATCAGAGTTCCTGGTATCCAGCGCCTCGGTCGTTAGCCGCAATAGCACACGCATGACAGCTCACCCTAAAAATACTGTTGGTTAAGCCACTTCGGCGGGAACAAACGTTTGTGAGGTTAGACGATCTGCCACTTGTGCTGATTGATGATCTGCGTCGCGGGTCGCCCTGCCGGCAACCGATGTGGCAGGATTTCCCCGCCAAGTAGTGTCCGAATCCACAAGCTCTCCTTTCATTAGGAAGGAGTCTGGACTGAGCACGACGTAGTCTCCCATCACCACACCGTAGTGTACGTTGGATAAGACCCCCAAGGTGCATCCCCTCCCGATCTTCACGTAATCGGATTTGAAGACTCCTTCCTCGAGAGAATGCGGTTGGATCACGCAGCCTGCGTTCACATTCGTGTAATCGCCGATTTCGACCAAGGTATCCTCGTCGTAATCACCCCCATCATCGAATACCTTTCGGCCCAGCCGCACTCCCTGAAGCCTCGATATGACGTTCTTGAAGGGGGTGCCCACAAACAAGGGCGCCACGCGCCAGAGCCCATTCAACTTCCAATACCGCTCATGGAACCAGAAGTAGTCATCCAACAGCATTGACACAACCTTGGGCGTAAGTCTGCCAAATCTCAGAACGAGCCTTTCCACGAACCAGAACCAAAAAACGGAGACGAAGAAGGCAGCGTAGGCAGCGACGACGATTGCTCCGGTACCGAAACGAGAATGATACACAAAGCCAACGGTCAGGCAGAGCAACACGGAAAAAGATGTGAACCAGTTGTTGAGCAGATAAAGGATCGCCGTCACAAGATTGTAGCGATTCTTTTCCCGTAGCCGCTGCTGCCAGGTGGCATCGTCCATCTTGGCCATCCGCTTGTCTCGCTCCGTGGCGCGCGGTATCTCGAAACATGGAGATCCAAGTAGCCCGGTGTTCTCACGAACGGGACCGTCGATGGGCGTCAGGGCCTTGGTAGCAAGGAGAACATTGGTCCCCATTTTAGATTGGGGCGGGATGTGGACATAGTTTCCTAGATAATTTTGGTCACCCACCTTAACTAGACCAAGTTCGAAGGCAGTACTCGACATCGTCTCGTTCATCATTTTCAGTCCGCCGGACACCATTGTCCCGCTGCCGATGTCGCATAAAAAGGGATTGTCGTGTCTCTGGGTCATGCCGAAGTTGGAGCCAGTCTGTACGATCGTGTTGAGGTTCCAGCCAACCCACCGTTGATAGTAGACGATAGCGGAGCTGTCGCCGAAAAGGCGATTATAGAAGACTGAGTTGCTGAGCCGCGTGATCCATTCTTGAACGAAGTAGTGCACGCCGTAGAGGACGTAGCTCGTGTCAGGCCGCAGCGCCAGGTTCAAGACTCTCGGAACGACACCGATGGCAAGCAATCCGAAAACGACGCTGGCGAAGAAAAACAAGAAAGACACAATCAGCATGTCGTCTGTTAGGATCAGCAAGGACTGCACGGGAGTTTCGTAATCGAATTCGTGGAGGCCAACGTAACTATGGAAGTGGGGGAACAAGCTATACAGGATTAAGATTGGGATGGGTGTCAAAGCATATCCGACTACAAGTTGTGTAATGGCATAAGTCCAACGCCTTAGCGGCGTGCAGACCCTCGGCTCAACTGTGCAGTAGTTGGCCATGGTCTCCTGAGCCGGACAGCCATGATAGTGCTTGCCCTGCGGTACGCGCTGGCCATCGTGCAAAGACGATGCGTAGCCCAACTGCGTATTGTCCTCCATGGTCGTGTTGATATCTAGGACGCTGGCCTCTCCGACAAACGCGTTGGCCCCGATGTGGATGGGGCCCGTCTGAATGAAGTTCGACTGCGCCCTGTAGCCGGAAACGATCGAGTCTTTGCTTAGGATCGTATTAGCTCCAATTGAAATAAGATCGGTGCACACGGGTCGGCGCCTGGAGCGGATCACCGTATTTGCTCCAATCTTCGCGCCGAGAAGCCGCAGATAGAGATTGTAGAAGGGATCACCAAATCGAGCCATGGGTGCACTGGCAACAAGGCTTTTGACGACCCAGAAGCGGAAATACCGCAGGCTCCAGATTGGGATAGCTTCCTGCTTCCACTTACCGATCAGCAGCCATTTCGCCGCAATGGGAACGGCGCTGAACAGCAGGGAAACTCCAACCGCGAAAAGGACGACCCGCAGATATGTTTCGCCGAGATCCGGAAGTGCACCATACGACCAGTCTATCCCTGCGACAAAGATCCAGATGATGGCCACGCTCCAGACAACATATGATGCAAACTGCAGAGCGCCGCAGCCGTAATAGGAGAAATCTGACGGAAAGTAGACTTGCTCCCGATTCGACATCCGCTGCTGCTGGCCTGACGCCTCCCGCGGCAAGGAGTCGAGATGGCAGGCAAGCTGCTCAACTGTGGGGTTGAGGTAAATATCGCGCATGGACACTGTTGGAATATCGAGCTTTTTACGAAGCTCAGCGCTGAAACGGGCCATCAGCAGTGAATGGGCACCAAGATCCTGGAAGAAATTGTCCTCCACGGAAACGCGCTCGATATTCATGATAGCAGTGAGCGCGTCGGCGATTATCTGCTCGGCCTCCGTCCTTGGGGCGACAAACTTGCTGCTGGAGATGGAGAAGCGCGGTCCCTTCGGTGCCGGCAGACTCTTACGATCAGCCTTATTGTTCGCCGTCATCGGTATAAATGGAAGTTCTTCGAGGTAAGCTGGGACCATGTAAGCGGGCAAGTGTCGGCGTAGCGTCTCGGAGATTTCGTTTGGCGCCACCTCCGGAGCCCCTTGCTTGCGGGTATAATACGCTACGAGCTCCACTGCGCCAGGCTCAGACTCGTGAGGGTTGACGACGACCTGGGAGATCTGCGGCAGTTGCAACAGCACCGACTCGATTTCACCAAGCTCGACCCGATAGCCCCGAATCTTGACCTGGGTATCGATCCGACCGTGAAACTCCAGTTCACCGTCGTCACGGATGCAGCCATAATCGCCGGTGCGGTAAATGCGCTTCGAGGGGTTGTTCGGCAGGTTTAGGAAGTCGGGAATGAACTTTTGCTTCGTAAGGTCATCACGGTTGAGATACCCCACCGCAAGCCCGATGCCTGCAATGCCGATTTCACCGATCGCACCGTCCGCAACGACTTCGTCCTTGTGCTCATCGAGAATCACAGTTGTGTAAGTCGGTAGCGGTTTTCCAATAGTCACTGGACTATCTGGAACAAGTCTCCGCAAAGTTGAACTTACTGAGCACTCGGTTGGTCCGTAGGCATTCAAAATGCTGCGGCCTGGACGATGCCATCGAACCACAAGATTGTGAGGAACCGATTCGCCGGAAAGCAGCACAATTCGGACGTCCGGCAGATCCTGTTCGAGCGTTGCCCACAAGGTAGGGACGCAGGGAAGTACGGTCACCCGCTGCTTCAGCAGGAACTCGTGCAACTCATTGCCAAAGAGAGTGGATCCCGACTTTCCAGCGATGAGGGTAGCGCCGGCGATCAGCGGAACCCAAAGGCTTTCGACATGGAAATCGAAGGCCAGTGTCATCCCTTGATAGCAGCGGTCACCTTCATCAATTCCATAAACCTCGCCCGCGACCTTAACGAAATTGCAGATGCCCGCGTGGTCGATCGCTACGCCCTTGGGCTTACCCGTCGTGCCGGACGTGTAGATGATGTAGAAGAGCTGATCGCTCAGCGCGCCTTTCTCGTGATCATCGAGGCGCGCCATTGATTCTTCGGTAATCTGCTGTTCCGCACTGTCGAGAAATATCTGCTTAACATCGAACTCGGCGAGCTTTGGGCGGAATCGCGAAACCGAGATGATCGCTGTGATACCGGCATCGCCCAAAATGAAGCCGATCCGTTCTGTGGGAAAGCTGGCGTCGAACGGGACATAGGCGGCGCCGATTTTCAGCACTGCCAGGAGGGCTACGTAGGGGTGAATCGAGTTATCGAATAGGAGGCCAATCCGATCACCTGCCTTCAAGCCCTGGTCGAGCAAATACCGCGCCGTCTGATTGGCTCGATTGTCAAGATCGTGGAATGTGAGGGCGACATCCTCGGTGACGACCGCCAATCGATCTAAAGGCATTCGGTCACAGCGATGCTCAAAGAGATATTCGAGACGTTCATTCTCAGTCCAGCGAATAGTGTTATCGAATTCCTCGCAAAAAAGAACGCTATTAAACATTCAAGGGACCCTTCTTGTAATTACCCAGGATAGTGAGGTATGATTCGGAATATTCCGGGTTTTCGTCCATGAGTTTAGGAAGCTCAGTCGGAGGGGGATGAGGTCCCGACGTGCAATAAAGCAGCTGCTACTCATCAGCAACCCTGCCTGCCGAGACTTTCTTTGCCTCAGCGTCGCACAATCGAGCTTCGTTTGCATAGTACTCACGCAGTTGGTCTGATATATGGCCACTCCTCATCTTATTCCGATATCCGTCAGCCATTTCCTGCCAGTGCAGAGCGCTATACTGCGAGCGCTTTGATGCTACCTCTTGGTAGGCGTCGCGGGAGTGCTGCAGGCGGTCCTGCGGGATGCGGTGCTCGGGCACGTTGTTTTGCGTCAGCCGTAGTCGGCTCCACCATGCAGATAGCGTTTGCAAAATCGAAGGATCTTCTGGAAGTGTCATCATCTCCATCCGTCCAATCTGTTAGTTGTCGAACATAATGGTTGGAACGTTGCTCTGATACTTGCTAAAGTTGCGGTATGTCCGAGAACCGTATTTTTTTCAGATTTCGGAAACGTTGCCTGCGAACCCAGTTAGCTGAAGCCCAGCCAGATAATTGTACCTTCCCTCTCTTATTGATTGGTACATGTAGACAAACGAGCTTTAAGCTATAATCGAATAAGATATACCCATGAAACAAAATTAATGGTGAGCCAACGCACAATCCAAAAGAAAAAAGAAATTCTCTGGCATACACATAAACATACCAAATTAGATTAAGTCTGCTTTCTGAAAATACCCAAATTTCTCTATAAGTTTACCACCTAGCGGCTTTGGGACACATCCATGTTAGGCTATTGAGTCAACTCACTTTTCATGGCGTAACAAAATTACCCTTAGTGGCTTTTTGTATCAACTATCATTTAGTTGAATAATCTTTTAGGCAATAGGGGAGTCTTATGAACACGTATGTCATAGGCAAACCATCAGGAGAGAAGCTGAACATGTCTCGCTAGGGAAGTAATCTTACAATGGATTTCTACATGTAATTGTTCGATCAGCACATAAATTTAGTTTCGCATGATCCTATATTATGTGCTTAACGCTATTCCATTATCAGATTGATTATATCGTCAGATGGTAATTAATATACATATTGGTTCTAGGAGCAAAAATATCGCACTGTATGTTATATTCGTTTCCTAGTTTGATACAAACAGGGATAGTAAATAGGAGCTTTGACTTTTCATGAGTTACAAATGACACTGATCAAATCATTGAGAAAGCAGAATGATAAATAATTTCAGGGAGAAAGCTACCGGAGCAACGCTGCATTCCGATTAATCGTAGGAAACTGCTACACCATTTATCCGTGTTTGTAGCAAGCAGCCTGTCCTGCTTATGTTGATAGGAAGCAACGAAGGGGGCATCGTTTTGGCCGAACGACAAGTGTGGAGGGAGGACCATGACGGGTACAGCGAAGTTTTTCGTGTTCGATACATTGAAGACGAAGCATGTCGTAGACCTTGAGCGTTTATTATGCAAGCTGACAGAACGATACAGCAAGGTGCATTTCTGCTACGTTCGATGCGGAACGTCTCGGCAGTGAGAGGTCGAAAAGCTACGGCCTGTATCAGCAGCTTTGCGATCTCGAGCATGTCTACGAGGGGGGTAGCGCCAGCGTTGATCCAACGATGTCTAGGCAATGGGGTCAAAGACCAGGTTCTTCGTTCTTTTGGGTGCACGTCTCATGGTTGAGTGAATTGATCAAGCTATCAATCAGCTGGGTCTGATGCCATGGTGCGTTCGGCGTCTTATATGAAGATAGCATCTTCAACAACGACGCTGACTTTTATTGATCACCCTCGACCCTTCAGAGTTCTTCCCAAGTCTACACATCATTGATCGGATCGATCCTCAAAGCCCCCGTTTGACATTTCGAGTACAACTGGACCATGAGGACGCTTCCTGTCCGGCCTGCGGTGTTCGGTCGGCGCGGGTTCACAGCCACTACTGGCGCAGCCTCGGCGACGTTCCCTGTCTGGGGCGGCGGCTTATTCTGCTGGTGCGCATCCGCCGCTTCCGCTGTGTAAACTCCGTCTGCCGCCAGCGGACCTTCGCCGAACGTCCCGATGCAATAGCCCGGCCCAGGGCTCGCCACACCGATCGTCTTCGCACCCTGCACCACGCCGTCGCTCTGGCACTGGGCGGCAATGCCGGAGCGCGCATGGCGGGCACGATGGCGATCCCGGTCGGCGCCACGACCCTGCTGCGCCGCATCCGTGAAGCGCCGCTGGAGGCCCTGCCGCCGACCCGTGTGCTGGGTGTTGATGACTGGGCCTGGCGTAAGGGCCAGCGTTACGGCACGATCCTGTGCGACCTGGAGCGTGACCGGGTCATCGATCTGCTTCCGGACCGAAAGGCTGAGACCCTGGCCACTTGGCTGAAGGACCATCCGTCCGTCGGGATTGTCGTGCGCGATCGTGCCGGCGCCTATGCCGACGGAGCCCGCCAGGGAGCACCACAGGCCATCCAGGTGGCGGATCGGTGGCATCTTCTGCGCAACAGCGGCGACGCACTTCGCGGTCTGCTCGACCACCATCATCGTGATCTGACCGAAGCCGCCCGGATCGCTGCCGTCACGGTCGAACCAGCCGCCAACGACAACGCACCCGGCGCGACGGGTGATCGCGACGTCGAACCGCCGGTCACCAAAGCCGAACGTCGGTCGCTGAACGCCAGGCATCAAAGGGAAGCCCGCTTCAAGGAAGCCGTTCGCCTGCGCGCACAGGGTATGACCATGCGCGGCATTGCCCAGGCTCTCGGGATCGGTCGCAGGACGGTGCGACGCTGGCTGCAAGCCGGCCATGCCCCGACCTGGCGGCATGCCGACCGCGGCCGCAGCAGTCTCGATCCGTTCCGCGACTATCTGGAGGCGCGTTGGGCCGCGGGATACCGCAACGGAACCGGCCTGTGGCGGGAAATCCGCGAGCGTGGTTTTGCCGGGCAATCCGGGATCGTCCGGCAATGGGCGGCTCGACGGCGCCGTCAGGATCCGTCCGCGGACCTGACCACACCGACTAACCCGCCCAAAGCCCAGCCGCCGACCGCGCGCAAGGCAGCGCGCCTGCTGATGAGCGAGCCGGACAAGCTGGATGAGGGTGACCGCCGGTTCGTGACGGCGCTGCTCGAACTGGCGCCGCCGGTCGCCCAGGCGGTCGAGCTGACCAAAGCATTCTCGACCATGATCAGGAACGGCCTGGCCGACCAGCTGGACGGCTGGATCTCAGCCGCTGAGACTCGCGGCTTCAGGGGCTTCGCCCGGAGTCTGCGTCAGGATCACGATGCCGTACATGCTGCCATGACACTGTCCTGGAGCACCGGTCCGGTCGAAGGACAGATCAATCGGTTGAAGGCCATCAAGCGTTCCATGTACGGACGTGCCGGCTTCGACCTTCTGCGCCACAGAGTGCTCACCACCGCATAGGAGAAAATCCAGCCATCAACTTCTCCCAAAAGCTGTGCACACAAAAGAACGAAGAACCCAAGACCAAGCGTCATCTGCTCCACCGCGGCCGCGCGGATCCCAAGGTTGTTCATGGCGGCAGCAGAGATCATGACGATGCCCCTATTCTCAACCTTGGCCGGGTTCCCGTAGATGCGGACTATCTCTATGCCATCAACGACCTGCCGGGCTTGCTGCTCTTGTGATCCGAGATTATCGGGTCCCACCAGTACAGGTTGCGTAAATCTGTATCGGCCGTCAGTGACAGTTCTCCTGATCAGAAACTAAGCTGGAGACCAAGCAGGAAGACTTCCGCCTTGTTCACATTCTCGGAGCTCCTGAAGTTCACCTTGGAATGGACGTAGTCAGCCTGAAGAGATAGACCGGGAGCCAGAACGTAGTTAATACCGATCCCTGCAGCCCATGAGTGATCGCCGTTCACGTCCTCCACCCAGGCATACTGGGCACCGATGCCGAACGGACCGGCTTCGTAGATCGCGCCGACGTTCCACTGCCAGTCTATGTCATTGTAGCCATCGAACTTTCCGAAGCCGCCGCCTATGGTGAAGTCGGAGATAGCGATCTGGATACCCGCCATCCAGGCAGTGAAGTCCTTGATGCCTTCGCCATATCCATTGCCGTTCGTGACCGAAGCGCTACCGGTAAACGCAACGGTCTCGAACTCCTTCTGATAGTTCACCGCGAAGGTAGTGACGTCCTTGTGTCCGCTTTCCGGTTCTTCTGACTCTTCCTCCCCAGGATCTTCCTCCTCAGGCTCTTCAACAACGGGCGTTTCGGGCTCAGGCTGCTCTACGGGAGGAACTTCAGGATCTGGCTCCTCGGTTCCCGGCTCATCGGGAGTGCCGGGTTCGTCAGGAGTATCCGGCTCATCGGGGCCGTCAGGTTCATCAGGAGTGTCTGGCTCATCGGTATCCGGTTCTTCGTCGGTGTCGTCGTCCTCATCAGCGCCTTCACCGTCACCCTCTTCATCTTCACCGTCGTCACCCTCCTCGTCTTCACCGTCGTCATCATCCTCGTCACTATCCTCGTCATCCTCGACAAGCTGGCTAACCTGCACCGGAGCAGCCGCTGCGGCGCGGATTGTGCCCCCGAGGCTGAGGGGTGATGACTGAACGGAGGTTTGGGAAACAGCACTTCCCGAAGACAGGCTCTGCGAGGCCGGGAGAGTGGAGGCGGATGTGGTGGAAATCCTTCCAGGCCTCAAACTTACAACCGACTGGCCACTGTCGGATAGATAAGGGCTATAGGATATGCCGGCCTGAAAGCCTCCGATCCTCGGCGTGTAGTAGTTGATCTTGGTTGAAGTTCCGGTATCAGGGTAGAAAGGATAGTAGTCATCCAGGCTCAGCCGCGAAAAGCTGCCGTAATCACCATCGATCTGACCGATCCCAACACTTGGGGCATAGACCAGCAACCCCCCGGCCACGACATCATCTGTATCGCCGAACTCCAAGCGCCCCCAAGGGCCACCCAGATAAACATATGCTTCATCGAAGGTTGTATCCCCAGTGGATTCAAAGCCGGTTTCAGTCTGAAACAGAACTTTCAGGCCATATAGCAGCCCATTGTCGGCTTTGCCGCGAACATTGAGCTCTATATCAGTCTCGTTGCTGAACTGAACTCCGCTCGTGCGGTCTCCCATGACCCCGGCCTGCAAAGTCGCTGTACCGCTAATTGTGGCGTTGAGGGTACCGGGAATGGTCGGGAAGGAATCATCCTCCTCGTCTTCATCTCCTTCCTCCTCCTCCTCGTCATCCTCCTCATCACCATCTACCGCGATGTCATCCTCATCGTCAGTAGCAGAGCCGGAGTCAGGGTCGGCAGTGGTACTCTCGTCGTCCTGGACGTCACCTTGATCGGGATCGTCGCCTCCATCTTCTTCGCCCTCGTCTACGCCTTCGCCACCACCTTCCTCGTCATCCTCTCCATCGTCCTCTTCGTCACTCTCAGCAGGAGCGACCTGCGCTACGGCGATAAGCCGGTCACCGGCTCCATGATCGGATTCGAAACCGGCACCGGTATCTGTACTGGTGTGACGGGATGCCGGACGAGCTTCAATGGGCGGTGCAAGCATCATGCAGGCGATCGCCGCCGTTGTGGTAAGCAGCACCTGTCTCATGAGATGCCCGGTTGCGAACAGGCTGACATAGATTTGCTGTGGCTAAGCCTGTAAAGGAAGAAGATGATGCGGAAAAGGAACAGGCGATGATCATAGCCTGCCACCATGTGCTTGATGCCCAGGTAAATGCACGGCAGCAGATAGATGCCCCTGATTTCCTGAATGTAGCCTTTATCCTCTTCCGCAACGGCGTGGGCGTTGGTGTCAGAACTGAATGCCGTAGGGAGAATAAGACTAAGTAGCGTCAGACGATCTAGTCTGTGCCGCGCAAGACGCGGCCACGGCCAGCCCTTTCGAGAAGGTCCATACATGGATGATGCCCGATGTCCGTTGATGAAATGGAGTCCAAAGACTTTCAGTCAGACAGCGAACAGCGGCCGCGGCGGACGATCCATCCGAGAAGCTGGGGCCCAATAAAGCGAGAACCGGTATAACAGCTGCCAATCCGGCGCCGGCTCATGTTCGGCCATGCACAGGATGGGAGCAGGGCCTGGGGTGTCGTGCGAGTGATCTGCCGGGTTATGCCGGTGATTGTGGCCTGGCTCCCACTCATCGGACACTTCTTCGTCATCGAAATGGGTGTGTTCGGCAGTGGCACCCTCGGAAAGAGGACTGTGTTGCCCAACTTCCGAGAGCTGGGGCTTCAGGGAATCATGCGACAAGGAAAGGATATTCGAGACGGGCAGCGCGCCGAGGGCCATCGCTAACACGATGACCAACCTGATGCCTGCCGTGAGTGTCCATCGCAACATGATGAGCATTTGGTAGAAAAATACCGATAATTGGCAAAGCGGAATACGCTTCAAAGGGTATATCCTCATTGGTGGCGGTAGATGGAGAACTGCTTACCATTTTCGATATCAGCAGGTTCCTCGCTCTACCATTGCCAGCGGCGGCATTGTCTTCATTCAGAAGATATCGACACTTGCCAATCCGCCCTACGCAAGGGAAGATTTCCCACTGTCCGCAGGAGACCGCGCATGTTCCAAGCCCTTGCCTTCAGTGCCACCCTCGCATTTACCATGCTTGGCCTATCAGACGCCGCGTCCGCGCAAAAGGCACACACCGCAGCAGCCTTATGCTCATCTGCACTCCCGCCCCGTTAAGGCGCTTTCCGACCAGCAGATCGCCGATCTGCGCGCTGGCCGGGGCAATGGTTACGCGCTTCCAGCCGAGTGGAATGGTTATCCTGGTCCCTCGCATACCTTGGAGAACGCTGACGCCCTCATGCTCAGCCCGGTTCAACGCGCGCTAAAGCCCTGTTCGATGCCATGAAGGCCGAGGCCATACCCTTGGGTGAATACCTGATCCAGCAGGAAGCCAAGTTGGAACGGCTATTCGCCGAGCAGGCAGCCACGCCTGCGAACCTCGTGAAGGCGACAGGCGCTATCGGGGTGACACAGGGTGAGCTGCGAGCCGCTCATCTCCGGTATTACCTCGCAATGATAGAGGTGCTGACGCCGGAGCAAGTCCAACGTTATAGGGAGGTTCGGGGTCATGGCGGGCATGGACAGAAGGGGCACACCGATCACGGTTGCTGACTTGGCGATCTGATTATCCACTCACATGGAATGAAAACGCGGGTTATACGTCTTCATTGCAGTGCTCCTCAGGTTCAGCGAGAAATCCGCCATGTTACTGCTGTCAAGCCCATCCCGCCGTCGGGTCGCCGCGATGTCTCTGGCCTTCCTCCTGGCGGCCAGCGCAGCGGCTGCCCACGAGGGTGCGACCGGGGTGGTGGCGCAGCGGATGGACATCATGAAGCAGATGGGCCAGCACATGAAGACCTTGGGCACCATGCTGACGGGCAAGACAGCTTTCGACCAAGGGACTGCACAACGTCTCGCCGAAACCATGCACCAACACTGCGAGCATGTTGCACACATGTTTCCGCCTGGCAGCGACGGCCACCACACCGAGGCCACTCCCGCCGTTTGGACTAACCGGGCGGAATTCGACGCCAGCATGCGTCGCTTGGATGCCGCCGTCGAGGAGCTTATGGCCGCGGCCGCCTCAGGCGACAAGGTGCAGTTGGTGGCAAAATTCAAGGCTGTTGGGCAGGAGTGTTCCGGCTGTCACGACACCTTCCGCCAAAAGAAATGACGGCCATCAACCGCTTGGCAATCATCGCACTCTGCCGTCGCATCCGAACGCGAAATCAGTCAGGGGTTTGACTTTTCGGGCTACGATGACGGCAGTGGACTAGGGAAACGAATGCCGTTGAATATGCATTGACCTTCCATCGGCGGGAAGGCGCACAGTGGGACCAGATGCTGTGTGAAGGGGGCGGATATGCCGTGTCTGGAAGCCAGGATCGTGGCAGCCTTCAAGCAGGCCATGGAGGAGGGACGGACGGACGTCGCAGAGCACCTCCTGTGCGCCCTGGAGACGCTCTGCCCTGACGCGATGCCCGATTCCACGCTTGCTGCTACGTACCTGACAATTGGCGTGAAACGCGCGCATCGCTCTTGATATGTCCGACGCGCCTGGCGCCATTCTTTCCGTTTCGGCGTAACGCTTCCGGTCCCCCCTCGGGCATTGGCCCCCATCACAAAGCCAGGTCCGATTTGCCGCGCATCGCGACGGATATGGGCTCCACACGTAGATCCAAACGGAAGACTTCCATCGGCTGTGCCTTGCCGCGCACGTGGAGCAAACCGAGCGAGGTGGCTGTCATTTCGGGTGGCAAACGCAGCCGGTCGAGCACGGAACGGCTGGCCAAGAGACCGACCCCGCGGGTCCGGGCCAGTTGTTCCAACCGGGCAGCCGTGTTCACTGTATCGCCCAAGAAAGCGATCTTCCGCTTAAGCTCTCCGACCTCACCCGCCACCACGGGGCCGAGATGCAGGCCAGCCCGAAAGGTGACCGCGTAGCCATACGTCCGACGAAACGCCGTCTGACGGGCTGCCAATCTCTGCGAGAGCAGAGGGAAGAAGTCTAAGGCGGTTACGGCGTTCCCGTCGAGCGGCCAGGTCACGATGACTTCGTCGCCGATATAATCATGCACCTCGCCACCGCAATCGTGTGCCGCCTGGCCGACCATGCGGAAGAAATCGTCCAGATAAGCGTGGAACTTGAGATCGCCGATCTGCTCGGCGATGGTGGTCGAGTGACAAATATCAAGGAAGAGAAAGAGACGCTCCTCGCGCCGGGGCTGGCGATACCGCCCAATGAGAAAGTTAAACAGCACCCCAGGACCGAGAAGCTGGTTCACGGCGAACAGGATATTAACCACAATGGCTGCGAGCATTGCCATCACGACCGTTTCGCGGTGGGCGAAGAGATCGGCGAGGGGTGGGGCGTCGGAATGATGTGTCAGGCGCGCGCCAATCCCGGTGCCGAGCAGGATCCAAGCCGTGTATGCGGCAGACTTGATCAGGACGAGCCAGCCAAACGGCCACCGGCGTGTTGCCGAAACAACCAGCCAGCGGCGAAGATGAGTCTCATACAGGGCAAGCGGCAGGCCGATGACCGCGGCCACAATGAGGGCGTTGACGGCACCCTCAACGGGTGACGGGTCCGTCAGCGCCCCATACAGTGCCGCCAGAAGCAGGCCGCCGACGACGAGGCATGCGAAGTATTGCAAGGCCAATTCTTTTGACGTTCTCCTCTGTGCAAGGGGAAAGACGTCGGGGCGGCCACCGCAATGACCGCCCCGGTGCCTCAGAACCAGAAGCGAACGCCAGCGACGAAGGATACATCGCTGGCGTCCTCGCCATGGTCGCGGGCGATGTCCGCCGTCTCGCCGAGCTTGCGCTCCCAGTGCACCCCGATGTACGGGGCGAATTCCCGGACGACCTCGTAGCGCAGGCGCAGGCCAAGCTCGATGTCGTTAAAGCCCGGGCCGATATGGAGTTCCTCTACTCGCTGTGCCGAGACGTTCACCTCAGCCACCGGCTGGAGGATGAGCTTCTGCGTGATCAGGAGGTCATACTCCGCCTCCAGGCGGGCGCTGAAATCGCCATCCTCACTGACGAACAGCTGGGCAGTCACGTCGAAGAAGTAAGGCGCCACCCCCTGGAATCCGATCACGCCGTAGGTCGTCTGCGGCTGCGGCCGCACGTCGTGCCGAATGCCAATCTGCGCATCCCAGAATTCGGATGTCATGCGGCTGTAGAGAAGCTGGAACTCAGCTTCCTCCACCTCCCCATCGACAGGCTTGCTGCCCTCGGCGTTGAACCAGATCTTGTTGGTGTCCCCGCCGACCCAACCCTGAACGTCCCAGTCGATCGAATTCTCGCCGTCCCGCCAGCGGTGCTCGAACCGGTCGATGAGAAGCGTCCCAAGGATCGGCGGCTCCTCGTGGAACTGTTCGACCTGATGCTCCTCGGCAGCTCGAGCTGAGCCCACTGAAAGTGACACCACGATGGCCCCTGCCATGAGCGTGGCCCTTTGCAGGCTCTTTGTCGTTGTTCGCATCTGTCGCTCCTGCATCAGAGGCTTGCCGTGCGGGGTTCGACGATGAAGCGAGTCATCATGCCCGAGGCCATGTGATAGAGCAGATGGCAGTGGAAGGGCCACTCGCCGGGCTCGTTGGCGGTCAGTTGCACCGTAGTGGCCTGGCCTGGCGGGACGAGCACGACATGCTTTTTGGGCATCCGATCTGTCTGGCCGTTCTCCAGCTCCACGAACATCCCGTGCAGGTGCATCGGGTGGGCCATCATGGTCGTGTTCACGAACCGGATGCGGACACGGTCACCGTAGGCTACCCGGATTGGGGTTCCTTCTTCGAACTTCTGGCCGTTGATGGTCCAGATGTACCGCGCCATCATGCCCGTCAGCTGGACCTCGATCTCCTGGGTGGGCTCACGCAGATCCGTGGTCTTGGAAAGGGCCTTCAGGTCCGCGTAGGAGAGGGCCTTGGCCCCAGGCGGTGTGCCGGCGTCGCCCCAACCCATTGCCTGTTCCTTGCTACCCGTTGCATCCTGCTTCATGCCCGGCATGGCGCTGTGGTCCATACCAGGCATATTGCTGTGATCCATGCCTTCCATTGAGCCATGATCCATGCCGGGCATGCTGCCGTGGTCCATGCCTGCCATGGAGCCCTGTTCCATACCAGGCATGTTGCTATGGTCCATACCAGGCATGTTGCCGTGATCCATACCCGCCATCGAACCATGGTCCATGCCAGGGGCCATCGCCATGTCGGCCATCGTCAGGTTGGCGCGGGGGCGCCGCTCGGGGATCTCGCCTTCCATCCCTTCGCGGGTCGCGAGTGTGCCCCGGGCGTAACCGGTGCGGTCAATGGATTCGGCGAAGAAGGTGAAAGGATTGTCTTCCGTGGGCATGACGATGACGTCGTAGGTTTCCCCAACGCCAAAGCGGAACTCGTCGACCTTCACCGGTACCACGTTCTGGCCATCGGCCGAGACCACGGTCATCGGCAGTCCAGGGATGCGGACGTCGAAGATCGACATCGCCGACCCGTTGATGATCCGCAGCCGCACGCGCTCGCCAGGGTTATAGACAGCAGTCCAGTTATCCCGCGGCCCCTTGCCATTGACCAGGAACTGGTACCCGGTCACATCGGCGAGGTCGGTGGCATCCATGCGCATCTCGCCCCAGGCGAGGCGATCATTGATCGTGGCCCCCAAGCCGTCGCGCTGGGCGTCTCGGAAGAAGTCGACCAGGGTGCGCTTGTTGTTGTTGTAGTAGCCCTCACTGACCTTGAGCTTGCGCAGGACGTTCTCAGGGTTCTCCGGCGTGTGGTCGGAAAGCAGGACTACGTAGTCACGGTCGGCCCGGACGGGATCACGCCCGGCGGGCTCGATCACGATGGCGCCGTACATTCCTTCCTGCTCCTGCGAGGCGGAGTGGCTGTGGTACCAGTAGGTGCCCGCCTGGCGCAGCTTGAAGCGGTAGGTGTAGGTCTCGCCTGGACCAATCGGCACGAAACCGTTGAACCCGGGAGCCCCATCCATGATGCCCTGGAGCAGCAGCCCGTGCCAATGAATGGAGGTTCCCTCATCCAGCCGGTTGGTCACGTGGATGACCACCTCCTGCCCCTCGCGCCACCGCAGCGTGGGCGCTGGTATCGAACCGCCGATGGAGATGGCGCCACTGGTTTCACCGTCGATGGTAATGCGGGTCCGTTCGACTGCCAAGTTGAGCGACTGGTCTGCGGCCGCGAAGACGCGGCGCCCAGGATAGACCGTGATGATGCCCGCCAAGCCCGCCGCTCCGGCGAGCTTAAGGGCGTCGCGGCGGGAAAGGCCGTGCCGTGCAGTGTGCATGTGCCCTTCCTTCAACGCTTGAACTCGACCTTGCCGACCATCCCGGACTCGTAGTGGCCGGGTATGTTGCAGGCGAACTCTAGAGCGGTGTCCTTGGTGAATTTCCAGGTCAGTTCCTTAGTCTGACTGGGCTCGACAAGGACGCTGTTCGGGTCATCATGTTTCATCTCGGCCATTCCCATTTTGGAATGGTCCATACCGCTCATGTTCTTGTTGATACCTGTCGGCGTCAGCATGCCGTGCTCCATCATCATGGCCATTTCCTTCTGATGGGAGGCGTGCATGGTGGCCGTGCCGATATTGAATTCGTGCAGGAACTCGCCCTGGTTCTTGAGAACGAAGCGGATCGTCTCCCCGGCTTTGACCGGGATGGTCTCTGGCTCATAGAAATTATCGCCCATCACGACCTGGACAGTGCGTGTCTTGGCGGTTGCCTTGGCGGGTTCGCCGATCGCAGCGGTCTCGTGTTTGTGACCGGCTTCGCCAGGGGCGGCGAAAGCCAGGCCCGGCGCGACGAGGAGGCCGGTGGCGGTCAGCAGGGTGGCAGCGGTGTAGAAGGTGCGGGCGTTTAGACGCATGTCGGGTGTCCTCTATTTCTGGCCTCGCCAAGGCGGGCAGAAGCCAGGAACGCTGCGGCTTCCAGCCAAGCATGGCCGGAGCGGCAAGGAATGGATTTGAAGAGTGCAGCGACCGAACAGCCTCGAGCTCAAAGCAACGCGGGAGAAGGCCGGCGAGCCCGTCAGGTGCGAACGCGGAATGGCGTGCGCAGCTGGGACGTCGCGGGATCAGCTATTCCCGGTAAGAGCCCTCGATTTGGATCGATGCGCTGGCTGCAGCGCGTCCCGCCAACGGGGAGGAGCGCCACAAAGCCTCAAGCCCGCATTCTCACGCGAGTCAGCGGCTTCAGGCCGCGGCTTTGGGCGGGCGGCGCAGAGGGGAGACGGAGCGGTCGCGGAGCCTGTCATCGGTGCCGAGCTGCACGCGCGTCGGGTTCTGCGCGAGGGGCATGACCTGAAGATCTGCCGATTCCAGGGCCGATACACCACCGCAGACCATCACGCAACATCCCTGGTGGGGGAGCTTGGAGTCGTCCTCGTGGTCGCCCTGGTGCTGGTGATCGCCATGGCCTTGGTGCCCCGGCTGCTCGTCGCAGTCGGTCGCAGCATCGTCGCCCAGCGACATTTCGTGGTGGGACATGGCGGCCATCGCGGCATTGGGCATGGCCAAGCCCCCCCAACCGAGGAGGAGCCCAACCAACACAGCTGCCAGAAAGCGAATGAGGCGCATGCCTGCTGTCAATTCCATGTCCATGGGCCACTGCCCGAACGCCACACTGTAATGCATCAGTCAGAACGGTTGCAAGAGCGCTTGGTCTTCGTTGGGTGGCATCGTTACCTCGTCACTAGGCGGGAGGGTGTGCCCGTCCCATGAACCGGATATACGGCAAGCGATAATAACGCCTTTGGCGCCTTGAATTAGCGTTGCACTGGGTGGCGCTCGAGCCAGGTGCTCAACTCCTTGATTTCCTTAGACTGGTCTGCGACGACCTTTTCGGCCATCTTCTTCATCTCTGGATCCTTACCGTATTGAATCTCCACTTTTGCCATGTCAACGGCAGCTTGGTGATGTAACCGCATCATCGACGCGAAGTCATGGTCGGCGTCGCCGGTCATCGGCTGAGACATCATGGCTTTGTTCATGTTTTCCATGGACTGCATGTAGGCCCGCGATGCCGGCGTGTTCGGCATATCGTGCTGCATTCCCTGGGACTGCTGTGCCATGACCGGAGCCGCAGCGAGAGCGACCGACAACGCCAATGGCAAGGTAAAACGCTGCAGGAACTTTGATAACATGAACGGAATTCTCCTTAAATGTGATCAACCGAGCGGCACCGACCATGGATGCGCTACACTGGTACCCTGACCTGCGTCTATGGGTTCCCGCAACGGACGATAGGGTTCAGTCTGCACCCACCGCGCCTTGGGATGGACGGCGGCCATGACCGAAAGCATTCCGCGAACCAACGCTTTCCAGGTCTCGCAAGATCGGGCAATCCGGCCGATGGTCACCGTGACAGGCATCGGCAAGTTCTTGGAGCGTGTCGCTCATTGCCTGCATCTCAGCGATTTTGGCCTCCAGTTCGGCGACATGTTCGAGGGCGATCCTCTTGACCTCGGCGCTTTCCCGGCCCTTGTCCTGCCACAGGCCGACGAGATGCTGGATGTGCTCCAGGCTGAAGCCCAAAGTGCGAGCCCGCTTCACAAAGCGCAGGATGTTCACCTCGTGAGGCGTATAAACCCGGTATCCCGAGACGGTCCGGGCCGCCTCGGGAATCAGCCTGATCCCTTCGTAGTACCGGATGAGCTTGGCGTTGACGCCAGACGCCTTGGCCGCCTGCCCGATGTTCATGACCATTTCTCCCTTCAGATATGCGGGGGTCAAGTCACAAAGAAGTAGTCGCTTGCCGCAATCGTTTCATCGCTGAAGATGTACTGCGAGCCTGAAGCCGTGATTTCCGGGTCGTCTTCGAAAAGACCTTGGGTGCCATCATCAGCGTTGAACATGAAGTCGTCTTGAGCCATTTGGCTTTTCGACAGTCCGACCAGAAAGATCGACCCATCGGCCTGCGGATCGGCATCCGTATTCCAGCTGACGAGCACGCCGTCGCCATCGCTACGCGTTGCATCCTCAACCGCCACGTGGCTGGGCAGCAGGTCTCGCAACGCGATGTGGTCGAAGGCGGCGGGGCCAGCATCGAAGCCGCCGACTACGACGTCGTGGCCGCTGTCCGGCCCGACGATGAAGGCATCGGCACCGTCGCCGCCGTCAAGGATGTCGTCGCCCATGCCGCCATCAAGCATGTCGTGGCCCGCGCCGGCATAAAGTTTATCGTTGCCCATAGCGCCCATGAGACTCTCAGCCATCATGCCGCCATAGAGCGTATCGTCGCCTTCCCCGCCCTTTAGATGGTCCCTTCCGTTGCCGCCGTCGAGGATGTCGTCGCCTTCACCGCCCCATAGATCGTCGTCATTCCCTACACCGGAAAGATGGTCGTCGCCCTCTAGGCCGATGAAGTAGTCGCGGTTCGCGGTGCCAAGAAATGTATCAGCATCACTCCCGCCGATTTTGACGCGGAACTCGTCGAAGTTGAATGTCTCGTCCGCAGTTTCGTTTTGGCCGAATTTCGGCGGATCCGCTACATCACCCTCGTTCTTGATGAACGCCATGGCCGTAATCTGATCGGCATCAGCGCTTGTCTGCTTGATGACTTTCCGATCATCGACGAACATGAAATCATCCTGGGCCAGATCCTTTTTGAAGACGTCCTCGAGCAAGACGGAGCTCTCGCCCTCGTTCCAGCTGATCAGCACACCAGCTTTGATGTCCTTGAAATGAAGCTCTTCGGGCTCGATATCGCGCACAGCCAAGTGATCGAGAATGCCTGGGCCGGCTGCGAAGTCCTTGATCATGTCGTGCCCGCTGTCCGGGGAGATCAAGAAGGCGTCGCCGCCTGGGCCGCCGACGAGCACATCGTTGCCCTCGCCGCCATCGAGGTCACCGTGGCCAGTGCCCTCATCAAGATAGTCGGCACCCTTACCGCCGCTTAAGTTGTCGCTTTCGGCGTTGCCCTTGAGGCGATCTTTGCCCTCGCCACCATCGAGATGGTCCATGCCGCCGCCCCCAGTCAGGCGGTCATTGCCAGAGCCCCCCACCAGGTCATCATCCATGTCGCTGCCGGCGAGACGATCTTTGCCACCGCGTCCGAAGACGATGTCCATGTTGTCGGTCCCGCCATACCTATCCTTCCCCTTATCGCCGATATAGAGGCTGACGTCGGCGATGGTGAACTGGGCCGCCCCGAGGTCGTGTGGATTGCATTCGCCCTGATACTTTGATTGATCCCCCATGGATATTTCCTCCGTCATGTTCTTGAAGAAGATCAATGCGCCTTCCAAGCGAGCAGGGTCCGCCGTGTGGGCATGCGGAAAGGCAGGATGGGCTATTATCGTGGCGTGCTGAACAGTTCACCGCGACACAGGAGCCTTGTCATTCGGCAGGACCGATGCACCACCCTACTTCGGCTGAGACATCATTTCGCGGCAGTGCTGCATCATCTGGGAATGGTCCATTTGGCCCATACTCCCAGCGGCGCCATTCCCATGCTGCATGCCGCCTCCTTGTCCCTGCATCATCGCGCGGCAGTGCTGCATCATCTGTGCATGGTCCATCTGACCCATACCGGAATGGTCCATCTGGCCCATGCCGGAGTTGCCCATGGTTCCACTCTGGCTGGCCGGAGCAGTCCTTGGTGCCTGGGTATTACCGCTGGAGCATGCCGCCAAGCCTACCGCAAGGGCGGCAAAAGTGCTGGTGCGTAGCATGTGACTGATCATTCTTGTTTCGCTCCCTGATATCCTTCAGAAACCAGCAGGAGCCACCTGTTGCCAGAGCGCCTGTCGTGCATGCTTAGTTCGTATCTGAAGCGGAGTAGCCAGCGAATGCGCAACGTTGCTCCAGCCCCCTTATCATCACGCGGCGTCGCGGACGTCGTATCCGGCGTCCTCAATGGCCTGTCGAATTGCCCCTTGGTCAGCACTCCCCTCGATAGTCACTTCACCGGCCTTCAGATCCACAAGAGCACGTTCGACTGCGGGTACGGCCTCGATAGCCTTGGTGACGGTCTGGGCGCAGTGATCACAGGTCATTCCATCAACTTTGAGCTTCAGCATGATGTCCTCCTGGTTGGCTGTTGGCCCAGCCTCAGGCTTCCAGTGATGGGAGGGTCAAGGGTCTTTTTCACGCGCCATAGAGCGGCCTTATGCTGCCATCTGGCGGCAGGATTCGGCACATCTTTTGCACATGTCAGCGCATTGGATCATGTGCTGGTCACCCCCGGCCAAGCGTTCGCAGTCCTTGGCACAGGCTTCGCAGACTTCGGCGCAGACGCCGCAGGTACGCTTGTGGAAGTTCGACTCCCGGATCATGAAATTGGCACTGGTCAGGCAGATCTGGGCGCAATCCGCCAGCAGGCGCTGATGGTCGGCCGAGGCATGCTCGCCGCCCATCCCGAGGCAATGAATTGACGTCTCCAGGCAGGTCCGGTGACAATCAAGGCAGTTTTGAATGCATTGTTGCATGTCCATACCGCGGGTCCTCATGTGGCTGATGCTTTCCAAACATCAGCCATCTCCGGGTCGTCTCGTTTGCAGGATCACTTGTAACACTTCGTCACGAACGGAAACTCTTTGAAACGCTGGGCGCTCGCGTCGGAAGGCTGCGCCACGCGTTATCCAGCTATCATGGAACCCGCGGCCCAGATCCTCATCGTCGACGACCACCAGGAGATCCGGGATCTCCTCGGCCGCTTCCTGGAGCGGCACGGGTTCCGAGCGATCGCGTGTCGGGACGGTGCCGAGATGCGGCGGGAACTCAAGATCACCCGCGTCGATCTCGTCGTCCTTGATCTGATGCTCCCCGGAGACGACGGTCTCAAGCTCTGCCGGGAACTTCGTTCAGCAACGTCCGGCAACCCCGACATCCCCATCATTATGCTTACAGCGATGAGCGAGGACACTGACTGCATCATCGGTCTTGAGGTGGGCGCCGACGACTATGTTCCGAAGCCGTTCAACCCCAGAGAACTCCTCGCTCGCATCAAGGCTGTTCTCCGCCGCACAGCCGGATCCAACGCAGGTGCCGTCAAGCCACCACACGCCTATCGGTTCTCGGGATGGGTCCTGGACCTTGTTCGGCGTGAACTGACATCCGCAGCGGGCGTCATGATCGCTCTCACAGGAGCCGAGTACGACCTGCTTCTGACATTTCTCGAGCGACCCGGCCAAGTGCTGAGTCGCGATCAATTGCTGGAACTCGCAAGAAACCGGATCCACGGTTATGACAGGAGCGTCGATGTTCAGGTCAGCCGTCTCAGACGCAAGATGGGCGACGACGCGTCCCCCAGTCCTCTTATCAAGACTATTCGAGGGGCCGGCTACATCCTCACGACTGATGTCGAGCAAACATGATGGGCAGAATGGTGGCGGCTCTTCGCTCACTGTTGCCGGACACCATCGTCGGCCGCGCCGTGGCGATCCTGCTGCTTGCACTGGCCCTGTCACACCTGCTCAGCATGGCGTGGTACCGATCTTATCTGTCACAACAAGCCGACCTAGCCGATGAGCGGGTCGTGGCCGAGCGCATCGCGGCGGTCAAGCAGGCCGTCATGGCTCTGCCGTCCGGGGAGCGCGAGAGTGCCGCGCATTCCCTGTCCGGTCGTGGTCTCACCGCCCACTGGAGCGCCATTCCTTTGGTCGAGGAAGCATTTATCCTTGATGATCGGCTCGATACGCTGGTGCGCCGTCTGCACCAACTGGTTCCTGGAATCGACGACAACGGCCTTCGTGTAGCCTACGCGGCCGAAGGATATGGCGCCGATCATGTTCTATTGGTGTCGACGAAGCTGTCTGACGGAAGCTGGATCAACGCGCGGGCTACGGCCTTGAGCACCTTCGACAGACAGGACAGGCACTTTATCGTACCAACGACTCTGATGTCGCTCGCCATTCTGACGGTTTCAGTCTATTTGGTTCGCGTCTGCACCGCCGAGTTCAGGAACATCGCTCGCGCGGCGCGGCGGCTAGGGGTCGACGTGACGGCACCGCCTCTGCCTGTCCATGGGCCTGAAGAAGTTCGAGAGGCTGCTGCGGCCTTCAACGAAATGCAGGGCAGGATCCGCACCTTGGTGACGGACCGGACGCAGATGCTTGCCGCCATCTCTCACGATCTTCGCTCTCCTATTACCGCCATCCGGCTACGCGCAGAGTTTATCGAAGAGGGCGAAGAGCGCGACCGCATCCTGACCCAGTTGGACGAGATGGAAGCCATGATTTCAGCCACCCTATCGTTCCTTAAGGACGATGGTCGCCGCGAGGAGACGCGAGTGGTTGACGTCGGGGCACTGCTCGGGACCATATGCGACGACATGGCCGACGCTGGTCGGCCAGTTCGGTTCGAGGGAATGACTGGCGCAGCGATGCGCTGCCGCCCTATCGCTCTGAAGCGTGCCTTGACAAACCTGATCGAGAACGCGGTCAAGTATGGCGGCTCAGCGGCCGTGTCCCTGGCAAAGCTGCCAGACCATCTGGCCGTCTCTATCGACGACAACGGGCCAGGCATCCCCGAGGACGAGATGGAGACGGTGTTCAACCCGTTTTACCGTCTTGAGGCGTCTCGCAACAGAGGAACGGGCGGTTTCGGTCTCGGTCTGACGGTAGCTAGATCCGTCATCAAGGGGCACGGGGGCAATCTGGTGTTGGAGAACCGCCCGGCAGGCGGCCTGCGTGTGACCGTCATCCTTCCGCGAGTGTAACAGCAAAATGCGGGAACCTCAGGCTTAGCCATTCCCAGCTTGATGCTGGTACTCCCCTAGTTGGGAAGCAATCTGTCGCCGACAAAAACTCTTGACCTTCTAATCGTTGGAAGGTTCAGCGTGAGTTTTATCATCCGGTGCTCCCACCGGGCCAAAGCGTTCGTTCCAGGCCTCTCACACGAAGCTTGGTAGCCCCAGCGCGTTAGAAAACGGAGGAACAGCATGACCGACCTGCATCACAGCCATGGGCACCATGCTCACCATAGGCATCAAGACGACCAGCCGCACGGATATGATAGTCAGCCGACAGTAAAGGATCCCGTCTGCGGGATGATCGTGAACCCAACGACGTCGAAGCACCGCATCGAGCACGGCGGTCAAACGTTCCATTTCTGCTCGGCCCGCTGCCATGACAAGTTCGTCGCGGCACCCGAACAGTACCTGAAACCCGAGGCAAAGCCCGGTGACCCGGAGCATGCTGCGCATCCGCCGCCTCAGAAGGGCGTCATTTACACCTGCCCGATGCATCCAGAAATTCGGCAGGAGGGGCCGGGCAACTGCCCGATCTGCGGCATGGCCCTGGAACCGGTCACAGGTGGCGTGGAGGGCGAGCCAAACCCCGAACTCGCCGACATGACCAAACGGTTCTGGGTGGGCGCTGCCCTTACCGTTCCCCTCTTCCTCCTTGAGATGACAGCCCACATTCCCGGCATGGGGATGCACGGCATCATCGCGCCACAGGCATCCTTGTGGGTCCAGTTCCTGTTGGCAACGCCCGTGGTGCTATGGGCTGGCTGGCCTTTACTCGAACGCGGCTGGCGGTCATTCGTGACCCGGCGGTTGAACATGTTCTCGCTGATCGCTCTGGGCGTCGGTGCCGCCTACCTGTTCAGCCTAGTGGCGACATTCCTGCCCGGTATCTTCCCGGTCGGGTTCAGAAATGCCGAAGGGCTTGTCGCAGTCTACTACGAGGCGGCAGCCGTCATCACCGTTCTGGTTCTGCTGGGTCAGGTGCTGGAACTCCGGGCACGCGAGCGGACCGGCGGCGCTATCAAGGCCCTGCTGAACCTCGCTCCCAAGACAGCCCGCCGCATCCGCGATAGCGCCGACGACGAGGAGGTTTCGCTCGACCAGGTACAGGTCGGCGATCGGCTGCGGGTCAGACCCGGCGAGGGCGTTCCCGTGGACGGGGAAGTTCTCGAAGGTCGGAGTGCGGTAGACGAGTCCATGGTGACCGGTGAGTCCATGCCGCTGGAGAAGGAGCCCGGTGCCAAACTTATTGGCGGCACCATCAACCAGACCGGCGCTTTGATAATGCGGGCGGACAGGGTGGGCTCCGATACGATGCTGTCGCGTATCGTGACCATGGTCGCCGAAGCCCAGCGCAGCCGCGCCCCTATCCAGCGGCTCGCTGATGTCGTGGCCGCCTGGTTCGTGCCCGCCGTCATCGTAGTCGCCTTGCTGGCATTCGTCGCCTGGATGGTCTGGGGGCCGTCGCCCAGCTTCGCCTACGCGCTCATCGCTGCCGTGTCGGTGCTGATCATCGCCTGCCCCTGCGCCCTGGGTTTGGCGACCCCGATGTCGATCATGGTCGGCATCGGCAAGGGAGCGACCGCCGGCGTCCTCATCAAGAACGCCGAGGCCCTGGAACGGTTCGAAAAAGTGAATACGCTGGTGGTGGATAAGACCGGCACCCTGACCGAGGGCAAGCCTCGCGTCATCCACGTGGTTCCTGCCTCCGGCTTTGACGAAGCGACTGTTCTGTCACTGGCGGCCAGCCTGGAACGGTCGAGTGAGCATCCTCTGGCGGCCGCCATCGTCGCCTCTGCCCGGGATCGTGGTCTGGCTCTCGATGAGGTAATCGATTTCGGCTCGGTGACCGGCAAGGGTGTCGCCGGCATGGTTGGCGGGCGTAGGGTCTCGCTCGGAAATGCCGCCATGATGCGAGACCAGGGGATTGCCTTGGGTGACCTGGAGATCCAGGCGGACGTACTACGACGCGACGGCGCCACAGCCTTGTTCGCTGCCATCGACGGCAAGCCCGGTGGCGCCATCGCCGTCGCCGATCCGATCAAGACCAGCACGCCGGAAGCACTGAACAAGCTGCGGCAAGATGGCATTCACATTGTCATGCTGACTGGCGACAACCGGACTACGGCCGAGGCTGTGGCACGAAAACTGGGCATCGATGATGTCGAGGCCGAGGTCCTGCCCGAGGACAAGAACCAGATCGTGAAGCGCCTCAAGGCGCAAGGCCGGGTTGTTGCAATGGCGGGCGACGGCGTGAACGACGCCCCGGCCCTGGCCGAAGCGGATGTCGGCGTCGCCATGGGCACGGGCACGGACGTGGCGATCCAGAGCGCCGGGGTGACTCTAGTCAAAGGAGACTTGGCGGGTATCGCGCGAGCACGGACGCTGAGCCGGGCCACCATGGCCAACATCCGGCAGAACCTCGTGCTAGCGTTCGTCTACAATGCTCTAGGCGTGCCAGTGGCGGCGGGGATCTTTTATCCATTCTTCGGCTGGACGCTGAGCCCCATCATCGCCGCCGCGGCCATGGCCTTGAGCTCGGTCAGCGTGATCGGCAACGCGTTGCGTCTCAGGACGCTTCGACTATGAAAGTCGAACTGGGACAATGACGCGCCGTCGAAACTTTTTGGTGGGGGCGCCGCATTGGCGTTCCTCACCGCCGGAGGCTTGGTGGTCTGGAGCCTGATGCCTGACAACGGCCGGGCAAACCTGACCGACACGGCTCCTCGGAAAAGCCCGAAACGAAGCTCAGAGAAAGCCGTGAAGACGGAGCAGGCGCTAAAAGGAAACTTGTATCCTTTCCTCTGGAGTAAGCGCTCTCTTGGAGCCTGAAGGCCGACCATCCTTTCACTTCTTCTCTTGCTGCTTCAGGATTGACTGGCGTGCCTGGATGTCCATTGGCCAACTGCTCTTCAGGTAAGCCAACAAGGCCCATATCTGCTCGTCGGTTAGCACGCCGTCGAACGCGGGCATGTCGCTCTCGTACCCGGGCGGGGCATAGGCGGCGATGCCCTGCTTGGTGATGCCGAACAGGATGTCGTCCGGGTGATGCCAGGTGTGCCCCGTGGCGTCGTGCGGCGGCGCTGGCATCTTTCCATCGGGCTTCCGCTCGCGCCACTCTGGCTGGCCCTCGAGTTTGACGCCATGGCACGACGCGCAGTGCTGGGCATAGAGGGCCTTGCCGAGCGCCACCTGAGCAGCATCATTCGGATTGGCCCGGTTGTCGCCCGGCATCAGGATCCAGGCCGCCAAGCCTCCGGCGGCGAGGAGCGCCAGTGCGGCGCTCCCTCCCCAAATCAGGGTTCGTCGGCGTATCATTCGACTGCGAAGACCTGTGGCTCGCCGCTGCCGCCGAAGGTGTAGATGATGAACGGCTCGGTCTTTGGCCCCTCCATCCCGGGCGAGCCAATAGGCATGCCAAGCAGCGAAATACCCTTCACGGCGGGACGCTCGGTCAGCAGTCGCTTGACGGTTGCCGCGGAGACATGGCCTTCGACTACATAACCGTCGATCATCAGCATATGACAGCCGACAAGATCCATGGGTACGCCCTGTTCCTGCCGCTTCAACGCAAGATCGTGGGTGGCGACGGACTTCACATCGATGCCATTCGCTCGCAGGTGCTCGGCGTGACCTTCGCAGCAGCCACATTGCGGGTTCTTGTAGAGGATCGCCTGCTCGGCGAAGGCGGTCGCCGGGAAAAGCAATGCGAGCGACAGGGCGGTGGTCTTTAGAATGCGCATGATCGTGTTCCTGAAAATCGGGTTCATCATCAGACGACGCGGATGGTGGACATCATCCCGGCGGCCTGGTGCTCAAGGATGTGGCAGTGGAACATCCAGTCGCCCGGATTATCGGCGACGAAGGCGATCTCGACACGCTCGCGCGGCGCCAGCAGGACGGTGTCCTGCCATTCCCGGAATTGGGTCGAACGGCCATTACGGGACAACACCCGGAAGGTGTGGCCGTGCAGGTGCATGGGATGGTGCCAAGCCGTCTCGTTGGCCATTGCAATGACGCAAGTCTGACCGCGTTGGAGCGTGAAGATGGGGTCCATGACATGCCCGCCGTTATGGCCCTCGCCGTGACCAATCGCTGCGACGCCGTTGATGGCCCAGGCCATGCCGTGACGCACCATCGTGCGCATGTCCATCATCTGACCATCGACTATGGCGCCGGCCATCGTCCCCATCATGCCACCACCCAGCGTCACCTCCTGGCGGACAGCTCCGGAGAGATCCGGTTCCGGTACTGGATTGGCTGGCAAGGTGAGGGGAGTATCAAGCGGCTGCTCTCGTAGCCGCTCCTGCCCATAGCTCAAGTCTACCAAGCGGTATGCGAGATCCCGGTAGAAATCGTCCACGATGGTCGTGCGGTCGCCGGGATTTCCGGTCATATCGAGGACGAGGTCGATGCGCATCGCCGGCGCCAGCACGACGTGGCCGCCCTCCGGTTCGTGGGGTTCGACCGGATGACCGTCGATGGCGACGATCATCGGCCGGTGTCCCTGAAAGCGCAGGCCGAAGATGCGGGCATTCGCAGCATTGATAAGGCGCAACCGGACCCGCTCGCCCGCCCGTACAGGAAAGTTCTCCAGTACCTGACCGTTGATGGTGACGGTGTTGCCGACCCTTCCGTTGTGGCTCAGGTCCATTGGGTTGCCAAAATCGTTGCTGATCGAGGCGTCCTGCTTGAGACGCCAGTCGCCCAGCACCCAGGTGACATCGCGATCCACCTGGATGGGTTTCTGCTCCTCGACGATCAGCGCCCCGTACAGACCGCGGCCAACCTGCTCATGACTACGCATGTGCGGGTGGTACCAAAAGGTGCCCGCATCGACGGCATCGAACTCGTAGGTAAAGGTTTCACCGGAGGCGATGGGGGGCTGGGGCATGTGCGGCACGCCGTCCATGGCGTTCGGCACGCGGACGCCGTGCCAGTGGACAGTCGTTTCTTCAGCCAGGGCATTGGTCACCGCGATGCGGAGCCGGTCGCCCTGGCGAACACGGATCTTGGGGCCGGGGACCCGGCCGTCGTAGGCCCAGACGGTTGTCTCCGGGTACTCATCACCGACCAGCCGCACCCTTCCGGGTCCGGGGGCCAGCCTATGCGTTGGCTCCGCAGCCTGCACTGGGCGCAGGATCGCGGGTGCCAAGCCCACCGCGGCGACGGCGCCACCCGCGAGGAGCAGGCGCCGTCGGCCGATCGGCCGGGCCAACAGGTTCAGTCGCATTCAATCCCTCGAACTGAATCTGACCGATGGACATCTACTTTGGTCCTACCGGTCAGGCAGGATTAGTCAGGCGCAATGTGTCAGAGCGCGGTTCAAGTGAGGGAGGCTGGCCTCGGTGGTCGCAGATCAGGGGACAGTGACAAGCCGTCCGCGACCATCGGCACTGCGGCGTCGAAGGTGTCGAGCGTGACAGGGAGGCCAACAGATGATGTCGGCAGCAGTCCAGGCAGGACGATGCAAATGCCATTGTGGCAGCCCGCCATCTCCATGCCCTTGTTGGTGTCATGGCTCGAGGTGCAGCCCTCACAGTCCGACATGTCGCTAGAGCCCGCAGCGGCTGCGGCCATGCTCGCCATCAGACCCATCTGGGCAGCCTGCGCCGTTGCCCCAAGTGCGAAGCTCAGGACCACCAGAACAGACAGGATGCGGCGCAAGCAAGTCATGATCCCAATATGAGCTGATCCGGGATCTAGGCCAACAGGTTTGTCGGCAACCAGGCGATTATCTACCAGTCGAAAGCGATAGTTTCCATCGTCTGAGCGAATACCCGTCGAACCATGATTGGCCGGAAGGACGTTCAATGATCACGGTGCTGCAGGGGCTTTCGAGAGCTATGTTGAGCAACCAATGCGTAGGCCTCGCCTAAGGATGATTCGAGGGTTACTTCGGGTCCCAATGTTTCAAGGGCGCGCAAGAGATGCTCGGCAACATCTTGTTGACCTTCATCCATCGCTCTTTTGAACGCACAAAGAACCTCTTCCTCCAGACTCTGGTTTTGCATGCTCCACCTCCGCTGGTCGGCAACACAGAGCGCAAGGGAACTTACTGCCTTGACATCAGGTATTTGACGAAAGTAACGATCCCAAGAACCAGGAAGACAAGGAGGAGGATCCAGACGATCCCCATTGCTCCCATCATCCAACCCATACCTTCCATGTGGTGCATCATGGCATTCATCCTCCTTGCTGCCATGTGACGAGGAACATGAATCTCAGGCTGCACCTTCCAGTGATTGGAAGGTCAAGGACTTTCATAAGGGTATTGCCGCTGGCTACCGCGTGCTGAACCAATCGGAAGTGGAGCTAATAGGCCTCTTTGGCGTGATTGCCCTGGTGGTCAATGTGGTGGCGGCAAAAGATTAAGAGAGTTAAAATCGTGTGTCCGGAACCGATTAAGGCGCAGCGGTTTGACATTGCTGTAGCAGGAACAACAAATTCGACCTGAAAACCTTAGCAACGGAGGAAAACGACCATGAGGCGGATTTTCGGAACGATGGCGACAGCGGCCCTTCTTCTGACGGCGGTTTCCGCTGGTGCTCAAACGGCTATGCCCAACCAAGGACAGCCAAGCCAGACACCGATGCAAAACATGCCGATGATGCAAGGTCAGCAGGGCGGCACGATGCCGGGGCAGCAAAGCGCCCCGATGGGATGCCCGATGATGAAGCAGATGGCGATGCTTCAAGAACGCGTGCAGCAGCTAGAGCAGAAGACAGGCATCCCGTCACCCATGCCACCTAGCACACCGCAGGTTCAGTAACGCCTTGTCAGCCCTTCCCGCCGGTCACTTGGTGTTGACCGGCGGGCGAGAGCAGATCACCGGCCAGCAACAGCAGCACGCCAAGCCCGATGCCGCTATCCGCCAGGTTGAAGGCGGGCCAGTGATAGCCCTAAAAATGAAAATCCAGGAAATCGGTCACGGCCCCGTGACGCAGCCGGTCCACCAGATTGCCGAGCGCGCCACCGATGACCAAGCCGAGCGCCGCCGCCTGTAAGCGGCTCTGCACCTGTACCAGCCAGACCAGCAGGCCGAAGGTGACGCCCCGGTTATGCACCAGCACCAGGTCGAAGAAGGGCAGCACCTTCAATGCCTCGGGTCAAGTCAGGGGCCACCAGGGCGGGCGCCTTCGTCGCCTGATCGACGGCGAAGGCAAGAGCCGCCCAGGCCAGAGCGCGGTGCGGCCGGAAATGCATCAGGACCCTGCCTTGGTTGGGTCACAGCAGGCACCCGCCTGCTGTATCGGTGGGCAAGGCGTGTCGCCGTAGGAGCAGAACACGCAGCAGTCGCCAGGTTTTGGCCGCAGCAGCACCCCGCAGCCCCGGCAGTCATAGAACCATTGGCACGCATCGGCTGGCATCGTCTCGACATGCTGGTGACCGCATTGCGGGCAGGTGATGGTTGAGATGAGAACGGGCTGCATCAGATCGTCGCCTCGGCCAAGTCGCGCCGCGCGCCGCGGATGATCGACCAGGAAGATTGCAGGAACAGCCCGGCGATCACCACCGCCACCGCCAGGTCAGGCCAAGGCGTGCCCGTCCACCAGACCAGCCCGGCAGCGACGACCACGGCGGCGTTGCCGATAGCGTCATTGCGCGAGAACAGCCACACGGCACGCACGTTGGCGTCGCCCGTGCGGTGCGGGATCAGCACCGCTGCCGCCGCCACGTTGACCACCAAGGCAATAGCGCCAAAGAGGCCCATCAGCTCTGCTTCGGGCTGGTTCAGCACCAGCACGCGGTAGCCGGTGGTGATGAGTACGCCGAGGCCGAGCAGGCCCAGGAAAATGCCCTGGATCAGCGCCGAGCGGGCACGCCAAGCGAGCGTCCACCCGATAGCGAGCAGGCCGAGGAAGGTAATCAGGCCATCTCCAAGAAAGTCGAGAGCATCGGCTTTCAGTGCCTGTGATCCTGAAATGAAGCCACCAACCATTTCGATAAGGCCGTAGCCAACGTTGAGCAGCACGACGATCCAAAGCGCCCGCTTATAGCCGGGGGCGATGTGGCTGAGGTCTTTGGGCAGTTCATCGTCATCCCCTGCCGCCTGGGGGCGGGTACCGTCCAGCCGGTCGAGCTGGTAGCCAAGGCCGGTGACGGTGCGCTCGATCTCCGGCAACCGCTCGTCATTGTCCAGGCGCAGCGTCATGATCTGCGATGCAATGGACACCTTCACGTCCTTCACCCCACCGACCCCACGAGTCGTCGTCTCGATCTTGGCGGCACAAGACGGGCAATCGATGCCAGTGACACGGTAACGGACGGTTTCAGGGACGGGGCTGGTGGTGACGGTCATGACTCTATCATATCAGCAGCGGGTGATATGTCATCATATCAGTGACAATCCATATGTCGAGTTGATAAACAAGAGTGCATGTTGGCAGACACCTCACTCCACACTCTTTATCTCCAAGCTAAGCTGTTCCGGGGCTTGGCTGATCCGTCGCGCCTCGCCATCCTGGAAGCGCTGCGCCGAGGGCCACTGCATGTGAGCGCCATTGTTGCGGCTACCGGACTGTCGCAACCCAACGTCTCCAATCATCTGCGCTGCCTGAGCGAGTGCGGCTTGGTGCGGGCGGAAACACGCGGGCGGTTCGTTCATTACCAACTAGGGGATGAGCGAATAGAGCAGTTGTTGCGCTTGGCGGATGAGTTGCTGGCTGACACAGCGTGCGGGGTCCGTGCTTGCGGCAACTATCAACGAGCGAGCAGGTAAAAATCCCCCTCGCCGGGGAGCATCCCCTTGGTTGCTAGGCAACCAAGGGGACTGACCCACATGTCACCGACACCTTCAGCAGTCGTGGTACACTTTTCCTTTCCGCCTCACTGTTGCCGGATGGTGTGCTTCAGCCAAGCGGTTTGGACCGGATGAGGCGCTCGAAGGCGGCCAAAGTCATTTCGCTCACATGGTGTTCGATTCCCTCGGCATCGCGCTCCGCTGTCTCCTCGTCGACTCCGATCTTGCGCAGGAACCCTACCACGATCTCATGGCGCCGCTTGCACCGCTCGGCCATCGCGCGCCCGGTCTCGGTCAGGAAGATCGACCTGTAAGGCAGACTTTCCACCAAGCCGTCCCGCTGAAGTCTGCCGATGGCTTTGACCACGGTCGGATGTGCGACGCCCAGGCGTCGGGCGACGTCGGTTGCGCGGGCCTCGCCGGTCGAGTCGATCAGGTCGGCAATGAGCTCGACATAGTCCTCTGCCAACTCGGTCTGGTGCGCCTCGCGGACTCTCTGAAAGTTGGCGGCCTGCCGGTCCGCGTCGGGCATCTCGTCCGGCATCCTGCTCGCGCTCGCTCCGTTCACTGTTCAGTCTTCCTCTTCAGTTCCGGCGATCGTGCCATAACGTTCCCAGCCTATGCCAGCAAGGCTTCCAGATACTTCAAGTGGAAGGTTGATAAAGCATCGACTTACAACAATTATAGCTTATACTACACGTTATAGCATCGGTTAAAAGGCTTGAGTAAGACCTTGTCGGCTTGAATCCAGGAGGGACGAGCATGAGGTTCCCGTTCGGTCAGCCCGTGACGCGGCGACTGCTTCTTGGGGGCAGTGCCCTTCTCGGTGGGGTGCAAGTTGTACGGCTCGCCCTCGGCGCCGCCTCGGCCCAACCACACGGCCTCGGACATGGAGCTGTTCCCGCGGTCAGCCGGCAGTCGGTCGCACCTTCGGCCGCCCACGTCGCGCATGGCGGCATGATGACCGTGGGCGAGGTCGATGCCGCGCGGAACGGCTTCGACCCGCACACCATTCTGACGTCCTGGGACACCGGTGAAGTCATCTGGGATGGTAAAGGGCATCTCTGCCGCGAGTTCGTGGTCGAGGCCAGCGACAAGGACGTCGAAATCGCGCCTGGCATCATCTTCCCAGCCTGGACCTACAACGGCCGTATTCCTGGTCCGACCATCCGGGCCATGGAGGGCGAGCAGGTCCGCATCATTTTCCGGAACCGTGGCTCGCACCCGCACTCCATGCACTTCCATGGCATCCACTCAGCACGCATGGACGGCGTTCCCGGCGCTGGCGACGTGCTCCCCGGCGGGGAATTCGTCTACGAGTTTGAGGCCAAGCCCTTCGGCTGTCATCTCTACCACTGCCACACCGTTCCGCTGAAGCGGCACATCCACAAGGGCCTGTACGGTACCTTTATCGTGGACCCTGATCCGGCGCGCCATCCGGAGCACGAGGCCGCCGCACGCTCGCGCCTGCTCGGCACGCCCGAGAACCGGGGATGGCAGGAGTTCGTCATGGTCATGAACGGCTTCGATACAAACTTCGACGACGAGAACGAGGTCTATGCCGTCAACACGGTGGCACACGCCTACTCCAGACGCCCCATCGTAATCGACCGGGCACGGCCGGTCCGCGTCTATCTGGTCAACGTGACCGAGTTTGATCCCCTTAACAGCCTTCACCTGCATGGCAACTTCTTCGACTACTACGACAGCGGCACAACGCTGACGCCGACGCTTAAGACCGTGGACATCATCACCCAATGCCAGGGACAGCGCGGCATCCTGGAGTTCACCTTCAAGGATCACGAACCGGGCCATTACATGTTCCACGCACACCAGTCGGAGTTCGTCGAACTTGGCTGGATGAGCATGTTTGACGTCCGTGGAGAAATCGCATGACCACCCGCCGCACGATCCTTGCAGTCGTGACCCCGCTTCTCCTGATCGTGGCGGTGGCCGTCGCCTTTCTCACCGTTGACCCGCTACGCTCGTTGACCGGAGCGGCGCCCCCGATCGAGCAGGTCACAGTCGAGCGCCATGTCCTCGATGGCGACGGTATCGCGCTGCTGGTTCGGGTGGGCGGCACGGCGCCGGTCCGCATTGCCCAGGTGCAGGTGGATGGCGCCTACTGGACATTTGCCCAGGAACCGCCCGGCGAACTCGGTAACCTTTCCTCGGCCTGGCTGCGCATCCCGTACCCGTGGGTGCTCGGGGAAACGCACCACTTCGCGTTTATCACCCGTACTGGGCTGGCCTTCGAGCACACTATCGACGTCGCCGTGGCCACACCCGACACTAACAGCCTTGGCGTTCTCGGTCTGGTCGGCTTGTTCGTCGGTATCGTACCGGTCGCCCTCGGCATGCTGTTCTATCCGGCCTTGCGGGCGGGCGGTACGCGGTCATTCGGTTTCGCGTTGGCGCTGACCATCGGCCTGCTCGGTTTCCTGCTGGTGGATACCCTGCAGGAGGCGTTGGAACTCGCTGCGGATGCAGCACCTGGCCTGCATGGGGCGGCGATGGTCTGGCTGGTCGCAGCACTGGCGTTCGTGCTTCTGCTGGCTGTCGGCCGCCGCAAGGGCGGCGAGATCGGCGGCTTCGCCCTGGCGACCTCCATCGCGCTCGGCATCGGCCTGCACAACCTCGGCGAAGGGCTCGCCATCGGCTCGGCTTTCGCGACCGGTGCTGCGGCGCTGGGCACCTTTCTGGTGCTGGGATTTACCCTGCACAACGTGACCGAGGGCATCGGCATCGTGGCGCCGCTCGTCCAGGAGCGACCACGCTGGCCAGTTTTCATCGGCCTCGCAGCGCTTGCCGGACTTCCTGCAGTCGTGGGCATCTGGCTTGGCAGCTACGCCTTCTCGCCGCACTGGGCAGCGCTGGCGCTGGCCGTGGGGGCTGGGGCGATCCTCCAGGTCATCGTCGAGGTCGGCGGACTGCTGATGAGGCGCTCAGCAACCCAGGGAACCTCTTGGGCCTCGGCGCCGGCAGTTCTGGGCGTCGTCCTCGGTGTGGCGGTCATGTACGGGACCGCGCTCCTCGTGCAAGCATGAGGCCACAGTGTTTTTCAATCGGTCTTGAAGTACCAGGCAGCTAAGGTGAATAGGGCAGAACAGTCGGTCGGCAGCATCACCCAGAGCACCTTCTTATTCTTGTGCGTCACCATTGGGCATGACTGTCATGGGCGTGTGCTTCGGCCATGAGTAAAGGCCCTCGATGCTAGGTCAGCGGGCGTGATCGCTGTGCCCCTCCTGTTCATGTCCACCACTATAACCCCGAGCTTCGGCATAGCGCTGAACCTGCTCCGACGTCAGCACCTCCACCATCATGAGGTGATAGCGGAGGTGAGCAGTTCTCAGCGCACCCTGCGTCACGCCGATCGCGTTCGTCGCCGCCTCCAGGCTCGCTGGCGTAACCGCCCTCTCGGCGAACAGCCGTTCCAGTTCGGTTTCCTGCTCAATCAGCCGTTCACCCAAGGGTACGGCCTGTGCCTTCATGGCCTCGAACAAGGTTCTGGTACGCTCACGCTGGAAAGGGCTGAGCATGAGTGCCTCAGCATTCTCCAGAGTATGCAAGGGACCGGGATACCCGTTCAACTCAGCCGGGAGCGCATACCCCATGCCGCGACCGGCGCGCAGATCAGCGATCTGCTGGTCGGAAAGCGCCTTGACGGGACGGGAATGGAGATGGGCATAAGGTTGCTGCGGTGTGTGGGTCACCTGTGCGGACGCGGCACCCGACAGGCCAAGCGTGGTGAGTGCGAGAGAGGCACTGAGGGCAAGGGCTGGGAACATGTGCGGTCTCCTACGAACAAGGCCAAATCTTCCTGCGTGCAGGCTGGCTTGGCAAGCGTCAACTGGCTCTAATTGAAACGGCATCATGCCGCCACTACCACGACGGCGTGGATCCATACGTCGTCTTCCTGCGTTTTCAGCTGGAGTTGCGGCGTCTGGTATCTGCTCTGTCGTGATCCTGTCCACCCCGAGATGAAAGGCTGACAGAGGACAGCCACCTCGGATCGCCATGAGGGACAGGTGGTTTTCGCCGCCATAACCGATCGCCCAAAATTCCTTATTGAGAGTAAAGTATTTATGGCAATAAAGCAGATCATGACGACTCGCCGAGCCGAAGGATCGCGCCCTGATCGGCATTCCCAGTTGATCAATCCTTCCGGCGCCGACTCTGGGCTGGCGTTGGGCGCACGCTGCCGCAACAGCTGGACCAGGCTCAATCAAGGACGAGGCTGGTCAGCATGACACTGCCGTTCAATCCTTTCCGGATCGATTGGAATGACTGCACCTTCGGCCAATGGGATGCTCTGCTGGCGCGTTGCAAACGGCCGACGCTGCTGCAGACGTGGCAGTACGGCATTGCCTTAGCGAAGGTGGAAGGATGGAAGGCGGATTTCGGCATCATCCATTTTGAAGAAAAGCCGGTCGGCCTGGTTCAGGTTCAGACCAGAAAGTTGCTGCCGTTCCTCACTGCGTGCCGCATTTACCGTGGACCGTTGTGGATTTACGATGAGATCCCTGGTGAGATGCTGAAGCTCGTCCTGAGGATGATCCGGGACCGGTACCTCCTGCGGCATGGCCGCCCCCTCGTGTTCCACCCCGAACTTCGCGATGATCCCGCGACGCGGCAGCGGATGTCGGCGACGGGCTTCAGGCGGTGGAGCGAGGGATACGAGTCGGTCTGGCTCGACCTGACACCCGGTTCACAGGCTGTTCGCGCGGGGTTGCATGGCAAGTGGCGAAACCAGCTGCACCAGGCTGAAAGGCACAACCTGGTGTTGGAGACGGAAACATCGGCCGGAAAGCAGTTCGACTGGCTGATGGAGCACTACCTCGAGGACAAGATCGCGAGGAACTACCGCGGTCCATCACCCGCATTTCTTCGCGCGATGCACGGAGCCTCCGCCGACAAACCGCCCCTGGTAGTGCTGAGGGCCCTGCATGGCGGTAAGCCAGTTGCCGGGGTCCTGCTGGTGCGGCATGGACGGGCAGCGACGTACCAGGTGGGGTGGACGAACGAGCAGGGGCGCGCGGTTCGGGCCCACCATTTCCTGCTCTGGCAGTCCGTGCTCTGGCTTTTGGAACACAGCTACACCGGCTTCGATCTCGGCGGCATCAACGAAACGACATCGGGCATAGCCCAGTTCAAGACCCGAATGGGAGGCAAGCCGTTCCGCCTCGTCGGTGGCTACGTCTGACTCTGGTACATGACGTCGATTTCGTCCATTCGGCTGCAGGCCCGTCAAACCTGTGCCATGTTGCGGCGGGCTTTTGGTGGCTCGGCGAACCTAGTGATCAACCGCTTGCCCATCGTAAACCACTCGTTGTCTCAAGCTGTCTTTGGGCGATCAGCTACAGCCTTTCCAGCCGGATGGCAAAGTGTTCCTTGGAGCCTTAGCTCAAAAAGCACATCTCCCGCAGCCACTGGAAGTTGGCTACCTGCCGGTCTGGGTGACGCACTCCACGTTGCCGATCCGTTGCCGAGCTATACCTCTTTTTGAACATGGGCGCCATCCGGCCAAGGCACCCAGCATCTTGCCTCATCTAAATGTTGATCACAGCTTCGGAATAATGAACTATAGCATAGGCTACACGTTTTGTGCCTGGCAACAATTTCGATTTGACGCCGCGGCGCTGGAGCGCGTGACTCGTGGACCAGGTGCCTACGGCTTAACACGCTCTGTTGGACGACCGCATTGCAATCGTGGAGCTTTCAATGGACACCTGGGTGGCGAGCAAATCTCTCGAGGGTAAGCGGACCCGTGATGGACTTACCGGCTGGCGCCGGGAGCGGGGGAACGCTCCGCTCGGAGACGTCAATCGGAGCATCGCAGTGCCGCGCACGGGTCCAGGTGCCCGCAAGCTCGCAGCGTTCATCGGACCCGGCTATCTCGTCGCTGTCGGCTACATGGACCCAGGCAACTGGGCGACCTCGATCGCAGGTGGTTCCCGGTTCGGCTACACGCTTTTGGTCGTGGCCCTGGTTTCCAATATCATGGCGATTGTGCTGCAGTCGCTGTGCGCACGACTCGCCATCGCATCCGGACGCGATCTCGCGCAAGCCTGCCGCGACGCCTACCCCAAACCTGTTGCCCTTATCCTCTGGTTCCTTGCCGAACTCGCCATCGTGGCCACGGACCTGGCGGAGGTGATCGGAACGGCAATCGGTCTCAACCTCCTATTCGGCATTCCGCTGGAAATCGGCGTCCTGGTCACGGCGCTTGACGTGTTCCTGATCCTTTACCTGCAGAAGCTCGGGTTTCGCTACCTGGAGGCGCTGATCGTGACGCTGCTCGGCGTCATTGCGGTCTGTTTCGGTGTACAGGTGGCGCTTGCCGATCCGCAGTGGGGCGAGGTGATCCGCGGGTTCGCACCGACCACAGCGATCGTTACCAACCCCGAGATGCTTTATCTGGCGCTCGGCATTCTGGGCGCCACAGTGATGCCCCACAATCTCTATCTCCACTCCGCGATCGTGCAGACACGGGCGTACGGCGGATCAACTGGCGAGAAGCGGGAGGCGCTGAAATACGCCACCATCGACTCGACGGTTGCGCTGATGTTCGCCCTCCTGATCAACGCCTCGATCCTGATTTTGGCCGCTTCGGCGTTTCACAGTACGGGCCGGACCGAAATCGCCGAAATCGGCGAAGCGCATGGGCTGCTGTCGTCGCTGCTGGGCACAGCCTTCGCGCCGACCCTGTTCGGCATCGCCTTGCTGTGCTGCGGCTTGAACTCGACCGTAACGGCCACTCTCGCGGGTCAGGCGGTTATGGAGGGCTTCCTGGAGATCCGGCTGCCGCCCTGGGTACGACGCCTGGTCACCCGCCTCGTCGCGATCGTCCCCGCTGCGGCCGTGACGATCTGGTACGGTGAGTCCGGTACGGCGAAGCTCCTTATCCTGAGCCAGGTCATACTAAGCCTGCAGCTGTCCTTCGCCGTCATTCCGCTTGTGACATTCACGGCAAGCAAGGCCAAGATGGGGGCATTGGTTGCGCCGAAATGGCTTGTGACTTTCGCAAGCCTAGTCGCTGCCGTCATCGTAGCCCTGAACGTCAAGCTCCTGATTGACTTCGCGCTGGGATAAGGCACGGTATGGTGATCACTCGAAGGCTGATAGATGTCGTTTTCCGCAGCGGAAGGTCTGATGGCAGCCGGAGTTCTTTCGGCCGACAGGAGCCTCCATGGAGCCAACACCGAAACCCATGGGAATGGTTCGGGATGACCATTTTTGTGCTGTTCTCCTGCGCTTTGCTTCTGATCTATGCAAGCGGCAGTCACGTTACTGATCTGATACCCGTCTGGTTGGAAAATACCTGATTTTCTAGTGGGGGATGGATCATGGATAGGAGTAGAAGACAATTCCTGCTCTACGGTGGAACTGCAGTGGGTGCCAGTCTCCTGACCATTGGAATTCTCAACTTGCTGCTTGGAGTGGAGTCGAGCGACGTCGAGAGTTCCTCTCACGAAAGGTTCCCAGATACGCTACTACAATCACACGATGGAAAAACTTACCGCTTCTACGATGATCTCATCAAAGGAAAGATTGTCGTTATCAATTTTTTTTACACGGAGTGTGGCGATGTCTGTCCATTGACTACGCAGAACCTGGCTGAAGTTCAGCGGTTGCTTGGCGATCGGGTCGGACGTGACATCTTCATGTACTCCATAACTCTTCAGCCAGAAGTCGATACGGCGGAGATGATAAAGGAGTATGTCGAGGTTTATGACGTACAACCCGGCTGGCTGTTTCTTCGAGGCTCCCGCGCGGACACGGACATGCTACGGCGCAAGCTTGGTTTTGCCAGTTCGGATCCTGCGATCGATGCCGACCCCGAACAGCATATTGGAACCATCAGGGTCGGCAATGATACGATAGACAGATGGACGGGGTCTTCACCCTTCGCCAGCCCCGAGGAGATCGTCGAGACTTTGCTTTCAGTAGTTCCAGCGTGATCGACACTGAATGCTGCTCCGCGATAATGCACTATCCAAGCTCCCCGACCCAGGAAAGTTGGTTAGAAAACCAGGCGTTGTTCGGCTTGAAAAATAAACAAGAGGAAAGGATGGTTGATGGGGATCAAGGGCGCTTGGCTCGCGGCTGGAATGTGGGCGCTTATACTCGATTCTGCCCTGGCCGATCCGATCCAGGTGGGAGATCTGGTTGTCGATCAGGTTTGGGCCCGGGCAACGATACCTTCCGCTAAAAGCGGCGTGGCATACCTGACCGTCAGGAACACGGGTTCTCAGGCGGATCGCATCATTTCCCTCCAGGCGCCCGTTGCCGGGGAAGTCATGGCGATGAGTCACGGAACCAGGAAGCCAGGCGAGGTGGAAGGTCTCGCCGTTCCTGCGGGCGGCAGTCTCGAATTCAAGCCCGGCGGCACGCACATCATGCTTTCCGAGTTGAGCAGCGGCCTGAAGGTAGGCCAACAGTTCCCGCTCACAGTCACCTTTGAGAAGGCTGGCATTGTGGAGATCCCGGTCAAGGTTGGCAAACCAGCTGCTATGGGCCCGGAATAGAGCTATGGCAAGAGCGATGCCGTCAGCGAACTCGCCACCAACTTGGTTCAAGTATCCGGGCTGTCAGTGACATGCCGAGTTCCTTGCGGCTGGATCATGATGCATTGTCTGTATAGAGGACAATGCGCGAATTTGCTCCACTTCATGCCTGTAATATCCGGGCGTCCCCATTCGAGGAGCCCGGTTTTTCGACCATGGCCTCAGGATTGATCAGTTCGCCGCCTTTTCCAGGGTCGGGTACTTGATACCCAGCTGTTCAAGGTAGCTCGGGTAAAGAGCTGGATTATAATAGAATTTCTTCATCTCTGGCCGGTACTGGGCCATGACGTCGGCGTTGATGTAGGTTGCCGGCTTGTCCTTGGTGGAGATGAAAGGCTTGTACTTGACCTCCTTGGTCTGGACATCCTTGTAGTAAGTCCAGGCCTGCGTGATCAGTTCCGGTCGGAGCAGGAGGTCGAGCGTGGTCATGGCCATGACCTTAGCACCCGCCGTTGCCCCCTTGTGGGCGATCGGTGTCGCCATGGAGATAGCGTTGGCCCAATGGTGTCCTGGCAGATCCGGAATGTTCGACGGGTAGCGCAGGGTCACAGTCGGCACTGCCCAGGAGATGTCGCCGATGTCGTCCGATCCGCCGCTTTCCGGCTTCTCGGCCGGCGGCTTGAACTTCTCGAGCTCGTTGGCCAGGCCTTTGTCCTTGACCTTGACGGTCCGCTGAACCCCCTTGGCCAAGGCCTGATCGTCCTCGCTCCACTTGGGCAGGCCTACCGCGGTGATGTTTTCGCTCATCGTCTCCGCAATCACCTTGTTGAAGTGTCGTGGCCAGGCGGACCCGATGATGCGCCGCGACACCGTGGTATCCGTCATCATGGTGGCCGCTTCGGCCATCTTGTTGGCAATGCCGAAGTTCTTTTCGATATCCGCGGCATCCATCTCCCGGATGAAGTACCAGACCGAAGCGAGCGACGGCACAACGTTGGGCTGGTCGCCACCGTTCTTGATAACATAGTGGGATCGCTGCTCGGGCTCGAGATGCTCGCGCCGGAAGTTCCAGCCGATGTTCATCAGCTCGACGGCGTCAAGCGCGCTACGTCCCCGCCAGGGCCGTGCGGCGCTATGGGCGGATTCTCCCTTGAAGGTGTACTCGACGGAAATCATGCCCGTGCCGTTTGGCTGCCCCCAAGTGACGTCGAGATTGTCACCGACATGGGTGAACAATACGGCATCCACATCCTTGAAGTGGCCGTCGCGGACCATGTAGGCTTTGCCAGCCAGCAGTTCCTCGGCAACTCCGGGCCAGAGAACCAGGGTTCCCGGCAGCTTCTCCCGCTCCATGATCGTCTTCAGCGCCAGTGCGGCCGTCACGTTCACGGCTTGGCCCGAGTTATGCCCTTCACCATGACCGGGGGCACCCTCGATCATTGGTTCGTGATAGGCGACGCCCGGCTTCTGAGATGCCTTCGGTATGCCGTCGATGTCGCTGCCGAAAGCGATCACCGGCTTGCCGGTCCCCCAGCGGGCGATCCAGGCGGTGGGCATGCCCGAGATGCCACGCTCTACGGCAAACCCATTCTTCTCGAGGATCTCCGTAACATAGCGTGAGGTTTCCACCTCTTGGAAAGCAAGCTCACCGAAGCTGAAGATCATGTCGATCATCTCCTGGGTGAGCTTGCCGTTGGCTTCCACACTCGCCGCAATTTCCTGCTTGAGTGAAGGCAGCCTGTCGGCAGACGCGGCGACGGCGCTGGGCTCGGCTGCGGTCTGGGCCAGCGCCAGTTGGGGTATCGTTAGTAGTGAGCAGACAAGAAGGGCGGTTCTACGCATTGGTTAGCAGCCTCTTCTGAAGGAATGGCCTCCAAAGGCTCGGCCATATAGTGTGGGGCGGTCAAGCCCACCGTCTGAGTTACCCACGACACAAGCGGACTGTTGATGATGTTTTGTCTGAATTACACGGCGAAATCGCTTATACAAAAAAAGAAAACTTCATAGTTGTATCACAGGCCTGCCGCATCGCGGCTCTAGCTTTCCGTTAACCAGCAAAAAGCTGCCATACGGAAGGATTGTACTCATGGCTGACGAACTGACCACCGTCCCAGCGAAGAACGTCATCTTCATGCTGCCGGATGGCGCTTCTGCGTCCTACATGGCGAACTACCGCTATTTCAAGGAAGGTGCCGAGGGCCCAGTCTGGGAGCCCCTGCTGAAGGGAATGGTGCAGACCGATTCATTCAGCAGACCCGTGACCGATTCGGCGGCCGGCGCCAACGCCTACGCCACGGGGGTCGAGACCCGCAACGGCTCGGTCGGCGTCGATTTCTTCGGCAATGAACTGACCTCGGTGATGGACCTCGCATCCGACGCCGGCAAAGCCACCGGCATCGTTTCCACAGCGGCCATCACCGATGCCTCGCCCGCAGCCTTCGGGGCCAGCAACCCGCAGCGCGGTGATCAGGCCGACATCGCCCAGCAGTGACCTTGCCCCGCCAGACCGGACCAGTGGCAACGTTTGTCATGCGGCC
>NZ_AVFK01000047.1 GCF_000936425.1 Skermanella aerolata KACC 11604 | reverse complement strand
CGCGGTCGATCGCCCGGTAGAGATAGCACCATTTCCCGGCAACTTTGAGTAGGTCTGATACTGTCGGCGAAATCCCGAGGTGTCCTCCAGCAGGAAAGGGTTTATCCATGAGCCTTCATCCGGACCCGATCGGCGAGATTTCCGTTGAGACAGCGCGTGTCGCTCATGCCGCTTTTCTGAAGGGTACCGTCGCTATGCGGCTGCGCGAGGAGTTCGACGCCCTCTACCGTGATGAGGATTTCCAAGCGCTCTACCCGAACCGGGGCCAACCCGCCTTGGTGCCGTGGCGCCTAGCCCTGATTACGATCTTTCAGTTCTTCGAACATCTCAGCGACCGCCAGGCAGCCGACGCCGTGCGGGCCCGGATTGACTGGAAGTTCGCACTCGGGCTTGATCTCGCCGATCCAGGGTTTCACTTCAGCGTGCTGACCGAGTTCCGCGCCCGCCTTGTCGTCGGTCAGGCGGATCACCTGCTGCTCGATACGATGCTCGAGCGTTTCAAGGAGCGCGGCCTGGTCAAGGCGCGCGGCAGGCAGCGCACCGACAGCACGCACGTGCTGGGCGCCGTGCGTGACCTGCATCTCCTTGAACTTGTCGGCGAGACGCTGCGTGCCACCCTGGACGACCTGGCCGCCGTCGTGCCGGACTGGCTGCGCACGCTGGCACCACCCGCCTGGTTCGAGCGCTATGGCCATCGCGTCGAGGACAGCCGCCTGCCCAGGAGCCGGGAAAAGCGCGAGGCACTGGCCCTCGAGATCGGCGCGGATGGGTTCCAGCTGCTCGATGCTCTGGATGCGCCGACCGCGCCGCCAGCAGTCCGCACCGTGACGATGGTGCAGACGATGCGCCGGGTCTGGCAGATCCATTACGCACGCGACGAGGGGCAACTGCGCTGGCGCCCCGTCGCGGAACTGCCCCCGGTTGCCGACCGGCTGCAGTCCCCCTATGACCCGGAGATGCATTACAGCATGAAGCGGCAGTTCGAGTGGTCCGGATACAAGGTGCACATCACCGAGACCTGCGACGACGACGCGGCACACCTGGTCACCCACGTGGAAACCTGTCCGGCGATGCAGCTGGACACGACAAGCACGGCCGGGATCCACGAACGCCTGGCCGCCAGAGAACTCCTGCCCGCCGAGCACTTTGTGGACTCCGCCTATATCAACGCGAGACTGCTGGTCGGCAGCCGGCTCGATTACGGTGTTGCGCTCGAGGGGCCGGTTCGTGGCGTAGCAAGCTGGCAATTCCATGCTGGACAGGGCTACGACCTGTCCCACTTCACAATCGATTGGGAAGGTGAACGGGTCACCTGCCCGAAGGGCAAGGTCTCGGTATCCTGGCGCGCCTCCCGCAATGCCAACGGCAGCCCGCGCATCCTCGCCCAGTTCAGCCGGTCGGACTGCGGGGCCTGTGCCGCCCGGGCCTTGTGCACCGCGACCAAGGCGGCACGCCGCCACGTCTACTTCCATCCACGCGCGGAGTACGACGCCCTCAACGCGGCGCGGGTGCGGATGCGCGATCCTGCCTGGAAGGAGCGCTACCATGCCCGCGCCGGGGTGGAGGGCACGCTCTCACAGGGCGTCCGTGCCTTCGGCATGCGCCGCAGCCGCTACATCGGGCTGGCAAAGACCGGACTTCAGCAGGTTTGCATCGCCGCCGCGATGAATGTGTCGCGGATCGTCAACTGTCTTAACGGCCGACCCCGCGCCCAGACACGCGTCACACCCTTCGCCGCCCTGGCACCGGTCGCCTGAATTCGCCGACAGTATCAGACATACATCAAAGTAGGTGGCCGGTGGCAGTATCTGTACCGGGCGATTGACCGCGACGGCAACCTAGTCGATGGGATCTGGCGCGAGACCTGACGGAACCATCTGGATTGCCCTCTACTTTGAGCATCTGCTGAAATTCCAACTCTCAATCGGTATAGTTGGATTTCTGGATGATTAATTAAAGTGAATGAAACAGATCAATCTGCTACTTTTTTGAAAAATTACGGAACAGCGGCGTAAAAGATCACTTCTATTTAGGTAATATTCTCAATGGATATTGCATGAGTGCCCCTTCAGGGCGACTATCCGGCCGTTGTTGAGCACGGCCCACTGCGCTCCTGGCCGATATTTATCATTCATATCAGGAGGATCAGACTATGGCTCTCATCGACGGCACAGACCTGCGGGACATCCTCACGGGTTCCTCCTCAGCCGATACCATCAACGGCTTGGCCGGAGACGATATCCTCTTCGGCCTAGCAGGTAACGACACCCTGTCCGGCGGCGGCGAGGACGACATCATCGACGGTGGATCCGGCAACGATACCATCAACACCGGAGCCGGCAACGACTTCATCCTTGGCGGAACGGGAAACGACACCATCGTCGGCATGGCAGGGTCGGACATCGTCTTCGGAGGCGCCGGCAACGATACGGTAGCCTGGAACGATCCAATTGGAGACCGGGTCTTCGGCGACGCCGGAAACGACATTCTGCGCGGTGGCGACATCGCCGCGGACACCATCTTCGGCGGCTCGGGCGACGACCTGATCCGTGCTGTGGCCAACCAGTCCATCACTGTTCACGCCTCCGACAAATTGTTCGGTGACGCCGGGCGGGACACGCTCATTGGCAGCAACGTAGGCGATCTGCTCGATGGCGGAACGGGCAACGACACCATGGCCGGTTTCGGCGGTGCGGACAGGTTCGTGTTCCAGAAGGGCGGATCGGGCAACGACCTGATCGTCGATTTCGACAAGAGCCAGGACGTCATTGACTTGACCGGCTGCGGCGGCGCCTTCGATCCCCTGGATGAGCTTCAGGACACGGCTTCCGGGGTGAGGCTGAATCTCGGCGGCGGCAACCACATCACCTTCCTGGGCGTCACTGCGGGCGAACTGACGGAGGCGAATTTCTTCATCGCCTGAACTTCGCGGGCGGGCAGGGCCGCGACGGCTTGCCGCCCGTCTCCGCTTTTTTTCAGGAAAGCCCCATCTCCTGGTCCGGCCTGGACGGCATCGTCAGGTTGTTGGGCGGGAGCCGAGAGCTGGGCAAGCTTGACGGCACACAAGACAAGGTCGGGCTATGCAGCCGGCTCGATGCCGCAGACGTCGTGCCACGCCTGGAAGGCACGGTCGCGATCGGCGCGGTAGTCGGTTGCAGGCGTCAGATGGCGGAGCAGCAGGAAGAGGTTGTTGATCTGGTCGTGGGCGGACAGGAAGCGCTGGGCCTGCCGGGCTGACTTGAACCGTTTCATCTGGCGCTCCCGTCGTCGGGTCGGCTGGTGCGAGTTCTCGGCCCGGTTGTTCAGGCCCTTGTGCTGGCGGTGCTCGCCGCCGAGATTCAGGTCCTTCTTCGCCGCCGCGTAGGATTTCAGCTTGTCCGTGACCATGACACGAGGGGCACGGCCTTGCTTCTTCAGCAGCTTGCGTAGCAGGCGTTTGGCCGCCTTCTTGTCGCGCCGGCTCTGGACCAGGGCCTCGAGCACGGGCCTTGGCAACGCCCTTCGGGCGGTAAGCCGTCCTGATCCACGGCGCACCAGAGATAGTGCTTCTTGCCGGCGATCTTGTGAACGACCTCATCCATATGCCACTTGTCACCAGGCCGGGGCAGCCGCCGGCGGATGATGTTGGCGAACTCCTGGCCAAACTTGAGGGCCCACTGCCGGATCGTCCCATAGCTGACCACGATGCCTCGGAAAGCCAGCATCTCCTCGACTATTCGAAGGCTGAGCGGAAAGCGATAGATTAGCCAGACCGTGTAGCTGATCAATTCCGGAGGGAAGCGGTGGCCGGCGTAGAGGGACTTGGTCTAGATCGTCATGCCAGCCTCATAACCAACCCGTGCTGCTCCGGCAGCCCAGCCCGCCGGCAACTTGACGATGCCGTTTTGTCAAGTCGCCCCTTCGATGCTGTCGCAGCGCATCGCTGCGCTGCGATCCATCTTCCGAATTACTCGAAAGGTGATTTGGAATTTGACAAGCTTATCGGCGGGCATGGCATGAGTATAGTCGTACGCCAAGGACCGGGTGTCACGGCAGACAACATCGCATACGGCCCTTGCCGACTGACGACCGTGTTCGACGAAATGATCCGGTATGCCGTTGCGACACGGCGCAAATGCACGGTTCCATGGCTGATCGCGGCGCTGCGCTGCACGACCCGCCGAGCTTGGACCGCGCCCATGACATGGATCTGGCCATACGACGGCTTCCTTTGGAGAATAGAAGATGCATTGCGGTGACTTCATTCCAGCATCGTGCGACGGAACGGATGACGTTCCCTGAACCAGAGACGGCGGATGATTTTCAAAGCTGGACTAGGTTTCGCTGCGGCGACAGTGCTGGGAGCCGTTTCTCCGGCATCGAGCGCGCCCGCATTCCCCAGCTCGGCCAACGCTCCGCGCGATTACCAAGTGATCTGGAGCGCACGGCAGCTCGAGGACCTTCGCAAGAAACTGAAATCGTTTCAGTTTCCGAAGCTCATCCCGGGGACGGGTTGGGATTACGGCATGGACCCGGACTATCTTCGCTCCCTGATCGGGCACTGGGCCGACCGATTTGACATGGAAGGTGCAGCGCGGAACCTCAACCGATTTCCCCAGTACATCACGAAGGTCGAGGATCTGGATATCCACTTCATCCGGGTGATCGGCGAAGGCGGCCCCGACAAGGCACGGCTTCCGCTTATCTGCACCCATGGCTGGCCCGGTTCGACATCCGAGTTCTGGGATGCCATTGAGCCTCTCGCTTTTCCATCGCTCTTCGGTGCCGGGTCGGAGGTGGCGTTCGACCTGATCATACCTTCGCTTCCCGGGCATGGGCCATCCGGCAAGCCGATCCGTCCAGTAGGGGCGCGGACGACAGCGCGCCTTTGGGACAAGCTGATGCGCGAGAATCTGGGCTACGAAACCTTTTATGCACAAGGCGGCGACTGGGGAGCCGGCGTAACCGGCTGGCTTGCGCTCGTTTTCCCCGAAGCGGTGAAGGCGATCCACCTCAACCTGATGATCGTAGCACCGCAGGTGTCGCCGAAGACGGATGCCGAGCATACGTTCTATGCCAAGGCCGAAGAGGATGAACAACTCTGGGGCGCCTATTACCAGCTGCAGGCGACCGAGCCTCAATCGCTGGCCTATGCGTTCATCGACAATCCGGTTGCCCAGGCGGCATGGCTGATCCAGCGCTTCTACGAGTGGAGCGACAAGCGCACCAGACCGTTCAAACAAGTGTTCACGATGGACCAGCTTCTCACCAACGTCATGATTTACGTAATGAACGATGCTTTCCAAAGCTCGACTTGGTTTTACACCGGCAGTCACGAAGAAAACGTCAAGCAAATGCCGAAGGACAAGCACGTCACCGTACCCACTGGATTTGCATCCTACGGCGGCGACAGCCGTTCGCCGACGCCACCACGCAGCATCATCGAGCAAGGATACAATCTTCAGCACTGGTACGACGTGCCACAAGGCGGGCATTTCGCGGCTATGGAAGTTCCCGGACTTTATGTCCAGGGCATCCGCGACTGGGCACGGGTGTTGAGGCTCTAAGAACCAAATGGCCTCGCTAAAAGCAGCCAGCCACCTGTCCATCATGACCGAAGCCGAGTCTTCCAAAGTCTTGGCGTTTGGTCTTGTACTTATAGACTGTTTGTAGACGTCAGGCGCTGATTTCCGAGGTCCCAAGGCGTACGAGGCGGCGGGACAGGATCGAGATGAAGGCAAATTCGATGAAAGCGACGAGGTGAGCCTCCGTCCGCTGAAAGATTGTGTTCAACCGAAGGTAGCAGCTAACCCACGCCAGCGAGCGTTCGACGACCCATCGAATTCCCTTTGGAATGAAGGTTCCTTCATGGCCTCCGACGCTGGGCTCGATGGTGATGCCGAGCGCCTCGCCGGTCTTGGACCGCCGCTGACCGCGATAGCTGAGATCACCCAGGGCTGATCCTTTGAAGCCACGGCCGGCAAGCTGGTGCAGCACCGGGACGATGCCCTTGCTGTCATGGACGTTCGCCGGCAAGACGTCGATCGCCAGCGGGAAGCCCTATTTATCGACGGCGAGATGGATCTTGATGCCCTTGATCTTCTTGACGCCGTCGAAACCGCGCGCGAAGCAACTCGGCGCCGAATGACAGGACCGGCTATCGATGATGTCGGCGCTGGGTACGGGTTTGTCGCCGCAAACCTGCAGTCAGGTAAGGATCAAGCGGTTGAGCAGGCGGCGCCACAAGCCAAGCCGGGTCCAGTGGGCGAACAGCGTTTACAACGTACCGAAAGGAATGTCGCAGAGCTGGTCAATCGCCCGCCACTGCATGCCGCAGAACGCCACGTACCAGAGCGCCGTGATCGCCTTGCGCATGATCATGAGGCTGCTCATAGCCTGCGACGGGCCGGCCAGGATCGCCACGACGTCGTGCGGCGACTGGCCGTCCCACCCTTCGAGGTTCTCGAAAGGTCATTAGCGCCGGGCGTGGTTCCACAGGGATCGCGACGCTGCTAAAGCTGCCGGCGCCAAAGGAGCTGGCACGTGCAACCTCCCCGTAGCCCCCACTGCGCCGGCGACGACGCGCCATTGGCGTCTGGTCAGGACAGGCGGATCGCAGGTTTGCATCGTCCAGGCCCCTGCGGCGTCGATTTCACCTGGGGCGCCCAAAGCCGAGATCGACCATCTGGCGCCTGTTCGCCATCGCGGCAGTTTGTGGATTAACGCCGCGCTCAAACGCCCCTCGGTCGGCACCAGCCGCCTCATACTCTGATTACGCGAAAGACATCCATGAACACGCTTCTTGACTCTCTGCTGCTCAGCGACGCCTTCGTCCTCATCGCGAGGGTTGTCTTGACCTTCGTTTTCTGGAGCGCAGGTCTGATGGGCATCTTCGCTTTCAAGGCGAAGATCGCGGAGATCCGCGCCGTGGGCCTTCCGCAACCGGAGTTGTTCGCCGTCGCAGTGACGATCGTTCAGCTCGGGGGCTCGGGGCTCATCATCGCCAACATCATGCCATGGCTGGGAGCTGGTGCCTTGGCTGGGTTTCTGCTCCTGACAATCCCGATCGCTCATCCGTTTTGGAAGCTTCCGGAGCCGCAACGCACCTTCAAATTCTTCTTGGCGCTCGAACATCTGTCGTTGATCGGCGGGCTCATGGTCGCCGCGGCTCTCGGAGCTTTCACGGGCCAATAGAGCCGGACCTCCAATCCGGATCGGCCTGCAAATCGTCCCCGAACGGTTTGGTCGGCGGACAAGCCGGATGGGGCCATCGGCCATTCAGAAGCTGTTCGTAGACGTCAGGCACTGACCTCCTCGATCACCAAGCGCTTCAGGCGCCTGCCGAGGATGGAAACGAAGGCGATCTCGACGAAAGCGACGAGATGTTCCTTCGTCCGCTCGAGCAACGCGACTGTTGGATCCGGGAGATCATGGCAAAATCCATCTCACTTCTCATTAGTTGAAAAATAAAGAAATTTTTGCTAGCTTTCTGTGTTGTTGTTCCTTGATGTTGTTGTTCCTTGATGACGATAACCCAAGCGGTATGATTGGCAAGCCATGGACAACGAAGCGCCCCGGAATGACGATGCGGACCATGCGTCTTCCGACCTTGAAGCCTGGCCATTGGGCGAGGTGTTCCGCCAATCCCAAACTCCAACGGTCCTGACCAACCCGCGTCTGGCTGACAACCCGATCATCCTGGCCAATGACGCTTTCCTGCGGCTGACCGGTTACAGGCGCGACGAGGTCCTTGGACGCAACTGCCGCTTCCTGGGCGGGGCGGAGACTGATCCGCAGGTGAGCGGCATGATCCGTGTGGCGATCCAGGAAACCCGCTCGGTGAGCGCTACGCTGCTGAACCATCGCAGGGACGGTTCACGGTTCTGGAGCGAACTCCAAATCAGTCCAATCCTCGACGCAGCCGGCACATTGGCCTTCTTCGTCGGATACCAGAACGACATCACCTGGCGGGTGGAAGCCGACCAAGCCCTGCGCAACGCGCACCGGGAACTCGGAGATCGCTTGGCCGAACGCGAGCATCTGGTCCGCGAGATTCAGCATCGCGTTCGTAACAACCTGCAAACCATCATCGGCCTGCTCAACCTGGAACGACGACGCGGGGATCCGGCGGTGCGCCGGAGGCTCGACGTCATTGCCCAACGTGTGGGAGTGCTGGGCGACATCCACAAGCAACTCGAGACCGTTGCCAACTGGAACGCGATCGATTTCGGCCGGCATCTGCGGGAGACCAGCGCCGCGCTCACATATCTCTTCGAGGATGGCATCACGATTGAGGTCGATGCCGACCCTTTCACGTGTGACGTTCAGGTGGCCGTGTCTCTGGGATTGATCGCCAACGAGCTCATTGCTGCCCAACTCGACCTTGTTGTGAGCAGTGGCGAAGCGGGACGGGCTGGGATCGGAGTTCGGCTCAGACACCGGAAGAAAGCTGGGATACTCGAACTCACGGTCGGAATCGTGGGTGTCGAGCATACCCCATGGTCAGTTAGCGATATCATTCCGCACAGCGACATCGTCAATGTGCTGGTAGAGCAGATCGGCGCCGAGTTGGCTCTCGACAGGAATGGGAGCCCGTCCGTGATACTTAAGGTGCCCACCCGGAACCTCGTCACCGAATTCCAAGCTGTGTACTGATGCTGCCCGCTGGAGGGAATCCTAATTTCCGTCACGCGCCAGGTTCAGGACTTAAGCTTAACCAGTTCAGCAACATGCGTGAATGACGTGGATCCCAAGAGCACCCGGCCAACCAACACCATCCTGGCCGGGCGAAACTCTACTGGACCGATGCCGGTCTGGATCACGCGCTCCGGGCCATGACCATGCCGAACCACCCTGCGCGTCGCTCCCGCCGACGAGCCGCTTGACCTCGCCGCCTGATCCGACGAACCTCAAGTTCATGAGAATGCGCCCTCAGAGATTCCCACCAACTTCTGAAAGCGACCAAGGGAAAAGCTATGGACTATAATCGTCTTGGCCATTCCGGCCTACGGGTGCCAGCTCTCAGTTTCGGCACGGCCACTTTCGGCGGCGGCAACGACTTTTTCAAAGCATGGGGTTCGACGGATGCGGGCGGTGCTTCCCGCCTGATCGATGTGTGTCTCGATCACGGGGTCAGCCTTTTCGACACGGCGGATGTATATTCCAACGGCATGGCCGAGCAGATTTTGGGTGAGGCCATCAAAGGCAAACGCAATCGCCTGCTCGTGTCTACGAAGACGACCTTCCCGATGGGCGATGGTCCTAACGAATTCGGTTCTTCACGTCAGCACCTGATCGAAGCCGTCGACACGGCACTTAGACGCCTTGGGGTTGATCACATCGATCTGCTGCAACTACATGGTCAGGACTACAACACGCCGGTCGAAGAAACGCTGTCCACGCTCGACCAGCTCGTGCGATCCGGAAAAGTTCGCTATGTCGGATGTTCGAATTTCTCAGGCTGGCACCTGATGAAATCCCTCGCCGTATCCGATCGCTATGGCTATGCCCGCTATGTCGCACATCAGGCGTATTATTCTTTGCTCAACCGTGATTACGAATGGGAGCTGTTGCCGCTTGGCCGTGACCAGGGCATAGGCGCGCTGATCTGGAGTCCGCTTGGGTGGGGCAAGCTGACCGGAAAAATCCGGCGTGGGCAGCCGGCACAGCCTGGCAGCCGCGCGCATGATATTGCCGGAACTGGACCGCATTTCGAAGAAGAGAGGCTGTTCACGATCATTGACGCCTTGGACGCGGTTGCGGCCGAGACTGGAAAGACGATCCCGCAAGTGGCGCTTAACTGGTTGCTGCGGCGACCGACAGTCTCCACAGTCATCATCGGCGCTCGGAATGAAGAGCAACTGGTCGAAAATATCGGCGCGGTGGGCTGGAAGCTTACACTTGATCAGATAGCGGCGCTTGATGCTGCCAGTGATGTTCCTCCGGTTTATCCGGTTTGGCACCAGCGCAGTTTCCCGATGTTGAACGAAAAGTTTGGCTAAACCGATCAAATGGTTATGTCAGCTTCTGAGGCAGCTTGCCGAGAGCATCTCAGGTGTGCATCCGCGCGCCTTTAGGCGTCTTTGCGCGCCGGCCAAGTTCCTGTGGCAATGCCCTGATTCGGGTAGCCGGGGAGAGAAAGACGCCGCTCGGCAAATCGGCCGGGAAGAGTGACCTGGCTGCGTTCACCTTCACGACCGCCATTACCTTCTATGATGGGGGGCTATGATGGCGGGACCGGTCGCGACACGTTGATGATCGATTAAAGCGACGTTTTCACGCCAGGACCGGACGAGAGATATTCATGGTTCGAACTGAGGATTGATCCTGGCGGAAGCGGCACGATGAACTACCGGGACGATCCGGTGGAAGGAAGCGGTTTGGCGCTCGGTCGGTTTACGGGCATCGAGGAGTTCAGGGCCTCTCCCGAGACCTCGCACCTGACCGTGCTCGCCCGCACGGACGCCACGGTTGTCGGCGGCAATAGGGTGGACCAGCTGGAGGGCAGGGAACCAGGATTCCACCGGCGCGGGAGGGGCTGATCAGTATCAGTTTCTATGGCGCCAGGGGTTCGTGCCCAATCATGACGTCATTCACGGATTCAGCGTTGCTGAAGGGGACGTGATCGAATTCAACAGCCAGTCGGAGGTGGACTTGGGCACGGTGCCACCTCCGCTTAGACTTACAAGTGAGGAGATCGGCGCTCACACCATCTATACTTCGGTCGAAATCGCGACGGGTCAGGTGGTGCATACGCTCGACGTCGATGCGGTCGGGCTGCAACCGCTGGCGGAATGGTACTATCTGGGATGATGGGAGAAAACGAAGGCAACGATCGACTGGATCGTCAGACTATCGACAATCCAGATGGTGTCGCAGAGGCCGCACAGTGGCTTTCGACTTCCATATTGACGTCAATATGGTGGCATGATGCTATCCCTTCTGAAGATGTCCTCCACGGTTCTTGAGGTCCTCCCGCACCGTCGATCGTCCGCCGCATCACCGTACCTCCAGCTTCACGATCGACCCGCCGGTCCTTTTCAGCCGGTCGAGATAGGCGGCGGGATCGAGCAACTGGTACGGGAAGTAGAGACCGGGCGGGGTTGGCCGATTGCCGTCGAGCCCGATGAGCCGTTCGAGGAGCATGGCTACGCCAAGCCCTGTCAGCGGTGCTGCACCTTCCGTATGGATTACCGCATGACGGGTGCGAAGCGGTCGTCCCCTATGATCTTCCCCCGCAAGCTCGATAATGATCTCGGTCGACATGGGCTCGTCGCGGCGGCGGGTGGAACTGACCCCGCCGCCAATATTGAACTGGACGTTCGGCGCGCCGGTCGCCGTCGCCAGACCGACGACATCGATGGACGAAAACCCGGAAGCCTTCACCTCGGTACCGTCGACGGCGCAGAAGCTGGCCTTGGCATCGTCGCCGGCGCGCCAGATATAGCTGCCGTCGCGCCGCGTGAGCGCGGCGGGCATCATCCTGGCCAGGTGCTCGAAGTCGGCGGCCACCGTCGGACCGCCGGTGTCCTGCTCGTCGACCAGCGCGCCGATGACGATGTCATCGACCCGACCAAATGCCTTGGCGAACTCGAGCGTCGGAACCGTCGTGGCACCCACGAGCCATTCGTAGCCGAGGACGACCGGTGCGGCGTCCGGCTTGTGCATGTAGGTCGCGACTTCGGGGGCGATTTCAAAGACGCCTGACGAGATGCTGAGGTGCGGCACGCCACGCTTTTGAGCGAAACGAAGTCCGGCGACCGCATGGTCCATGTAGAAGACGGCAACGGCGCTGACCGGACGCTCGCCGAGACCAAGGTCGTCCGCGGCGAGGTCGAGCACCACTCCCTCCGCTCCGCCGATCTCAGCCGCGGCTTTCTCGGCCCGGGCGAAGTCGCGGCCGCCGATCAGCAGCGGCACGTCGGGGTAGGCGGCGCGCACCGACCGTGCGGTCTGCCGCCCAATCGCGCCGGAGCCGCCCATGAGCAGTATGGAATCTGGTGGCATTGCCAAATCTCCTTACGAAAGTTACTATTGGTAGCTAGGCGAACTTAGTTACCTTTGGTAGGTTCTGCAAGGGGTGAGATGGAGTGACGAGAAGCGTGCAAAAAACGGTGCGACCGACCTCGCGCAGGCTTTCCGCAGCGGAGCGGCGGCGTCAGTTGCTCGATACCGCCCTTTTGATTGTCCGCGAGGAGGGGGCGGATCGGCTGACCTTGGGTCACCTCGCCGCGCGCGCGGGTGTCTCGAAGCCGGTGGCCTACGATCACTTCGGCACGCGCTCGGGGCTGCTGATCGAGCTTTATCGGTGGATCGACATCGAGCGGGTCAATGCTTTTCGGGAAGCAATGGCCACTAGCCAGCGGAGCCTTGGCGAAACAGCCAAGGTGCTCGCGGCTGCCTATATCGACTGTGCTGCCGACACGACGGACGAGTTTCACGCGGTAGGCGCCGCGATGGCTGGAAGCGAGGAAAAGGCCGCGGTTTTCCAGGAACTGCTCGATAACAGCGTGGCGATGTTCGTATCTGTCTTGGAGCCGCACAGCACCTTGTCGCCGCCCGCACTGTATCGATATTGCGTCGGCCTTGTTGGCGCAGGCGAGGCCCTTTCGGCCGCCTTGGTGCGCAGGACCTGCAACGAGGCAGAGGCTGCCGAGGCGTTCGCTTCACTGATCGAGGGAGCATTGCGTGCGGCTCCGCAACGTCATGGTGTCTCCAATCCTCTCTAACTCTTCCCTCGCTGAGCAACAAGCTGAACGCGGTCGTTGCCTCGCGAAATGCTGCAACAGAACCCTCGGCGATGGGCACGACCCGCTGCCGATCGGCCGCGCGGCGCTGGAGCCCGCAATTGACCTTGCCCTTCGCTACTCGGCCGAACAAGGCTCGCTGCCGCGGGAGCCGAGCCTCGACGAGGTTTGAGAAGGGCTGTCGGAAGACCTGATTAGGCCTCCACCTCGATCGGCGTCGCCGGATCAGGTGTGCGGACGCTGCTCTCGATCGCATCGATGAACAACCGGACAGCCGGAACGAGACCCCGCCGGGAAGGAAAAACGACGTGGAACAGGCCGCCGGGCATTGTCCAGCCCTCCAGGACCCCGACAAGGCTGCCGCGGGCTATTTCCCCCTGCACCATCATCTCCGGAAGCTGAGCGATACCGACGCCGTCCACGGCAGCCTGTCGCAGGGCGACCATATCGTCGGTGACGAGCCTAGGGCGATGGGCGATCCTGCGCACCGTCCCGTCGCGTGCCGTCAGCGTCCAGTGATGATCGGCGCCCGGGCCGGTCATAGCCACGCTGTCCAGACCTTCAAGATCGTCCGCGGTCCGCGGCTGTCCCGCCCGGCGCAGAAACTCCGGGCTCGCGACCATTAAGCTGGTGTGGTGGTTGAGTACCTTGAGGATCAGGCCGGAGTTCTCCAGGGGCGGCTGTCTCACCCTGAGGGCTAGGTCGAACCCCTCCTCGATTACATCGACCCGGCGGTTGGTCGCCTCCACATGCATCCTCACCCGGGGATGATCGACCAGAAAGCGCGACACGATCGGCGACAGGAAGCCTTGCAGGATGATCACCGGACAGCTGATCCTGATGGTTCCCTGAGGTTCCGCCTGCGTTCGGTCAATTGCCTCCTGCGCGGCTTCGGCCTCGGCCACCATCGCCAGGCAGTGGCTGTGATAGATCCGTCCGACCTCGGTTACCGAGAAGCGGCGGGTTGAGCGTTGGATCAGCCGGACGCCAAGCTTGCCCTCCAGCTCAGCCACTCTGCGGCTGAGCTTCGACTTCGGGACGCCGATCGATCGGCTCGCCGCCGCGAACCCGCCATGCTCGACTACCTGCGCAAAATAAAACAGATCGTTGTAATCCGTCACAGCGTCACCGTGCCCGATTGTCCTGTCCATAGGACAGATAGTGGTGAAATGCCCATCTACCGATAGCGAACCGGCCGAAATATGTTCAATGGTAGAAAAAAGCCCTCCCGGCCGAAACGCTATAGGATCTGATCATGAAGCTGCTCCACATCGACGCCAGTCCGATCGCCGATGATTCTGTATCCCGCCGCCTGACCTCGTCGATCGTGGCAACGCTCAGGGCCGCCGACCCGGCGCTCGACGTGACCTACCGCGACCTCGCCGCGTCACCGCCCGACCATCTTTCGGGTGACCTGCTGCAGGTCGTCAAGCTGGGCGCGCGGGAGAACCTGACCGAACGCCAGTCCCAGGAGGTTCTGCTTATCGACGCGCTGGTCGACGAATTGCTCGAGGCTGACGTTGTCGTGGTCGGCGCCCCCATGTACAACTTCTCGATCCCGACTCAGCTCAAGGCGTGGATCGACCGGATTGCCCAGCCGGGTCGAACCTTCCATTATACCGAGAAGGGGCCGATCGGTCTGGCGGGCGCCAGAAGGGTCATCATCGCCTCATCCCGTGGCGGCATCTACGCCGGCACGCCGGCCGAGACTGCTCTCGATCATCAGGAAGCATATCTTCGAGCGTTCCTCGGCTTCATCGGCATCACGGATGTGACCATCATACGCGCGGAAGGCGTCGCCTACGGTCCCGAAGCCCGCGCCAAGGCGCTTGCCGAGGCCCAGGTCCGGATCGATGCTCTCGGCTCCCAGACCGCCGCAGATCTACTTGTAGACGCCGGGCACTGATTTCTCGGCTCGCACAGCATCACTACGAACCGAACTTCGTTTCATACAGCTTTGTCGCACCGGGTTTCCCGACCGCTCGGGTCTAACGTTTCTAGGCAGGATCACGGCCTGAAGACAATAGGTATCAGCCGCACGGGTTTATCCCTCGCCGCGCAGTGGGTACCATGGACCCGATCCGGAAACTGACATCACGGATGTCCGCGCGCCCCACGACGTCCCGCTCGTAGCCACTGTCTCAATCGCCTTCGTCCTCGCCTTGGCCTTCCACTATCTGGCCGACCGGGTGCGGCTGCCGCCTCTGGTCGGCTGTCTTGTCGCTGATATCCTTGTCGGCCCTCTGCCGCTTTCCTTTATACCGACCGACGGCAGGAACGTCTTCACTGGCCAATCTTTGATGCAATTGGTATCGCCACGGCAATGCCCTTCCAAATAGGACAATTTTCTTGAAGTTGCAAACTGTCTTCGTTAAGAAATTATTAAACATTAAGCATTTTTTAACCATATGGTCGCTATGAAAGGGGCTCTAAGAACACGGGAAGGAACATGAAATGGCTCAGGTCAACAAAACGCCTAATCTCGGTTTCACCAAGAACTTCATCGAAAATTTCGACTTCGGCTACGTGGTGGACAAAGCGATCAAGGACGGAATGCCGCCTCAGGTTTCTGCACAGGCGCTGACCGAGTTCAAGGAATTCCTGTTCGCGCACGCGGCCCATCCCAGCCTCCCGCTCGTTCCCCAGTCGTGCTGGTGCGACGACCTTTGGCATCAATTCATCGTTGCCGATACCCGAGCCTATTTCCGGTTCTGCGAAGTCGCTTTCGGTCACTACCTTCACCATGACGGCGTAAATGCGACGGCATCGGAGCAAACATTGCGCCGCGCTCAATCGGCGAGGGTTCTGACAAAGACCGTCATCAGCTACGGCGGCAAAGATCTCCCCGTCGAGTGCGGGATGGCCGCCGTCGAATGCGGGATCGCCGTCGTCGAGTGCGGGATCGCCATTGACAAGGCTTTGCCATCCGTGCAGCCGCGGGCTGACAGGTCCGACAGGGTGGCGCACTGACGGACGCGCCGCGGCCTGGCTGGTCGCCCAGCTAGGCCGCGGCGCGTCCCTGCCCGAGTACCGAGCGCCTCAGCGGATCGTCAATCCGCCGAAAGGTGACAGGTGCTGATCTGCAATGGGGTTGCAGCGAAGTGCGACGTAGTCGGGTACGACGAGAGGGAGGATCGGGAAATCATCCAGCACAATCCGCTCGGCTGTCCGATACAGGGCCTCGCGTGCCGTGGGATCGGTGACGGCATTCGCCTGTCCGATGATGCGGTCGAACTTGGCGTTCCGCCAGCCGATCTGGTTGAAGGGACTGTCGCCGCCGAACAACTCGCCAAGGAAGTTCATCGCGTCGGGATAGGCGGCGGTCCAGCCCATGTAGTAGGCGACGTACTCGCCTCGACTGGAGTTCTCGTAGAACTTGGTCTTGTGGACGACATTCAGCTCGACCGGAATGCCGATGTTGCTCCACTGGGAAACATAGTAGGCAAACTCCTGGTGAAATTCCGGCCAGGTCGTAACCTGGAAAGGCGGCATTCCTTTGCCTCCGGGAAACCCGGCCTCGGCCAGCAGCCTCTCGGCACCCAGCGGATCATATGCCAGGGGCTCATGCTCGGCGTCGGCGAGAAGCAGGGGTGGGACGAGCCCGTTGTGGACGACGGCCATCCCCCGAAAGAAGCGTTCGGCAACAGCTTCGCGATCGATCATCATCGACATTGCCAAGCGCACGCGCTTGTCGCGGAACGGCGGATAGCGATCCTGGAGCAGTGCGACGGAACGGGTCTGCATGCGTGGGCAGGATATCAAGGACCGCTGGAAGCCGCTTCCGTCGACGGTCTTTCGTACCAGGTCAGCATCGACCAGCACGAAATCGGCCTCGTTGTTGTTGAAGGCGGTGACGGAGGCTTCGCGCCCGCCGGTCACGACGAACGAAACCTTGTCATGCACGGGGTCGCCGTCCCACCAGCCATCATGCGCCACCAGGTCGACATAGGCTCCGGGCACCCAGGCGGAGAAGCGATATGGCCCAGTTCCGGCCGAATACCTGGTGTACCAATCAGGACCCTGCGACCTGATGAAATCGATGTCGGCGATCGGGAACTTGAAGAACGGAAAGATGGCGCAAGGTTCGGAGAACCGGATGTCCACCGTGTGCTCGTCCACGACCACGACGCCTCGAAGGGGTCCGCCCTTCTTCCGGACCACATCCTCGTACCCCAGTACCTTCTTCAGGCCAGGAACGGCGAAGCTGGGCACGGCCGGATTCTCGAGCAACGCTTCGAAGGTCTTTTTCACGTCTTCGGCCGAGAAGTCACGTCCGGTGTGAAAGCGGACGCCACGGCGCAGGTGAAAGCGCCAGGCGCGGCCGTCGTCCGCAGGCTCCCAGCTTTCGGCCAGCGCCGGCTTGACCTTTCCCGTCCGATCGATCCTCGTCAGCCCCTCGTACATGGCCACCAATATCCGGCCGGCGACGAGATCGCGCACTTCGATCGGGTTCAGCGTCCGGGGAAATGCATCGACGCCCACTCTCAGCAGAGTGCTGCCGCAGGCAAGAGCAGCTTTCGGATAGCCAAGCATGCCGAGCATCGCACCGGAACACAGCATAGCCATCAAATCGCGGCGATTCATGGTGGCGAACATTCTGAACTTTCCTTGGGACGTTTGGGCCGCTGTTTTCCGATCTTGACCAATGATTTGAAAATCTGTGTCAGCTCGACACTTTCAATAGACACCTATGTCGCGAACTACGTAATGCAAATCAAATATAAAGGCAAACGTTTTTATTGTATTGAAATGTAATGGAAAATTTTTCATTATTTGGTAGAAAATTATATTGTGTGTTAACACTAGCATGCCAGTTTTTATTATTGAATGTTCATGGATTTGTAGGATTCAGAACGTAATAACTGGTACGCGATCGATGGATTGCCGGGCGGACGGAACGAAGTGGGATGCTAATGAAGGTCTTTGATCGAAGCCTGGTCGCCAGGATCACCGCCTCCGCAGCCCTGGTCGCCACCATGCTGATCTGTGTTTCGGTGGCGATGCTCGTTCATCTGGATATTCGGCAGGCAAAAGCAACGCTGGCTGGGAAAGCCGACCTGTCCGGCCAGATGGTCGCCGACGCCGTTTCCGCAGCGGTGTGGAATCTCAGTCCTGAAGAGGCCGCCGTAGCGCTTGACCCGCTCAGGGCCGTGGACGACTTCGCCAAGGCCGCCGTCTACGGTACCCGGGGCGAACTCTTTTTCATGATGAAGGCAGGTGCGCATACTGTGCCCGACGATGCGCTGCTGACCAGGATCATCGAGATCAGCCATCCCGACCGGCAAGGGCGTCCTCAGAAACTCGGAACACTCCGGGTCGACTTCGATCTCCATCCGACCCTGGATGCGATCAAGCGGAACGCCCTGTTCCTGGTAGGCAGCGGGTTGTTTTTCCTGGTGCTGGTGGTCTGGGGCACGGTGTACGTCCTGCGGGGAATTACCGCGCCGATCGTGCGAATGACCGATGTCATGTCCGATCTGGCGGCCGGCGAGATCGATATCGTCGTTCCGAACCGGCATCGGGCGGACGAGATCGGCCGCATGGCCCACGCCGTCCAGACGTTCCAGCATAATGCCGTGGAACTTCGGAACGCCAAGGAGTGTGCCGAAAAGGCTATCGCGACGAAGGCCAGGTTCCTGGCCTCGGCGAGCCACGACCTGCGCCAGCCTTTGCAATCCCTGTTCCTGTTCGCCGACGGGCTTGAGCGGCATGTTGTCGATCGGGAGGGGTCACAGAAGCTTCTGCACCTGCGCCGCGGTCTCGACGTCATGAAGGAACTGCTCAACGCGCTGCTCGACATATCCCGCCTCGATGCCGAGGCGGAGGAACCCGACATCAAGGATTTTCCCCTCAGCCTTCTGTTCAGCCAGATAGAAGGCAGCTATCGCACGGTAGCTGCAGCGAAAGGCCTGACATTCTCAATCACCGGTTCCGAACTCGCCGTGCGAAGCGACCCGACCTTGCTGAGGCGCATCCTTGGAAACCTGATCGAGAACGCGATCCAGTATACTCGGGCGGGCACCGTATGCGTTGACTGCCGATCGGTCGGCCCTTCGGTCAGGATCGAGGTGCAGGATACCGGCATCGGCATTCCGAGGAACCAGATGGAAGATATCTGGACAGAGTTCCATCAGGTCGGCAATCCCGAACGCGACCGGAACAAGGGTCTCGGACTCGGCCTTGCGATCGTCCAAAGACTGGCAAAGCTGCTCGACTGCCGGGTCGAGGCGGTGTCGGCCCTGGGGCGCGGCTCCATCTTCAGCATCGAAGTTCCACTCGGCCAGACCTCAGCCATAGCCCGGCCGGAGCCGGCCCCTATTGCCGGTCCGACTGGAGGCCGCTATGCCGTGCTGGTCGATGACGATGCCATCGTCCTAATGGGTTTACAGAGCACCCTGCGTGATTGGGGATACGAGGTGCTGGCGGCAGGCTCGACCGACCAGGCACTGGAGCGGCTGCGCACCGGCATCCGTGAGCCTGACATTATCGTCGCCGATTACCGACTGCGCGGTGGACGGGTCGGCACGGAAGCGATCGTGAAGATCCGTGAACTGTTCGACAGCAACATTCCCGGCGTACTCCTGACCGGTGAAACCGGCCCGGAATGTGCCGCCGATGCCGCCATGCACGGCCTGAGCATAGCCCAAAAGCCGATCAGCTCGCGTCAACTCAACGTCGCCGTGGAAAGACTGCTGTCGGAAGCGTCCGACTGACTGGGTTTTCGCAGCCCGAACCCGGTCACCGCCCGCTGGCCGATGCCGCGCGCGACGGGCCACGTCGAAATCTTCAAACCCATCTCTAGCACGTCTTTACCGCAGCGGCCATGAACCTCGCCCATCTCGACGCATGGCTTCAGGGCAAACCTCGGGCGCAAACACGACTGAATCGTACCGGGTTTATCGGAGATGCCATTTCTTGAGAGACTGGGGTTATCATGACGAAGCAGACATCACCCAAATACGCCCCTGAAGTGCGCGAGCGCGCGGCCCGGATGGTGTTCGAGCACTCCGGAAAACACGTCTCGCAGTGGGCAGCGATCAGCTCAATCGCGGCGAAGATCGGCTGCACGGCGGAGACGCTGCGGGGCTGGGTCCGGCAAGCCGAGCGCGATCATGGCAAGCGGGCCGGCCCGACGACGGACGACCGGGAACGGATCAAGGCGCTGGAGCGCGAGGTCCGCGAACTGCGCCAGGCAAACGAGATCCTGCGCAAGGCATCGGCGTATTTCGCCCAGGCGGAGCTAGACCGCCCGTTCAGGAAATGATCGCCTCAAACAGATTCCATGACGGTGTAGGCGGCAGCCGGTTTGGTAAAATACTGTTGCCCAATCGCATTCAGGGAGGCGACCGATGTCTTGCACCGAGACGTTGGTGCACAAATGGCGATGAGGGCTATCGCGGCGATGGGCAGGTGGGTATAGAGATAGCCCGCTGGAGCAGAGTGCCGCATGCCGTACAAGGCGAATGAACCGCGTCGTCACAGGATCCCGAAAGCCCGGTACAGAATCGAGAACTGGGCCGAGTACGACGCGGCGCTGCGTAGGCGCGGCAGCCTGACTGTGTGGGTGACGCCCGAAGCAATCGCGGCTTGGATGCCGGCGGCGACCGGGCGGCGGGGTCGGCCGCGGGCCTATTCCGACGTCGCCATCGAGACCGGGCTGATGCTGAGGTTGGCGTTCGGCCGGCCGTGGCGCCAGACCGAAGGCTTGCTGAGCTCGGTCATGGGCCTGCTCGGCCTGGAGTTGCCGGTTCCGGACCACACAACGCTCTCGCGCCGTAGCGCCGGCCTGGGTGTCGCGACGGCGCTGAGGAAGGCGAAGGAACCGGTCCACGTCGTGATCGACAGCACCGGCCTGAAGGTGGTCGGAGCCGGTGAATGGCTGCACGAGAAGCACGGCGGGAAGCCACATCGGACCTGGCGGAAACTGCACTTGGCGGTCGATCCCGGGAGCGGTGAGATCCTCGCCTCTGAGCTGACCACCACGGACGACGGCGACGCGTCCCTGGTCGGTCCGCTGCTCGAGCAGATCGACCGCCCGATCTCCGCGGTGTTGGCTGACGGCGCCTACGACGGGGAGCCGACATACCGGTCCGTCACCGACCATACGCCTGACGTCGCTGTGGTCATCCCGCCCCGTTCGACCGCGGTGCTGAGCGCCAAGGTGGACACCGACCCGACCCAGCGCGACCGCCATATCCAGTGGATCGCCGACCACGGACGGCTGGGTTGGCAGCGGGCCGTCGGCTACGGGAAAAGATCCTTGGTCGAAGTGGCGGTGTTTCGGTACAAGGCCCTGATCGGCCGCAGCCTGCGGGCCCGGAGTCTGCGTGCCCAGAAGGTCGAAGCAACCGCCGGATGCAAGGTCATCAACATCATGACCGACCTCGGCATGCCGGTGTCCCGTCGGATTGCCTGACCGCCGTGGCAATGGGCGAAGTCTGCCCGCCCGCTGATTTCTGCACCAACGTCCGTCCGCGCCGCTTGAAGATCACCGAACCTGGGCAGAAGTCCGTGCTCTCCGACCTCCATGCACCACAGCCACACAGCGTGCTGGATGGCGGCGGGTGGAAAATGGTGACGGGCATAGGAGAGCGGCTGCATCCTGGCAGATTATCGTCACCGCTGTCGCTGCACCACCGTTGTCGTGACAATCCCGATCGCCGGTCGAAGACGCGCCGATTTACATCTATCAAAAAATTGAACAATTCTGTTTGATTGTTGAACAACTGTATTCAGATTACACAAGTGAAACATAGCCTTGGTGTTGAGCAATTTTATATCGGACAGCCTGTTGTCGAAGTACTACCGCCGGTCCCAATGCCTCCGAATATCGGCATGACTATTGCTAGCTTTACTGGTGTGATCAAATCGAAGCATATCCAACTCAACAACGATCACCAATCGGCGATAAACATCTTTCTTGGCGGTGCTTTCGCAGCCTCCCGTGCGACAGGATGGAGTGAAGCAGGACCCGATGAAGCATCACGCTGCATGCCACCGGCTGACTGCATGGTTGGGTGTCTTTGCCCTTCTCATCCAAATCGCCGTGCCCGATCTGGCCATGGCGTTCCGGAACATTGTACCGGTCGACCTCGATTTTCGTCCTGACAACGTCGCGGGACACCCCTCCCACGATAGCGACCCGGGTGCCCCGTCGAAGCCGGTGACCCATGACCACGCTGGCCTGTGCCCATTCTGCGTGGTCCAGGCGGCCCCGCTGCTGCCGCCAGCCCACAACGCTGGCGCTCGTTCCGCGAGCTTAACCGGGATTTCGCCATCGCTGCCGGCCAAAATGGGCGCTCCTGCGGCAATGCACTTCTTGAGCTGCGTGAGGAGCCGGGCTCCACCGCCGGATAAGCGCACCTGAAAAGCTTCCTGCTGCGGAAATGTCTGGAAACCGCACCGTCGGTTCTGCGGAGCACAAACGTCGAGCATGGTCGTCGATGGTCATCACCGGGCGCTGCTCAGCGCCCGCAAGCGCCACCGTCACGCACGGCCGTCAGCGCTTCGGCAGCTCCCCGAACCTTTCGTCATGCCTGTCAGTTCGAACGGAGTCACATCCGATGGCGATCCAACTCGCTCAATCAATGCCGTTCCTCCCGGTTTTTCAAAATGTCCAATTTCGGGATACAATACTCGACCGGGCCGTTGCCTGCACGAAGCATGCACAGGCCGCCACTCTTCCCATCCTGGTGTCCGGGGAATCGGGCGTCGGTAAAGACTATATCGTCACCCAGATACATGCCCGAGGGCTGCGCCGCCATCGGCCTCTGGTTCGGCTCGGCTTCGACACGCTGCCGGCCCGATCCATAGCGGAAAAACTGCTCGGCGCCACAAAGGGCGGTATGGCGCCACCCGCGTTCGAAAATGCGCACAAAGGCACCTTGCTGCTCGATGCCGTCGGCGACCTCACTCCGGAACTCCAGGTGCTGCTTCTCCGGGCCCTCGAGTACCGGCAGACCGTATTTCGGAAATCGGGACATCGCATTACCATCGATGTTCAAGTCATTGCGATGACCGATCGGACTCTGTCGGATGCGGTATGTGAAGGTTCGTTCCGCCGCGACTTGTACGACTGGCTCAATGGCGCTCAGATCAGTCTGCCGCCGCTGCGCGAGCGACCGGACAGGAGAGCGCTGATCCGGCATCTCCTGCATGTTGAACAGGAAGCCTTAAGCGTGAAGTCAGCCAAATATCTCAGCAAGGAAGTCTGGGAAATCTTCATGACCCATCCCTGGCCCGGCAACATTCGGGAACTCCGCAGCTTGCTGCGCTCGATGATCGCCGTGGCACCCGCCCAAATCGTCGAAGTATCCGATCTGCCGCCAGCATTCCTTGCCGAGCAGAACCAGCGGGCATCATTTGTCGACCCAGCTTACTGCAAGCAAGGTCGCGCCACCGGGTCAATCGACGCTTAGCGCAAGGCTGAATAGCCTCAGCAGCCGGAATCGCTGGACCAACAGCGGCTCCGGCCGACTGCGGGAGATTACCCCGAACTTACGCACTTTGACATGGAGGTGGCTTATGGAAATGGACCGACGCATCTTCCTGACGGCGGGGGCGACCAGCGTCCTTGCTACGACCGCGATAGCTGCCGCACAGCAGCCGGAAAAGCCGGCAGGCGGCGAGCATGTGCACGAACACCAGCACGGGCATGACCACGCCGGCATGGGCAAGCTGAAGTACGGCGACCTCATGAAGGAGGCCACCCACTGCGTCACGACGGGCGAAGTATGCCTTAATCATTGCCTCGAAACCTTCGCGGGGGGTGACACCACCCTTGCAGTCTGTGCAAGCAAGGTTCGCGAACTGATAGCCGCGACAGGCAGCCTCGCCGAGCTTTCCGCCATGGGCTCCAGCTACGTCCCGGCCATGAGCAAGGTGGTTTTGCAAGTCTGCCAGGATTGCGAGAAGGAATGCCGGAAACACGAGAAGCATGCGACCTGCAAGGCCTGTGCGGACGCCTGCGCTTCCTGCGCGGAGGAGTGCCGCAAGGTCGACGCGTGACCCCAGGCTCGCCACGTCGGGTAGTAAGACCCGACGTGGCTCCCCCCCGCTCCCCTCGCGCGCCTAAGCCGGTGAACGCCTGCGCGACGCGATCGCCATGATCGCGGCGTCGATCAGCAGCATCGCCAGTATGGCGAGCCCGGTAATCGGGAAAGCGATGCCGAAGATGGCCGCCACGACCCAGAGTGCTATATAAGCGGCGCGGCCCCGTGGATAGGGTGGAATGCCCAATTTGCCGCTCGGCCGGCGCTTCCACCACATGATCACCGCCGCCACCGACGTCAGGATGATGGCAAGGCAGGTCGTCAGCATCAGCAATTGGTTCGCCAGCCCGAACTCCTGCCCCATGTGGATGTTGATGCCCAGTTCGACCGCCTTGGCGAAACCGCCATAGTCGGCGAAGTTCAGGTCGACGAGCGGTTCTCCGGTATACTGGTCCAGGTGGATCATGCGCTGGTCCTGGATCATGTCGGGGAACAGCGATGCCGAGTAGACGCCGGTCTTGCCGTCCGGCAGCGTGACATCGAAACCCGGACCGATGCCGCGCGCCTTGAAGACCTCGACCGCCCTGTCTATGCCGACCGGAGCGCCGCCGCCGGAAGGTGCTCCGGAAAGCGGCATCGGCGCGTTCTCGACCGTCCAGCCTACCTTGCCCAAGGCGTCCTTGGCCGGGACCTTCGAAACGGGTACGTCGTCCCACAGGAACTTCGGATAACCGACGCCATTGTCGCTGGCGATCTTGTTGACGGCATTGCCCCAATACCCTGACCACGGCATTCCGCTGAGGGCGAGGAAGAAGATCACCAGACCGGCCACGGCGCCCGTGACCGCATGAAGGTCGCGCCAGAAGACCCGCTGCGCCGGCTGCGCCCGGACCGTAAGAACGCCGCCCGATTGCCCGCGTGGCCACCAGAGATAGATCCCGGTCACCACCAGCACCAGGGCGAAGCCGCCGACGGCTTCGATGATCCGGTTGGTGTAGTCGCCGAAATATTCCAGGCTATGCAGCCGCTTGACCACCCACTGGAATTCGCCATGGGCCGGAACGACGTCGAGGACCGCTCCAGAATAGGGGTTCAGGAACACAATGTTGCCGCCGCTGTCGCCGTCCGTATCGGTCTTGACGGTGACCATGGCGGAGCCGGTGGCGCTGCGTGGCGTCCGGTAGACGGTCGCCGCCGATCCGGGAACGACATCCGCTGCCGTTGCGGCGAGGACGCTGACGGGCAGGGGAGGCGTCGCCGCTTCGGCGACGACGTTGCGGTAGGCGAAGACTGAGTTGTCGATCTCATCCTTGAACAGATAAAGCGAGCCGGTGACGGCCAGCAGGATCATGAAGGGGACTGCAAGCAGGCCGGCATAGAAATGCCAGCGCCAGATGGCGCGGTACAGCTTACCGGCTGGTGCCGCCTCGGCGGCGTAAGGGCGCGCTTGGCCCAGGACATGGGTCATGGTCGGAACTCCGTCGCGTCAGAGTTTCAGCGGGTATCGTGGATGTTCGGTCGGGAAGTTCAGACCGGCGGCGCCCTCGGCTGGATCGGGCTCGGCAGCCGGCGCTGAGGTGCTGCATCCGTTTCCGGCAGCGACGGCGAGTTGGCGTCCTCAGCGGGAATGAAGATTTCGGGCTGCGGCGGCGGGGGCAGGGCGGCCGCATGCTGAACCAGACAGAACGGACAATGGGGGCCATATGGCTGGCCGGGACCAGGATCGGAACCGGGATCGTAAGCGGGCTTGGGACCCGGCTGGGCCAAGGAAGCGCCGTCATGGCAGTCGGCCGAAACGGCGGCAATCGGACGCTCGACGGGATGCTGCCCGGCGGGGCCGGCAAGCGCCATGGAGAACTCCGGGACCAGCGCCCGCACGAGCATGGCAAGGACGGCGACGATGCCGATCCATCCCATGCGTCGTGTCCCGGACACGCGCCCCGTGGTTCCGCTCTGATCCATGCGCCTGCCGCGTCCTTCCATCGGTTCTCAATCGGGAATCAGTCGCCCGAGCCGTCAGACCGTCTCAAGACGCTTGGACTTGGCGGTATGGGCGGCGATCAGGTCCATCAAGGCGGGAGACAGGCAGTCGTACGGCTCCAGTCTCAGTTCCCGCAGGCGGGCGCGGATCGCCGGCATGTCGTCGGGCCGGGTCCCGGCCTCGACGATCGACGAGACGAAGGCCGCGAATTCCGGAGCGCTCCATCCCACCTGGTTCGACAGTTCGGTGTGGATGAAATCCAGGCCGTAGAACGGGTGTCCCTTGTTCTCGATCCTGCCGTACATGTGGACGCCGCATTCGACGCAGGCGTGGCGCTGGATCGCCGCCGAGGGATCGACGATCTTCAGCTTGTTGGCGTTGGCCGTGACCCGGAGATTGTCGCGCGGCACGACCGCGACCATCGAGAACAGCGCTCCGTCCGGTTTCCAGCACTTGGTGCAGCCGCAGACATGGTTATGGGCGGAGTTGCCCTTGATCGTGACCTCCACCGGATCGCGGCCGCAATGGCAGCGCAAGGTCCCGCCGCCGAAGTTGGCGCTGCCGGGGACGACGCCGTGATCCACCGAGGGGTGTATGTGGATCGAGCTATCGCCGACCCTGTTGTTGTTTCCGTTTCCGTTTCCGTTGCTGTGCTTCTTCCACCAGGCCATTTTTCCTCTCCCATTGGTCGGGTTTTTCCACGTGATGTCCTTATCGGGCATCCGAGCGGGCTTCAGCGCCGCGCAAACGCGGCGGCGCCGAAGATCAGCGGCACCACGAGCAGCAGCAGGCCCGCGATGATCGTCGGGTAGGTCGCCGGAACCCATTGGACAGGGCCGGCCTCCGCTGGATTGGGTGCAGTGATTCCGGGGATGTTGGGGAGGTCTCCGTTGCCTCCCGCTACCTTCAACTGGGCCTTCAGGCCCTTCTCAGTGTGCTGCGCCATGTCGCAGTGGACGAAATAGGTCTTCGGCGCCGCCGGCACGATGAAGGTCGCGCGCCGGCTCGTTCCGCCATCGGCCTCCAGGTGGATCATGCCCTGCGGATAGAGATAGCGCGGCAGGCCGTGCATCATGAACTGGTGGCGGACATGGTCCTCGTTGACCATCGTCACGGTCACGCGGCTGCACGCAGGCACATCCCACTGATAGCGGTCGTAGCCGAACACGAAGCCGGGCAGGGCATAGCGCTTGCCGGCATGCAGGGTGATCGCGATATCGCCGGTCAGGCTCTTGCAGTCGATCGGCAGATGGTCCGCGTTCTCGTTCATGACGGCGCCGTCGAGATCGCTGATCATGACGTGCGGCCCCTCATGCGCGCCGCCACCCATCGCGGCCATGTCGTGCCCCGCGGGGCCTGCGTCGAACCGCGCCTCCCCGATGAAGGTCCGCTTGGTGAAGTCGTCGACGAACAGATCGACCGCCAGCGTCCAGCGGCCGGCGAAGGGAACGGTCACGTTCTCGGCGCGCAGCTTGCCGCCGGCGTCACGATGCGCCCGCCACTGCATTTCCTCGACGCCGCGTTCCGGCAGGGCCAGACGCAGATCCGCTTCCCCGACCGCCGCCGGCTTGCCCTCGGCGTCGAGATAGTCCAGCGTCACCGTCGTCCTGTCGGTCACGCTGGGGGAGAACAGGACAGTCAGCTTCTCCTCCCCGGCGCTCAGCCGCATCTCCGATCCCATCGCCAAAGGGCTGATGCCGTGCGTGCCGTGAAGCATGGCGAGACGGGGCGGAGGGTCGAGCGACAGGATCGCCGTCGCCGCGACCACGACGAAAGCCAGCCCGTGATCGACCGTCAGCAGCCGGACGAGCCAACGCTTGCCGCCGGGCGACTGCCTCGTCGCCAAGGACGGGGTAAGCTTCGCCCGATTGACGGCCGCGACCGCCAGGAGCCCCAACACGAGCAGGACTTTGACGCTCAGACGCACCCCGTAGTCGGACGTCCACAGCGCCGTCAGGTCGCCGTCGGTCTGAACCCAGGTCATCAGCCCGCCGCAGGCCAGCAGCACCAGGACGGCCGGCCCCGCGACGATGGCGAACCGTCCCAGAACGGTCTTGGCCTCCGGCGCCGTCAGCCTCCGCGCGGCCAGCAGCAGGAGAGGCAGGGACCCCAGCCAGAACGCACCCGTCAGGATGTGGAGGATCAGCGCCGAGCGGACGAGGGCCGCCGGCTCCGCGCTGGCGGTGTGGCCGGTCAGGGTGAATCCCAGCGCCACGACGATGGCGCCAGCCGCCGTCACCAGCTTGTTGCCTGCCTTCGACAGCTGCCAGATGATGGCGGCCAGTCCGGCGGCCGTCGCCGCCAGAGTCCAGGCACGCGGCCCCGACACCATGAGCCACCATGTTCCCGGCATCAGCACCGCGAAACCGGTCGCCCCCAGGAGTGCCGCAGTGGCGAACAGGTGATAGGGCACCAGCAGGACGGCGGCGCAGCCGCAGGCTCGGAGCGCAATCTTGCGGGCCGGCCCCATGATCGACGCCGGAGCCTTGATGAGGGCCAGGGCGATGGCGCCGCCCACGCCGAAGATCAGGGAGGCGTAGAGCAGCCAGCGCAGCGTGACGACGGTCCATCGCCATGCCTCGGTCCCCGCTTCGGCTTGCAGGCGGGCGAGAGCCTCGCTGCGGATGGCTGAGGTTTCGGCGGCGCCGACCTGGAACCGGACCGAGCCGGCGACTGGGTGGCCGTCCGCCGAGGTGACGCGATAGCTCAGCAGATAGGTCCCGGATCCCAGCGCCGCCTCCGGCCGCAGCACGATGCGGTCGCCGGGCTCCCGCTGCGGCGGATTGAGCGCCAGCGGAGCGCCGGTCTGGTCGAACAGGCTGAACCGGAGCGGCAGGACCGGCTCGTTGAACTCGAACTGAAACCGGTCGGGCGCGCGTTCGAGCTGCGCATCGGCGGCGGGCTGGGTCCCCACGAGCATCGCGTGGGCCCGCGCCGGGGCGCTGCCGGCAGCACAGAACCAGCACAGGATCAGCATGAAGATCAATGCCGCCCGGAAGGGTCTTCCCCCTGCTGAAGTGCCGCCCTGTCGCATGTGTTGGTTCCGTCGTCAGCCTTGCCGCATGTCGGTTGCCGACCTATTGCGACGGCTTCTTATCGCCGTGATGTCCGTGGTGATGATGCTTATGCCCGCCGCCCGCCGCCGCCTCGTCGGCTGCTTCCTCACCCTCGGGCAGGTCGGCCTTTTTACCGACGATCACGAAGGCTGCCGGGAAGCCTAAGTCTTCCTGCTTCTTTTCCGCGTCGGGCATTTCCACCCAGCGCTGGACCTCGCCACCCGTGCAGCGCTGGACGACCGGGATGTAGAGTTTCGTGCCTTCCGCGACCTGCGGGACTTCGAACGATACCCCAAGCTCCATCCGGTCCGGTGTCGGGCCGCCTTGCCAGACGATCTCGCCCTTCGCCGGATCGACCGAACTCTTCCAGCCCTTGGGGCTGTCCGCCTCGATATGGGTCGCCTCCCTGGGCATCCGCAGCACCACTTCGACAGTCGGCTGATTGTTGCAGTCATGGGTCAGCACGAGCTTGCCTTCGAAATGTTCTCCGGGCTCGACTTCCGACCCCACGATGTAAGGGTGTGCCACGACCATCGCAGGCAGTATCGGCAAAGCGAAGGCAAGAAGCGCAATTCCGCAGCGTCCGCCAATCATTTCCGTCGTCCTTTCGCTGTTTTCGCTGAATGGATCGTTCTGATCGAAGGGGATCGTTCGTTCCGGCCGTTCACTTCCGCTCCATGAGTACTTGCGCGCCGCCGCCGGAACAGGCTGCCGAAACTCACCAGCATTCCCGTGAGCAGCAAGGGCAGCGCCACCATCCTCAAGGTTCCCGCCCAGTCCGTCCCGGCGAAACCAGACGTGGAGCCGGCACCGTCCGGCATCGGCATGCCCGACGCATGGGTCGCGTAATGGCCCGGCACGAAAAGCTTCGCCAAATCAGCCGCCGCGCGAGGTATGCCTTGAGTGTCGAGGAATCCGGGATAGGCCAGGAAGGTCATGCTTCCGCCATGTCCGATCCCGTTGTTGGTCACAGCCTTGGGCCGGTGATCGTGGATCATCCACAGTCCGGGACCGTAGCTGTGCAGGCCGTCATCCGTGGCATCGAGGTCGAGGTCCACCCGCTGGCCCGGCATCAGGTCCACCACGTCGCGCATGGTCCGGGCGCCGGGCGGTACCGCGACCCCGTCCTGGTGCGTGATCAGAACTTTGTGACCATGCGTGTGCAGGGCGATGTATTCGCTGCTGGCGTCGAGCACATGCAGCTTAACGCGCTGGCCCGGCTCGATCGCGATCATGGATTCCCGCAGCGTGTAGGGAAATGCTCGGCCGTTGAGCAGGAAATACTCCGGCTGGGCCTGGGTGACGTTGAAGTCCTGCTGGATGTGCCGCTCGATCACGCGGGCATTGTTCGAGGTCGAAAGCAGGCTGTTCAGCCCACGCAGGACATCGCCGTAGACGAGGTCGTGTTCACCGGCATAGCCGGCACTGCGCACCGCTCCCGACCGGTACCTGACCTCGCCGGCGCCGATGTTGAGGGTCTGGACCGGCGTTTCCGCCTGTTTCTCCTCGACGATTATCATGCCGGCCAGTCCCATCGGGACGTGCGCCTGCTCATCGACATGGCAGTGGTAGTACATCGTGCCGGCATGCCGAAGCTTGGCCTCATAGACCCGGCTTTCGCCGGGCTGGACGGCTTCCTCGCCGAACATCGGCACGCCGTCGTTGCCTTCCCCGGCAGAGTTCAGATAGGGGTGATCGACGCCGTGCAGGTGGATCGTGTGCGGCAGGTAGTGCGTGTTCTCCAGTACGATCCGCAGGGTATCGCCGACCTTGACCCGTATCGAGGGCGGCGGCATCCGGAGGAGCGGGCCGGCGTCGCTGGATTCCGAACTGACCGTGGACATCCCGCGATGCTTCGGCGCGAATGTCCAGAATCCGGGCTTGATGCCGGGGGCGATGGCGTAGCCGGGGAGCGGCGGCCCGCCGTCAGGGTTGAACCCGTTGAGTTCGGCCACCTCCAGGTGGATCTCGACGTAGTTGGGATCGCCGTCGCGGCCCTTGATGACGGCGTCGCGCGACAGGCCGGAGCGCATCAGCGTATCTTCCGATACGTTGTTGGTGCCCAGGACCGATGCCGCGACGACATAGGGATCGTCGGCGACGCAGGCGGTCGAGGGGGCGATCTCCACCCCCTCGACGGTGATGCCGGCGCGGGCCTCGTCGTTGCCCGGCGGGCAGACCGCTTCAGGCTCGCCGGGCGAGGCCATAGGCATCGACGGCATGCGCGTGTCGATACCCTGCGCGGTCGCGCTGAGCAGTCCGAGCGCGGGCATGTCACGGAGCACCAGCGCTCCGTTCACCAACGCCGCCACGCCGCAGGTCAGCCCGATGGTGAGCAGATGAGCCCTTTTCATGGTCATCGGTCCCACTTTCGCCTAAAGCGGCCCACGCCTGGGGTCCGGCGGCGGAATATCGCGCACCCATCCGTCGTCCGGCGAAGCGCCCGCAGGGCTGGCGACCTTGACGGTGTGATGTTGCCGGCGGTACCAGAAGTAAAGCAGCAGCGCCATGACCAGCCCCGCGAAGATCGCGGCATAGCGGGTAAGGCTCCAGTTTGAAGTCGGCATGCCGACCGAGAACGGGAAACGGGACACGTATTCCCGTTGGCCATCCCGGATCGTTATCAGCCCGATGAACTTTTCCGGCTGCGGGAAATTGTACTGGAAATTGAAGGTGCCGGTCGGATGAAGCGCCGGCGGCAGATGGAATACCGTGATCGGCGTCAAGTCGCCGGTTTCGGGTGCGCCGACGTCCTTGATGATCCTGACTTCGGCCGTCATTCTGCGCAAAGCCGGATCGAAGTAGTCGAGAACGATGATGGTGTGGCCGGTTTCAGGTATGTCTTCGCAAAATTCCTGCTTGGTGCTGTCGGGCTGGTAGCCGACGAAGTGCATCTTGTACGGTCCCAGGCGAAGGACGCAGGTATCCTCTTCGACGCTGAGCCCTCCGTGAGCCTGGATATCCGGGGCATGCAGCAGGGTCAGGACAAGCGCAGCGGCGCCGATCGCCCGGCTGAGAGTTTTTTTCACGGGCACATGCATGATCCTTGACCGAAGGCTGGGCGGTGAAGACGCGCGGGCATCGAAGCCGGTGCGCGGCATCCCCGCGGTGAAGAAATCGCCGTCCTGAGCCGCCGTTTCAGCGATCCAGGACGGCATTTCCCATCAAGTGCGGACGTTCGAGCAGTGCCGGTTCAGGTCGTCTGGAAATCGGGAACGGCAGGGCCGCCGATCTCGAGCACGTGGCGGTTGCCCTGTTCGTCGAACAGGAACAGAAGGCCGCCGATGCTGCTGTCCGTGTCGTAGTAGAGGTCGGAAAGCCGCTCGACGTCCCAGGCCGCGTCCTGCGCCTTGATGACCAGGGTCTTGGTGGTGCCCGGCTGGATCGGCTGTGCGTCGGACAGCGACAGGCCCTGGGGCGCCAGCAGGTAGTCCGGATAGTTCACCGGCTCCTTCATGACATCGGGATTGAGGAAACGGACACCCGCCGTCGCGAACTCGCCGATCCGCAGCGGCGAGGTGCCGTTGTTCGTGATCTGCAAGGTGACGTCGAGTTCTCGGCCGGGGACCTTGTAGGTCGCCCGCTCGTACTTGATGGAAACGTCCTTCGGGTAGAGAGCCGGATCGGACGCCGGGATGTTCAGGAGGCCCGCCTGGAGCGGCAGCGTGCGCGGGCTGCCGGATTCTCCCATGCTGTACCCGACCAGGACCACGACCAGCGTCGCCGCCAGCGACGCGAAGGCGATCTTCTCGTCCTTGGGCGAGATCATCGTGTCGCCCTTGCCCGCGACCACGCCGAAGTACCGCCCGACGAAGCCGCCGCGTGAGAACCAGTAGCCGATCCAGGCCACGCCGGCGACGAACCAGAGGAAGTGCCAGCCGTAGATCGTGCCGATGCCCATGGTCTCGATATCGACCTTGCGCCCGTCCAGCGTGGTCTCGGGGTTGATGAAGTCGGCCATCGATCCTTTGATCTTGAGCCACTCGCCCGGCCCGATGATGGGGCCGCCGCCCTCGACGTTCATCAGGGTATGGACGTGCCAGTCGCCGGCCCGCCGCGCCCGCAGCAGGATCTTGAAATCGTACCGCTCGCCGGGCGTCAGAGAGAACGACCGGGGAACCGGCTGACCGTTGATATAGGCGGCCTCGCGGACGAATACCGGACCGGGTTCGCCGACGTTCAGGAACGAGACGTCCGGGTTCATCACGGCCTGCGGCCAATTGGAGAAGACATTGAACTTGCCGGATATCTCGACGACATCGTTGACGTTGACGTCGGTCTTCGACCACTTCAGATCGTACCACTGGACGGTGCGCATCCGAAGGAACGCCATCTGCGACTTCTCGCCGTGGGCCTCCGCCGGCGCCGTCGTCATCACGTTCGCCGTCAGTCCCACCGCGGCTCCCATCGCCAGTCCAAAGACACGGCGTGTCATGATTTTGCGCGCGATGGACTTGAACTTCTGCCAACCCCTCATAACTTTTCCTCCGACGTTTATGGTGCATGCCTATCCGTACCGTTGGATCCACTGGGCGGCTGTCGGTGTGTCAGCACCGGCAGCCGTTCATCCAAGGGCCGCTAGATGCGGCCGATGAAGCGCGTCGTGGAGAACCAGCGGCCGACGAATGCCCAGACGAAGTACACGATCATCGAAATGAAGCCCGCGAAGAACGCTGAAACCGGCACGACGTCCTTGCCGAAGGTCCTCATGGTGCCGCGTTCGACCATGCGGATGTATTCCGGCGTGCCGGTACGGACATATTCGAAGCCGATCAGGTCAGCGAGCGTCATGATCAGGCCGTCCTTCTCGAGTGGGACGTGGAACTGCGCCAGGACCGGCCAGTTGGAGGGGTACAGCAGCAGCGCCCAGCCCATCGCCCCGACGATCGCGGTGATCAGGTAGCTCCGGGTGATGAGCAGCACGATGTCGAGGAACAGGGCGCTGGGGATCAGGATTGTCGGCCAGACCATGTTGATCGGGAAATAGGTCCAAAGCCAGAAATTGAAGTACCGGTTGATCCACTCACCGAAGATCAGGCCGACGACCATGAACGTCGCCCCGAACGGCAGCCGGAACTTCTCCCAGAAGAACGCTTGTCCGGCGGCAGCGAAAGCGATCAGGACGATCGGCAGAACGGTCGGGAAATAGCGGCGGTCCTTCCAGTCGACCCAGAAGTCCCAGTCGCCCATCGTCAGCATCGCATGGATGTGGAACGACGCGAGGCAGACGAAGAACAGGATGAACAGCAGCAGCCAGTCGATGGTGCGGCCCAGCGCCAGGGCTTCGCCCTTGGACTTGAGCGCCGGCCCGGTGACCTTGGGTCCGGTTTCGACCGTCGTCCCGCCATAGGCGGTCTGAAAGGTATCCGAAGCAGTCGGGTCTTGCGTTGACATTGTATTGCTCTCCTTCGATGTTTCCTGCCCTTTGATTGGTTTTCGTTTTTCCGAGGCTTCCGCCAAGAGCGCCGGTCGCCGGGGTCGAAGATGCCCTCTTTGCCTTCGTTGTTGCCGATGGAGGAGGTAGCCCGCCCTGAAGCGGGCTACTGTCGAGATCGATCGATGACGATTATTCGGCCGCCTTCGGCACCGCTGCGCCTTCGATCGTCTGACCGGTGGCAGCCACGGCCGCGGTCTCGTCGAAGGTGCAGTCCTGAACGTAGCCGACGGCCAGTTCCCGGACGCGGTCGAGGATCTGGAGGGTGACGCCGAAGACCGCGAGCGCCATCCAGCCGAAGAACACGAAGCCCCAGTGCAGGGGGGCCACGAACAGTTCTTCCATGAACCAGAAGGTATGGCCCCACTCGTTCAGGCCGACATTGGGGAAGATCATGAACGGTCCGATGAACAGGATCAGGAACGCCACCGAGTAGCCGTTGGCGAACATCGGAATCCGGGTCTTGGCATACATGAAGGCGCCGCAGCCCATGATGATGTAGATCGGATAGCTCAGGTAGAACTCGATGATGTGGCTGGGCGTGAAGTCGGTGTCGCGTACCACGGTCTGGTGCCACGTGCCGTCCTGCTCCGTGAAGAAGCTGGCGCCCCAGTACAGGGCCGAAGCGTACATGACCAGCCATGTCAGCAGGGTCATGTGCCGGCGCAGTTCCTCGCGCGGTTCGACCTTGTTGACCTCCCGGTCGCGGGTCTTCCACAGGTAGCCCATCAGGCCGAAGAAGGCCAGACCCTCTAGCGGAAGCTCGATCCAAAGCATCGTCATCCAATAGGTTTGGAATTCGTCGCTGAATGCATCGAGACCGGCCGACCAGCCGAAGATCTGTTCATAGATGCGGATGAAGAAATAGAAGGCGAACATCACCCCCAGGCCTATATAGACCGTCTTGGCCTTGAACAGGTCTTCACTGAGTGCGGTGTCGCGTTCCTGCTTCGCCTCCCCGGCCTCAGTACGGCTCCTGGCCCCGAAAACGCCGGTTGCGGCGTTCCCGACCGTGTCGATGATGCGGTCAGTGATACTGTTGCTCATCTGTGACCTCCGTGCATTTTATTGTCACCTTCGGATGATGGAGCGCCGCTTCGCTCCCGGGTGAAGATATGCGGTCGATCGTCGTCTGGTCGGCCGTTTCAAGCGGCTTGCAGTCATTCGAGGCCGTCGGCGCTCGATGATCGTCCTTGGCCGCTTTTAGGAGTGTCCGACTTACGCAGGGACAATTAAGCAATATGCATGCCTGTTGTTGCGACGACCCTTTTTTCCTGGAAATGTTTATCATCTGCTTCAAAACCCTGGGTCACCATGAGATGGCACCTGTCAAAGTTCTAAACAGGTGTATCTTCTGAAAACAAAATTGTACATTAAATGAACATACTATCAGAAATCGGCATCCTTATCCTCATGCAGAAACACTATTTATTTAGCATGTCGGAAGTTTATACAGTTAGTGAATGCTATAAGCACTCGACTTGCTTCAAGATTCATGTCATTTTCTATCAAGGCTGAGCATCCCTGATGATAAGGTGTTTGTTACCGTGCCTGCTTCTTCCATCACTGTGCCGCGGGTGCTTATCGGTATCTGCCGGATGAACCAGGGACCGCAGGCGCTGCCATCCTCTCCGGCACTCCTGGGGCTGAGCCTCGCGGCTTATGGTTTGAGCGAGTTCATCCTGGTATTGCTCGAACAAACGATGGAGACCGCGGTCGCAGCGGCGATCGTCACCATCCTCCTGCTCGTGGCTTTCACGGCAGGGGCGCTGATGATCGGTGGTTACGGGTGGCGCGTACCGCAGACCCTGACGGCGCTGGCGGCGGCCGGCAGCGTCGTCACCCTGACCGGCTTCGGGCTGCGGCTTCTCCTCGTGACGGTGCTGCCGCCGCCTTTTCCCATCACGGAGCTGGCACAGTTCCTGCTGTTTCCTTTGGTGCTGTGGCACATGCTCATCTACGCCAATCTGTATCGCCATGCCTTGTCGGGACGGCCTTACCACGCCTTCGGCCTTGCCGTCGCCTACCTGCTGCTGCTCGCAGCCGCTTTGAGAGAGACCTACGTCGTGCTCGCATGAGGGCGGCGGCACGGTTCCATCAACCGGCCCGCCGATTTACGGCGGACCACAGAAAGGGAGAGACGAAATGGGAGCGATCCTTGAACTGGTGGACATGATGAAATCACCGCTGGGCATCGTCGCTGCACTGATTGCCGCCAGTGCCGTCTATCTGTTCGTGCGCTGGGTCCTCAAGGATTGATGCATTTACTGCCGGCGGCTACAGGCGCGGATCTTCGCGGGTCCGCGCCGCCCATTCCGGTGTATAGCCGAACGACGGGTCCTGGAGGGGCCGCTCCGTCACCACGCATTCGGCGGTCATCAGCATTCCTGCCGTTCCGACAGCGTTCTGGAAGGCCAGTCTGGTCACTTTTGCCGGATCGACGACTCCCAGATCGAACAGGTCCCCGTAGACGCCGGTCCTGGCGTCGAGGCCCCAGGATTCGCTGTTGGCGTTGCGCACCCTGAACAGGACTTCGGCAGGCTCGAACCCGGCATTCATGCTGATGCGGGTCAGGGGTTCTTCCAAAGCTTTGCGGACAATGTCGATGCCGTAGTCCTGTGCGTGGTTGTCCCCCCTAAGGCCTGTCAGCGCCCTGCCGCAGCGCAGCAGGCCGACGCCGCCCCCCGGTAGCATTCCCTCCGCTCCGGCGGCAGCGGCGGCGTTGCGGGCGTTTTCCGCGTGTTGCAGGCGCTCTTTTATCACGACGTCGCTGATGCCGCCGATCTTCACCACGGTCAATGTGCCGGACAGGTTGCGCAGGCGTTCTTCCAGCTTTTCGATATCGTCGAACCGCGCCTTGGGCGACCCGGCGGCGCCGTCGGCGTTGCGGATCGCCTCCAGTTCGAACCGGATGCCCGACTGCCGTTCCCGGATTGCCGGTTCGGCGCCCGCCGCGCCGATGATGGTCGTATCGTCCTCACCGATCACCGCCTTGCGGGCCTGGCCGAGATCGTCCAGCGTCACACCCGTCAGGGTATCCCCTTGGGAGCTCAGGATCGCTCGACCTCCGGTCAGCACGGCCAGATCCTCCAGCCGGTTGAGCCGGCTGTCGCCCTGGCCCGGTCCCCGGACCGCAACAGCGCACAGGTTCCGCCTGATATGGTTGATCAGGATGCCGGGCAGCGCCGCCTCGACGACATTCTCGGCGACGATCAGCAGCGACCGGTTGCTGGCGCGGACCAACTCCAGCACCGGTATCAGCTCGTCGAAGACTTCGACCGGGCGGTCGTAGATCAGGATATAGGGATCGTCAAGCTCGGCCAGCTTGCGGTGCCGGTCGGTGACGAAGTAGGGCGACAGATAGCCGTGCTCCTATCGCATGCCCTCGACCCGCTCGATCTCGTCCGTCAGCCCGGCACCCAGCTCGATGACGATCGTACCGTCGGTTCCAGCCGTCTCGATCGCCTTGGAAATCAGCGCGCCGATTGCGGCCTCGTCGTGGGCAGCCAGTGCCGCGATATGCGCCAGGGCCTTATGGCCGGCGCAGTCCCTTGCCTGCCGCGTCAGATCGGAAGTGACGGCGCGGCCGGCCATGTCCATGCCGGCCCGGATGTCGCGCGGGCTCATGCCCGCCGCCATCCCCTTGCCGGCGGCCCGCGCCAGGCAGCGGGTCAGCAGGACCGTTGTCGAGGTGCCGTCGCCGACCTCGCGGGAAACCGTGTTGACCACCTGCCGGATCAAGGCGACGCCGATGTTCCCGACCTTGTCGCCCAGCGTCAGGGAGCGCACCACTGTCGCTCCGTCACGCGTCGCAAGGGGAGCAAAACCGGATGTCCGGTGCTCGATCAGGACGTTGCGGCCCCGAGGGCCGAGAGTCACCGCGACCGTATCGGCCAGCCGGTCGATCCCGGCCATCAGCCGGTGGCGCGCGTCGGCGCCGTAGACGATATCCCGCGCCACCGGCATTCCCCCTTGGATCTTCAGGCCGCTACTTCTTAAGGCCGTAACGCGCCATCTTGTGATAGAGCGTCGCCCGCGTGATGCTGAGCATGCGGGCGGCGCGCGAAATGTTGCCGCTGCTCGCCGCCAGGGCGGAACGGATCGCCTGCTCCTCCCAGTCGGCCAGCACCGCAGATCCGGTGCCCTGTTCGCTCCCTCTCGGCTCCGGTGTCCTGTATTCGGACGTACCATGGTCCGGCATCTGCTCGGTCCGGGAAGGCGAATGCTCCATCTCGTCGAGGAAGTCGGGAGGTAGATCTGTGATCCGGATATCCGGCCCGACCGTCATGGCGAGAGAGGAGCGGAGGACGTTGCGCAGCTCCCGGATATTCCCCGGCCAGGGGTGCTTCATGAAGATCTGCCAAAGTTCTTCGCCCAACTGCTTCGGTTCGGAAATAGCCAGCGCCTCCTGTTCGATCTGAAGCATGTGCTGGATCAGCTTCATCTTGTCCGGACGTTCGCGCAGCGGCGGAAGCCAAATCTGGGCGCCGTTGAGCCGGTAGTAGAGGTCACGGCGGAAGGTTCCCTTCTGCACGCTCTCCGGAAGATTCCGGTTGGTGGCGGCGACCACATGGACATCGACCGGGATCGATTTTGCTCCGCCGATCGGCACGATCTCCGACGTGTCCAGCACGCGGAGCAGCGTCGCCTGGAGGTCGAGCGCCATGTCGCCGATCTCGTCAAGGAACAGGATGCCCTTGTCCGCCTCGACGAACTTGCCGGATTTGCCCCTGATCCGGGCGCCGGTAAAACTACCGGCCTCGTAACCGAACAACTCGCTGGCGATCAGTTCGCGCGGGATTGCGCCGCAGTTGATTGCGACCAGCGGCTGCGTGCTGCGCGGTCCGCTGGCCCGCATCTGGCGGACGAGATAATCCTTGCCGACCCCTGACTCCCCCGTGATCAGGATCGGTATCTTCCGGCTTTCAAGGCCTACCGCCTTATACAGCGCTGTTTCAAGCACGACATCGCGGAATTGGCTGGAAGGTGCGGCGGGGATGGCGGGAATCCGGCTCCGTTCGGATGCCCTGGTCCCGGCGCTACGAGAGGAATCGCCGGTGAGATTTCGCACTGGGCAACTGGTCGGGGGAGTGACATGGCTAAGGCTGATGTCGGTTTCGATGATCAGACGGGTTCCGGACGGCAGGGTATGCTCGATCGTCCCGCCGCCGGTCGCCATCCGGGCGCGCAGGTCGCCAAAGCCCAGGCCGGTTACGGTGGACAGGTCCTTGTGCAGGATGCTGTCGTGGTTTTCAGCCCCCATGAGCAGCAGCCCGGTCCGGTTGGCGCCGAGGATGCTGCCGCTCTGGTCGACCGAGACAAGTCCGTCCAGCAGGCATTCTTGAACGCCCAGACTTTCCGTCATGTCGGCTGGGCGCAGGCGCAGCATCAGTCCCGGAGGGCTGTGCCGCTCGAACAGGTTGGCCTCGATCAGGTAGCCGGCCAGCCGCAGGAAACCCAGCAGCGACTTGGACGAGTCCCGGCGGTCGGTAACGGCACCCAGCAGCGCCGTCAGGCTGCCGTCCGGGCCGGTAATCGGGTAGCCCGCCGTGGCAAAGGGATGCAGGCCGCAATAGAAATGTTCCTTGCCCTCGAAAGCGACCGGTTCCCTCAAAAGCCCCGCCGTCCCCATGCCGTTGTTGCCGATGCTGGCCTCGTGCCAGTTCACTCCCAGCCTGACGAGCTGCCGACCGATCGGACAAAGCTGAAGTCCGGCATCCATGACGTGGATCAGGGTGCCGGCGGCATCCGCCAGCAGCAGCGTCACGTTGGTTTCGCGTAGAAACAGCTTCACCTTGTAGATCATGACCGTCAGGCTGGTCCTTACCGCCTCCGGCAGGTCGCTGCCGGGCCTGAAACCCTGTTGTAAGCGGTCTCCGGCCGGCAGGTCGACCCCGACCCGCAGGCAGTGGTCTTCCAAACATCGGCTCCATGCTTCCGCGACCTGAGGCCGAACCCAATCGGCTCCGAAAGGAGCCTGTTCAGTCTGCTTCATCCAGTCCCAGGCTACGCCCGGACGATCGACGCCGAACAGACCCGTTTCGTTTTCCGCCTCCCGTCCGCTAATCGCTTGTTCGTTTTCGTGCATGAACAAAGGATTTGGCGGCCATTTGACTGTCATGGTGTCCGACGACGCGTGCCCAGATCTTGCTATCATCCCGAACCTGCCAACCTCTTGGGGTTTCCTCGTCACATTTTTTTGTCATTCTGATCATTCTTATCCTTGAAACGGATCAAACTAGTAAGATATTCAGAGGACAATCAATAATTAGACCCCTGAAATATCAATATTGAATGCCAGGTTTCGATTTGGAAAATACTGAATCGACCTTAGAATATAGAAAATTCTCGTGAAAAATCTTGTATGTATAATATTATTTACTACGACGGAAAAAACTTTTCGAAATAGATATTTTCTTTTTTGATATCGGAGTCTAGCGCCGTGATGACGGCGCGGTCGATCATGGCAGGCGGGCCGCATAGGTAGATTTCCGGTTTGACATCCGCCTCGGCCAGATGCCGGCGCAGCAGGTCGACGACAGTACCACCGGCGCCTGGCCAGGCGCCATCGGGGCACATCACCGAAACGTCGACGGACAGGTTGGGCATGTCTTCGGCCAGATGCCTCAATTCATCCTGGCAAAACAGCTCATGCCGATGGGTCACGCCGAACAGCAGCAGAACCGGCTGTCGATCGCCCGCCGTTTTCAAATGACGGACCATCGACAGCACCGGTGACAGGCCGGTGCCGCCCGCGACGAAGCAATAGGGTCGCGGTGGACCCTTGTCGCGCAGCATGAACCCACCGGCGGGGCCTCGCAGCGACAATCTCTGACCGACAGCGGCCTTGCGCATCAGGTGGCAGGAAAAACGTCCGTCCGGCAGCAGGCGTATGAAGAACTCCATGTCTACCATTCCCGGCAGCGACGCCATGGAAAAGGACCGGCGGAGCGGCGTGCCCGGAATTTCTATATCGACGTATTGGCCGGGCAGGAACGGCATCGCCACAGAGGTGCCGGAGATGGGGTCGAGACAGTTCAGCACCAGCCGGACGACGTTCGACGAGACCTGCTGGCACAGCATGATCTCGCTCGTCCAATTCGACTGCACCTGGCCGAAGGAGATCCGGTCATGGGTATAGGGAAGGCTGATGACGAGATCGCTCTGCGGAAACGTCCGGCAGAGCAGGATCATGCCGGCCTCCTCCTCATCCGAAGGCAGCGCCTGGACGCTGCATTTCTTGAGGTCGTACCGGCCGTCCAGACACTCGGCCTTGCATGTTGCGCAGCCGCCTTCCCGGCAAGACGACAGGAGTATGACGTTGTTTCTGAAAGCAGCACTGATAACGTCCTCATTGGGCCTGCAATCGAACACGACGGATTGAGAGTCCTCGGTTATGGTTTCTATTCTATACATTCCGCAGTCTCCGGATCGGCTCTCGGTACTCAAGGCAACGCTTTCCGAAGAAGGGTCTCCATCGTTTCTTCCAAAGGCGCTCGTCGCATCGGGCATCAGTCGGGACCTACACCACGGATCCGCCCGAAATAGGCGACTACGTAGCCGACCGCCTCGTCTGCCGCGCGCTTGGTGAGGGAGCAGCCCTCCTGCATCAATTTGCCGTCGGAATGGATTTCCCAGCGCCACATGAATCCGAGGTCCTGGGCGTAGGCTTCGAACCTTTCGTTCCGAAAGATCTCTATCGATTCCCTATCAGCCGAAGTGTCCATTTCGCCCCTCATCTTTCCGCCACGTAGATGACGCCTACTCCACGCTCTCTGCGAAGTTCTTCGAGCGACAGGGTATGGTAATTCAAATTGCGAAGTTCCATGAGCCGCGATCCCATCGCAGCATCGGCTTTCAGGAAAGCATTGACCGGCATCACCGGTGGCTTGTAGTCCTGGCGGAACTCGATCAGCATCTTCTCCGCTTCGTATTTATCTTGGGTATTCACCATCCGCTCGACCCACTGGTCGGCCGTCGTCCCCGCATCCTCGCCGGTCGTGCATTTTGCGAGAAGGTCGGCGTCCGAGAACTTGCTTTCCTTCAGAATCGCCAGCCGTTGTTCGATCTGGCCCTCGATCCAGAGGTAATCGAGGTCGAGATCGTATGTCTTGCGCAAATGCGACGTGCAATCGCGCCGGAACTGCTGGATGAACTTGGTCGCCTCATCGACGGAATGCAGTTCATCGATCTTGCTCAGCCATCGTCTGCGTACGGGATTGTCATGTACCGGATATCCGCCCATCCCTGGTCCCTCCCCGATCTGCCCATCGCCTGGTTTTCAAATGTCGGTCAGCTTTCTCTCCAGCCCCATCAGTTCCGCTGTGATCGTGAAGGTGTTGCCAAGGGTGTAGGCCCGTCCGACGGTGGACGAGACATTCACCAGAAAGTCGAAGATGCTGTAGGTCTTTCCCAGGATGGCGCTGGCTTCGTCGGCATCCACTTCGATCTTGCCATCCGCCTTGATCCACCAGAAGCTGATGCGGTCTTCGACAGTCATCGTCGGATTCCGGATGATCCCGTCCTTGAGGATCATCTCTTCGACGATGGCATCGACCTCGTCGCTTTTCATCAGCACCAGGACGACCTTGTTCGCTTCCTTGACCACTTGGTTTTCTTCCGCGAAGAACTCTCTGGCAAAGGCTTCGCCGGTCTTCGCCATGATGCCGGCGCCGTAGCTGTTCTTGCTCATCAGGAGTCCTTCCCGTTGATCATGGTCCATCACTGCCCGATGCGGCTGACGATCTGGCTCGTCAGCCTGGACCGGTCGACTTTGAAATCGATCCTGTCCGCATAATCCTGTGCCCAGTCGCAGATCACGCGCTCCACGGACTCCTCGATCGACGCTTTGTCGGTGACGCCCCTGATCAGGCTGATCCTCTGGTAGATCGCGACGAAGTCGCCGAGGGCATCGATCGTGTGGGGCAGCCATTTGCCTGTCCAGACCCTGAGGAAACGCCGGTTGTAGCTGGAGAACTCCGGGTCGTCGGCAAGGCAGTGCAGATACAGGTCGCTGATGGCGCCCCGCGTGATCTGATAATAGGTCTGCGCCTGATTGACGAAGAAGGGCGTCAGCGTATCGCCGAAATAGGGAGCGAGCCGCTGGAAGAATTCCCGCCGGACGAACTGTCCGAACAGGCTGTCATAGACGGCATGGACCGACCATAGGATCTCGTTGCAGTCATGAATGCCGCGCCACAGCTCCTCGACCGTCTTCCGGGCGCCGCGATAGACTGGGTCTTCCAGCCAAACCCGCTTAGGCGCATCGGTGGAATCGGTACAGACCGGCACGAGCTTGGCGATGAAGGTCCGCTCCAGCTGGATCATCTGAGCGATGTCCAGCTTGTCCAGGGCCGCGAAGGCGGCGCTGGTCCGGATAGTTTCCGACAGGCAGTCGCGCAGGACGGAGGAATGGGCGTTGAACAGGCCGTACTCGTTGAAGAGCAGAGCGCCCCAGTACCGGTCCAGGATCTCGTCCCGCCAGAACGGCTCCATCGTCCGGATAGCGCCATCGGCGGAATAGCCTTCAAGGAAACGCGTGGTGTAGCGCCAGTCCTCCGACTTGTCCTTGACGTAGGGAGCGTGCCAGCGGCGGCTGGGGTCGCGGTGGCGGTGCCAATCGGTCGTGCGCAACTCGGTGAATTCGTTGCCCCAGGACGGACGGCCGCCATGGAATTTCTGCGTCCAGTCGCCCCAATCCAGACCTCCCGGAACCCAATCGGGCGTCGGCTGGCAATAAAGGGTGAGGATTTCGTATTCGCTGAGCCGTTTCCATCGCGGTGGGACGAAGTAGTTCATCCTCCTCTGGCTATCGAGCGGGACAGCCGGTATCGCCTTGAGAATCTCCGCAGCCCTTTCAGGATCGGTCAAGCCGCGCTTGTTCGCGTCGATGAGGGCCATATGCTTCCTCCCATCTAAATTCACCCGTTCTTCATGCGGGGAAGCTTGTTTCCGCATGAAGGACGGGAGCGGCATCGCGCCCGGCGAGAATTCGGCTTACATCCTGTCCAGCGAGTCGACGAAGACGCACCCGGCACGCCGGACATCCTCAAGCGTCCACATGGTATCCGGCCGGATGTGGGGCTGACCGATCAGCGTCCTGCCGTCGCTTCGGACACCATGGCCCTCGGCGATCACCTCCGACAATTCACGTCCTTCATACTGTTCGAAGATGTTCTGGCATTCGTAGCGCTCGGGTTCGACCAGCCACATGCGCTCGCCCCAGTCGTCGCTGAACGAGTGCTTACGGCCATTATATTCGTGGACGCGGAGCGAACTCGATCCCTTCGACAAAGTCGGGCAGAAGGGAACTTGCGAAACTCTGTCGATGTAGATGTGGTGGCCGCGCTCCAGCAGCCATTGGATGGGGATGAAGCCGCTCCGGGGGTCTTCACAGCCCAGGTCCTTCCATTCCCGGTAGATCTTGCCATAGTGATCGTACCAGCCCGGATAATTGGCTTCGAACCATGCCATTTCCTCCTCGTCCGGCAGGGCCAGACGGAAGAAGCCGGTTGGCCAGAGTGCGTAGGCGATCAGGGCCAGATCGTGATGCGCCCAGTAGGCATCCTGCTTGGCGTCGCGCAGACTGGGCGGCGACACGATCCCGTACTTGCCGAGCCGGCCGATCCAGATGCCGCCCCAGTCTTCGTAGACCCAGCGGTTCCAGGTCTTGACCCAGGGCTCGACCTTGAACTTGGAGCCGTATTCGAAAAGCATTCCCAGAACAGGCGTGAAATATTTCTGCTGCGTCCAGAAAGCATTGTTCAAGTCCGCGTTCAAATACTTCTGCGCGGCAGGATCGTTGGCGATCGACACCACGGTCTGATAGCCGTTCGCCATGTGGCGGAGTTCGTCGGTCTCGATCGACAGGAAGACGGTCGGCGTGATTTCATCGCCGTTGGCCGATGCCCATTCCGTTATCGCGACGATCAGGGGGTTCGTGAAGCAGGCTTCACCAACCAGTTGGAGGTTGATCGAGCATTCCACCGCGTCGCCGGAGATGAAGCTGTCGGCGAACACCCGCTTCATGCCCTTCCACAAGGGACCGATGGTCCGGGTGCGCCGTGCGTCGTTGTGGCCGGCCGGATTGTGATAGTGTTTAGAGTAGTAGTAGTTGACGAAGCCGCACTGGTTGGTATGGCGGATCTCGTCCAGAACCTGGGCCAAATATCCGTTCTTCTGCTCGGCCGAGTTCGCTGCATCCCAAAGCATTGCGGATGCGGCTATCGCGTTGTATTCCCCGACTTCGAGGAAGTTGGACGCGATCTTCATGGTCTCGCCCCATTTGGGATGCATCCTGTTGCCGGCGCCCAGGCGGGTCAGTCCGTCCAGCAGAGTCCCGAATTGGCGCTCGTCCTTGGCGGCCTCCATGCGGGCATATTCCTTGGCGATCAGCTTGAACTGTTCCTTCGTATCGCCCGCCATGGTGTATTTGGTCGGGTACTTCGTTCTGTTCTTTTCGAAGTCCCAGTTGAAGCTCTGCATCCAGCGATGCACTTCCTGAGGATTGACACTGATCGGAGCACGGTTCGTTTGCAGGGCGCTCGATGCGGCCTCTGTCGCGGCGCTGATCGGCATGACGTTGACCTCCCGGTTTGCTTATATGCGGTTGCGTGCTCCGCAAGCTTCTTTCTGAGCTCTTTGCATACCATATGCCATTCAAGGGGAGCTCCCCTGCACAACCATCACAACTTCAGCAGGCGTAAAGACGATTGTCAGGATATGGATCGTGACAATCCGGCGTCTTGGCGTAAATGGGTACGTAGACTAGACGCTTTGACTAAACGCTTTGCATGATTTCCATACAGACACCTGTATAGATTTCCTACATGGCGGGTGTTTTATTACTATCCACCTGAACAATTCAGATTCAAAGTCGGTATGTAAAATATACCTCTGATTGTATCCTAAAACTTATGCCTTTTCAATGACCGGAATGAGCATCCGATGGAAGCGGAGGTGGGTGGAGGCCCTGCGGAATGGTCCCCGCGAGACCGCCACCTTTGCGTCCCGGACCTTTATCCCCGACGGATCGTTCCTCAGACCGGATCGAAGCACACGATGACCTTGCGGTACAGGTGCCATGTGGAATGGCCAAGGACGGGTAGGACGACGATCAGGCCGAGGAACAGCGGTATCGAGCCCAGCACCAGACTGCCTGCGACGATCATCCCCCAGACGGCCATCGGACCGGGACTGGCGAGAACGGCATCGACCGATACCCGTACGGCCTTTCTCAAGCTGACATGGCGGTCCAGCAACAAAGGAAACGACACGACGCTGATCGCCAGCACGGCGGCTGCGAACAGGAAACCGACGCCGACGCCAAGGCCGATCATCGTCCAGCCAGCTTCGGTCGTGAAGACGTTCCGGGCGAAGGAACTTGCCGAGTCCGGAGCGCCCGGCCCGAGCGTGGCCGAGTAGATCAGGTCGGCGGTCAGGACCCAGAGCAGGAAGATCGCACACAGCATCATGCCGAGCATGATAACCGAGCCGAGCGAGGGCGAGCGGAGGACGTCGATGGCGTTCATCCAAGTCGTCTCGATGCCCATTTCGCGACGGCGGCTCATTTCATAGAGACCCAGAGCAGCCACCGGGCCGATCAGCGCGAAACCCGATGCCAGAGGAAACAGCAACGGCAGCATGTCATAGCCGAAGGTGACCCGAGCCAGGAACAGGCCGACCAATGGATAGATGATACAGAGGAACAGCACATCGGTACGGTTTGCACCGAAGTCCTCCATTCCTGAAGTCAAGGCGTCGCGGAGGTCCGAGATCCTGATGCGGCGGATCATGGGAGCCGGGCGAGACAGGTCGGCTGTGCGGCGGAACTCATGTCCCGCGGTTCCCAGGACAGTACCGGCATTCTTGAACTGATCGACACCCCAGTCGATGGGGTTCCGGATTTCCATGCTGATTCCTCCCGAATGAGTGATCAGGAAAGTCGCCTATCGACCGTAACCCTTTTCGGGGCGGTTACCGGAAGTCACGACTCGCCGATTTGAAGACGTGCGTCCATATCAAGACGTCGCCACCCTATAATAGGGCATAACTCGGCTGTCTTGTAAATGATAGAAGACCTATATCAGGTGATTTCATTTTAAGGTACGGAGAAAAATCAAATTAATTCTGATGATAAGCGCTAACTAACTGGCAGTGTAGTCTTAAAATTACACAAGTGTATAGATTCAATACATTGATCCGCCCAAAAATGATACGTGAGCTTCCGCCATTCTTGTCGATAGCCAATGCATTTCGGGCGGAAGCTGGCCAGCGGCACCGTTATTTGCTCAGTTTCGTAAACTGCGCCGGACTGGCATCGCTCTTGCTTCTGTGGCTCTTGCTTTTACGGGCGGTGACAGTGAGTTCCGTGACGAGATCCGTGATAGCGGCGCCACTTACTGATCGAAGCCAAACCGTCAGGCAAACAAATCTATCCTGGAAACAATAATATCTTCAACAAGGACCGGGAGGTTGCGGGTTATGAAACTGAAGACAATCCTGATGACGTCGGCACTTATGCTCAGTGCCGCCGGGGCCTTCGCCAACGACGAAGTGATGAAGCTGCAGAAGGACCCGAACAACTGGGCCA
>NZ_AVFK01000046.1 GCF_000936425.1 Skermanella aerolata KACC 11604 | reverse complement strand
CCGGAAAGCGCCGCCGGCATGCCGCCGGACAGGGTGAGCCGCCGCCCGGCGCGCCGATGCGCTGGCGGCCGATCGAGACGGCGCCCCGGAACGGCCGGCGCGTCCTGGTCTGGGCCGGGCATCCGGTGATGGCCAGCCACGGCCGCATCGCCGGTCACGACGCGCCGGCGTGGCACGACGGACGCCGGATCCTGCGGCCGTCGCACTGGCTGCCGATAGCACCGCCGTCCAGCACCGGGAAGGGCGGGTGAGACGGCGGGGTTCAGGAGAGCGTCGAGCGGCCGCCGATGGCCGCGCCCGCAGTCCCCTGACAGAGCAGCTCAACGGCAGCTCCGGCCAAATCGTCGTCCCGCAGATACCTTGCCCTCAACTCTCCAGACACCTTTGCCGGACGGCTGTGGGTTCGCTACTGTTTCACCCGATGACCAATCGGCCAGGGGGAGACATGCGGATTTCAGCTCACGACAAGGCGATCGCCGCCGTCATGAAGTGGGCGCAGCGGGAGGAATGGCGTGACCGTCTCGATGCCATCGTTGCGGAGCACCTCGAACCGGCCTTCGACGAATTCGACCTCGAGCCGGACGAATTATTCGATCTGCTCGGACAGGGCGGTTATGCCCAGCTCATCGGCTGCGCCTTCGAGGACTTCGTGACCTGCGATTTCGAGCCCGACGGCCGGAACGTCATCGCCGATTATCTCAACCGTCGCGGCTGGAAGGAACCGGCGCCGGTCAGGCGCTACCTGGAAGCCCTGCGCCGCTCGGTCATGAGCCTCTACGAGGTGGTCGGCACAGCGCCAGGCCGACACTTCATGGCCCGGGATCTGATCCGCGGCGGTGAGCCGATCGAAGTCACGGACAAGCTGGCCTCCCAAAGCCTTGCCCATTGGGACCATATAGCTGCCCGGATGCTGCCGGTCGGCTCTGAAATGCACATGGCCGGCGGCGTTGTGCCGCTGACGTTCGAGGACAGCCGGGCCCTGCTCGACGAATTCGCCCGGGCCCGGAAAAGCTTTGTTCGCAGCGTTAAGCGGCGGGCCGAACAGCTAGGCGTTCCAGGCGGCGACGTCGATCACTATCCGGTGGAAGACGCCGTTCTCGGCGAGATGGCGCCGCTGTTCACCCAGGCCTGGCTGGCCAGGTCCCTGCGCAGCGTCCTGGGCCGGTCGATGCCCAATCTCGTCAACTTCGACGGTGACAGCCTGATCTTTTCGGAAACGCGATTTCCAGTTCAGGATCCCGCTCGGGCCGGCGAGATCGAGCGCCGCCTCGACGGCTTGCCGGATCTGGTCCGGGATGAGGGCGAGCCGCCGGCCTGGACGTGGCTGACCGACGCACCTCCGACCGGCGCTGTGCCGGGAGCCTCATCCGGTGCGGTGATGATCAAGACCTACGACGTGCAGGGTGGGCGGGTTCTCGGCTCGGTTCGGTTGGATCGGGCTGCCGTGGTGCTGCAGACCAACTCGGTCGAGCGGGCCGAACGGGGCCGAAGCTGGCTGGCCGAGGCGCTCGGCCCGCTGGTGACGGCGCCGCTGACCGCGCTGCAGACGCCCGAGCAGGCGATGGCCGAACGGGCAGCAGAAGGAAACGATCATCCCCCGCCCGAACTACCGCTGCCGCCGGAGGAAATGGCGGCGCTGCTGCGCGAGGTAGAGGACCGTCACTACCGCGAGATCCTGTCGCAGCCGATCCCGATGCTGGACGGCAAGAGCCCGAAGCAGGCCGCCCGGTCGAAGGCGGGACGTCGCAAGGTGGTGGAGTGGCTGAAGGTCCTGGAGAACGGCGCCGCGCGCCGCAGCCTGGCCCAGGGACACCCGGCCTATGATTTCAGCTGGATGTGGGACGCCCTCAAGGTCACCGACCTGCGTCACTGATCAAGGTCTTGTTCCCGATCACCAAGGGTGCAGGGAGTCGGGCGGCGTGCGATCAGGCTGTTGTCTTGGGACGGCCGCGCTTTTTTGGGACAGGAACCGGCTCCGGCGCCGGGCGGCGCCGGCCCAGGCCTCTCGCCCGGGCCAGCACACTGCGCGCCTCGGCGTAGGCTGGCGCCACCATCGGGTAATCGGCCGGCAGGTTCCACTTTGACCGGTACTGATCCGGCGTCAGGCCGTAGGTCGTGCGCAGATACCGCTTGAGCATTTTCATCTTCCTGCCGTCCTCCAGGCAGACGATGTACTCGGCCGTGACCGATCGGCGGATCGGTACCGCCGGCTTCCGGATTTCCTCCTGCTGCGGCACCGCTTGACCGAGCTGCAGGAGCGATCCGTGAACGATGGCGATCACGCCGGCGATGCCGGCCGCCGGCAGGGCGTTGCCGCGCAGGTAGGCGGCGGTGATCCGGCTGGTCAGGGCGACCATCTCTTCGGAAGAAACGGTGGAGCTGCTTGGGGTCATTGAACGTTCTCCATGTCGGGTGATGCGCTGTCCCGGCGCCGGTGCCGGGACAGGATGCCGGCCCGGCAGCGGCACTTCAGACTAGGCCGTCGAGAGCGCTTCTGTGCCGTGCCACCAGTCCAAGCGCCATCGTCAGCCAGTACAGTGTAATGACTTCGGCATCGGTCAGCGCCTCCGGTTTGTACCGCGTCCACAGATCGTCGCGCAGAGCGTCCATCCCAGCGTCCGTGACCGGCGTCGCGGCGGCGGTCGAGAGAACGAAGCCGCCGAACTCGAACAGCCGGGTGCCGAAGTTCATGCCCTGGCAAGCCGACTGTTCCAGCGCCTTGTTCATCAGCCAGAGCCCGGTCCATTCGAGCAGGAGGTCGTCGGCGTACCAGCCGGCTACCGGATGCCGCGAGGTGAGCCGGAGGATCGAGGACCATCTCCGGCTCAGAGGCCCGCTCAGCTCCCGGTCGAAGGCATCGAGCGATCCCGAAACCGCTCCGGCGTAGCGGTCGATCACCCGGGTCGATCCGGCGACGCGGGCGATCGACCGCGAGATCCGAGACCAGAGCCATCTCGTCGTCACCGGCATTGATGACCCCGCCCCTCAGCGTCAAACCGAGCCGCTTGGCGACACGTGCTATTGCGGCCCCAGCGACGTGACGGTCGAGCGCCCCTGATGGTGGCGGACAACGCCCGCCAGGATCCGGCGGTAGTCGGTGCGGGCCTGATCCCGATCCATCAAGGTCTTTCCCCACTCCTCCTGACGCGACGCGCCGATGCCGGTCAACGGCCACCGGGCCTGGGATCTGGCTGTGGGCGACTGTCACCCTCGTCGCCGTCCGAAAGCTTCAACCTTTGCGCACTCGGAGCGCCGACCGGACCGAGTGCGCCAGCCCGATAGACTCAGCCGCCGTTAAGCGCGTCCTTGACGCCTTTGCCGACCGTGAACTTGGCGGCCTTGGATGCCGCGATCGTGATCGGCGCACCGGTCTGAGGGTTGCGGCCCTGTCGCTCACCGCGCTCGGAGACGCCGAAGGTGCCGAAGCCGGCGATGCGGATCTCGTCGCCCTGCTTGAGCGTATCGGTGATCGTGCCGACCAGCGCCTCGACCGCCTTGCCAGCGTCGGCCTTTGTCAACCCGGCACGCTCCGCAACAGCGGCAATCAGTTCCGTCTGGTTCATTGTCAACCTCCCTCATACAGGCTGCCTCCATCGGCAGCGTCTCTCCGATTGCCACTGGTTCGACCGGGTGACAAGGCAAACGCGCTGGACAGCCCGCATTGCCGGCCGATTTTAAGGGTGTGGTTGCACCGGCGCTACACTCCACAGTCCATTTTGTCCGGAATGGAGGATGTGCCGGACCGGAGGTGGGAGCCAATCGGGGGAAGCGATTTGCCTGCAGCCGTGCTGATCGTCAAGGATCCGGCAGGCGACGCGGATGCCAGTTCCCGCTCATCGGTCCGTCGGGCCTGTCGGCGTCCTGTCGCGACGGCCGTTCAGTCCGTGACGGATCTGAAACGTCCAGCCGGGTTCCGCGCGATTGAGCCGGGGCAGACACCGTATGCCAGGACCACAACCCTATCGGCTCAGTCGGCGAGGCCCTCCCCTTCGCGTGCCATCCGTGGATCATCCCCGGTCCGTCGGTCAGCCATGGCCGTGCGGTACCAGTGTTCGGCATGCTGGAGGTTGTGCTGCATCGTCACCTCGTCGCCGGCCGTTCTGGCCTGCTGGGCAAGTTCCAGATAGCGGGTGTGCTTCGCCATGGCGCTCTCGCTGCCACCCCTGCCGCGCCCACTTTCAACACGACCAGCATCGCCATGCTGTGATGGCTGCTTAGGGCCGGCAGGAAACCTGTTCCGGGATCCTGATCGGTTCTGGTTGGGCGGTCTCACTGAACATCCTCGTCTTCTGCGTCTGGTTTGGGACGCTGTATAGCTGAAACCGGAGGCATATCATGCAGCTGTGGGAAGAGCTACGGAGCGATTTGCAGGATCCGGGGATCGTCGATACCTCTCGTCACCAGGACCTTCGGCGGCAGCAGCGAGGTGCGGGGATTTGCGGCCGAGCAAGGCAGGTTCAATAGCCATTTCGATCGGGATCGTCGCGCCGGCGCCCCCTGCCGCCGGAGGGGCAATCGCCTGGATCTTGATGGCGGGCGACGCCGCAGCGGGAGTGCCCGATCATTCCGGCCAGGCCCGAAGAGACCAAAAAACCTCTTCCGGCGTCCGCCTCGTCTCCATCCAGCAGATGCCCGTCATCCAAACCCTGTCAGTCGGCAATGGCCGGTATCTGGATCTTGGCAAATCTGGCACTCTGCCGGCGACCGCCCGTCCAGCATCGATCAGGACGGCTTGAGCAAACGCAGAGCCGTGATCTTCTCGATCACGTCCTCGGTACAAAGCACCACCTTGCCATCACGCAGGCGTTCCATGACGATCGGGTACTTGGGCCGGTTGGGCGCCAGCCCGACCAGGCAGTGCTCTTCGTGGTCGAGGATGACAACCCGGCCGAGATCGCCGGCTTCCAGACCATACATCGCGTGGTACTTGGCGAACTCCTCGACTTCTCGGCGAGCGGATTTGCCATCGCCGCCGATCACCGCCAGCTCGAGCTTGAGCTCGGCCGTGCTCTCCCTGAAGCGGGCCGTGCCGGCGCGGATCGTAATTCCATGCCTGCGGCCGAGGGCGGCAAGCGCCGCCTCGATCTCCGGCTGCAGTTTCCTGAGCACGACGGCATCGAATGCCTTAATCTTCATGGCAGCTTTCCCGACAACAAACGCACTCCTCCTCGGACGGGCACAATCATCCGCTTCGGCCCGGAGCTATAGCACAGCCCAGTTCCCGGTGCTGCAGACCCTCCAGTCGTGAAACCAGCCACGTCGGCGAGGCTTCTGCTCAAACCGGCCTGGCATAAATCTCACCCCACTCGAGCAGCTTGGTATAGCGGGGTTTGGTCATGGTGCCGTAAACCGCCACCGCGCAGGCCTTCTTCTCGCCGACCAGGATGACCAGCCGCTTGCCCCGGGTGACGCCGGTGTAAAGCAGGTTCCGGTGCAGCATGACCAGGTGCTGCAGCGTCATCGGGATCATCACGACCGGGTACTCCGAGCCCTGGCTCTTGTGGATCGTCGTGGCGTAGGCCAGCACCACCTGGTCCAGTTCATCGAAGCGGTAGGGGACGTCGCGCTCATCAAACCGGATCACCAGCTCCGCCTTGTCTGGATCAACCGACATGATCCGGCCGATGTCGCCGTTGTAGACCTCCTTGTCGTAGTCGTTGACGATCTGCATCACCTTGTCCCCGGCGCCGAAGGCAAAGCCGAACCGTTCGACCCGAACCGCACCGGGCGGGTTGATCGCCTTCTGCAGCTCGATGTTCAGGGAGCGTGCGCCCACCGACCCGACATTCATCGGGCACAGCACCTGGATGTCGCGGATTGGGTCGAACCCCTGGCTGCGCGGCAGGTGGCGGGCGACCAGATGGACGAGCGTGTCCACCAGCCGTTCGGGCGTGTTGGCGTCAACCCAGTGGAAGTCGCTGGTTTCTCCCCGGCCCGGCAGCAGCGGCAGCCTGCCTGTGTGGATGCGGTGGGCGTTGGTGATGATCCGGCTGCTGGCCGCCTGCCGGAACACCTCGGTCAGCCGCACCACCGGCACGAGGCCGCTGTCGATGATATCGCCCAGCACCCGTCCCGGTCCGACGCTGGGCAGCTGGTCGACGTCGCCGACCAGCAGCAGCGCCATTCCGGGCGGAACGGCCCTGAGCAGCGCGTACATCAGCGGGACGTCGACCATCGACGTTTCGTCCACCACCAGCAGGTCGCCCTCCAGCGGGTTCTGTTCCGAGCGCTTGAAGCCGCCGGTGCCGGGATCGACCTCGAGCAGCCGGTGCAGGGTCCTGGCCTCCAGCTCTGTTGCCTCGTTCATCCGTTTGGCCGCCCGACCGGTGGGCGCCGCCAGCAGGATGCCGACATGCTTGACCGCGAGTATTTTGATGATGCTGTTGACCAGCGTCGTCTTGCCGACACCGGGGCCGCCGGTGATGACCAGCACCTTGGCACGCAGCGCCTGGCGCAGTGCCGCCGCCTGGCTCGGCGCCAACGATATTCCGGCCCGTCCTTCGACCCAGGGGATGGCCCGGTCGGCATCGATCCCGGACCAGGGCGGCGGACCGCGGCCGAGGGCGCCCAGCCGCTCGGCAATGTTGCGCTCGGAGTGGAACAGCCAGCCCAGAAACACCGCCGGCCGGCCACCGATCGCATCCTCGACCAGCGTGCCCCCCGCCACCTCCTCGGCGATGGCCTGCTCGACCAACCCGGCCTCCACCTCCAGCACCTTTGCCGCGGCCTCGACCAGCTCGTCGCGCGGCAAGCCGCAGTGCCCCTCATCCATCGCTTCGGCCAGGACATGCGACAGGCCGGCCCGGATACGCAGCAGCGACTCCCAGGCAATGCCAAAGACGGCGGCGATCCGGTCGGCGGAGGCGAAGCCGATACCGCGCACGTCGCGGGCAAGCCGGTACGGGTTCTCGCTGATCAGGCGGATCGCATCGCTGCCGTAGAGCCGGTAGATCCGAACGCTCCGGGATGTGCTGATCTGATGGCCGTGCAGGAAGATCATGATCTCGCGGACGGCACGCTGCTCGGCCCAGCCCTCGATGATCTGGCGGGCCCGCTGCGGGCCGATGCCGGGCAGCGCGCGCAGCCGCTCGGGTTCCGCCTCGATGACCTCGAACACGGCATCGCCGAAGGCGGCGATCAGCTTGCGGGCGTAGATCGGGCCGATGCCGCGGATCAGGCCGGAGGACAGGTACTTCTCGATGCCCTCGGCAGAAGCGGGCGGTGCCGACTGGAGGAGGGAGGCGCGGAACTGCAGGCCGTGGCTGCGGTCGTTGACCCATTACCCGGTCGCCTGGATGCGCTCACCCGCGGTGATCGCCGCCGCCTGCCCGACCACGGTGGCCAGGTCGCGGCGCCCGCGCACCTGAACGCGCAGCACGCAGAAGCCGGTCTCCGGATTGTGGAAGGTCACCCGCTCGACCGTGCCGACCAGCATCTCACCGGCGTGCTGGCGTGCCAAGCCCTCCGGGGCAGTGGTCAAGACTTCAAAACTCCAACTCCTGCAGTTCGACCCCGGCTGACCAGCGCCAGGGTCAGCGCCGCCTTTATGACTTACCGGCTCGCCGCGTCAAACACCCGGTTGATATAGGAACGTAGCGATCAGAATTCCGCCAACCACCGAATATCGAATCGCTGACAGCACCGCTACTCCCTACCCATCCAGCCGATGGCTATACTCCAGCACCCGCAGCCCGCCCCGCGCAACACGCCGGCTGACCGTTTCCGCCAGGTCTCACACCGGCGCCTGATCGAAGCCCCCCTGTCCTGCATCGTGCGCGGCGGCATCGTCAGGCAGCGACCAGCGTGTCCCGGTCGTCACCGGTCTGTCGGAACTTCGCGACGCCGATCTCCGGCAAAGGGGAGCCTCGCCCCCGACCTGAAGACCAACTGTGCAAGTGACGATCCCCGACGCAGAGCGCATCGGGACGGCTGATGTGGTGAGAGGCAGGGCCGCGCCGGCCGCAGACGCAGGGCAGGGCCGCGCTCAAGAACGCAACCCGGCCCCGCGCCCGCGTCCGGACGCAACCCGGCCTCTCCTAGCACGTGCTCCCTCGGGGAAGAGCACGCCCTTCCCCGATCCCCATTCCCTGCTTCGTATAACTCTCTCTCTCGACACCGCCAGGGTAACCGAGGGGCCCCCGCGCGCCGTCAAGGGCTGCGCCATGCTCGGGCGGCGGCACCGCGCGGGTCCGCAAGGCGGAGGCCAGGCGCTATTCGACAAAGATCATTGACGCCGCCTCGCGTCCCGCGCAACGCCGCCGCCCTGCGCGTGGCTTGCGGCCTCCGGCCGGAGCTGCGCTCCCCCTGACACCGCTTCCCCTCGATTGCTCAGGACGCGTCGAGAGAGACGCGGGTCCAGCGTCTCGGACGACCCCGCGGCCCTCACCTCCGCCACCAGCGGCACAGGCAGCAAGGACCGCGCGATCCCGCAACAACCCCCCGATGGAGATCGACGATGGCAACCCTGAAGCTCAAGCTGTCTCCCCATGGCGAAGCCCTGCGCCGGCTCAACGACACTCTCCGCCTCAAGATCCGGCAGCAGCACGAGGAAGCCAAGCTGCGCGCCGAGGAGCTGGTCCGGCAGTCCAAACTGTGGATCGAGGCCAGGAACTATCCGGCCGAGGCTCCCGCCGGCGCGGTCCGGGCCGACGTGCTGGCGGGATGCCACGATGACGCCGCCAGGGGCATCCGGGCACGCGAGCTGCCGGACTGCCGGCACCGGCCGACCGGCTGCGGGACGACCGGCCAGACGCTCCCCGCCCCGGCCTTCTGGATCGTCTGGCAGGACGGCCGGCCGCAGCCGATGACGCCCGGCGAGATCCACCGCGAGAGCCTGCGCCTGATCAACCTCCACAACCTCGGCGAAATCCGGCGCTCGGAACTGGCCGACCGGCTGCGGCGGGCGCGCGAGGCGGCAACGCTGACCCTGACGCGCCACCGCCGGATCGATCCGCTGGTCCGGCACGCCGGCCTCGACGGCGAGGAGGCCGCCGAGCGCTTCGAGGCCCAGGTCAGGACCTTCCTGACCGACGCCAGCTTCGCCGACTGGGACGAGGCGCTCGCCTGGTGCCAGATCCAGACCGTCTACGGCGCCTGCCTCAACGCTTACAGCAACCTCAACACCACCGCCGACCAGATGGGGCGGCTGGCGGCCGAGGGCCGGGCGCTGCGGGCCGAACTCGGCAGCCGCGACGTCAGCGAGGACGATCTCGAGCGCCTGCGCGAGCGCTACCGCAAGCTGGACAAACAGCACGCCTTCTGGGAGTGGCGGCTCGAAGCCGCCTGCGAGGCCTACCGGCGCATCGTCGCAACTGTGCAGGTGACCGACAGCGGCGACATCGCCCTGTTCCGCTCCCTGCCCTCGGAATGGACCCCGCCGGCCTGTCGGGCGAGGCGGCCGGGCGCGCGGCGGCCGGCCTGACGCCGCCACAAAGGGGAGCTGGGGAAACCCAGCTCCCCGGTCCGCGTCGCCACCCTGCTCCGGCGCTCCCACGCGGCAGATCGCGCCGCACCTAACCTGGCACTGACCAGCCCCGGTGCTCTCCCCCTCCCCGCCTAAGCTTCGGCCCCGCAGCACCCTGTCCCGGCACGCTCCCGCCCGGCCGGCAGCCCTCCGGCTCCAGGGAAAAAGAGGTGATGGGCGTCTTTCAAAAAAGACAGTCAGCGCAACCAGCCCGCGCCCCGGCGCCAGAGGAGACCGTCGCCATGATCCCCGCCAATGCCCCCGCCTTCCGCCTGTTCTTCAACACCGGCAAGCGCGCCGTCGAGACCGGCGCCGCCTGGCCCAACCGCGCCGGCACCGGCTTCAACGTCCAGCTCGACAGCCTGTTCGGCAGCCGCCAGATGTTCATGGTCCCCAACCTGGACCGCGACGGCCAGCCAGCGGGTGCGGCTCCCTTCAGGATCCTCTACGCCACCGGGCGCATCCGGGCCGATGGCGGCCAGCACTCCCGCGTCTGCGGCGTCGCACATGTCAGCTGCGACGGCCAGGGCTACGACCTCTACGTTGCCGACCCGATCGCCTGCCTGCGCCTGACCCTGCGGCCTCCTACCGATCCGGTGCAGGCCGCCAACGACGCGCCCGCCGGCAACACCGGCGCGCAGGCCGTCAGCGTCGGCGGCACCCGCTACGACGCCGAAACTGGCGAAGTCGTTGAGGAAAGCGCGGCTCCGCCCGATGACGAGCGCCAGGCCGGGCGCCGGCGGGCGCGCAGCGCCTGAGACCCTGCCCCGTCGGGCTTGCCCCCGGCCCCCTCGACCGCAAAACGGCCGGGCGCCCCTGAACCGCGCCCGGCCGTCCCGCAGATCACCCCCGCGCCGCCGAGGGCTGTCGTCCCGGCGACTTTGCTCAAACAGGAGTTGTGATGAGCACGTTTCAGGAACATGTCAACATCCGCGCCGCCGCCGGCGCCGCGTCCGGCACAGCCGGTGGGCCCACCGGCCGGTTCGACTTGGCGGCCGAGGTCACCGGCCGCATCATCCGCGAACTCGAAGCCCTTGGCCCGCAGGCTCACTGGCGCTGCCCGTGGCACAAGGCCGGCGCCCTGCCGGTCAACGGCTTCACCGGCAAGGCCTATACCGGCACCAACACCCTGCTGTTCTGGCTGGAAGCGCGGCGGCACGGCTATGCCAGCCACCGCTGGCTGACCTTCGCCCAGATGCGCCAACTCGGCGGCCGGCTGTCCGACGAGACGCTGGCCAGGCCCAAGGGCCGGCGCGACTGCCTCGGTATCCGCTACGGCACCTTCGAGAAGAAGGTGCCGGCCTGGATCGACCCGGACGGCCACACCCGCGACACCGAGACGGTGCCCTACGCCAAGGCGTTTTGGGTCTTCAACCTCGACCAGATCATCGGGCTGCCCGACCGGCTGTACACCCCGCGCGTCGCCGACTATGGCTGCTCCACCCGCCAGCGCATCCGCGACTTCGTCGTCACCGCCGGGGTCAACCTCCGCCACGGCGGCGACGAGGCGTGGTATCACCCACCCAGCGACCAGGTCGCCATGCCGTTCCTGTCCCGCTTCGTCGAGCGCTCCGGCGACGCCGGGCCGGAGCACTACGACGCCACCCTGCTCCACGAGATCGTCCACTGGAGCGGCGGCCCCGGCCGTCTCGAGCGGCCCGACCTGACCGACCCCGGCCCGGACGCCGTGGCGCGCGAGGAGCTGTGCGCCGAGTTCGGCGCCGCCATCCTGTGCGCCTATTTCGGGGTGACCGGCAGGCTCCAGCACCCGGAATACATCGGCCACTGGCTGGCCCGGCTGCGCGCCGACAGCCGGGCCCTGTTCGCCGCCACCCGGCAGGCCCGACAGGCCTTCGGGTTCCTGCTCGAGCGCGGCGGCCTGCCCAGCCCCGACGAGCCGCCAGCCCCGGAATGCGCCGCCGCCCAGCCCGTCTGGAAAAGAGAGGGATGACGAGCTCTCAACAAGAGAGGCTTCGACACCATTCCCGCCGCACCCAACCCCGCCCCCGCCCTCCCGGCGGGGGCTTTTCCGTTCCGGAGGATCCCCCATGCCTGAATACCCGCTCAGCATGCTGCGTCCCAGCCCGCGTACCCTGTGCTCCGTCGGCAAGGACGACGGCCTCGATCTCGGGACGCCGACGCCGGAAAAGCTTGGCGGACTTGGATACCGTCGCCCCGCAGAGGAGACAACGTCATGACAGACCGCCTGACCTCCTGGCGGGAGCCGCCGTCCTGACGCCGCACGAGGCGGCGTATCTCGAGTTGACCGGCTTCCTCGTCGAGCTGGCCGGCCGGCTGGAGCGCGAGCACCACGATCTGATCTGGGATCGCCTGATCCGGATCGATCTCCGGCTCCGCGCCCTCCAGGCTCGCGAACCTCCGCCCCAAACCGCCGAACTCTGGCGCCGGCGGCACCGCGTCCTCCCCGGTCTTCCCGGACCCGTGGGTCCGGCGCCGGGAGCCGGCAAGCCGGGTGCGGGCGATGTTCCCCCGGACCGCAGATCGCGCTGACCCCTTCACCCCGGCCGGCCGTCCCAACCGGACGACCGTGCCCCCTTCAAGGAGACACGACATGCCTCACGACCTTACCCGCGCCCAGCGCTGCGTGCTGGCGGACTGCGTCCGCGTTTCCCTGGTCGGCTGGCTGGTGACCGATCCGGCCGTCGACCGCAAGGCCCGGCGCCTCGAAGCCCGAGCCACCGGCCTGCTCGGCTTCGGCTTCAGCCGCTTCGTGGCGATGGCAATGACCGAGTTCGGCGCCGGCTACCGACCAAAGAGCGCGCTTGACGGTACCCGGTTCCCGCTCAGCCTCCAGGAGACCGCCGCCCTCGCCAACGACATCGAGCTGGACATGGCGGGCGAAGACCAGATCGCCGCCGCCGGCCTGATCGCCGCCCACAGCCCCTACGGTCGGCCGGATGCTTGCTCGCGCGACTGGTGGACCTATCTCGCCCTGCTCGACGTCCTCGGCCTGACCGCCGGCAGCGATGCCGGCGACTGGCACGCCCTCATCCGCGAGCGCCTGCGCCCCTTCCGGCACGCCGTCTCCGGACCGGCCGTGGCGGAGTGATCCGCCCACTCCACCGGCAGGCGCCGCCTTTGTCTTCGGCGCCTGCACCTTCCGACGTCGAGGTGCGCCATGACGATCGCTCTTCACTGCCGCCCTGCCGCGGGCATTCCCGCCGCCGGCAACCCGCGCTCCGCTCGCCCGAATCCCGATGCCGCGGAGAGCCGGAAAAGATGAAACGGGCCCTGACTCTGACCGACAGCCTGCGCGCCCGCGCCTTCCTGGTCCGGGCCAGGCTGGACGACACCGATGTCGAGGCGCTGGCGGCCCACCTGGAAGAGGCCGCCAAGCGCATCGAGCAGCTCGAACGCCTGCTGGCGGCGGCGCCGGTCCGTACGCTGTGGCTGCACTGACCGCCCTGCCGCAGCGCGGTTCAACTTCCCTGTGCACCCAGCTCCTATACTTCGACGCCCGGCGGCAGCGGAGCCGAAGCGGCCATGCCTAGCGTTTTCTCAGAAGCGTCCAGCTTCCCCCGCGTCGATGCCGCTGACAAGCCCAACTGATATGCAACGGTGTCCAACGCCGTCAGACGACCTTGGACATTCCCCACGACACGGGCGCGGATCGCGCCTTGCACCTTCACGGCTGACGGAGGGCAGGTTTTGCAGGTTGACCCTGCTTCACCCACCGGTTCGCAGCCACAATACTCCGTAAATGCCTCACCGGGATGTGCGACCGACCGGCAGGATCAATGTGCGGTCGGTCTGCCAAAGACGCTCTCGATGCACTCCGCATCGAGCACAGCGTCGATCCAGGTGTCCAGCTGTTCCGTATTCGCAGCCAGAACTTGGGTCCGATAGTCCTCCGAAACACTGTGAAAGCGCCGATTAAGCAGCCGGAGCAGAGTCTCAGCCTTACCTTTGGCTTGGCCCTTGACCTCACCTTCAACTCTACCCTCAGCCCTGCCTTCGATACGTCCCTGTTCGCGTTCCTGCGCCATGACTGACATTACCGCCTCCCTCTGCTCATCCGGCGCCTGGGCCAGCGCCCCCTCGATTGCCTGCCGGTCGACCGCGTCGTAAGCCCAGTTGATGTATATAAACGCACTGACCAGAATTCCGCTACCCAGCAGATCGTCGACCGCCGCCAGCACCGCCGCCCCCTGCCCGTCCGGCCGGTGGCTGTACTTCAGCACCCGCAACCCACCCCGCGCAACACGCTGGCTGGACAGCTGATCGTCGGCCACCTGACCCAGATCGAGTAGAGAGTAGGTGAAGTCGGGCAGGTAAGGCCGCAGAGCCGGATCGGCCGCCACCGTCTCGCCGAACGACAGCGGCACGGTCCACTCGCGAGCGCCATGGTAGATCACCAGCGGCACGATCGGCGGCCGCTCGCTGCCGACCGCCCCGTCCTGCTCCAGCCGCTGCCGGTCCAGGCGGCGCCAGATCTCGGCCAGGTAGCCCAGCAGCTGGACCCCGACCTCCGGGTCCGGAGCACTCTTGTGCTCCAGCAGGACGTAGATGTAGACCTCGCCACCTGTCAGAGCACGGGCCTTGTAGAGCCGGTCGGCCTGACTGTGGCGCAGATGCGCCGCCACGAAGTGGGCGTCGAGCAGCTCCGGCGCGTCGGGCGCCAGCAGGGCCGCCACCTCGGCCGGCAGGTGCTCGCGCAGCAGCGCTGCGGCCACGCCGGGCTCGTCCATCAGCGCCCGGAAGAAGGCGTCATGCGTCACTGGTAAATTCTGCACGAACGGACTGCTCCTGGTTGCCGAAGTACTGATCATGCCGCGCCAGCTCCGGCGGCACCAGCTGTAAGTGCCGCCGGTACCATGCAGTATCTTCCAGCATCTCCAGTGCGGGCGAGATCCTGACGCCAACAGGTCTTTCGCCCCATCACTACTACGGTCCCGGACTCACCTCGCTGTCCCCGACTTCAAACGTCGATCAGGCTTCCTCCCAACTTGCACTCCGTCGCGGCTGCCGTGGAGGCAAGCGGCAAGCGGCAAGCGGCAAGCGGCAAGCGGCAAGCGGCAAGCGGCAAGCGGCAAGCGACCGATCCTCCGACCGGCCCGCCGCGACTACAAGCGGTTGCGCACCGACCCTCAACTGCCAATTCGGACTCTGCGCAGCAGGTATGTGATCCTAGGCAAACCATCACTCCTTCGATGACCGAAAAACGAACTGGAAGTTCCGCGTGGTTTCGAACAGCCAGCACGGAGCAGAGGCCTACTGCTCCATCTTCGTTTGCCCGCCCATGCTGATAATGACCGGCAGGAGGATCGCGCCGCCAAAGACGATGGCAGCGCCCGTACTTTTCAACGGTGAGACGGGCATGTCTATCCCCTCTCACCGGCCGATACCGAAGAACCGGCCGCGCTCCTGCCGCTTCATCTCGCAACCCCGTTCATCGAACTTTTCAGCCATCTCCCCGGCGGCGGTTTCGCGCGCTCGGTCATGAGAAATACCGTCGTTCGCCAGTCTGGCGTAACGGTCGATGGCGCGCTCAGCCACCCTGGCGGCGGCGTCGACGCGCGCCCGGCCCTCGTCCGCCGCAATGGCCGAGGCGGCGTAGACCGTCGTCGCCCGCGCCGTATCGTGGTCCATGTGGTTCACGTTGCGCCGGTAGCTGTCGATGACGTCGCGGCAGTAGCACTCAACATTCAAGTCGGCCATGAGACGATCCTTTCCGCAAAACGAGCATCTCATTGATAAAATTCATAGATACCCGCAAAATAAGCCCCCATAAACTTCGGCTATCGCACTGATTTTTTCGTTTTCTCCCAAGTAGAAATCCAGAGACCTGATTTTTGCAGGGCTTTATTTTTGCTGGTTTGGCGATTTAACCCCGGTTGCCCTTTCGTCGGAGTTCAGGCTGGATCCTCAACGCCTGACCCAGACCGGCGGCAGATCGCAGGCAACACCACCCTTTTCCTGCCGCTGCGTCCGGCGGCACTTGTCGGCCAGCACACGCGCATCGTTGAGCGCTGCAACCTGCGCCAGGAACGTGGCTCCCTCAAGCGCGGCAGCACCCTGCCGCGCTCCGTCCCAGCGTCCGACCCCATAGCCGGCGCCCGCCAGCACCAAGCCGGCCATGGCCAGCATCGCCGCCGTCGTGAAGCTGGACCGCCGCACGATCCGGTCCGCCTCCCGCTGGGTGGCAAAGGTCGCCGCCTGGGCAACGCGGTGGATCAGTTCGGCCTCGCCTTCCGGCGTCAGGCCCCGCGCCCCGCCCCTAACCGCTTCGCTGGCGGTTTCCGCCGTTTGCATGACGGTGACCAGTGCCAGGCGCAACGGGCTGCCCTCCTCCATGCCGGCATTGGCGCAGAAGGTTTCGACGCGCTTGACCCCGCCGCTCACGGCAGCCAGCCCGCCTGGGCTACCCGCTCGCTCTCGAGGTCACGCAGCCATTTCCGAACCATGAAGGCGTAAGTCGGATCAAGCGGCTTGCCGGAGACACCCTTCGCTCCCGCCGCGGCACCATAGAAACCGAGGCCCGACTTGCGGACCTGGTCCATGCAGGCCAGCCGCTTCATCAGGACCGGCACCGCCCCGGCGGCAATCATCCCGGCCACACCGGGATCGCCCAGCGTCGGCCCGAACGCGCCCGCCATCGTCCGGCCCTCGCGGATCACACCCTCGTTCATTACCAGAAAGGTCCGCTTCGGCCGATAGTACCCCGCCTCCCAAATGGACAGGACGTGCTTCAGGTCCTCCTCCTCCGGGCCGAGGAAGTACAGCGCCAGCGGCTCGATGCCGTACTCCCCGCAGAACTCGACCAGCAGCAGGTCGCGGCCATACTCCTGAAGCACCCGGTCGCCGCCGCCGAGGTCAAGCACAGCCGAGCGTCGCTCCTCGACCATGCGGTTCAGGATGCCGGACAACCACTCCTTGACGTCCGGCAACTCGTCGGTCGCCGGGGAGACCGCCTCGGGGAACATGCCGGCCAGCGTCCTGGATCGTGCGTCGCCGTCGGCCACGATGACGTCGCGACCCTGGTCTCGTGCCCGCCACACCAGTTCGGATAGTCCGGTCGACTTGCCGCCGAAACCACGCCCCAGCCCGACCGCGAGAACCGGAGCGGGCGCCATCTCCCCATCACCCTTCGCCATCATGGTTTCCTTCCCGATCGTTCATCGATCTTCGCCCTGAAGCGCGCCAGCACCTCATCGGCGTTGCTTGACTCTGGCGTTGTCTGTTTCGTCACGACGGCCGGCGCACCGGTGACGGGTTTCGCCACAAACCTGGGTTCGGTGCCAGCCTGTGCTCTCCCGTGCCGCCGCCGGACCCGGAGCCACAGCTTGCGAACCGTTTCGCGCCGGAGTGGCCTGCCATCCGGACCGGTGAAGCCACGCTCGCTCAGCACCGCCGTCACCCGTTGCCAGTTCGGACGCACCTCGGAGAGCATCTCAAGCAGCGCATCATGGTTGCGGTACATCCACTGGAACAAAGGCGACCGCATGCCGCCGCCCTGTGCTTCCAGTGCTGCCCTGAAGTCGGACAAGCCGTCAGTTTCGTCAGGATTCAGCATCAGGACATCGTCTCCAGCCCTGGGCATGGAGCGGGCACGTCTCCGGGTAGCCTTGCGGGCGTGGAACGGGCATGTATTCGGCCCGCTCTCCGGAAACTTCCGGGCATCCGACGGGTATAAAGCGGGTAATGAACGGGCGTCTCAGGGGCATTTATCGGGTGTGCTACGGGCATGTCGCCGGGAACCCTTCCGGGCACTAAGCGGACATGAGGCGGGCAACAACCGTCACCCGATGCCAAGCCGATGGCCAACTCAGCGCTCCTCACTCCCCCAACGGCAGGCTGTGAACGTGTCTCCCGGCTTCGTTCAGGCTGAACTTCAGGCATTTCAGAGCTCCGTGTGTTCGGTGTTGCGGTGTATTGTTGGTGAGTAATGCAACTTCGATAGCAAGAAAAAGCCTCGCGGGGTGTTCAGGGTCAAGTTACTGCATGACATCGTCTTTTTGCGCGGCGGTTGCCGACTTCGTGCAGCATTTGCGCCGCAAGTTGGTGCAGCGGTAGCGCAGTGCTTCAATTCAGACCCTCCCTGGTGTATCGTGTTAATTAATAACACTACCGCATGGGGGTTGAGATGCCAAGCACCAGGCCGATCAGGGCCACCCGATTCGACCGGGAAAGACTGAAGCCGCAAATGAGCGCCAAGGCCGGGCCGACACCCAGTGCTGCCGGCGCCAAGGTTTTGCAGGGTCGCGGCTGCACAGCACGGATCGGGATTTCGGCCCGGTCCAGCCGTCTGTCGATGCAACGCACGGTCGTGAAGCTGTCGTACCACCCGGTGGATGGCGTTCGTGGTCTGGTGTGCTATGCGGCCCATGGAGGATTGGATAAGGACGGCAACGAGCAGGAACCTGTCGTTGGCTACTCCGAAACCGAAGATGCCGTGGACGGTCACGCGGTCACGGCAGCTTGGGCCAGCGCAAACGATCCACGGTACTTCCACATGATCGTTTCGCCGGAGAACGGTGACCGGATTGCCGACACCAGGGCGATGATCCGCGCCGGAATGGAACAGCTTCAAAAGGACTGGGGCACCCATGTCGAGTGGATCGCCTATCAGCACGATCGGGACCAGGACGGCGCCGGCCGTCACGTCCACTTCCTTATGCGCGGGGTCGATTGCAACGGTGACGAGCTGCTGATTGCGCCCAGCTATGTCCGAGATGGACTGATCTATCGCTGGTCGGAACAGGTTACCAAGGAACTTGGTCCCAGGTCTGAACGTGAGATCCGAGCCGGCCTGGAGCAGTCAGCACGCCTGCGCGAGCACAAGCTGGAGAAAGACCGGCTGGTCGAACAGGCGGTCGAGCTGGGAGTCATGACTCGGAAACAGGCCAGCACGATCAACCGGCAATACGTGAAATCCGGGCAGAACGGCAAGGAACAGCTCACCCAGCAGGTGCGTAACGCCATCGATCGGCAGCGTTCCCAGGAACCGGAGATGACACCGTGAGACGGGAAAAGAGGACGGTCTACCTGATGCCGGATCTGGCGCAGCGGGTGGACGAGACGGCTGCCGGGGGCGGTATAAGTCCCAGTGCCATCGTTGAGACGGCGCTGGACGAGCACTTCACCCGAGAGTCGATGTATCTGGCGATCGAGGCTTTGACGCGGCGCGTCAGCGAGCTGGACGAACGCCTCGCTGCCCAGCAGGCGATGCTGGCCAGGATTGATACTGCGATCGGCGCCGTGGGGCGCGGCCTGGTTGTCATTCGCGACATTGTGAAGCCACCGGCAGCTCCGGCCGAACAGCCGCCGCAGCCGGTGGTGCAGGACCGTGATTCAGGATCGACACCAGCGGGTCGCCCTGCGGGCTGGCTTAGATTGGGTCGCCGGTAATGCGGCGGCGCCTAGTCCTGGCCGGTCTGCTGGCGGTGACGGTACTGGGCATTGGTGCTGCCATCGGCACCATTTCGTCGGCGCCGCTGATGGTGGTCTACAACCCGTCGCCGTCGATGCCGATGGGCTGGTACCTGCGCGTTCCGCTGGAGCCGGCGCTTGGCCGGATCGTCGTGATCGATCCGCCGCTGGGTGCCCAGGCTGCCGGCTGGCCGGCTAACGTGCGGCTAATCAAGCCAATTGCCGCAGTCGGTGGTGACCATGTGTGTGTCGCCAGCCGTACCGAGGTAACGATCAACGGTCAGCCGGTGGCGCCCGTGCTGCCCTATCCGGCACCGCGCTGGGAAGGATGCCGCACGCTGGAGCCTGACGAGATCTTCCTGATCGCACCGCACCGGCCCGACAGCATTGATGGCCGGATCCATGGCCCTGTCAGCCGGCGCGACGTGCTGGGCGTGTTCGTTCCCCTTTGGACTGAGGAAGGACCATGAAGACGATCAAGGCACTGGTTGCCGGCCTGTCGTTAATGCTGACCGGTCTGCTGGCGGCGACCTTCCATATGGGCTGGCGCTGCGGCCAGCTCGCGGGTTGGCCGTTCCAGTTTCATCACTGGTATCTGCACTGCGCTGCTGCGGCGCCGGAATACCAGTTCCATTCCATGATGATCTTTTTGACCTTCTCGCTGGCCGGAGGTTTAGCCGGTGCCTTCTTTCAACGCCAGCCGAGGATCAGGACAGAGTTTGGGGCGTCGAAGTGGGCGACCCTGGAGGACGTCAAGGCTGCCGGTCTGATCATGCAACCTGGGCAGCGCTCCAGGCTGATCCACGTGCTGGGCAAGTTCGCCGGTCAGTTCCTGACCTATACAGGTGACACGCACCTGCTGATCTGCGGTGGCAACCGATCGGGCAAAGGTCGTAGCTCAGGCATTCCGACCCTGCTGTCGCTCGCGTCCAGCATCGTCGTCCATGACAGCAAGGGTGAGCTGTTCTTTGGCAACCCCAGGCACAGCTTCGTCGGTACGGCCGGCTTTCGGGCAAAGCTGCTGGGCCAGCGGGTGATCTACTTCAACCCGAAGGACCGGAAGAGTGCCCGGTACAATCCGCTGATGATGATCCGCAGGGGCGACAACGAAGTCGCCGACATGCAGCGGCTTATCCTCATTCTGTTCGGTCGGGCGCCGAAAGACTTCTGGGAAAAGGGCGGTGGTCGCATGCTGCTGGCGATCGGCCTGCATGTTCTCCACGGGGAACCGGACAGCGAGAAGTCACTGACCGGCATGTCGCGCCTGCTAGACCGTGGCGATGAAGGCCTGGAGCGGATCATCAGCGCCAGTGCACACCCGTTGGCGGTTCGCGCTGCCAGAGGTTTCTTTCCAGGCGGCGTTGGCAGCAGGGACTCGGACAGGACCAGGGGCATGCGGGCCGGCCTCAACTTCACGGCCCGCGACTTCCTGTCCTTCTACGACGATCCAGTCGCCGAGTTCGTTACATCCGGCCTGTGCGATTTTGAACCGGCAGATCTGGTGCGCCACGACAACGGCACCAGTCTGTACCTTGTACCGCCACCGGACGACCAGGACCGTGCCGCACCGCTGCTGAACCTGATCGTCAGTCAGATCCTAGCCGATCTGGTATCCCACGAGCACGGCCGGCTGGACAGGACCGCGACCGGTCACCCGAAAAACCATCACACCGTGCTGTTCCTGGACGAGATGGCAGGGCTGGGCCGGATGGACGATCTGGTCAAAAAACTGCCGCAGATGCCGGGTTACGGTGTCACGGCCATGATGTTCATCCAGTCGATCAGCCAGTTGGATGAGGTTTACACGCCGAACATCGCCAGCACGATCATCGACAACTGCGGCGTATCGGTCTGGTATGCCGCTGCCGATCCCAGGACCGGGCAGCGCATTTCCAGCATGATCGGCAACGCCACAGAGATCGAGAAGACAGTCAGCACCAGCCGACCGGCCAGCGCGATCGTCGGTGGCATTACTACCTTGGGCGAGCGCGAGATCCACCGGCCCGTGATGGATGCCGGCGCCGTGCGCGAGCTGCCCGGAGACACCGAACTGGTGTTCGTGAACGGCGCCAGGCCGATCAAGGCGCGAAAGCTGCAATACGACAGAGAACCGACCTTTACAGCCCGTCTGTTCCCGGCACCGCCGATCGGCAATGGCAAGGGCAACTATCCTGGTCTGACACCGATCCCAAGCCCGTGGTCAGGCCTGTTCGTGCCGGAAGCACCTCAGGCACCAGCAGACCAGCCTGAGCGGGCCGACCAGGGCCCTGACCCTGAAGACCTGACCTTTGAACCCGATGACTGGATGGCAGAACTGGAGGCAACACGATGACTGAGACGGCAACCAACCTGACGATGATCGAGATCGAGCTGGACCGTAAGGTCCGACTGATCAACCACCTGCTGGGCGACCGGATACGGGAAGCACTGGCCGACCCGGATGTGACGGAAGTTTACTGCAACCACGACGGCATCCTGCGGACCAACGGCACCGGGGGCCGCAAACGGCTGGATCAGCGCATTTCGCGCGACACGGTGAACAACATCCTGTCGGTGCTGGCCGACTTCGTTGGCCGGCGCCTGGGCGGCAGCGTCACGTCGATCGCTGCGACCCTACCCAGCGGCGAGCGCGTCCACGGCATGATTCCGCCCTCGGTTCCGGGACCGACCTTCTCAATCCGGGTACCGCCCAAGCGGATCTATACGCTGGATGAGTATGTCGAGGCCGGCATCGCCACCCAGTCCCAAATAGATGAAATCCGCAAGGCCATCCGGGAGCGCCGGAACATCTTCGTGATCGGCGGGACATCGAGCGGCAAGACCACGCTGCTGAACGCCATCCTGGCTGAGGAGACTTATCGCAACGCGCGTCAGATCATCGTTCAGAACGTGCCGGAACTGAAAACCAGTGCCGAGGATGTCGAGTACTTCTTTAGCGACCCCAGGACCATCATGGAGCTTCTGGAAGACGGCATGCGGATGAACCCGGATCAGGTGATCGTGGGTGAGGTGCGCGGGCCGGAAGCCTGGGACACACTGCAAGCCCTGAACACCGGCCACGAAGGCAGCGTCGGCACCTTCCACGCCAACGACCCGGAAAGCGCCATGCTGCGCTATCAGGGTCTTTGTGCTGCCGGCGGTAAGAAGGTCATGCCGGGTGAACTGATATCGGCCCTGCACATCATCGTCTGGATCACCCACGACCCTGAAAGCGGCCGAGTAATCAAACAGGTGGCCAGACCGGTCGGGTACGACAGCGAAACTGGCCTCTACACATGCGCAGTGCTGGCGTAGCTGATTTGTTTGTGTTAAAAATAAACACATGGGCTCGCACATGGTGCCCAGCAACCCAGGAAATGGACATCGAACCATGAAGCGCATTTCTCCTGCCGTCGCCTCTGCCGCTGTCCTGGCGCCCAGTTATGCGTTTGCCGGTGCCGGCAAGTATCCGTTCGTGAAGAACCTGGCCGATCTGATGGCCGATATTACCGGACCGATCGGCGGCATCGCCATCGCCATCGGCTGCGCCCTGATCGGCATTCTGGTGATGATGCGAGGTGGTGGCGCCGCGATTGCGTCGGGCGTCACCTTCGTGCTGGGCGCCGGTATCATTGCGTGGTCAGCAACCTCGCCCACGACCTTTGGCATGGCAGCCGGCGCTGTGCTGCCGCTGAGCGGTCCGTGAGTAGTGATTTGGAGCCGGAGGGCTGGCGGGCGGAATGCTGGTCAGCTCTCTACAGACCAACCATGATTGTCGGGGTGCCGTGGCGCATGGCGTCGATCCAGATGGTTTGCTGGGTCTCGCTGGGTTTCGGCACCCACAACATCATCATCTGCTTCCTGCTCTCAATCTTCAGTCACTGGTGCCTGAAGAAATTGCACGAAAACGATGATGAAAAACTGTCGGTTACCTTTCGCGCAGCAAAATTCGTGAGGCATTTACGTGTTTGACATTGGCGCTTTTCGTACCGAACACCGGAACATCCTTGCCAAAGCATGGCGCATGCTCTGGCCGCTGGGTCACTACCCTGACGACGGCATGCTGCGCTCCGTCATGCCTTGGACATTCCCCCTGGATGACGATGGAACGATCCTGACCAAGTGGGGCGGCGTCCAACAGTCGATCGCTTTTCGCGGTCTGGACGATCAGTCCAGCAGCCGTCAGGTCCAGGCTGATTTCGACAGCCGGATCAACAACGTGCTTAAGAGGCTCCAGGGCGGCACGGCGCTCTGGGTCGATGCGTGCCGCCAGCGCTCAAAGCCGCTGGTTGTTCCGACCCGCGAGGAATGGCCGGGTGATGATGCCAGCTGGATGATCGAGGCCGAGCGGGTCGCCACCTATAACCGGGCCGGTTCTCACCTGGAGACGAGCTGCTACATTACTCACGCGCGGGCATTGCCGACCGACCGGCAGGGTCGCTTTCAGCATCTCTGGATGCGTAACGTACCCAAGGGTCTGGTCGGCAACTATCGCGAGTTCGTGCGGCAGTACCGCCAGGAGATGGAAGGCTTTGCCCTGGCGCTGCGCCACACCGGCATGCCGCAGGTCGATCTGCTGAACACCGACGAAACTCTGACCTATCTGCATTCCTGTGTCTCCAACCGGCACCACCCGGTGACGACGCTGGACTGGGGCATGCCGATCGACGACATGCTGACCGACTGCGACCTGATACCCGGCATGGCGCCGATGTTGGGCGACCATCACCTGCGCGTCGTTTCCGTCCTGACATACCCGTCGCACACATACCCGATCCTGCTGAACCACCTGGACGATCTGGGGATCGAGTACCGGGCCTGCTGGCGCTGGGTGCCGTTCGACAGCAGCGAGACGGACACCTTTCTGGATGCCACGGCCGACCGCTGGAAGCGAGCCCGCAAGGGTCTGCGAGCGATCCTGCACGAGGCCTGGAACAAGACACCGGCAACCGACCTAGACGGCACGGCGATCGAGCGCGGCGGTGAAGTGGATGCCGCCGCGTCGGCAGTTCGCAACGACCTGATTTCACTGGGCCGGCTGAACCTGACCGTTACCGTCATGGATAAGGACGAGACAATTGCCGACGAGATGGCGGCAGCCGTGCGGGAAGCCATCAACGGCAGGACGATGACGGCAATTGTGGAAACCCATAACACGGTCGATGCGTGGCTCGGCAGTATCCCTGGGCATCCGTTCGCCAACATCAGGCGGCGAGTGGTGACCAGCATGAACCTGTCGCACCTGATCCGCACGACGACCAAATGGGGTGGGCCAGTTGGGAACAGCGCAATCAAGCGCGAGGATGGAACCGACAGTGCGCCACTGATCGCATGCTCGACCGGCAACAACGACCCGTTCCGCTACAACCCATGGGTCGGTGACAGCGGCATGGTCAACATTGTCGGGCCAAACGGCAGCGGCAAGTCAGCCCTGGAAGCATTGTCGGCCAACCAGCTCTTTCGGTACAGGAATGCCCATGTGCGGATCTTTGAACAGGGCAAATCGGCGCGCATTCCTACCCTGTGCGCAGGCGGTACCTATTACAGCCTGGACGCCAAATCGCTGGCTTTCCAGCCGCTGCGGCACGTCGATGATTATCCGGAAAAAGTCTGGGCACGTGACTGGCTGTGCGACCGGATCGAACAGGCCGGTGTGAAAGTCGTGCCGAGCATCCAGAAACGGGTCTGGGAAGCGGTGCAGGCGGTTGCCGCAATCGATGACCCGGACCTACGAACCATGACGGCGTTTCTCCAGCTTTACCGAACCGATCAGTTCGATGATCCGGTCAAGCTGGCGCTGGAGGATTTCACAACGGGCGCTTATGGCCATCTGCTCAACGGTGATCAGGATCATCTGGATCTGAACAGCCGCTGGGTGACTTTCGAGATGGGCGAGCTGCTGAAGTCGCCCAGGGCATCCGGCGCCGTGCTGTCGTATATCTTCCACCGGCTGGAAGGCATGTTTGACGGTCGGCCGACCCTGATTATCCTGGATGAGGGTTGGCAGTTCCTGCTGGTCGGCGAGTTCGCCAGAAAGATCAAGGCATGGCTCAAGACCCTGCGCAAGCGCCGGGTTGCCATCCACTTCGCCAGTCAGGAAATCGCCGACAGTGTCAACTCGGATCAGGCATCGACGCTAATTTCGGAGTGCCTGACCAAAGTATTCCTGGCCAATGACGAGGCGCGCGGATCGATCATCCGGAGCTATTACCAGGAACTGGGCCTGCGGGATGATGAGATCGACATAATCGCTGCCATGACGCGAAAACGCGACTACTATGTGCGCAGCAGCCTGGGCAGCCGGGTATTCGATCTGGGCCTGTACGACACGCCAGTTGGCCGGTCTGTCTGCGGTTCCAGTAGCGATGAGGATCACGCCAAGGCCGACCGGGTACTGGCGGAATACGGCGCCGACCGTTTTTTCGAGGGCTGGCTGGAAGTGAACGGTTTTCACCAGGAGGCCGAGACGCTGCGGAAGATCAACGGGATCGGCGCATTCCGGTTCGCAGCACAGTGATTTGTTCCGTCAAGCGTGTTAAAACATAACACTGAACGACCGTGGAGGTCTGGAAATGAGCGATTTCAAGGTGCATCCGGTTCTGAAGTCGCCTGCCGTGGCGGCTGTGTTCTTTGGCATTGTGGCGTCGGGGCTGTTCAATGTCGGCATTGCTGATGGTCTGCGCGCTGCCGGGCAAAGCCAGATAACGGTCGAGGATTGGGCAGCGCTCAATCAAGCGCGCTACATCGTTGAGCTGATGACCGCTGGCTTAGCTGGCTTTTCGTGGTGGCTTTTCAGGATCAGGCGCGACCAGATCAAGGTTCCTGCTGCTGGTGTCGCACTAGGCCTTTTCGGTTTCGTGTTTGCCTCCGTCCTGATCTGGTCGCTGCTGACTTCTTTTGACTCGCCCGACTACGCGGCTGCCGCCGACATCACGTGGCGCTTTGCCTATCTGTGGTCAGCCTTGGCGGTGCTGAGCCTTGCGGCGTGTGTTCGCCTTGCGCTCTGGTCTTATCAGGCCATGCGGGGTGCCGCGTGACACGGGCGGTTGCCCTGATGGTGGCGGCAGGGATGGCTGGGGCGTCTCTTGCCCCGGCCCCAGCCCATGCCATCGCTTATGCCCTGGAGCCAACCCAGTTGATGGTGCTGGCCAAGGAAATTGAAACCGTCATCAACACGGTGCGCCAGCTCGAATATCAGGCGCGCATGCTGTCGAGCCTGAGCATGAACAGCAGCGATGATGTCGTCCGCAGCATGCAGCAGGTACGGGCCATCCTGGGCGTGCTCAATCCTGCGATCGAGAGTATCAACGCCAGCGACGATCTGTTTCGGCGCTGCTTTCCCGAGGAATACCAGAAAGGCATCAGCCAGCGCGAGCTGGCTGGCAAGGTGCAGGACTGGCGCCGGGTGTCGGAAGGTGCGTTGCAGGAAAGCTGGCGGGTCGAGGCGGCTGCCGTGGCGGAACAGGAAGCATCGGCGCGGCGCGTCGGCACCCTGGTTGCGGCCTCCCAGGCGGCGCCGGGGCAGACAGCGGCGATCCAAGCTGGTAACCAGCTACTTGCCAGTCTCAGCGGTCAGATCGCCAACATGCAGAGTACGACAATGGCGCACCAGCGGGCGGTCGAGACCGTGATGGCCGCTGAAACCAGCGACATCGACCGTCAGCGAGCCATGGGTGAGGCGCTGGTAAAAGACTCGCCCGGTTGGGCACGAATCAGCAAGGGGAGGAAATGACAATGGGCCACGCGACCATGGTGAAAAACGTCCTACTGGCAATCCTGGTGTTCCATCTGATCAGCTTCCTGACCGGCTGCAAACCGGAAGAGGAAGAAGAAGCGCGCCGCACCGGGGACCGGCTCACCAGCGATTCGGCCGGCTGGGAGCGGCTTCGTCAACAAGATGCCCTGCCACCGGAACTGAAAGACAAACGAACCGGGCCGACCGCACCGATTGGGCCGGTCAGTCGAGAGTGGCGGGTTAAGAAGGACGACCCGACCGCACAGACTCGCTCGGGGAATTAAGGCATGGGTGATACGGGCGACAAATTCCTTGCGGCGATCTTGGGACTGGTCGAAACCGGTTTCGGGACACTCCAGGGGGACGTGTTCGGACTGACTAGCATCATGATCATGGTCACCTTCGGGATACTGGGCATAAAGTTCGTGATGTCAGGGGAGGAAGGCAAAGCCGTCATCGGCCAGTTCTTTATGACGGTGTTCTACGTCGGGTTCCTGACCTTCGTTATCAAAAACTGGCCGACCTTTTACGAGCAGGTCGGCGGCTACTTTCAGCAGCTTGGCGGCGTGGCCGGCGGAGTGGCCGACGCGGGCGATATCATGCACCATCCGAGCCGGGTCCTGGACAGCTTGGACCTAGCCAAGGCTCCAATCGAGCGGACCATTGATGAACTGATGGCAGGGACTGGATCGTTCTGGAACATGGGCAAGGTCGGAAGCCTTTGGCTGGCGCAGGGGCTGCTGGAATTTGCCTTTATCGTCCTATACCTGAACGTCTTCTTTTCGATTGTTGAATTCCATCTGGTCAGTCTAGCGGCCTGGCCATTCCTGGCCTTTGCAGCCTTCAGGGGATCGGCGTTTCTAGCCGAAAGGCCGCTGGGGTTCGTCTTCGCTGCCGGGGCAAAGCTATTCGTCATGTCGATGGTCCTGGGATTCAGCATCAACTATTTTGATGCGTCCCTGCCGGCGGGCACAGATGAACTGACGATAAACGGGGCTCTGGGCTCGGCGATTATGGCGCTCCTCTTGCTAGTCTTCGGACTAGCAGTTCCCGTTGTCGCGGCGGCGCTGATTTCCGGCGGTCCAGGTCTTTCCGCAGCCCTGCCGATGATGACCACGATCGGCGCGGCCATGGCGATCAAGGAAGGTGTCGCGGCGGCACGTCAGGGAGTTACCAGCGTTCCAGTAAGGGCGATCGGATCGGCGACGGCGACGGCGGCAGGTCGCGCAGCCAACAGCTTTAACCAGTCCTTCGCACCAGGTGGAGCTGCTAATATGGCCCAGTCGGCGATGCGGGGCGGCAATGCTGCGCGAGCCGCGGTGGCACCGGTAGCCAGTGCGGCCGATCGTGGCTCCAGCGCTGTGGTCGGCATGAAGTCGGCTTATAACCGTGGACCCAGCCGATCCGGCGGGAGTGGCCACAAGACAGATTTTCTTCAGCGCGTTCGCAGCGCAATCCCCCCAGGCACCGACGGGCAGACATCCGGCAACGCACCCAGTCTTTCCCGCGATCTTTGAGGTGTCGAGATGACCATCATCAGCGGCAAGAGCAAAGACATGATCGGATCGGCGACCCGAATGCCCGACTTCGGCGGTGCCGAACCACGCACATCGATGTGGGATCGTAACTTCTGGAAGATCGGCGGCATTGCCGGTGTCGGTTATGCCTATGGCCGGATCGGCTTGATGGTCGGCCTGATCGGCGCCAGCTACGGAGCATGGCGCGATCATCAGTACGACTGGTTGGTCGCCAATCGTCCGGTGCAGGTTTTCGTCGGCGAGCGTGACGCCAACGGCATCATCAAGCCTATGTTCGGATCTGATCGGCCGTACTCACCGGGGATGGCCGACATCGACTCTTTTCTGCGCCAGTGGATCAGGAATGCCCGCTGGATCAGTCCCGACAAGGTCTTGATGGGCAACAACGTGACCCAGGCATTCAACAGCCTGGACGATGTGCCCAAAGCCCGGCTTACCGAATATTACACGATCAATTTTCCCAACGATCAGGCGGATCAGGGGATTTCGCGGTCGATCGAACCGCTGGGCGCCCGGCTGGTGTCGCCAAACTCCAGCACCTTTACCCTCGATTGGATCGAGTACGAAATCCAGGGAACTCAGACGCTGGTGCCTGTCCGCCGCACCGGCAACTTCGTGGTGATCCACCGGCAGCCGATGGATCAGGCCGAGTTCAACAAAAACCCTTCCGGCCTCTGGATCACCCACGTGGACAGCGAAGTGTTCCGTATTCCGGCCGGCCTGGTAAAGCCCTGACCTTTCGGTTGAAGCCTGATCGTGTTAATTTATAACACGTTATCTCTGATAGCAGGGAAGACCCGATGAACCACAGCCTGATGATCCTGCTGTCATCCACCACCATCCTGGGAGCCTGCGCCGCGGGACTGTCAGGCGGTGGTGAAACAGTTATCCAGGGGGCACCGGAACCTGCAACCCGCACTGTCGAAGTGCCTGTCTACGTCCAGGTTCCAGAAGTCAACCCGCCGAAGGACCTCCCACGGATAAAGCGTGACCCGCTGAAGGCGCTGGCCGAGGTCAACCAGCGCAGTACCCGCATTCCCGACCCTGACGATTATATCGGCGCGACCTACACGGTACCGACCATCCCCGGGATCCTGTACCAGATCTACATGGCCGAGGGTCAGCCGACCACGATCGACCTGCCACCGGGACAGGTGTATCGGGCCGGCAGTATCAGCAATCCCAGCAAGTGGGAGCGGGCCGACCTGGGCATCAGCACCAACGACGCTGGCGAGTCCATCCAAACGCTGCTGATCCGGCCCTACGAGGGTGGTCTGAAAAACCAGACCTTGACGATCAAGACGGACAAGACCGAGCTGATCTACAAGATCAACACCTACAAAAGCATCTTCCACCATGCTGTGGTGATGAAGGCGCCGCTGAAGGGTCTGGAGTTCGCAGCAAGCGATGCCCTGCCGGGTATCGAGCCGTTCGGATCGGAACCGGGCATACCCGTCGATGTCGCTGATTACGGCTACACCATCGGCCAGAGCAAAGAGCACTGGCGACCCAGTGCCGTATTCACGCACGCCGGCAAGACCTGGATCGAGCTGCCGGTCGACGCTGGCAAGGTGGTGCCGCCCAAGGTGGTTGATACCAGCACCGGCACTGATCGACCCGTCAACGCCTACGTGAGCCACAAGCGGTACCTGGTCATTCCCGACCAGGTGCTGGCTAAGGCGGAACTTCGCTGGGGCACTACAGCAATCAAGATCGAGAGGAGCAAGGAATGACGTTCGACCCGGAAACTCTGTATGCGAAACCAAAGCCGGGGCGGGGCATTCGCCCTGCCGTCTTCGTGGCCGGTGGCCTTGCCCTGGCCGGGACTGTCCTGGGCATCGTGACACGGCCCTATTGGTGGCCTGATATCCCGTCACAGTCTGGCCAGGAGCAGGAGATCAGGTCGAGCAACTCCAACACGCCGGCCCCGCCGCTGAACTTCCAGGCACACTACGCACCAGCGGTTTACCCGCCACCGGCCGGTAAGTCTGAGCCGGAGAAGGAACCGGGCGCAATCCCGTCTCCGCACCTGGCGCCGACACCGCGCACCGCTGGATCTTACGGCCCAACGAACAAAAAGGGCGTTCCCGAGGAAGAACGGATGTCCAGCGTCATTACCGGCACCACGCAGGCTGACATGTCGGCGCAGGGCGACTCCCAGCAGCGCGGATACCAGCAGGTAGCCGACAATCGGGGTGGTAGGCAGGGGTTCTATGGTGCAGCCGGCGCCAGCAGTGACGCATTCAGGCCGACCGGCATAGTCGGGCAATTGGGCCGGTGTGCTGTGCGTCCTGGCTCTTACCTCTGGATCAGTGCTGAAGGCGTCATCTCCAGTGCCACGCCGGGGCAGGTGACGGCCAGGACAACGCGGCCGATCTATGCCGGCCCGCGCGGTGACTGCTACGCTTCGCCGGCAGGGGCAACACTGGTTGGAGCCTATAACGCCGATACAGCTTATGGCGACGAACGGCTGCAAGTAGCGTGGACAGCACTGATTCTGCCCAATGGCCGGATGATCGATCTGGGTGGGATGCCTGGGGCCGGTGGCGATGGCGCGGCGGGCCTTCCTGCCGACGTGAACAACCACATCGGTGCCCTGGCGGGCGCTGTCCTGGCTGGCACTGCCGTCGATGTTGTTCGGGGGCTGGCATCGTTTGGCGGTGGCGGAAATGGCCGCGACGTGGTGATCAACATGGGCGGTGCCCTGGCTGATCGCAGCGCCAGTGTCGCGGAACGGCTGGTCGATCGGGAGCTGAACCGGAAACCCACGTTGACGGCCACGCCCGAAGAGTTGACCGTGCATGTCACCCGACCTATTGAGCTGGATCCGTATAAAGAATGACCCAATCATTTTAATTTGTGTTAAACAATAACATTGCAGGATGACCGAGAGTTATGCTTCAAGACCCGTACAGCGAGTCAATCATGCCGCGACTTACAGCCGGTGACAAAAAATTGAGAGAAGGCAATTCAGTTTCGGTTTACCCGATCACGCGGCAGCAATGGGATGCATTGCAAACCGTGGCGTCCGGGCGCGGGGAAACACGGTCCGACCTGTTCCGCGACGCCATTGGCCAGCTCCTGGACAATCGTGATAACGGCGAGCTGGTGACCTATACAGCCGCCCCCAGGCTGCACCCTGGCGAGAAGGCCGGGACTAAACCCAGGATCGTCTGGCTCAAGCCGCCACTGTCTGACCGGTTCCGCGACCGCTGCGAGGTCGACCGGATATCACAATCCGAATTCGTCCTTGAAGCGCTGCGCCGGTATCTGAAAACCGAGAAAATCGCCATCGATCCAGCCATTTAAAGGAAAGCCGCAACTGCGCGGCTTTTTTCCTTCCCGTGTTGTGTTAAATTGAAACACGTAACGACTTCTCTGGAGGAAGCCATGAGACGACGAAACGGTATCGCTTTTCTGGGTGGCGCCATGTTGTTTTGTGGAGCACTGCCGGCCGCTGCCGAAACGAGGAGCACTGACCACACGCGGCCAGACATCGATAGCGCCAGGATCACCGCGGACATCAGGTCTCTGCGCACCACCGGCCTGAGTGATACGGCAATCCAGTATGTCTTTCGGCTCGATGGCCTGGATGTTCCGACCACCGTTATTGCTGGCCGCAGGAGCGTTCAGGATGCCGTGGATGATGGGTCGATCAGGCGACAGTCAGTTCCATCAAGCCCTCTACCGCCACCCATGACGCCAACACCGGAACCGAACCTGAAACCGGAGGGCAGTAGTGCATCGGGGTGGCAGCCGCCGGGTGTGACAGTCCCATCGATCGACACCATGCGGCGGTCGGTTATGAGCACCACGAAGCCACCCAGATGCTGAGACTCCAGCAAACAAGCGGCCCGTTAATCACCAACTGACAACCAGGATCCCCATTTTGGGCGAGCGGTTGACTGCTCCTTGCGTCTGGATCAGCGTCCAAGCGTGGGCCATGAGCTGAGGCGGCTCAAACTGTTGACTTTTCGAGTATGTAGGGCTCTCAGGATGACCCTCCATCGGCGTCGACGGAAGGCCACCTCATGAAGCGATATTTACACGATAAATCAACGCGGTAGGTGTGGTACGGTCATGATCTGAGCCTGGGCACCGATCCGCATTCGTCAGTGATGCCGAGGGCGCTCATTTCGCCACCTCACCGGCCAGCTTGATGGCGTCTTCGGCAAGGCGGTGGAAGATGAAAAGTTCACTGTCCTGTTCTGCCATAATCTCAACCAGCGCCGTCATCTTTGCGGCGAAATCTGTCAGCGTGGTAGGCTGCTCGAACACAAGATCGTCCAGAGCCAGGCCGCGAGCGACAGCAGCGCGGTCCCAGGCATCGGCATCGACAGAGTGGTCGATTTCTTCCAGGGCGGTGTTCAGGTGCTGGAAATCGGCAATCAGGCCAGCCATCCGGGGAGACAAACCAGCGCCAGCGGAACCGGGGACATGGTGTGATCGGTACATAATCAAACCTCTTCGCTGGACAGGAGAACCGGGAGGACATGCTTCGGCTTGAACGGCTGAGCCGGCATTGGCGCGGACCGCGGATAAGTGATCCCGGCCGAGCGGAGAGCGGCGGTGACCACCTGCCACAGGTCTGTTGCATCTTCGTCCGGGGGGAGGTAAATGACAGCGTTCTTTTTCATCGGGGAACCTCGTTTCGGCGAGGCTGGGAGGGTGTTCGAGCATCCCCCCAGCGTCGGATGCTTAGGTTACTCGTCAGCTACGGCGTAGATGCTCATCAGCTCACGATCGTCGGCTGTTCCGAAATCGCAGGGTGAGGTCGATCCTGTGAGCGAGGCAGAAGGTGTGGCGGGTTAAGTGAGAGACCCGCGAAGATACTCTGCCGCTCCGACACTGACACCCGTTACTGTGGTGCTGCGACCGTCACGATACCGTTTAATCCATCATTATTGAACCCTTTGCTGATGGTTGTGCTGGTGGGTATGCGGTCGAAAGCGCAGCAGATCGTCCACATATCCACCGGTATTGCGCCTTTTTAGACTTGCCGTGGTGTCCGGGAGTTGTATGTCTGATGAGAGTGTTCTCCATTGTAGAGAGGCAGCCACGCTCCAATCCCAGATTTCCAGGAACCAGCTCAGAGGTCGGCCGGAAGGCTGTACTAGTCGTCACCGGGAGAAGCCTTTGCGGCGTATTGCAGACCGACTGCGCCATTTTCCTCGTCTTCTTCCTCGACTACTTCATATCCGATTTCCCCAAAGAGATACTGATCGCTGAAGGTGTTGTACTCGACGCGGGTGCAGACCGGTTCGACCATCGGACCAAGCCGGCGAAAGCTCAGTTCCGCGAAGAGGGGCTTCACCGCCGACGGGTGAGAGGACGGGGGCAGGGTTGGCGACGGGAGAAGTTGATGTGCTGAGAAGGTGAGCATTTTACCCTCTGTCGTGTATGTTGTTCTCTGTATCTGTGAGTGTCGTCATTGTTCATCACGGTGATAAGCAAAACACAGAAGAGAGTAACAATGATATACGAAGAGGTGGTAGTGGTGAGCAAAGAGGGTGTTGGACCCAAGCGGACCTGGACGCCGATCTCCATTCGGTTTGAAGCCGATATCAAAGCGACGATTGAGCGGCTGGCGAAGGCGGACAGACGGCCTGTCGCTTCATGGGTCGAGAAATTCGTGATCGACAACATGCAGGAGAAAGGACTGCTACCGAAAGACGAGGACGCACAATGATTGGCGGCGGGCAGGATCACCCGCCCGGTTAACTCTCACTCGCTCTCTGTATTGTCGGAGTCAGCAGGGCGTTGATCGAAGCCAGCAAGGGGGAGCATCACGACGAGACCTGGCATTCCGTGGTCCAGCTCGCCCAGGATCTGATCGGAACTATCGAGAGATAATCCGCCGGTCGGCAATCCAGTCAATTTAATCAACTGTTTTGGCCCAACTCCTGTGCTGAATGCCATTCGAACAGCTCCAGTTACGGCGGCAGGGGGCCGGATCCTGGCCGTCGATCAGTCTGGCGCGCCCGGGTCTGGCCGACGCCGGGCAGCGGTTCGGCGAAGGTCCGGCGAGGGCAAGCGGGCGCGGCACACCGGAACCGACGAACCCGGACGAGCAGAAATGTCGGGTGGCGGAAACAGGCGACGTCGCCGCGGCTGCGCCAGTAGGCGCCGTGGACCCGCCGGGACGGGGTTCTGCACGCGGGACAGGATGCCGAGACTGCGGTCGTCTGCGTGCGCACCGTCACCCAGCGGGCGCCATGGTCGATCTGGTCAGTGATCTGGAGGGTGGACGGGAAGCCGATTGAATGCAGGGAGATGCTCAAGAACGATACCGTATCGAAGGATGCTTTTTTCTATATGGCGATCCTTCACGGCCATGCCGCGCGTCGGGCTCAACCCACGAAGACGTTCAATCCAGCGTCATCCACATAAAACTTCCAAGAACCTGAAAATGACATTGTGCTTGCGATCACTCATGTTGATGGTCGCTCTGCCGGTCTGAATGCGGGACCACCGGCTCCCCTTCGGTTGCGAGGGCGATTGCGACGAAATGGCATTACCGGCCGGACAATGATCGCCGGACCAATTCCTTGCAGTACACCGTCAATGAGAGAGAGGTGAACGGACTAGGCCGGACAGGTTCGTTACTCGACGAGATCCAAGGTGTCGGCGTTGTTCAGGGTTTCCATGATGCTGGCATCTTGGCGGTAGAATACGACCATAGTGCGTTTAGCCGGTCGGCCGCGCCGCGGGGCCGTGTTGAGCACTTGGCGATCGATCAGGGTAAAAGCGTAGCCGGGCAAAGGCTTTTTGCGATCTGAAATTTGCTTGAGGTTCATCCGAAACTTGCGCTGAGTATCTTCGGATCCTACTCGTACCTGAAGCTTATCCAGCCACATTCTAAACCCGCCTCGGCCGCAGTGCGCCCGGGCTATTTCGTAGAGACGCTTTTCCAGGGGACGCAACTCAAAAAATTTTGGATCGTAGACGAACTTAGCGTCATCGATCTTGATCGCACGCCAGAGCCACTCGCAGAGCGTAACAGTGATCTTCTCCATGCGCTCGATTATCTCGCCATCTTTGTCTTTGCGTTTGCGATACGTCACCTTTGCGCTATCCAGCCAAGAGAACCATTCTCGGGTTCTCTCCCCGCCGGTCACTATATTTGTTCGGATCTGAGTGCCCTGAAGGCGACCCAGCGCTCCCTCGATTCGCTCATACGAGCCGGATCCATCCGATAAGCCGGCAACCCGGAAGAAATCGCCCGCAGTGAATGAGAACTGCCGACCGACATCCTCGCCGCGCTCGACCCGTTGAGACATCAAACTTACAACGTAAATTAGTATTTCCTTGTCATAGATCGTCGCGATGTCCTCTCCTCTAACCTCGATGGCTACCTTGCCGTCGTCGTAGCGTATCGGATGCGGCTTGGCTTCCTTCGACAAAGGGAAGAAATTGTAGGCCATCACGTGCCGGTCATTTTTCACCTGACCCAGAAGCGGACTGTCAATGCCAGGCAGGCTAAGCTGGTCGGCGGGAGTTGTGTTCCTGTTCATCAGCTCGGCTCGTCTGGAGGAGTGTCTCTCCAGGCATGATGAAGAAAAGCACGCGCGAGTCCATCAGGAAGCTTAATTACGTTCCCGATCCACAGGCATTTTTGCCAACGTGAGGAGCTTGCATTCAAGAAAGACCCAGCGGAGGGCCGATTTTAGAGCGTAGACTCCACGGATTAGGAACGTAATTCCGACGAACGGGAACGTTAATCGAAACCCCGCTGATTTAGAGCCTTTATCCACATGATGAACGCGAACAAATAAAAATGCCTCGATTATCAGGAACGTATTTCCTGCTTTTCTCGACCACACTTCCGTAGGATCGGGTACAGAAGACTCTGATGACCGAGAACAAAGTTCCTGCTTATCAGGAACGAAACTCATCGATAAGTTGCTGATATGATTACGAGAATTCGGATCGATACTCTTAAACCTCCGAACCCATGAACCTCTGGTTCATTCTGGGATAGCGAGTTGGCGTGATGAGATGGACGGCCCCGCATCGAACACGGCAGTGCCACATGAACGGTAGGTGAACTGTACCGGGTTTACCGGAGGTCCCATTCCTTGAGAGACTGGGGTCATCATGACGAAGCAACCATCACCAAAATACGCCCCTGAAGTCCGCGAGCGCGCGGTGCGCATGGTGTTGGAGCACGAAGGGGAACACGCCTCGTAGTGGGCGGCGATCAGCTCGATCGCGGCGAAGATCGGCTGCACTGCGGAGACGCTGCGGGGTTGGATCCGGCAAGCGGAGCGCGATCAGGGCAAGCGGCCCGGCCCGACGACGGAGGATCGGGAGCGGATCAAGGCGTTGGAGCGCGAGGTTCGGGAACTTCGCCTGAGCGAACGAAATCCTGCGCAAGGCGTCAGCGTATTTCGCCCAGGCGGAGCTCGACCGCCCGTTCCGGAAATGATCGCCTTCATCGACGAGCATCGCGCCGTCCACGGGGTCGAGCCGATCTGCAAAGTGCTGCCGATCGCCCAGTCCAGCTACCACGACCACAGTGCCAAACGGGCCGATCCCGAAAAGCTGTCGGCGCGGGCGAAGCGGGACCTGATGCTGAAGCCGGAGATCGAGCGCGTCTTTACCGGGAACTTTGAGGGGCGGATTCAAGCGGTCGTCGCAACACCCTGATGAAGGAGGTTGCGATGAAGAAGCAGAAGCGGCGGTCGGATCGATCTGGACGGGCTCCTCTGCAGTCACCTGGCCGGCCCCGCGGCGCACCGTGAAGAGCGCCGGCAGTTCTGGTCGGCGATCACGACGGGACAAACGAGCGAGGATGCGGCATCTGTGGCCGGAGTGTCGCCCGCGGTGGGGACACGTTGGTTCCGAGAGGCGGGCGGCATGCCACCAGCGGGGTTTGCATTATCGGCGAAGCCGCCTTCGGGGCGGTACCTGCTGTTCGCGGAGCGGGAGGAAATTGCTCTCTTGTGGGCCCAGGGGGGTCCAGGGGCATGGCGTGCGGGAGATCGCCCGCCGCCTGGAGCGGACCGCATCAACCATCTTTCGGGAGCTGCGGCGCAACGCGGCTACCTGCGGAGGCGGTCTGGAGTATCGGGCAACAACCGCACAGTGGCGCGCCTCCCAAAGCTGGCCAAACTGGCGGTCAACCCAGCGTTGCGGCAGTACGTGCAGGATCGCCTGGCAGGCACGGTTATCGCTCCGGACGGGGCGGCGGTTCACGGGCCGGCCGTGACATGGAAGGGCCGCCGTCACGGACCTCGGCAGGACCGACGATGGGCCAAGGCGTGGAGCCCGGAACAGATCGCTCGCCGCCTGCGGCTCGACTTTCCCGAGGACCAGACGATGCGCATCAGCCATGAGGCCATCTATCAGGCGCTGTTCAATCAAGGCCGCGGAGCCTTGCGCCGTGACCTGACCGCCTGCCTGCGGAGCGGGCGGGCTATGCGCGTCCCGAGGGCCCGCACCCGCAGGCGAGGCAAGTCCTTCATCGCCCCGGAGATCATGATCAGCCAGCGCCCGGCGGCGGTGGCTGACCAGGCGGTGCCGGGGCACTGGGAGGGCGACCTCATCATCGGCTTGGGAGGATCGGCGATCGGCACCTTGGTGGAGAGGACGATGCGGTTCACGATGCTTCTCCATCTGCCCCCGATACCGAGTCACGCCAGCGGGCCGCGTGTCAAGAACGGGCCGGCGCTCGCCGGCCTTGGCGCCGAAGCGGTCCACGACGCCATCACGCGCACGATCACCACCTTGCCCGAGCACCTGCGGCAGTCGCTGACCTGGGATCAGGGCGCCGAGATGGCACAACACGCCCATCTGCGGATCGCCACAGGGATCCAGGTCTACTTCTGTGACCCTCCCAGCCCCTGGCAGCACGGCACGAACGAGAACACCAGCGGGCTGCTGCGCCAGTACTTTCCCAAGGGAACCGACCTCTGCGTGCATGATGCCGACACCCTGGCAGCCATCGCGCTCGCCCTCAACACCAGGCCCCGCAAAACGCTTGACTGGAAAACGCCTGCCGAGGCCCTGGACGAATCCCTCAGGGCCATCCATAAAGAGAAGCAGACAGAGGGCGTTGCGACGACCGCTTGAATCCGCCCACTATGTCAGCATGCGCTACACCGAGCGCTCGGTCCAGGCCGGCGTCGAACCGTCCGTCGGCAGCGTCGGCGACAGTTACGGAGCTTCAGCTAACGCCGAAGGCTATACGAAGGCTATACAATGCTCTCGCCGAGCGCGATCAACGGCCTCTACAAAGCCGAGGTCATACACCGGCGTGGACCATGGCGCAGCTTCGAGGATGTCGAATTCGCAACATTAACCTGGGTCGATTGGTTCAACAATCGCCGACTGCTGAAGCCCATCGGCAACATTCCGCCGGCCGAAGCCGAGGAACGCTATTATGCCATGCTGAGAGCAGGCCATCGCAGCGTGACTCAAACCAAACGGTCTCCGGCAAACTCGTTGCGGTTCACAGCGAGACGTCCAGGCCTACATAGAGTTCCATCATGGTAGCTCTCTCGATCGGTGTTGACGTCAGGCTGAACACATCACACCTCGTTCCGATCGCCGGGGAGCTACCGCCCCCTTCCCGATTACGCCATATCCCGATCATGCCAGCATCAGTTCGCTATCCCGGAGCACAATTAGGAACATCGAATTTCATGGGTTGAAGGAGAAAAAAACGATGGTGCACCAGCTTGGCTTATGAAATCCAATTGCCAGCTACGATGTAGACATTCAATACCTTCGGAGCATTTCCGGCTTGCTTGCCGCAAATCAGCCGTCCATCATCCTGTGGGGCGTATAGTAGCGAGGGCGGTTCGTGATCGACATAGAGCAAATGTTCAGGGGGTTCGCCGATGTGTGCACGGAAGTGCAGAGGCGGGCCGTCGAGTTGGAAAACGAGCCGGATCGGCGCAAGCGGCTGAGACCATTCTCCTTGAAGGAGACGGCAGACATCCTCGGCGTCTCGCAAAGCCACCTGCGCAACTTGCTCCGGGAGAATACCGAATTTCCGCAGGGCAAATCCGGCGAGTCAGGCCGAAGGACATTCAGCATCCATGAGATCCACGCGGCTCGCGAATGGTTGCTGAACTCGACCGGGAATGCGCGTTACCGAACGCACAGGACCGACGGCGAAGGCGAGAAACTCCAAATCGTCTCGTTCGTCAATTTCAAGGGTGGCAGCGGGAAGACGACCAGCTCCACTCATTTTGCCCAGTACCTAGCCTTGCACGGATATCGCGTCTTGATGGTAGACCTTGATCCGCAGGCATCGGCTACTGCCCTTTTCGGAATACACCCGGATACGGAGGTCAACGAGGACGAGACCTTCGCCGGATGGGTACGCCGGGATGATCTAGGACGTGACGCCGGCGATATCGCGAAAGGGATGATAAGAGACACCTACTGGCCGGGGTTGTCCCTTGTCCCGGCGAGCATTGCCCTGCAGAGCGCAGAGTACGAACTGATCGGCCGGGTACGGGATGAGCGTCCGTTCTTCCGCGAGTTGCAAGCCTTCCTGTCCAAGGTGGGTGGAGATTACGACGTCGTCGTCTGCGACTGCCGGCCGGACGTCGGCATGCTCACCATCAATGCGCTCGTCGCAGCATCCGGCCTTGTCGTGCCGATCCCGCCGCAGATGATCGATTTCGCCAGTTCAGGCGAATTCTTCCGCTTCATGAGCGAGATCGCCCGCGACTTCCGGACATCGGTTTCCAGGGACATGCTGAATTACGATTTCGTGCGTATTCTGACGACGAAGTACAAGCCGTCGGACCGGAGCCAAACGACCATCGTGCACTGGGAGCGAGCGCTCTTCGCCGAGGCCGCCCTCGAACATTCGATGGTGGAAACAGCCATGATGGACAGCGCCGGCATCCTAAAGGAAACCTTGTACGAGTACGAACCGGTCGGGAACCGAAGAACCTACGAGCGTGCTATCGAAGCGATGAACGAGGTGAACGCATTGATCGAAGCTGAATTGCTGCGTATCTGGGGGCGCGGTCGGTTGCGCTTGCGCGACTTGGAGGTCGCATGAGCGTCGCGGGCAGACCGAAGCCGGTCAACAAGAGAACGGCACTGACGGACATGGTGTTCGGGCTGGCGGAAAAACGCAGCAGCTTGGAGGAGAAGACCTTGGAGATGCAGGAAAGGGTCCCTCATGACGAACAAGGGCCGGCATCGTCGGCGGCCGGCCGCGGCATTGTCGGCCGCTCGCTCGGCCAGTATTCCGAGGCTGTAGAGGAGAAGCTTCGACGCATTGAGAAGGAACTCGAAGAGGCCCGCGAGCGCGGCGACTCACTCATCGCCCTATCACCCGATGAGGTCGACGACCCGCTCCCCGCCGATCGAGACCCGCGCGCCTTCACAGACGACGCCTTCACAGCCTTGACCGTGTCGATCAGCACGAATGGGCAAGACCAACCGATCTTGGTGCGCCGGGCTCGAGATGACAGCGGGCGTTACGAACTGGCTGCCGGACGTCGGCGGTTGGCAGCATGCCGAAATTTGGGCATCCCCGTTTTGGCACGGGTGCGTCCCCTCACCGACTCTCAGATGCTTGAGGCTCAGTGGCGCGAGAACTCAGAGCGCGAGGACGTCAGCCTGTTCGAGCGGTGCCGCTGGATTGCCCGACTTTCGGACGGCCAAGGCTTAAGCACGGCCCAGTTGGGTAAGATGATGGGCGTTTCTCAGCCGACCGTGGTGGAATGGCGCAAAATGGGCCGTCTACCCGATAGCCTGATCGACCGGCTGGACGATCCAAGGCAGCTCGGACGCAACGATGCGATGCGGCTTCATGCGTCTATGCGGAAGCATCATGCCGGTATGGGCAAAGAGGAGATATCGTCAGACCCTGATCTGGAACTCCTAGAACGGATGGTGTCGGCGGTCTCGACACAAATGGGAAGAGGAACCCGGACACAGATCGCAGCGGCGCTGCGCGCCGTGACGCAAGCCCCTAACCTGCCGTCTAAGAACCTGGTTCTCGCAAGGCAGGATGGAGGCAAGCTGGCAACTCTCACGCGTTCCGGCCGCCAGTCTCTGTTGCGCTTCGACCCAGCGTTGGATCAGGCTGTTATCGAGGAGGTGGCGCGCAGGCTTCCGGGACTTGTTGCTGAGGTGGAGAGCATCCTTGGGGTCTCGCAAAGAACGAAGAAGACAAAGGACTGACCAGAACAGGCTGAACATCCTATGGATGTGAATGAGGGGGCTTTGCGGGTCGGCTTGATAGCGGTACCTCGATGCTCTTCGATCGTGCTTCAGGCATATGGCGGGACACAGCATCGTACCACGCCGCTCTGCCTCGCCTCTCTCTCCGGCGGGTCACGGTATCCACAGGCAAGGAGGTTCCTGCCAGCGCGAAGGCGGCAGCGACGGCGATGGCCCAGACTCCGTGACCGGTCGTAGAACCAGCCCGTGCCGGCATGCAGGCCATGAGCATCCGTCTAGAGCGCCGGGCGCTCACATTCGTGATCATGGCAAGCGGTTGGCTTCGAAGCTGTTTAGTTTCAGGATCGTGTCGGGGAACGAGGTGGCACGACGGCCGAGGAGCTCCAGAAGGAAACACAAGTCGTGCTGGCCGTCGATGCCGGCTTCTTCGACACGACCGGATACTGGACATTCTGAAGCCGACTGGCCTGCGGATCGTCGAGAATCTGAAACTGTACGGCCATTGGCGGACTATCTCGCAGGAAGAGAACCGGAAGGGTGGTGGCGCTCTCGTTATAGAGGACGAAGGTTTCCGGATCGTGCTGGATTATGACTTTCACAAAGTGAAAGTAAGGTATGCTGTGCAGTCCTCGCCTATCCTGACAAAATACGGCGGCCGGTGAGGCGGCATCGGCAAAAATCATATCCGTAGCCGACGAACTGCCGTCTGTATAGAGGATGACGGTTTAGTCCGCTCATCACGCCTGCGGTTCAATGCCAGTGCTATTTCGCTCTCCAGCATTGCCTCGATGAACGAACGGATTCGCAGCCGTACCCCGACTTCTAGTGAATCGAACCAGTCGTCGCCAACAATCGAACCGGAGTGTCGCTGGATGTAGTCTTTTCCAGGATGTAATCTCTTGCAGCGGTGACAAGCCCGCCGGTGTTGGTTCCTCAACCTCAGGAGATTACGCCACCAGCCAATTTCCTACCAACCTTCGGACAAGACCTGCGGAAGAACCCGAAATCAGAAGGGGGGGAAGGATTCAGCCGAAGTATGCATCCGATTGAGGTCCCAAGGAGCTGGCCGATCTAAGATGCCATCCTGGCAGTGCCGAGGACAACGATGGAGGCAAGAAACCAAGCTCCCTGAAACACCTACCTGGGCAAAGGTCATCCCTCTCGTTTTGTCCTGCGCTGAACAATCAAGGACCCATTCCCGGACGGTTTCAGAACGATGGCGGACATCGGCTGACGATGAGATCAGAAAAATTGCAGGTCCGTGCTTATCGGCTTGGAGCCCAGGTCTATCTGCTGCTCTGCATGTTCAAGGTGGTTGATCCGGGTCAAGTTCGAGAATCTTCTGAACAATCGCCTTCAGTGCCAGGACATTGTGCTCATCCTAAGCATCCATGATGATCATCCCGGTGCAGCCGGTGCAGCCGGTGTCGCCTTAAAGGAGCGTCGGCAGTATCTTGACGCGCCGCATAGTCCCGCCTAGCGTCAATGCTGTTCACTTTAGGATTCTTATTGCGGCTTCGTAATCGATGCGGGTGATTGGCTGCGGGGTGCGCGGGCGCAACGGGTAGTTGCTCATCTTCCGCTTGACCCCGCGCGGCACCAGCCGGCCGCGACCACTCACCGCACGCTCCTCCAGGATCTCGTCCAGCACCGCCTTATGCAGGGCACGCCTGCGCCGAGGGGGAAAGCGCCGCGAAGTGCGGGATCTTTCGGCGGAGGACGTGCACGGCGTGCGAGAAGGATAGCCGGTCAGGGTCCTCGTTGGCCTGCAGGGCGGCTTCGTGCATCAGCCCACGCACGGCGAAATGCGCCAGCAGCAGGCCCCAGACCTCCTGGCGCACCAGCGCCAGGGTCTCGGAGCGTAGCACCACCCGTGCGCCCCGGAGCTGCGTCTTCAGCTCGGCCAAGGCGACCTCGATCTCCCACCTCTCGTGGTACAGCGCCGCCAGCTCCGCCCCCAGGGCGCGCTGCGGGTCGAGGATGCTGGTCACCACGCGATAGAGTGGCTCGGCATCGGCGATGCCCGCCAGCCGGTACTCCACCACCCGCAGCCGCAGGCCGTTGCTGCGGTGCCGGCGATCCGTCTCGCTCGGGTAGACCGTGCTCAGATAGGAGCCATCCGGCAGCACCTGCTCGCGCGGCAGCCGCAGGTTGCTTTTGACGCGCCAGAGCAGGTCGGCGCCGGTGCTCACCGCCCGGCTCCAGAGCGCGTGGCCGAAGAACTGCCGGTCCGCCAGGCACAGCATGTCGGGCCGCAGCGCGCCCAGCACGGCGTGCGCCAGCGGCGTCTCGCCTTCGGCGCAGCGACCCAGCCGGGCGCCGAACAGCACATGCGTGCCGTTCTCGACCAGCGCTACGAGCCGCACCTGCGGGAAGGCGCTCTCCCCCCAACTGACCCCAGGCAGGCCAAACTTCGACCGGTTCTCCTCCGTGTAAGCCACGTCCAGGCAGGTGCCGTCGAGGCTGGTCAGCCGCCAGCCACGGTATCGCGCTCCCTTGGTGGCCGGGGTGGCAATCGGCTGCACCAGCTCCTCGTAGAGCCGCTGCAGCGGCGCTTCTCCGAGCCAGCTACGGGCCTGCGAGATGCCGCTCTTGCCAGCAACCCGGACCGCCTCCGCACCCCAAAGCCAGCGTAGGCCCTCGAGCAGACAGCGCAGCACCTCGCGCGTGCTCGAGCCCATGTAGAGCGCCATGGCAATGACGTAGTAGACCATCACCGACGCCGGCAGATCGCGCTCGCTCGCCCGGCCGGTCTCGGCCAGGATCTTGCGCACCCGCGCCAATGGCACAGCCCCGGCGATCACCCCGAGGCTGATGTGGTCGCTCAGACGAATGCCGGCCGGAAGGCCAACAGGAACACCAGCCATGGCTGCCGATCCTGCATCACCAAGGGGGCACCATCATAGCCGTCTTACCGCTCAAAGTGAACAGCATTGCGCCTAGCGTCGTTATCAGGAGGTGAGCCGTGATGACGACCGCGAGGGGGGCGGCGATTGCCTCGTCACCCCAGTCCGCGTTAGCGGCTAGCAGGATCTGCGCCCGCTTGATCTTGCGCACTGCCTGCTGGCCCCGCTGACCAAGGCCTGCAACTCGGTCGGCTCGGCGTCGCTCAGGTCCACGCAGTAGGGGGATGTCCCGCTTGATGCTGCAAATCTGAGATCGGCGCTGCTCCCCTGAGCCGGGTAGGCTCGGGGTGCTGAATCCACGTAGAGGAGGGCCATGACGCCTTGATTGCGGGACCTGACGGATGATAAGCGGGCGGAAGTTCAGCGGATCATGCGGTCACACACGCTTGGGACTGCCTTTGTCCGCCGCGCCCAGATTGTCGTCCATGCCATGAGCGGCCTGAAGGCGGAGGAGATCGCCGGCCGGATGGACTTGTGCGGCAACACGGTTCGCTACTGGATCAACCGCTTCAATGCGCGCGCTCTGGACGGGCTGGAAGAGGATGTGCACACCGGACGGCCGCCGACATATTCTGCCGAGCAGCGCAGTGCCGTCATCACCGCAGCCTTGACCCACCCCACTGAGCTGGGTTTGCCCTTCGCCTGCTGGACCCTGAATCGGCTGGTGGCTTATCTCTCTGACCAGGGCACCGCCATGCGCCGCAGCCGGATCAGCGAGATCTTCATCCGCGAAGGCCTGGGAATGGCGTCATGAGGAAACTTGGTTTGGTGAACGGGTCGTTCTCGACTTTGCCAAAAAAAGGGGTCATTGAGCACCCCTACACGGCGGCGCCGGTCGGCAGCATAGTGGTTTGCCTGGACAAGATGGGGCCGCAGGCGGCCAGGAGCTTTCCAGGCCAGCAACTCGTCACGCCGGCAGCGCCTAAGGCCGAGCGGGCCAAACAGGAGATCGACTATGGCCGACGCGGTCGCGGCTATGTCTCTTGTCGCATCTCTACGATCGCCGCACCACGACCAACTGGGTTGATTTCTTCGGCGAGGTCGAGGCCTGGATCGATCCCACTGTCGAGCAGATTTATGCCGTAGTGACAATCTCAGCACTCACAGCGAGCCCGACATGCTGCTGTTCAGCCTGCTTCATCCACGCTGGGAGTTCGTCTTCCAGCCCAAGTACGCTGCCTACCTCAACCTGATCGAGCCGTGGTGGAAGGTGCTGCGCTCCCTGGCCTTGGAAGGACGACGCTTCGAGACCTGGGCCGAGATCGAACAGGCGGTTGAACGCACCACCGCCTGCTGGAATGAGCACAAGCATCCATTCATCCGGGGACGCCGGCGGCACCATCGCCAAGTCCGCCGGCTTGGCGTCGCGGCTCTCCCAACTATTTCACTGATTTAGCGGACGAACCACAGGAGCAATCGAGCCAAGTCTGAGATACGCCACCCCCATTACCGCAGTGATGGCCTTTGCCTCAACCGACAGCCGTCGACCCCATCACTGCAGTGATATCCTCGGTACTGTCAGGTTGGTGGACGGAAGCCGAAAAGCTATATGAGCTTGACGGCGAACAGGGGTGGTACTGTGGCGAATTCCTAAGCTGGACTTCGCACATTCAGTGGGATTGAGGGACATCAGGCGTTGGTCCAGAAGAAGCTCGCGATGACGATAAACCGGAGAGCCTGATCGAGGGGCATGACAACGGGACCGAAGTCATACGGAGCAGTCCAAGCGGTTTTCTGCCACCACATCACCTAAGCCCTGTCGCCGTCGCCGGTTAAGCGCTGGCGGGCAACCGGACCATCGGTGCGCCGACTGTAGCAGGACTTCGATCGTGATCTGCGTCATATCCCACCCTCCTGTCCCACGTCGGATTCACTGCAGTATCATCGCCTGGGCTGACACCATTGTGATAGAAGGGACTGCCGCGCTATTGAGAGCAAGCTGCCATAGCCGTTCCGGAGCTGGATTGGTGTCGAACAGCTGTCCGAAGCCGGGGCCGAACTTGCCGTTGAGGACGGCACAGCGGACTTGGAGTAGGAGATCGACGTCGTGGCGGGACCAGTGCATCTGCTGCGATTTGTTAATGCGGCGGTTGACTAGGAGTAAGGAGATCACATTGCTGCGATCACCTCCCCTAAGAACCGGGCGTGCGGTAGAGTAGGGCGTCGGCGAGTGAACCGCCCCGCGTTTGTCGGAGGCTGGTTGATTTGAGTCACGCCGCCCTGGCGACATGCTCAGTTTGAGCATAGTAGCGTGCTTCGGCCTTGGTGGGTGGAAGGCGTTGTCACAGGAACTTGGCCGACGCGCGGTAGTCCTGAGTCTCTGGCAACTCTCAGGCAGCCGCCGCCGCAGCATCCCAATCGGGCCTGGCCTGGGCCCGGAAAGTGCGCAGTGTCAACCGACGTCAGGATAGGGTCCATCCGCAAACTCGGTGCAATGGTATCGGTGTGGACCACCACCATTTCAGGCGGCTTCAAGAACGCGGTGACGCAGCAGATCGAACTTGGCGCGACCAGACATGGTTCGCTTGATTGTCTTCAGGCGGCAGATCTGCCCTTCCACCGGGCCGGTACTCCATGGCAGCGACAGGGCCGCCCGGATCGCGGCGAGATCGCGGACAAGGCCATCGGCGAACCCGGCGAGGGCGGTCTCCTTGGCCGTTACCAGCCAAGAGTCCAGGCGCTCCGCCTGCTGGTATCGCACCATGGCATTGAACACGCGCGCCAGTTCGATAATCCGGCCAAGTTCCGCCGAGCCGGCGATCAGCGCATCGACGAACCCCTGATCGGTGGCGTCGATTGTCTCGGGATCAGCCACCACGAGCCATGCGGCCCGGCGTTTCGACGGCATCTTCCACGCTCTCCCGAATGGACCTGTTCCGGGTGATGACGGCTCAGCGTCCCGAAGGTGTCTGACCCAGCGCTGCACGGTCCGGAGCTGCCCTCGAAAGCCGCGCCCGCGGATCTCGTCCCACAGCTGTGCCGCGTTGTGGCAGCCCTCGTTCCAGCGCTGGTGCAGATACTCGGCGTGGACGTCGACCGTACTGCCGCGGGACCGCTGGTCCCAGGTCGGCAGCTGACCCGATCGCAGCCATCGGCGCACCGTCTTCAGATTGAGGTCGAGGGTTCGGGCAATGCGTTTGATGGGCCAGTTCCTGTGATGCAGCGCCATCACCTCGTCGAAGCGGGCGCGGCGGACGGCATGCCGATTCGGGTGCAACAGCTCGGGAACTGGTGTGGAGAGCACCTCAGGTGCGGCAGGCGCCGATGCCGGTACGCCAGGAGCCTGACTTGTTGCCGCCGCTGTTGCTGCATGCAGGTCACGGTGATGCCAGTCGAAAGCCCGCGCCACGGCATCGTTGAGGTTGCGCAGGAGATGCCACCGATCGCTGACCTGGATGGCATCCGGAGCGCCGGTTCGGAGACCGTCGGCATAGCCGCCGGCGCGATCTCGGGCAACGATTTCAGTGCCGGGATGATCCTTCAGCCAGGCGGCAACCGTATCACCTTGGCGGTCCGGCAGCAGGTCGATCGGCCGATTGCGTTCCAGATCGACGATGATCGTGCCGTAGCGCTGGCCCTTGCGCCAAGCCCAATCATCGACGCCGATGACGCGCGCTGGCGAAGCTGGTTTAATCGGCACTGATCCATGCCGGTGCTTCCCCACAGCCCATCGCAGCGCGTCACTGGATCGCTCCTGGCATAGATCGAACAGGTGACATTGAACGCCACGCCCCTCGCGGATGAAAAGCCCCTCGCTGATTAAGAAGTGCTGGTTGCCAGCCAGGGCGGCGTCGAGGCGGCCACCGGCAACCTCCTCGAGCGCCGCAACGATCTCCGCCTAGTAAGATCGGGTCGGCCATCATCCCTCCATGATGGGTGGGCCATCGGCCCTCCTCCGAGCCGGTCCGGGATGAACTTCCGTCCGCAGCACGGCAATGGTCGGTACACTGACCGCCAGCATCGTCTAAAAATGACAATTGTTCATTTAAATACAGTGGGTTGTCCTTTAGAACGAAGTTAAAAAGCATATAGATTGATAGTTCTGTATTTTCATCGCCCTCCACCATAACTTCCGATAACCCCCCATTATCGGAAGTAAGTTTGTCGTTGTCGGGTAGTTCGTGTGAAAAGCC
>NZ_AVFK01000045.1 GCF_000936425.1 Skermanella aerolata KACC 11604 | reverse complement strand
ATCCGCTGTCCTCAACAAACCATCAAGGCGGCCTTCGTCGGAGGCTTACCGCTAACCAAGTCACGCAGCCGATCCAAGGCGGGGCGTTCGAGAGTCGTGCCGCTGTAACCGTCGTCGATACAAATCATGTCGGATGGTAACGACAAACCGCGCTGTTCGGCCGCTCGGCGCAGGGCGTCTACTTGGCTCTCGATTGTCTGCTCTTTTTCCTGCCGCTCTGACGACACCCGCGCATACGCTGCTGCGAGGCTCAAAGGTCGCTTCCTGTCCGACGCGCCGGTACCGGTGTTGATACCTCGGCCGCCTGGTTGCGCGAAGTCTTCAACCTCCTGGACTGCTGACCCAGAAGGTCGAGGGCCTGCCAGATCCGTTGCTTGGCTTCTCGGCATGGGACTCGCTCCCCGATAATATTCACCGCCTGTAGCGGTGCATCTTCAGCCGCTCGGCAAGCGCCGCTGATTTTAGACGACATGGGCTTTTCCTTCGCACGTCCACGTGCGCAAAGAGAACCGCAGTCAGTCTATGCTAATCACATTGACCTGTGACTTCAGGGTTGATGTGATTGGCATCGCGGTGGCAGTGGTCGTGTGACCTCGAAGCACAGCCGGTTTTCGATTATGACCATACCCGTAGGTGAGCATTTCCCCGGTTCCCGATCTTGCTCGGGAAGCGGGGGAAGCGGAACCGTTCGGCGCAGCCGATCGTCCCGATGTCCACGGGCATTGGATCTCGTAGATCTGCCGGGGCGTCCGGTAGCCGTGCGCCTGATGAAGGCGTTCCTCGTTGTAAAAATGCAGCCAATCCCCAATGCCCGCCTTGGCCTCAGTAATCGAAGCGTAGGCGTGCAAGTACACGTTCTCATACTTCAAGCTTCTCCACAGCCGCTCAACAAAAATGTTGTCCATGCACCGGCCCTTACCGTCCATGCTGATCTTGATACCGTGGGCCTTCAGCACGCCGGTGAAGTCAGTGCTGGTGAATTGACTGCCCTGATCGGTATTGAAGATTTCCGGTCGCCCGAACCGCCGCAACGCTTCTTCCAAAGCATCGACGCAGAAGTCGGCGTGCAGTGTGTTCGAAATCCTCCAGGCCAGCACTGCCCGCGAGTGCCAGTCCATGATCGCCACCAGGTAGATGAAGCCCTTGGCCATCGGAATGTAGGTCACGTCGCTGCACCAGACCTGGTTGGCCCGGTCGATCGTCAGGCCGCCGAGCAGGTAGGGGTATTTGGCGTGCTCGGGCGCCACCTTGCTGGTGTTGGGGCGCTGGTAGATAGCGACCAGTCCCATCAACCGCATCAGGCGCTGAACCCGCTTGCGATTGACGGGGAAGCCCTGGGTGGCCAGCCACGCCGCCATGCGGCGCGACCCGTAGAAGGGCCGCGCCAGGTACTGGCGGTCGATCAGCTCCATCAGCCGGAGATCGTCCGCGCTGACCGGAGCCGGACGGCGGTAGACAGAGGCCCGGCTGACATCCAGCAGGTGGCACTGTCGGCTGACGGACAAGGTGGGATGCGCGCGGTCGATCATCGCGCGACGCTCGGCCCGGCCTACTTGCCGAGCCTCCTGGCCAAAAAATCATTCTCGACCTTCAGCTGGCCGATCTGGCGGTAGAGTTCGCCGACCTGGACTTCGCTGATCTTGTCGTCCCGCTCGCTGCCGTTCTCGAACACGCCGGCCGCGCCGTCGAGCAGCGCCTTCTTCCAGGCGTGGATCTGGCTGGGATGGACACCATACTCGCCGGCCAGTTCGCCAACCGTGCGATCGCCCTTGAGCGCTGCCAAGGCCACCTTTGCCTTAAACGTCGCGCTGTGCTTCTGCCGAGATTGCTTCATGACTGCTCCTGTTTCTGAGCCGTTTATAGAAGCAGGACTCTCGCATCGTCACCTGTCTCAGATCCGGGGTCCATCTCAAGCACCGCCTGCGAACAGACACTTGCAAGTAAACCGCTGTTTCGCAAGGTCTAGCTCATCAGCCGGCGAAGCGCCCGCAGGCGCTTGTCGATCTCCTCGGCGGGCAGGAAAACCGCCGGATCGCCGCGCCAGGTTTCGAGCGCGCTGACGAGCAGCTCTAGTGGTCGCCATCCAGCGTCCTGCAGAAGATCGATAATCCACAAGACACCATGGACCTCGATACCCATCTCGCCGGCGCTTTTGCGCAAGAGCTGATCCCCTGTCAGCAGAACCGCATTGTCGTGCCGCGCCGTCGCGACCAGGCAAAAACAGTCATTCGCGGACAGTCGGCCGCGCTGTGCCTTGATCGCCAGCGCCTCGCTCACGGCGTCGGGCGGCAGGTCGAAAGTTTCGACCCCGCTGTCATCCAGCAGCTGCCACTCTTGTGCCGTGAACTCTAGCAGTTCGGAAGCGCGCACTGGATAGGGAACCACGAAACGGTGCGGCAACGACAGGGCGGCATGCAGAAGGCGCGCCTTGCGCAGGTCGATCAGGCAACAGGCATCGTTGACGATTACGCATGCCACTGCTCGCGAGGCCCCCTGATCCCCCTTTCGATCTCCGGAAGCGGTTTTCCGAGAAGCTGCGCCGCGCGCACGGGTGAAATTAACTGCTCAGCAAGCGCGCGGTAAACCAGACCCTCGAAACGCGCTGGCCGCTCGAACGCGCCCAACCCTTCGCCATCCTCGATCGGCTCCGGCTCCTCAAACCGCCACCTGTTCGCATAGGTGCGGAAAGCATAGGAGGTCACGGCTTCGGGAAGAATACCGACATCACGCAGGCGCACCAGAATTGCTGCCGCCGAGACGCCGTAGAACTTCTTGAGCTGCATGATTTCGCGGTAAGCGACGCCATGTCGCCGTGATCCGACTTCCTGCTTTAGATGTTTGCCTGGGACGAGGAAGGCACCGGCGAAACGATTCATTGCGGTTTCCAGCTTGATGGCGGTGCCCGCCACGCCCTTTATGACGCGGTGCGCCAATTCGTGCGCTAGGGTAAATCGCTTGCGCTCGATATTGATATGCAGCGCAATGACGATCGCATGGATGGATGAGCGGTTGCTAGTACGCCGCACCTCACAGGTGAGCCCGGATATCTTCTCCGGGAAATCCGCTTCAATGACCTTGATGCCAATTTCTTCCAGTAACCCAGTCATGCTCGGAATGGGATCGAATCCGAGATGCCATTTCTCGCGAAGCATGTCGGCCAACTGCTCCGCCTCTTCATAGCTCGCGACGCGATCGCAGCGGACGGCTGCGAAAGGATCATCCACTGGCGGCAGGTCGAGAATGTCTTCCACCGCGAGGTAGTTTTCGAGCGCCTCGGTCACGATCACCTCTACGCAGGCGCGGTCGCGTGCGGAAGCGCCTGAGTGTTTGCGGAACTCAATGCCCGCCAGCTCCTCGACTTCGCCGCTCATCAGGAAGTCGAGCGACACGCCGAGCGCCTTACCGAGCCCGACAAGGACGCGCGAACTCGGCATCATCTCTCCCGACTCGTACTTGCTGATCGCCTGCGCACTCACTGGCGGGTCCATGATCTCGGCAAGCGCCCGCAGCGAAAGGCCCGCCTTTTTCCGCGCGATCTTCAGCCTCTCCCCCAACATGGCGGTCGCTCCTTTCTTTAGCGGTTGACAAACCGCATTTTTATAAGCAACTTGTAAACATGAGGTTGATAAAAGTCAAACCTTTTTGGACGGAAGGACGGCGAAATGTCCAACAAAAATAAGTATGTTGCTGCGCATCAAGGTGGATGGATCGTGAAGGGCGCGGGCAGTGCCAAAGCTACGTCTGTCCACCGCGCCAGCAAGAAGCCATTGATACCGTACGCGGCATCACCATCAACCATGGCAGCAAAATGCTGATCCATGGTCGCAATGGGCAGATTCGCGAACACAACACCTACGGCAACGCCTCTTACCCGCCCAAGGGTTGAGCCTTTGAGGAAAGGAGACCATCATGGTCGCGCAAGCTCACTTTTTTCCGCTGGGTAACGCCGACACGCTGCGACTCGACATCGCCGACGGGCGCAAGGTGCTCATCGATTATGCCGACATGCGCTGCGCCGACGACGAGGATGATATGCGCTGCGATCTCCCACGGGAGCTTCGCCGCGACCTCGCCAAGGTCCGTCGCAACTATTTCGATGCCGTCTGCATCACCCATCTCGACGAGGACCACTGCAAGGGCTTCGGCGAATTTTTCTGGCTTGAACACGCCGGCAAGTATCAGGACCAGGAGCGCATTCGCATCCGCGAGCTGTGGGTGCCAGCGGCTGCCATCCTTGAAGACAACCTCGGTGGCGATGCCTGGCTGGTGCGGGCCGAGGCTCGGCACAGGCTCAAGGAAGGCAAGGGCGTATTGGTGTTCTCCCGTCCCGAAGCGCTCAGGGCTTGGATGGCGGAGAACGGCATCGACTTCGAAAGCCGCCGGCACCTCATGGTGGACGCCGGCAAACTCGTGCCCGGCTATACGAAGGAGGGGCAGGCGCAGGCCGAATTCTTCGTCCACAGCCCCTTTGGCTGGCGGCAGGACGAGAACACAGTGATCGATCGCAACCAGGATTCGATCGCCATGCAGGTCACGTTCCGGGAAGGCGGCAACGACACCTATGCGCTGCTCGGTTCCGATCTCGACCATGAAAGCATCTCGGCAATCGTGCAGGTGACCCGGAATAGGAGCAATGACGACCGGCTACTCTGGGACCTGATGAAGCTCTTCCACCACTGCTCCTACCTATCGCTCTGTCCGGATCGCGGGACCGACGAGACGAAGGCCGTACCTGACGTGAAATGGCTCTTCGAAAAACAGGGGCGCAACGGTGCAACGATTGTTTCCCCAAGCTGGCCGATCCCAACCAAGGGCTCCAAGGAGGACAATGACGTGCAGCCACCGCACCGGCAGGCAGCCAATCACCATCGCCGCGTCGTGAAGGGGCTCAACGGTCAGTTCACCGTCACAATGGAGAACCCTTCGAAAGCACGGCCGTTGACTTTCGGCTACGAGATCACCGCCTTTGGCCTCGCGCCAATCATCTTGGCACCGATGGTCAGTGCCTCCGCTGCCGCCGAAACTCCGCGGGCTGGCTGATGAGCGTCAGCGCTTGGCTCGAGGAGTTCAACGAGACGCTTGACGTTTCCGGCTTCCGCCATGCGCCGGCCAGAAGCGTCGTTCCTTATGTCCAGCGATACGCCGCGCAGGCTGGCGCCTTTGTCGAAGGTCGCCGCGACGGCGAGCGCGAACTCGTCATTCTCGATTTGCGGACAGGCGCGCCGCAGCGGCCCTTTTACCCGATCAAACCCGCCGAGCGCATCGGCATTCTTTTCGTGCGGGAGGATGTCCAGCCATTCGTCACCATGCTGCGCGACGACTTCCCCGATACCGAGCACCAGCTGCTCGTCCCGGAAGGTGTTCCGGCGACCATTTGCATCGATGACCGGCCGTGGGGCGAGGCGCGTCTCACCTGGACGCCGGCGGAGTTGATCGAACGTATCCTTTCCTGGTTCCACCGCGCGGGACGTGGCGAACTGCACGATGCGCGCCAGCCCATCGATCCTGTGATGATAGGATCGCATCTCAGCTTTTACATCGCCCGGTCTGTCCTCAACGAGGCGGATCAGGACCTGATCGCCTTCCACCGCGAGAATGACGGCAGGATGCTGCGGGTCGAACGGGCGCAGCCTAGCCGCTATCCCGACAATGCCGAGCCTTTTTCGGTTGTCACCTACCGCGTTCCGCCCGGCAATATGAAGCGCCTCAAGTATGCGCCGGACAACCTTGCGCGGCTCAGCGCCATGCTGGAGGAGCGCGGCATCCAATTGTTCCATGACCTGAAACAGCGCCTGCTCGCCTGGGTCGATCAGGGCGAAGGCGCGACCTGGCGGCTCCATGGCCGCTTCGCCATCATCGTGGAAATGCCAGTCGTCTCCCCGCGCGGGGAGCAGCAGGACGGCATCGATCACCGCGCCTTCGTCACAGGGAAGACGGCCGGCGACATTGCCGTCGGGCTTGGCGTCGCGCAGCCGTCTGGCGGGCACGGCAAGGTTGGGTATGTGAGGACCATCGGTGCAGGCGCACCGGATGAGGCTGCCATCGCCGATATCGAGATTTTCTGCGCCGAGGTCAACCTTGCTTTCGAGCCCGACCTTGCGGCGCGGCTTGCCGGCCGAGGTGCGCCGGACGGGCGCGCGGCCGTTCTTATCGGGGCGGGGGCGATCGGCTCTCACGTTGCCGACTCGCTTGCCCGCGAAGGGCGGTTTCGGTGGACGATCACCGACGATGATCGCCTGTTACCGCATAATCTCGCGCGGCACGTGGCGACCGGCACCCGCGTGATGGATCCAAAGGCCGAGGTGCTCGCTCAGCACCTGAACAGCATCAATCACGTCGCACACTGCGCGAGGCCCATCGTCGCCAATCTGTTCGAAAGCAGCGAGAAGGGCGAAGAAATCGAAAAGGCGGTTGCCGAGGCCGATATCATTATCGACGCGACCGCCTCGGTGGCTGCCGCAAGATACCTTTCAGATCACCCGGCGGCGGCACGGCGCGCCAGCGTCTTCTTCAATCCTGCGGGCGAAGGGGCGGTGCTGCTGGCGGAGCCAGCCGGGCGGACGTTGACCCTGCGCGATCTCGAAGCGCAGTATTTTGGCTTGGTGCTGCGCACCGAGCATCTGCGGGATCATCTCGGCCGCCGCGCCGAGACGGTGGCCTATACTGGCGCCTGCCGCGCCATCACCAATCGGATTCCGCAATCCTGCGCTTCCATCCTCAGTGGCCTTGCCGCGTTGGGGCTCTCGGCGGCGCTGGATGGCGAGGATGCCGCGATCACCGTCTGGAGCCTTGCGCCCGATGGCGCCGTGAGCGTGGAAGCGGCGACGCCCGAAGCGGTAACCGCGTTCCGCGCCGGAGACTGGCAGATCGCATTTGATGCCGGACTGATTCGGCGCGTTCACGTGATGCGCGATGCTAAGCTCCCCGCCGAGACGGGCGGCATTCTCTTAGGCCTTGTCGACATTCCGGCCCGGCGTATTCATCTCGTCGATGCCACGCCTGCGCCGCATGACAGCTGCGAGGAGCTAAGCGGCTTCGTGCGTGGGATCGAAGGCGTTTCGGCGATCATGGATGAGGTGCGCCTGCGCACGGCCGGACAGATTCGCTATGTCGGCGAATGGCATTCCCACCCGCCGCACAGTTCCGCCCGCCCTAGCGCCGTGGATGGCGTGCAGATCGATTGGCTCGCGGCGCTCCTGGATATGGATACGATGCCCGCCCTGATGCTGATCGCCGGCGAGGGCGAGACGGCCATCATTTTCGCGGACCAGAAGGCGGATGCGCTGCCGCAGGAGCCAAGCGTGAGAGGAGCATAACGGATTTGCATGAGCTTAGAGTAGGAATTGCGCTCTCGGGCGGCGGCGCGCGCGCCATGGCGTTTCATCTCGGCTGCCTGCGGACCTTGCAGGAGCTCGGTATTCTAGACCAAGTCAGAGTGCTCTCAACCGTCTCGGGCGGCAGTGTCATCGGCGGGCTTTATGCCGCGCATGACGGCTCGTTCGAGCAGTTCGAGGCGCAGGTCCGGGCCGTCCTGCGGCAGGGTCTTGCCCGTCCAACTCTCCGCGCAGCGTTCACCACCAGCGAAGGCCTCAAGGCGCTCGCCTGCTGGGCACTCCTTGGCACCGCCAACCTGCTGCTGATCGCCCTGAAATGGTCGTTCTGGCTCGGCAGCTTTCTTCTGCCGGCTCGCCTGCGCCCGAACTGGCGGATTGCGGACTGGCATCTGCCATTCCGGCGATTTGCCAGCCGGACCACCATCTTCCGACGGGCGGTGGACGATGCGCTCTTCAAGGGTAAGCGGGTTGGCGACCTGAAGGACCGAACGCCCCTGCTGATCGTCAATGCCGCGGAGCTGCGCACCGGGTCAGCCTTCTATTTCACGCCGCGCGAGTCCGGTTCCTGGCGCCTGGGGCGGCTTGCGCAGCCGGACATCAGCCTTGCGCATGTGGTGACCGCATCGGCCGCCTACCCGATGTTCCTGCCGGCCTTGGACGAGGTGCTTCCCTTCGACAAGCGTGACGGGTCCCGGCGGATCGAACGGGTCATTCTCACCGATGGCGGCGTGTACGACAATCTCGGCCTCGCCCCGCTCTGGCCGGACCGCGACCCGACTGTCAGCCTTAATGTCCAGGAGATTGACACCATCATCTGTTGCCGTGCCGGGTACGGGCTGCGTCACGATCCACCTAGTCAGTTTCTAATCGCTCGCCTGCAGAGCGCTATCGCCTGCATCCACGACCGGGCGCAGAACGCTGGTATCAAACGGCTGTTCGAGTTGCAGGCAGCCGGCAAGCTGCGCAGGGTCCTGCTCCCCTATCTCGGCCAGGACGACAGGCAGCTGAAATACCCGCCTGCCGATCTGGTAACGCGGGAGGAAGCCTACGCCTATCCTACGGATTTCTCCGCCATGAGCGAGGACTGGATCGACCGCCTGAGCCGGCGCGGTGCGCAGCTCACCAGGGCGCTGATCGCCGAGCACGTTCCTGAATGGATGCAACCGCCGGTTTCGCCAATGACAACGAAGGACGGCTCCTGTGCCGGATGATGATGACGGCCGGGAAAGATCACGCATGATTTTGGTGCGCAAACTGGCATAACAGCGGAGTCCATCGGGGGGACGTCCCCACCAGTTGTCAAAGAGCTGAATAAGGCTGATGGTATCGAGAAACAGTGGGTTTCCGGTGAACCGTGCCGCACCCGGCCGTCATCGCCCCAATGCCGTCACCTTGGTTCTGTCAGATCTCGGGGCAGCTTGCCGAGAGCGCTTCCAGCGGATAGGTTCCCGAGCCCATTTTGAGAGATCAAGAGAGCCGCCATGAACTGCCCGCACTGCCACTCGTCGGCGACTACGGAGCGGGAGGGGCGAACGGTTCATGGCTTCCGGCGGTTTCGGTGCCGGGATTGTGGGCGGCGGTTCAACGAGCGGACCGGCACGGCGCTGAACCGGGTCCAGGTCCCGACGGACATCGTGTTTCTCGTGGTCTTCTGGAGATTGCGTTACAAGCTGAGCCTGCGTGATCTGGCGGAGATGTTCCTGATCCGGGGCATCGTGTTCACCCACGAGGCGGTGCGAGATTGGGAAGCCAAACTGGTGCCGATGTTGGCCGAGGGTCTACGCAAGCGCCGGGCCGGTAAAGCCGGCCGGTGCTGGCACGTCGACGAGACGTATCTCAAGATTGCCGGTAAATGGTGCTATCTCTACCGGGCGATCGATCGCGACGGTAACCTGGTCGACGTCTACCTCAGCAAAAGCCGCGACATGGCAGCGGCCAAGGCTTTCCTTCGCTCCGCCAGGTCGGTCACCCAGGTCGAGCCCGAGCAGGTCACAACCGACGGCCATACCAGCTATCCCAGGGCTATTGCCGAGGAACTCGGCACGGACGTCGATCACCGCACCAGTCAGTACAAAAACAACGTGATCGAGCAGAGTCACCGGAGCATAAAAGTACGCTATCGACCGATGCGCGGCTTCAAGAATTTTGATGCGGCTCATCGCTTCTGCCGCGCCTTCGACGAGGTCCGCAACTTCCTGCGATCGGCCAGCTACATCAACCAGAACGTCTCCCTCGCCCGCCGCCGGACCATTCAAGTGCAGCGGGTGGCCGCGTTGCGGGATCTGATCTCCGTCGCCTGATACAGCTTCTGGTAGTCAGACGTCTGTTCAATGCTCAACTTGCCCCGAAGGCTGACAGATCCCTGTGCCAGAAGAGGTCGGCGGAGCTTTCGGAGGTTGAAGTTGGTCAGGATGGAACGCGAATTTTCGCCGAGCCAGGCGAAATTCCGGTGATCGTGGAGGGATGTTCCGCTGATCCGGGTGGAAATGCTCGGTTTTCCGGTGAACCAGGAAAAGCGACAGCCGTTGTCAGCTTTCCTGAATCACCGGACACAAAAGCTTGATAAAACAATGTGGTCCGTTTTCCTGGATCAGCGGAATTCTACCAGGATCGCCGGAAATCTGTCCAGGTTCGGCGGACCGCGTGGCATGGGCTTTCCCCGTAGAGGTGCTGGCGTGGGGCAGGACTGGGTCGAATCATCAGTCGGCCAGCGATAAGGCTTGGCGGGAAGTGGAGCGCCGGGAGCGCATCATCCGGCCCCTGGCGCAGAGGACGCGATATCGTACTTGCCGGACGGAATGGCGGTGGCCGACGAGCGGCTTCTGCGCCAGAAGAGGTCGGCGGGGCTTTCGGGGGTTGAAGTTGGCCAGGACGGGACGGGAATTTCCGCCGAGCCAAGCAAAATTCCGGTGATCCTGGAGGGATGTTCCGCTAATTCGGGCAAAAATGCTCGAGTTTCCGGTGAACCAGGAAAAGCGACAGCCGTGCCACCATCGCCCATTCCCGCTGCTCCTCATAACTTCCGATAATGTAACGTTATCGGAAGTTATGACACCAGTGGGCGCAATCAGCGGTGTGTCAATGTAAGATTGACTTAACTTGGATGAGCTTCAGTATCCTGCTGTTCAAATTGGACTATCCGCTGACGCAAGCGCTCAACCTCGGCTTGGAGTTGGCCGATTAGTTCGTCGCGCTGATCAATTTCCCTGGTCATCTGCCTGATCCGCTCGTGAGCGGTCCGTAGATCGCGCTCTGTTTCGACAAGTCGTTCATTCACCATTGATTGTCACCGATGCTAAATCGCCGGGATAGGTTGAACACATACAACATCAGGACAGCACCATGACGTTTGCCGAGGCTATCGCCACCGAGACCCGAGGCAAAACCCAGCGCGATCCCGATGAGTGAACGCCGGAGACTGCGCCGATAACACAGGCACAAAAGGATTAGCAGTGCGACCCGCCATTGCGTCGTTCAGTCGCCACTGACAGTCTGATCATCAAGCATCAGAAGGAGGCAATTAAGTTCAAAACAATATTTAAGGTCGTCTCGATTGTGCGCGACGTGGTTCAAGTGGTGAAGGGCATCATGGCAGCTATTAGAATCTACAAGACCGTTATGGCTTAGCCTTACTCTAAGCGCGAGGATCTGAAACTCGGCTTACGGCCAAGCAGGCGCGCTTACGACAAGGGCTTTCTATCTGAGTCCTCATTTACGCCTGCCGTTATATTCCGCCATTTATTTCCATATGACGAGTTCGGCGGTCGGTTTCAAGGGCGATTGCCTTGTGATTCCAACGGCCCCCGTACCGCGCGAACTTATTCCGGCGTTTGGGGCCGGTTTCTTCCCCCATTGACACAAAATCTGGTGCGGCGAGCGGTTGAGAGAAATGGATGCAGACTGGCTCAGCGTATAGTCCTGCCCATTCTATGGTATCCCCCTCTACGATGATGAAGGGCGCTGCCGAGGTGAGCAAGGCGGGATGATATGAACCTATTCACCAATGGTAATCATCTCCGCAGGTGTATCATTCCTTAACCAACTTAACGGACTTGACGCCCTTGCCAAATTTAGCCACCTTCCACAGGAAGGAGGCAGCGATGATCAGCATGAAGAACTTGCAGAGAACGAGTAAAGGCGGACGGACTAGGCGAGTCGGAGGTTCGCTCGTGCTTAAAAGCGCGACTGGTCGGATGCGCGAGCAAAACCTTGCTGTAACGCTCGCCCCCGATGTGCTAAAAACGTTGTCGCCGAAGGTCGACACTGTCCAGAAGATCGCCGAGGTGCTCGGCCGAGTCATCCGTCGTAGCGAGAAAAGCGGTCAAGCTGATGGCTTCACCTTCAAGGTCGATGCCGCCGGCAATTACAAGATTGAACCGCTCGCAGGCATCGAGCAGGTTCAGACAGCCTCGGATGACACGGATCAGATCGAGCGGGCTTTCGACGCCGCGCGCGCGCGCGGCCGCATTCGCGCGGCGCAAATCCTCGACCAGGAGGATATGTTAAACGCCGATGCTTTCGCTGAGCGTCTCGGGGTGTCGCGCGTCACTGTCAATGCCCGGAGACAGAAGCATGAGCTTCTTGGGCTTGATGGTGCCAAGCGCGGCTATCGCTTTCCAGCTTGGCAGGTCGACGAAGATGGCAAGGCATTCGAGGCGCTGCCGCGGCTGTTCGAGATCCTCGGATCCAGCCCTTGGGGCGTCTACCGGTTCCTGACACAGCGCCACAATGCACTGCGTGGGTCAACCGCGAAGGACGCTCTGCGAAGGGGTGATACTGTCCGCGTCCTTGATGTGGCGGAGAGTCTTGCTCGCGGCGACTTCGCTTAGTGGCTGGTCCGGCGCCGACTACAGCTTTTGCCGGAGGGAAGCTCGATATTGAGACGATCACTACTGGCCACTCGTTCGGGCGCATCCACCGCTGCGCCTATCCAGAACCGCTTGGCTTCGGTAAAAATGCCTCTCGCTTCAGCGATCCGCGGCGGCGCGCGCCGGATAATCGCTTCGGGGTGCTTTATCTCGGCTCTTCGCTGAAAGTCTGCTTCGTCGAGACGATCCTGCGTGATGCCCGCGACGGTGTGGTCGGCGACGTTGAAATCGAGGAGGTCGAGATCGATGATCGGCTCTATTCGCAGGTTCAGACCGCGACTCCCTTGCGCTTGGTCAATCTACGCGGTGATGGCCCGTTGCGGATGGGCATTCCCTCCGACGTCGTTCGCGGGCGAACACAGTGGCTAGCCCGCAAATGGTCGCTTGCGATCTACTCACATCCCGCTGCCGTCGATGGAATCATCTATCCATCGCGCCTGAACGGTGAAGTCAATATCGCCGTATACGATCGGGCGGTGTCAAAGCTGATGTCTTCTTCGACAGGCGATCTGCGACGTGCAAGTGGCATCGATCAGGTGCTCGAAGACTTTCTTGTGGCGCTCATCTGACCCCATGCCGGCCAGGTTCCGAGCCCAGAACCATGCTCGTTGTCCGGCACTGTCCTGCTCGCCTAAGGCAGGATGCACAGAGTCTATCTAGACGCCACCGTCATGACGATTGCCAGACTCGTCATGACGACCGTGTCCACATCAGGGACACGCGGAGGGACACGGCAAAAGCCAACGCCGACACGGAGAAGGTCGGGCTATGTCTGCACGATTGTGGAGACGTTCCTTTATCTGGCTGGCTGGACGATTGCACTACTCACAATAATCACAACTGAGAACATTTCGCAACTGCCATGAAGAAGCCAATGGACGGCACGACCAAGCGCTGCCAAGCAGATATTCAGCCCATCGGCTTGATGATCATCACGACAACTTTTCTCGCCTTTATGAAACTGACCTGAAGGAGCTGTTATGGATTTCGGTGGCGGTCTTGTTATCCCATGGCCCGGCATCATCGTCGGAGTCATTTGCGTGTTTATACTCGTTGTAGTGGCATCTTGAAGATAGCCGGTGCCCCATGGAAAAAGCCGGCCTTGGTCACCCAGGGTCGGCTTCAACATTTTAACTTTGGGGTAACCGGCCATCGGCATGATCCACCAAACCATGCCGAAGCCCCCATGCACGTCTGAACTCTGACCAGCCAAGTTATGACACTTTCGTCACAGGTCGATGAACTGAACCTGATGTCGGAGTGCGGCACCTACGCCAGCAACGAGAACCTTGTCGCTCAGAAAAAGCTCGACCTGCAGGTTCTCGCTTCCTGCGGTCCGGATGCCCTGCGCGCCATCCTGGCCGAACTGCCGCTTTACATCAGCAAGGAACACCTGAAGCTGATCACCGTGATCTGGCTGCGGCTGATCGATCCCGAAGTTCAGATCGGCTTGGCGCCCAGGCGATCTGTCCGGTATCGGCCGTTTTCGGACAAATGTGACTTTCATTAAAGGCGGCACGGTTTCATGTGAATACTTGACTAGCAGTTTTGAAATTATAAAAAAATTATAAAATTATGTTATCAATTACTAGTGTTTCGTTGTCGTTTTGTTAAGAAAATATTATCAAAAAATGTATAATATGCAACTAAAGTGTTGTACAGGAGAAATTTCTATGACATCAACCTGAGTGACCTCAGCCTCTGCAGTGAAGCGTTTCAATCGCTTGTTATTTCTCGATCCGTAATCTGACCGGCTGCATCTACCATGGAAACTCGAACCCGTCGTGTTATCAACGATCTTAGGCTGATTGCTTTTGCTACCTCAGACTTAAACAAGCGGGAGAAGGTGCTGAAGATCATCGATCGCATCTCCAATCAAGAGGCATGGCCGAACGAGGATGAAATCATAAGCCTCCGCTTGAGTTACCTCACAAGATAGGTATCGTCAGTTCTACCACTTACCTAAAGTTGGTTGTTGGCTGATGAAACAGCCCTGCTGTACAACTGAAATGAATGGCGGTTGAATCACAGAGACGCCAATCATGCACAACCAAATCCGCCGAGCTATTGAGGATCTAACTTGGTTGAGTCAGATGGTGAGTGGATATGAAAGAGATCGTGTTCTTAGTACGATCGACCACTTCAGGGCCATTCTTGAAGAAGAAAGAATATCATCTTCCTGTGAAGGACTATCAGGAGACACCCTTGAGATCCCAGCCATAAGCTGGAAGGATCTGTGAGGAAATCAAACTATTGGGCTTGACGAGCTGTGGTTGCAACCTTCGACAGATCTGAGCAGCAGGGCTAACTCTTAGATCTGCGCAACCTGCCGCCGCGCAGCGGAGTCATAGGCCAGTAGCCCTCGACAATAGCAATCCGTAACGTAGGCAACTAAATGTGACCTTGCCCCCGTGCAGCGCCTCCCATAGCGCCTGAGTTATGCCGCCAACGTTTCCTGCTGGCGACGCCAATTTTCCTCGAACGCCATTGGGCTTGTGTAGCCTAAGGTAGAATGCATTCTGTTCCGACTGTAGAAAATCAGCCAGTCAACAACCTCATCTTTGGCTTGGCGCCGTGTTTCAAAACGCATGTCGTGAAGTCGCTCGACCTTCAACGAGCCGAAAAGCGTTTCCGTCACCGCATTGTCCCAGCAATTGCCCCTGCGGCTCATCGATCCGCGCATGCCGTAGCGGCGCAAGGTTGCCTGGAAATCGGTACTGGCATATTGCGAGCCTTGATCCGAATGGAAGATCAAACCTTTCGCCGGCTGCCGCCGGAACCATGCCATGGTCAGGGCGTCGATCACGAGGTGTCGTGTCATGCGCTCGCCCATCGCCCAGCCGACCACCTGCCGGCTGAACAGGTCGATGACGACGGCCAGGTACAACCAGCCTTCCTGCGTAGCAATATACGTGATGTCGCCGGTCCACACCAGATTCGGGTGCTCCGGCTGGAAGTTACGGTTCAGCAGGTTGTCCGAGACCGGCAAGCCATGATTGCTGTCGGTCGTCGCTTTGTATTTCCGTTTTGACCGCGCCCGAATGGCGTTGTCGTGCATCATCTTGCGCACCCGTTCCTTACCGACCCGAAGACCTCGTTGCCGCAACTCGCGCCAGATCCGCGGCCACCCATAGGCGCCCCTGGTTTCGGCATGGATCGCCTTGATGTGGGTCAGCAGGGCCATGTCACTGACACGTCCCGCGTCTTTGTCGGGCATTTTCTCGCGGCCCAGGTATTGATGAAATCCTCTGGCACTGACATCCAGGACAGAGTTTGTTCTGCGCTGACTGCCGGTGTAGCAGAACTTTTCAATCCGCCATTACCCGCCGCCTTGATCCAGTTATGCAGCGTCTGCTCCGACAGGCCGAGATTCCTGGCGACCGTCGCCACCCGCTCGCCACCGGTGACCAGACGAACGGCTTCTTCCTTGAACTCCAGCGTGTAGCGCGCCCGTGTTGATTTCGTCATTCCGCCTCCATCCTCTCGCCGATCTTACCCGGCTATGGGAGGCGCTGCACGGGGGCAAGGTCACACGTATCAATAAGGGTGTAGAACACTCAAAAGCCCTTAGCTAAGTCCGCTCAATGATGCTTTGTAGCACAATGCCTATAGTTGATGCCCAACCTTACTGCAATCAATGATTCTCCTGCTGCAACTTTGCCTTTAGCCTGCCAGCAGCTTCCGCAATGTCTCAGGATGCCATGCCCGACCACGTAGCGGCGGCACTCCTTCGGCCGTCAACGCGGCCGCGATGGCCCGTAGGGTCATGCCTTCGCCTTTCAGCCTTTGGATGATGGGAAGGGCCTTCTCGCGCGTCGGCGCGGCCTCTGCCGCCAGCACGGCCCGACCGAGCGCGGCGGCTGCTGCCGGGTTGGGATTACCAAGCTGAACACCTCGCGCCTTCGCGGCGGCTAAGGCAGCCGTGGTGCGAAGGCTAAATCTGATCCCGCTCATGTTCCGCGAAAGCGGCCAGCATGTGCATCAGGAGCTTGGTAGCATGGGGATTGTCCACGACGACGAACTCCGCACCGCTTTCCATCAGTCGGGAGATGAAAGCCACGTTGCGCGCCAGCCGGTCGAGCTTGGCAATCACCAGCATGGCCTTCTGACGGCGGCAGAGATCAAGCGCAGCGGCGAGCTGGGGCCGGTCATTCTTCCGACCGCTTTCTACTTCGGTGAACTCCGCGACCAGTTCACCCCTGCCCGCCACGAAGCCTGCCACGGCGGAGCGTTGAGCGTCGAGGCCAAGGCCGCTTTTGCCGTGGCGGTCGGTTGAAACACGGGAATAAGCGACGAAGGCAACCACGCTTATACCGGAATCCCAAGCTTCTCTTTCGCATAGTATTTTATTAGACTTCCCAATACATCCGCACTTAGGCCACCTGTAACACCAAGAACTTTTTCTTTTGATTTATTCCACAAATTTTCATCTTTGGCGTTTTCTAAGAATTCATGACCTTTCCATGTTAAACCAAACGGGTAAACCTTATAGATGCGATCAGGGTTTGAACTACTTCGTTGAGGTTCGAAATCTATAAATCCAGCTTGAGCTATCAAAACTAAATGATAAGCAATTTCATCCTCGCTATAGCCATCAATCGTGACGTTCTGATCCACCGAAAAAGACTGCTTATCTTCGAAGTAGAAAAGCAGTTTCCTTACTAAATCCATATCTCTTTTCATGCTTGCCACTCCCTTCTCTTGGTTGGCCACTTTAAGCCGTCTTTGCGCTTTGTCCACTCTCAAACGGTGGTTTGAGAGTTGACAGAAGGTTCTGCCGTGGATAAGCAGGTCGGGATCCGATCGGGCAGGTAGCCGCCATGATCCTGCGGGCCTCGCGCTTAAGCGCATGATTGCTGGCTGAAGAGCAATTGGCGGGACCACAGGACGTCGCCGTTGATGCGCCGGATCGCCCTTCATGCAGCGGTGAGCCTTTCCCGCCTCATTCCGGTGAGATAGCCAGCGACGGCGGATGGGTTCCTCAGAATGACCACTGTGCCTGTGAAGCCATCAAGAGCCTTCAGCACTTGCGGTCTGCGGTCACGCTGATAGTTGTAGACATACTTCAGGAAGGACCAGTCAAAGCGCTCTAAACAGCCCTTGGCCATGTCATCGCGCGTGCGGCCGATATGACGCAGCGTTCGACAGAGCACCCGCCAGAGACACAACGTCGTTGGCATGTCGAGGAAAACGACGGTATCCGCACGACTGAGCCGCCCGGCAAGGGTGGCGCTGTAATTCCCGTCCATGATCCAGCGAGGCTGGGCCACAAGTGAGGCAATCTCAGCGGCCCATAAGGCCTTGTCAGGTTCCGTCCAGTCCGGACGCCAGTAATGCTGGTCGAGATGAACAGCCGGCAAGCCCGTGATCCTGGCCAGCTCGCGTGCAACCGTGCTCTTGCCGGAGCCGGAGCAACCGATAACGAGTACGCGATGCAAAATGCTCCTCCCATGAATTGTGCTCCCGATTTTCGGTCTGGACGTTCTGCTTTTCCACGGAGTAACCTTATCGAAACTTCGGGTGACCGCTGATGTCTGTAGTGCTCCGCTTCGTTATGCCTGGCCCAGCACACACCTGACCGAGCGTAAGGAACCATGTCCGAGAACCTTCAAAATTGGCAGCCCCGCCCGCGTCCTGAGCGCGTGGTGCTGGAGGGGTATTACGTGAGGCTCGAACCGCTGAGCGCCGCCGCGCACGGCCATGGCCTCTTTACGGCCTCAGCCGTACCGGACGCCGAGGCCAAGTTTGCCTGGCTTTACGAGTATCCCCCGACCAACCGCGAAGACTTTCTGGCCTGGGTCGATCAAGCCGGGCGCGGCACAGACCCCCTGTTCTTCGCTGTCATCGACAAGGTCAGCGGACAGGCGGCGGGAAGGCAGTCTCTGATGCGGATCGACCCAGCCAACGGGGTGATCGAGATTGGCAATATCTACTGGGGACCGCTGATCTCGCGCAGGCCTGCCGCGACCGAAGCGCAGTTCCTGTTCATGAAGTACGTCTTCGAAGAGCTGGGCTACCGCCGCTATGAGTGGAAGTGCAACAACCGCAACGAACCTTCAAAGCGTGCCGCGACTCGGTTTGGCTTTCAGCCAGAGGGAGTTTTCCGCCAGCACCTCATCGTCAAGGGCGAGAACCGCGATACGGCATGGTTCTCGATTATCGACAAGGAGTGGCCAGTCCTCCGAACTGCCTATGAACAATGGCTGGACCCCTCCAATTTCGATATTAACAGAATGCAAAAGCGCCGGCTGGAAACGTATTGGGCTTAAGGGGCGTTTTGCCTGTCATTACAACGCGCTCGCGTGCCGCGCTGCCGCATGGCCCTCATGTGAAGGCATGACGGCCATGCGGCTCCTGTGACACAAACCCTGGTACCGCACAGGCGGTTATGGCCAAGCACCCGCACCAGATGCACCGCCAGCCACCGAACAAAGAAAGCGAAGCAGGAAGCAGGAAGCAGGAAGCAGGAAGCAGGAAGTCCCTCGCCGGGGAGGCATTCCCTCCGCTCCCTTGGGAGCAAAGGGAAGCCGACAGGGTGTTCTTCGGGTGTGGGCGTCAAGTGGCATCCACCCGCCTTCAGCCGGTTCAGCACCTCTGACTCCCGGCGGCACGGCGACCGGCTTGCAGGCGGCTCCCTGCGATGCCTCTTGACGACGATCGCGGACGAATTGGTCGGCCGCTCGATGGCGGCCTCGCCCGGCCATCGGCGCTTCGGATCAGGCGGTACGGCGCTAGGGTGTGTGGACAAGCCGTCGCCCGGCGGGCGCCTGGGTCCGAAGTGGCCGCTTTTCGCCAGGAGTCGACATTGGGCCGATGAACCATTTCGACCCAGAGCGGATCGTCGGCCTGATTGCGTCACTGCCCGCATCTGGTTTTGGAAGCGGCAACTCTCATACCGCTACAACCTTTCAGGTATTGCTGGCGGAACGTCAGATGGCGCGAGTGCATTCTCTCGTCGTGGTGTACCGTTGAGGCTGACATGAAACGCCTCCGAGGGCATAGGAGACCGGGCCAGAGTTGGCTTCAAAAGCGAGAGGACAGGCAATGACAGTTGCCAAGAACACGATCTGCCTATGGTACGACAAGGACGCCGAGGCCGCTGCCCGCTTCTACGCCGAGACATTTCCTGACAGCTCGGTGAGTGCCGTCCACCGTGCTCCCAGCGACTACCCATCCGGTAAGGAGGGCGACGTGCTGACAGTCGAGTTCACCGTCGCCGGCATCCCCTGTCTCGGCCTCAATGGCGGGCCCGCGTTCAAACATAACGAAGCCTTCTCATTCCAGATCGCGACTGACGATCAGGAAGAGACTGACCGCTACTGGAACGCCATCGTCGGCAATGGTGGCCAGGAAAGTGCATGCGGTTGGTGCAGGGACAAATGGGGCGTTTCCTGGCAAATCACGCCGCGCGTGCTGACCGAGGCGCTGGCGCTCGGCGGCGATGAAGCCAAACGCGCGTTTGATGCGATGATGGATATGACGAAAATTGACGTCGCCGCGATCGAGGCGGCTCGGCGCGGCTGACAGTCCTGGATTTACTCATCCCACCCTTTGATGAAGCGGTGAGGGTCCGCTTTGGGTAGCAAGCGGACGTCGCGGGTCGACCTACCACGCCGAACCCATGGGAACCTGCTCCCGCGCCGCTTTCTGAAACAGCAATGCTGATCCGACCCACAGCGCGGTGAAGAACCCGGTCAGGGGCAGGACATCCCCTGGCCAGCCTGGCCCCGTGGAGCCCAATCCAGCGATCAGCGCGATCACGGCGACCAGCGTTTGAGCGAGCGCGGTCGCGAGCAACGCGCGGGCCATTCCCTGCGGCCGGAGGCGTGCGATGACGGCACCGACAATGCCGACAGCGAGCACTCCGCCGAACATCAGGTTGGCGGAGTTGTCCTCAGTCCCGATGATGCCAACGGCAAGGTTCATCCAGATAAGGATGAAAGCCGCCGCGACCGCAACACCGACGGCAGTCCGGTACGCGCTGTTGCCCGTCATCCTCGCCGCCAGCTCGCAGGTGCCGCAGGCGACGGCCAGCATCGCGCCGAAGGCAGTGAAATCGGTCTCATCCCAGTTCACTTCATTCGTGAACCGCATCGCGACCAAAGGCAGCAGCAACAGGAACGCCGCAATCCTCCAACGGCTCTCGCGCCGTCTGCCTTCGTTTGCCGTGTTTCCTGCCATTGTCCTGGCTCTGCACCTCAGGGAGGCTTCAACCTACCATAGGCAATGAGCGAATTCCGCGGCTTTGTGAGCAATGGCACCTGGCCGCTGGTTAAGGCTCATTGCCAACACTCGCAGTCGCAAGACCATCCTGTCGGTTTCCTTTCGATCCCATCAAAGGGGATGCCCCCCGCAAGCGGACGATCAGCCGGAAAGTCCGTCCAGACAGGCGAAGCGCCGTCACTCCGATACTGGCGCCGCCGCCTGTCACAAAGCCAGGCGACTGCGGAGCGTGACCAGAACCTCCGCCGGCACGATGCCCTGGGAGGCGAGATCCTCTACCGACCGGAACGGCCGACTGGCTATGATCCGCTTGGCCCGACCCCGGCCGATATGCTTCAGAGATACCAACTCATCGAATTTGGCCTTGTTGATGTCGATCGTGCCGGACGAACTCCGAGCCTCGGCGCTGGTCACATCCGGAGAACCCGCACCCGCGATGGATGCGGTTCCCCCGCCACCCGATTCCCCACCGCTCGGCTGTGGCATCTCGGAACGGCTTTGTTCTTCCCGGGCCTTGCCTGACTGCTGATCCGATGCATCGGTTTCCGGGCGATCAGCACCTGCGAGGGCATCCACGGCCATCGCCGCTATTCCGACGACGACCTTCGCCGCATCGGCCGCTGTTTCGGTGACGCTCTTCTTGTCCATCGTCCGGTCTCCCTGGGGGCTGCGGAGTTACAACCGCAGTCACGCTTCCAAGTTCCGAAAAGTTCATCCACCGGTTTTTCTGCCACTTGAATTGGTTGTTGGGCAACCTTGAGGGCGTGTCAGCTTCGTAGGGCTGCTGAGGATGGTAACGCCGCCATGTACCTCGATAATCCTGGCTTCTCCGGTCCTATCAGAGCTCTCACCGGCGAGGTCGACTTGGACAAGGCATGGAACATCCCGGTCGCCCTGCATGGCAATCCGAGATTTGTCGGCCAGATGTTCCTTGAACAGTGGTGGAGCGTCGCCCGTCACACCCGCTGTGAGGGTTTAACGGCCTAATGTTGCATTTTAGTTGATTGCGAAGAACTTGCCGGTCTGAATGGGTAGCTTGTACATTTCAGGAGCAGCCTCCTTGTTGACGTGCAGTTGGGCAAACAGGGCGACCCGGCGCTCGATCATGGCAAGAGACTTGGAGACGACGATGGAGCGCCGCCGCAGAGCCGCTGTCCAATGCCACTGCTGGCCGTTGTTGCGTTCTAAGGCGACCGTCTCGCCCTTGCCAGCGCGCGAAACGCTCGAACAGTCGCCGGAAGGTCCGCTCGTCACGGTCACCGCATTCCCAGTCAACCAGCCGTCCAGTCGCACGATTTTAGGCTTTCCAGATCCAGACCTTGTTGTCCTTGCGCTGCAGGCAATGCCATATCTCATCGAGCTCGATCACCACCGCATCTTCCGGCGGCGGCTTGGCGCAGCAGCGATCAACATAGCTGCACACCCAGCGCAGCACCGACTGCGCCGTGGTGCCGAGCAGGTGGGCCACAGCATTGAACGACAGACCGTAGCCGTACAGGCTGACAGCGGCGCGTTTGGTTGGTTCGGGCGTATCGTGCCCTTCAAGACGAGTGAACTGGTAGCGGCACCGTTTGCACCGCCACAGCTGCTTGCCTGCGACGATGCCGTACCAGATTAGGCTGCGACTACCGCACCGGGGACAGTGAGAAAGAGGGGGGACCATCAAGACCTAAGACTGTGAATTCTTCCAGGTTATGTAAAATCCGTCATTAGTCCGTTAAACCCTCTTCAATAGCTGGCTCCGGGTCAACCGCTACACGCTGTCGTTCGAAAAATTCGATGGCGTCATGTCCGCGCCGGTCGTGCGAGAGATCGTCGACCGCGGCCATGCCGTGGCCGTGCTGCCCTATGATCCTGCCACCGGGAAGGTTCTGCTGGTCCGGCAGTTCCTAGCGGGCGCCTACGCCGCCGGCGTCGATCCTTGGCCGCTTCAGACCATCGCGGGGATGATCGACACCAGCGAGAGCGCGTCCGATACGGCCCTGAGGGAAGCCGAGGAGGAAACCGGGCTGAAGATCCCGGCAGGATTGCTGCGTCCTGGTCCGGTTTACCTGGTTTCTCCCGGTGCCTTCACCGAGATCGTTCACGTCTTTCATGTGGAAATCGACCTTTCGGACGCCGGAGGCGTCCATGGCCTCGCGTCCGAGAGCGAGGACATCCGGAGCGAGATCCTTTATCTCGATGATGCACTTGCCGAACTCCGAAACGGCTCCGTACCGCCCAACCTGACGCTGGTCGCCCTGCTCGACCTCAAGCTTCACCTTCTTTCCCAGGTGGTCTGACCAGCTCTCCTCAAACAGATAGATCCTCATCCGAAATCGGAACTTACGATGCGGACACAATTCTTTGGATCATCGGGACACCCTCACGCGGATGGTGCACAGCCACCATAACCATGCCTGGCGTGAACCGCAAAGGGACCGGGATCTTTGGGTCGTGCGCAAGGGCGCGACGCCCGTCGTCCCCGGTCAGCGGGGTTTCGGCAGCGGCTCGGTGGGGACGATGTGGTGATCCTCGACGGAGTGGAAACTCCCGAAACGAGAACTTCGCTCCACTCGCCTGTCCATGGCACAGGGTGCCGGCTTGGCTGTCGGGAAAGCGAAGTGCCGGTTCGCCCGCGCGGAGATGGACGCCTGACGCGTGGCGTGGTCGCCGCAGGCGGCGGGTATCGTCCAGGATCTCGCCCGTGCTGGTTCGTTCCGACTGGACAAGACCCTGCAAACGATCCAGTTGGAACGAAGCGGCAACAAATGACCGGCTGGTCTCGGATCTCCACAGACATATCCCCCAAGTCTGTGGGTAAGTGCTCCAGCATCCTGTCGGGATCGGCCGCGCTGATGTTTCGTAACATCCCATCGGCAGCGTCCGCAGCGTCTCGCCCTTATGGTGATGAGGGCTCAACGACGGAGTGGTGTTGTGTCCTAGTGTCCCGTTTCAGAAGTTTCTAATCACATTTGGATTGGACATCGATGGTCCGGCGGCAGAACCGTTCGATACAGGCAAGAATATCGTCGGCGGACTTGGTCCACCGAAAGGGCTTGGGATCAGCATTGCGGTCGTCAATGTAGGCGGTGATCGATGCCTCCAAGTCTTGGGTTGAGCGGTGCACGCCGCGCCGGATCTGCTGGTCGGTGAGGAGCCCGAAGAACCGTTCGACCTGATTGATCCAGGATGCCGAAGTCGGGGTGTAATGGACATGCCAGCGTGGCCGCTTGGCGAACCAATCGCGGATCAGCTTGGTCTTGTGGGAGGAAGCGTTGTCCATCACGACGTGGATGTCCAGGTCGGTCGGCACGTTACGCTCAACTTCGTCCAGGAACTTGCGGAACTCCGCTGCCCGATGACGCGGCATGCACCGGCCAATCACCGTCCCTGCCTTCACTTCTAGTGCGGCGAACAAGGACGTGGTGCCGTGGCGCTCGTAGTCGTGAGTGCGCCGCTCGATCTGCCCTGGGCTCAGAGGAAGCAGTGGCTGGGTTCGGTCAAGGGCCTGGATCTGCGTCTTTTCATCCACGCACAGCACCAGGGCACGCTCCGGCGGGGCCAGGTAAAGGCCGACGATGTCTCTGACCTTCTCGACGAACAGCGGGTCGGTGGAGAGCTTGAAGGTCTCGCTGCGGTGGGGCTGCAGGGAGAAGGCCCGCCAGATGCGATGCACGCTGGAGGCCGACAGGCCGGAAGCCCTGGCCAGTGAGCGCGTGCTCCAGTGAGTGGCGGTGGGCGGCAGTGCCTCCAAGGTCGTCGTCACCACCTCGGTGACCTTGTCGTCGCCGATCTTCCGTGGCGCGCCCGGACGGGGTTCCTCCGCCAGGCCGTCCAGCCGCCGCTCGGCAAAACGCTTGCGCCATGTCGCCACCGTCAGGCGGGTGATGTTGAGCCGGTCGGCAATGGCAACGTTGCTCAGACCCTCCGCCGAGAGCAGAACAATCTGTGCCCGCATCGCATCCGCCCGGGCGGTCTTCCGGCGGCGCGCCCGCGCCTCCAGTTCGTTCCGCTCTGCCTCGTTCAGGTCAATGTGAACCGCGGCTCCCCAGGCCATGCCAACCTCCCAAATCCCGGTATTGGGAAAGTGAACCACGGTACCAGAATTATGTATAGCTATTTCTGAAACGGGACACTAGGGAAACGACATCACTGCACCGAGCCCAAGGGAATTGGCGCCGCCCGGCGACACCGTGACGAACACGCAGGTTCCGCCGCGAAGCTCGGGGCGTATGGTCGCGATCCGCTTGTTCAGGTCGCTCTCGCTGGACATTGGTCCACTCAGGCAAAGTGATCGCCGCTGGGCTCCACAGGCAGAATAGGGGAACTTGGTTTAATGCATTCCGATGATCCCGGCTGCCCACTGATGTCGGCGGGGGCATATGGCACTGCCGGGCCGGAAACGGGGAACCGTTCACCTCGTCGAAGCATTACTTGCGATAGTGTGCTGGTGGCTGCGGGTTACTCGCGGGATTGGTGGCGTGCTTCGACAGTCGCGAGATCAACCTGCCGCCCACCAGTGGCTGCAAATCTGCTTCAAGAGCGTCAGCTTTATCCTTGCTGTACACTTCACAGCCCTGGACATACAGGGTGAAGGATTTAAGCTGCTTCGCCTTCTTCACAGGATCTTCGATCGTCGCTTTTGTCCATTGATAAAGCGGATAGCTCTCGATCCCGTGCCGCTCAGCTACGGCAACGTAGTTGGCAAAGGCGTCGAACTGGCACTTCGCGATCGCGCAGTGCCTGACGAGAATGTCCATCAAGGGCCCAAGTGCGGGGTTGCCAGAATCGCGCCGTGCGATTTCCGCAGGCTCGGCAGCCAAATCAATCCGCACTTGGTATTGCCACTGATCGCTCATGCTTCAGCTCCTTCGGGATCAAGCCGCACCAGAAACCCTGCTACTCAAAAACCCCTGGTCAATCAGACTGCGCGCCGAACGCGAATGTCTTCTTGATTCGAAACTGGCAATGGCGTGTTGCCCCAAGTGGCAACGGTGTCGTCCGTGATCCAGACGATCAGACGCTGTCCCGCGGACACAGTGCCTTGTTGTACTCTGATCAGAGTGATCCAAAAGCTAACGCCGTTCACGCCTGACCAGGAAGCTACAAGGGAGCGGTCTGCTATCTGAGCTGGTGGATCTACAACGTTCAAAGCTTACTGCCGTGACCAACACCGGAGTTGGTGTTCAAACCTTTAAATTCGTGAATTGGCATCTTTCATTTGTCGCCTGATTTTCAGCAATTCCACCAACAGGCGGCGTCGGCGCTCTATCAGTTTGGCCATGTCGACATGTGGGACAGATGAGGACGACTTATGCAGGCGTTTCAATTCCGTCAGCTCCCGTCTAGTGATGCTGGGCCGGATCATCGCTTTCTGCTTTGCTTCCTCCAGTATAGGTTTAGGAAGGGTAGCGATCTGGTAGACCGTCGCATATGAGTCGGGGAGTTGTTCCCGGGGGATGATTCCACTATCAACGAATTCAGCTGCCGTGCGGAGCTGCCGAGCGATGGACGGTGAAAACGGGAGTTGCTCAACGACCATCTGTTCATACTCGCCGTGGGGCAGGGCATCCTTGGCAGCGTTCAGCCATCGACCGATGGACACGAAGTGCTGCTGGGCGTTGTTCCAAAGGCGATGAATTTCAGAAACCGCACTCTCACGGCTCTTGAACACCACTTTGCCATTCTCTGAAAATTCTTCACCGTAGCGGGCACCGGGTTTGTCCAGCTTAACGGTTTGGATTTCACCGATCTTCATGCGCTGATCCCCAGCCGTTGGGAGACGAAGGCCCAGAGCGTCCAGACAGCGTCTGCCGTCTTAGCGCCCCGCAGTTCGAGCACACCGATGCCGGCGTCATAGGTTCGAGGCACCTCGGCAAGGTCTGGAATCACGGGGCCAACATCAATCGCCGCCGATAATGCGCGGTGAGCAACGATGGTTTCAGTAAGCCTGGGCTTGGCAGCATTCAGGACGATGCCTTGGCGAGCGGATGTCGCGCGCAGTGCATCGAGCGTTTCCTTCAGGCTGTCCATATCTTCGCCGCTGGCACCGGTCGGCAGCAGGACGAAGTCGGCTGCGTCAACCATGGCGCGCAGACCCCGAGGGTTGTCTTCCACGGAGGCAGGTGTGTCGACAATCATCAAGTCGTAACTGTCATCATCCTCAAACCCTTCAGTAACGTCTTTGAAGGGATAGAAGATGTGCTGGATCAGAGGGAGACTTTCGGGTCGCCGCTCGCACCAGCGGGTGAGGGTACGCTGGCGATCGGTGTCAACCACGATCACGCGCAAACCTGACAGTACCCCAGCAACAGCGAGATTGCGGACTACAGTCGTTTTGCCTACGCCTCCCTTTGGCCCGAGCACCAGCAGTTGCTTCATGAGTTCTTCCTAGATCGAAACCGTTGACGGTGTCAACGGTTTGTTGACGAGCAACTATCCCCGCTGAGAGTCGTGCTGGCAAGCTTAGAATTTGCGTTGGAATATCGAACCAGCCCTCGGCAACGATATCAAACGGCCGGTGGACAGTTCAAAACCGAGCACCCTATGCGGTGCAAGCCCAATTCGTGCTGGCATCTTGATGAGACGCTGGTGCGCATCAATGACAGGCAGATTTACCTGTGGCGGGCAGTCGATGATTTATGAGGGCGAGGTGCTGGAGGTCCTGATCCAAGAACCGAGTCTATTTTGAAAAGTTGGCAAAGCACGATCCGTATAAGTTGCATACCATGATCCAATTACTTCTTCTAATCATTAACATCTTGGTACACTTGACTAGGGGATCGAATGGCTTGAGGCAGCCATCGATGATTTGAAAGACTGGAGCGAGCGCCAGGACGGGCGGACGGATCGAATCGTCAACGTCGTCAAGTGCGACTACCAGCAGCGATGCGAGACGAAGGCTGACATTGTCGATGTGCCGACTGATCATCAAGAGCAGCTTGGGTGTCATCGAAGGGATTGCTGGCTCATAAACGCGTGGTGAACCAGCTGGAAGTCAGGGGCCGACGCTGAAGTTATCCACAGCTACACCTCTTTTTCAGTCTATAGACTGTCTATTCAGAGAGTCTTTGCGAAAATCCTCTCTCAAGATCAATGATTTACAGGGTGGAAATGACCCGTTGATTCCCAATTGTGACCCGTTCTCTCCCAAACCTGACCCGTTGATTCCCAATTATGACCCGTCAATTCCGGTGAAACGTCGGTTATCCACAGCGGCTTCACCCTCGAAGCAGAAGTGACCCGTTCTCTCCGTCGTAGACTGCATGGACCTATGATCAATACCGGATTTTTGACAAGTGACCCGTCGATTCCCGCTAGTCACCCGTCTATTCCCGGTGTTACGGTAGCTTCGCTATGCTGATCCGGGCCGATTTGCATGGCGTGCCGGAATCAACGGGTCACTTTCGCGGGGGCTAGATGCCACGGGACACTCTGACGGAGCGTGAGCGCAAGCGGCTCGACCGCTTCGAGAAGATGCAGCAGAACCGTCGGGGCCGCTCCTCCCCTTCAGTTATGCCGTCCAAGCTCGCCCGCACCGCCGCCTTTGCTCCGCGCAAAAAAAACCTGATCACAGACAGCAATTTCAAGCGAGTCTACGAGTTCCGGCCGCACACGGTCGTTGAGGTCAGCGGGCGCGAGCTGGGTTCCCAGCACCGCGACGCTTTGTACGCCCTGTTCAAGCTCAGAGCCAAGCGTACCGAGGAGCCGAACCCACTCTACAATCCCAACATCAGTCAGGTCGGCCTGAAGGCTCCGAAGCCGACGTTGGTCTACTATCATACCATCACGACATGGCGGGAGATCCTGAAAGCTTCTGGCCGCTCGGCGCATGTCAACAACCTCGGCACAGTGCTGCGCACCTTCGAGGAGATGCGCAAGGTCAATTTCCGCGTTTATACCGGCACGTTCGATCAGTATCAGGCCGCCTCGACGCGCGGGCGGCTGGCCGGCCCCGGCTTCAGCGACAACCTGCTCAACGAGATCGAGTGGAGCGGGGTTGAGCTGGATTCGCCCGTTCGCGTGCGCTACGGCGCCTGGGTGAAGGAGATGTTCGAAGCCAAAACGCTCGTCTCGGTGGATTCGGAGGTCTATTTCAAGCTCAAGTCCGACTATGCGAAGAGCCTGTGGCCAGCCATCGATTCCCAGAACAACTATACTTGGATAGACGTTGACGCCGTGGCCGAACTGTCGGGCCTGGACTATGCGGCACTTACCACCCGGCAGAAGGTCAAACTGCGCGAGGAAACTCGGCAGGCTTTCGATGACATGGTGGCCGCCAGCGGGCTCTCGTCATGGCACTGCGAGCAGATCGGCTCAGGCCGGGTGAAATCCTACCGCTACCACTATGTCCATGCAGCTCCACGCCAAGGCGTGCTCGAACTGGATGCACCCGCCGATCCGTTGTTTTAGGCGGGAATCGACGGGTCACTTTCGATGGAGGGATGATCCCATGATGCGTAGGAAAAAGGCGGCATGGTGTCCTCAATCTGGATCTCCGACGTTCCGCTGCGCATTGCCAGCGTGTGAGGGTTCTGTCAGTTTTCGGGGCAAGTTGAGCAAGGGAAAGGCTGATGTTTACCAGAAGCTGTATCAAGCGACGGAGATTAGGTCTCGCAGCGCGGCCACGCGCTGCACGTGAATGGTCCGGCGGTGGGCGAGGGAGACGTTCTGGTTGATGTAGCTGGCCGATCGCAGGAAGTTGCGGACCTCGTCGAAGGCGCGGCAGAAGCGATGTGCCGCATCGAAGGGTTCCGTCAGGTCTCGCGCCAAATCCTGAGCGGCGGCACAGGTCATCCCTGGTGCGGAGCGCCTTAGTCAGGCGACAACGAGAGGCAACCGGCGACATGATCATCGTGCGCTACGCCGACGATATCGTGGTCGGCTTCGAACACGAGGCAGACGCCCGGCGCTTCTGGGAGGCCATGCGCGAGAGGTTACAGGAGTTCGCGTTGTCGCTGCATCCGGACAAGACCCGCCTGCTTGAGTTCGGCCACTTCGCGGCGGCCAACCGAAAGCGGCGCGGGCTCGGCAAACCGGAAACCTTCACCATCCTGGGCTTTACGTTCATCTGCGGCAGGACGCGCCGGGGAGACTTCCAAATCCATCGAAAGACCCGCCGCGACCGAATGCAGGCGAAGCTCACGGAGATCAAGGAGGAACTGCGACGGCGGATGCACCAGTCCATTCCCCGACAGGGAAGGTGGCTGAGGCAGGTCGTCATCGGCTACAATAACTACCATGCCGTGCCGACCAACAGCCGTGCTCTGGAGGCGTTCCGCTACCACGTCATCGACCTCTGGCGACGCACGCTGCGGCGACGAAGCCAGAAGGACGGCTCGACGTGGGAGAGGATCGCCAGGATCGCCCACGACTGGCTCCCCAAACCGCGCATCCTTTACCCTTGGCCGCAGCAACGCTTTGCCGTCAGACACCCGAGGTGGGAGCCGTATGCGGGAATGCGTGCGCCGTGAAAAACGGCGGGTCGAATCCCTGCCGCAGGCAGGAGAAGCTGGGAGAGATGCTTCTGGGTCAATCGTCTAACCTTATGGCGAAAGTCTATGGGGGACAAGAGCATGACGATGAAGCGGGGGTTCGGGCGAACATGCCAGACCCAATGCCCCGCAAGGCCCGTGCGATATGGCTAAGGATGGATTGCTTGAACCCCAGTCACCAGCGATGGAAACGCACATTCCGCGCCACGGCATGTAAGGGCGCGGTCGGCAGGATAGGGCGGTTTCACTTTCGCTGCCCAAAACTCCCCCTGCCGAGCGACGGCCAGCGAGGTCGTTCAAGGGGACGAACAGGGGGCCTAAGTCGCGCTATCACGTTCGACCCGCACGGACACGGGATCGCCTTCGGGCCGCGAGGCCCATGGCGACGGAGCGGTCGTAGTAGTCCGAGGACGGGAAAGCCGTCCACATGGCGAAGGGCCGCAGGTGCCTCGATAGTCAAAGCTGGGAGGTAGCCGTAATGGCGACAGCCGAAACAGTGATGACCGTCTACTCTGATCGTGGCAAGCGGACGAGGACGAGGCACTGGAAAGCTGGATGAGACCGAAAGACTCACGTCCAGTTTGGGGAGAGGGCGCCGGAAAAGTGCCTGATGGTAACTCGCCGACGCCCTACTCTACCGCACGTACGGATCTGTGCGGGGGGTGCGCAGTAATGCGCATTCCTACCGCAATTCTACGTTTCATCGACATACCAGCTGCGGCCAGCCTTGCCCCTGCGGCGCTGGCGCAATGCATCGGTGAGCAGCGACGCCAGCCTGGCTTCCCAGTCGCGGATCGCTTCATGGCTGAACACCAGGCCGCGCAGCAGCAGGATCTCCGCCAGGTCGCGCAGGCTGAGTTTCATCCGCAACCTCCACAGCACGATCAGAAAAACTACGTCGATTGGCAGTTGAAGCCGGTTCAGCACCGAGCCGGTCCGCTCATTGAAGCCCCGCCCGCAGCCCCGGCACCGGAAACGCCGATAGCCATGTGCCGTCCGGTCCGAGCGCTCCGTCGTCCTGGCCGAGCAGCAATGCGGGCACGGCATTCTTCATCTCCCTTCATCAGAAGGGCTCGTCTACCCCAATCCTCCGCCCGACGGCAAGCTGGCGCGAAACCTGACGGAACCCTACCTTGGACACCGCGATCCAAAGCACACCGTCCACTACACCCGGATCGCAGGCAGCCGGTTCGAAGACATCTGGAGACGATGACGGAATGGCGTCGAAGAAGACCCTCAACCTGGACAATCTTGCGGCGCTGGGCCCGGAACGCCTTGCCGCCATCCTTATCGAGGTCGCGGCCGGCAATGCTGAAATCAAACGGCGTCTGCGCCTGGAGCTGGCCGAGCAGACCGGCGGTGGCGACGCTCTCGCCGCCGAAGTCGGTAAGCGCCTCACTGCCCTGCGGAACGCCCGATCCTTTGTCGACTGGCAGAAGCGCCGGGAATTCCTGAAGGATCTTGATCAGCAGCGGGTGATGATCGCCGAGCGGATTGCCCAGACCCGACCGGACCTGGCACTGGACCTGATGTGGCGGTTCATGGACCTCGCCGAGCCGGTCTTCAATCGCGTCGATGACAGCAACGGCTCGGTCGGGGACGTCTTCCACACGGCCTGCGACAATCTTGCGGCCATTGCCGAGATGGCGCGGCCTGATCCGGCCAGCTTGGCGGATCGCGTCTTCACGGCACTCTCGAAGAACGACTATGGCCTGTTCGACAATCTGGTGCAGGTGATCTTTCCGGCGCTCGGCGAGACGGGGGTCGACCGTCTCCGGACAAGACTGACCGAGGCGCTGACCTCCCGGCCTGGTGGAGGGAATAAACGGGACCGTTACGCCGATGCCTTCCGTCGGGCTCTGCAGGCACTGGCGGACAGCGAGGGCGATGTCGATGCCTATATAGCGCTGATCCCATTGGAAGATCTGGATCGTCCCTACATCGGCGCGGCGGTTGGCCGCCGTCTTCTGGCTGCCGGTCGGGCGAATGAAGCCTTTGCCGCCTTGGAACGGGCCAAGCCGACACCGCCGGCGGACCGATCGCGCCAATATGACGAATTATATGAATTAGGATACCTGCGCGGTCATGATGATGTCTGGGAGGAGGTCTACATCGATGCACTGGACGCGAATGGCCAGGGAGAGCGCGCCCAGCAGCTTCGCCGGGCGGCGTTCGAGGAGCGACTTTCCTCCGGGAGCCTGCGTGCCTACCTAAAGAAGCTGCCGGGTTTCAAAGACGTCGAGGCCGAGGACTGGGCCATGCAGCACGCCCTCGGCTTCAGAAGCTTCCCGGCGGCGCTGTACTTTTTCCATCAATGGCCGGATCCGGCCCACGCTGCTCAGCTTGTGCTCGAGCGTGCTTCCGAGATCGACGGCAACGCCTACTATCTGCTGGATCCGGTGGCGCGCCAGATCGAGGGCCGGCACCCGCTGGCCGCGACCCTGCTGCGGCGGGCCATGATCGACGACACGCTCGACGGTGCGAAATCGTCCCGCTACAAGCATGCCGCTCGGCACCTTCTCGAATGCCAGTCCCTCGCCACGCTGATCCGGGACTATGGCACGTTCGAAACCGACGAGGCCTTCACCAGCCGCCTTCATGCCAGCCACGCTCGAAAGTCCGGCTTCTGGAAGCAGGTTGCCGAGGTGTCCGGAACGCAGCCCTGATTAAGTTTGGCCATTTTGCACAGCTACGTGGTCACTGGGCCTACCAGAAGGGGATCAAGGTCACCGCCGCTGAGATGGCCGCCCTCAACATTGAGCGCTGTCGAGGTTCGATAACTTTGACGTTGGCAAATCAGATGTGAGTTTTCAATGCTTCCATTTCGCGCGATCAGCATGTTTCACGCAGCCGTGAGGGCTGGCAGCGTTTCCGGCGCGGCCCAGGAACTGGGCGTGACGCCATCGGCGATCAGTCAGCAGATCCACTCGCTGGAACTCTTTCTCGGAACTGCCCTGCTGGTCAAGGTGGGACGCCAGATCAAGCTGACCGAAGCCGGTGAGCGCTACTTCGAGATGATTTCCGGTGGAGTCGAGCAGATCGTCGAGGCGACCCACCGGTTGCGCGGCTATCGGGCCGTGACGGTACTGACCGTCCGCGCCGCCCCCAGCCTTTCCAGCAAGTGGCTGCTCCCCCGGCTCGGCAACTTCATCAGGAGCCATCCTCAGCTCGACGTGCGGATAGATGGAACCAATGAGCCGACCAACTTCGACCGGGAAGATGTCGATATCGATCTGCGCCACGGCGAGGGAAAATGGCCGGGACTCTTCGTCGAGGGGCTGGCCGAAGAGCACTTTTTTCCGGTCTGCTCCCCTGTCTATGCGGCAGCGGGAAGCCTGACGCCCTCGGACTTCCCCAAGCATCGTCTGATCCATTCCGTCAAGTCCATGGTCCAATGGACACACTGGTTCGACACTCTCGGCATCATCGCCGACCGCCGCTGGGATCGTGTGTTGTTCGACCGCTCCCATATGGTCGTCGATGCCACGGTAGGCGGCCTTGGCATCGCGCTCGAGAGCAACCTGCTGATGTGGCAGGAGCTATGCGATGGACGTCTGATCTGTCCCATCGTCAATCCACCGCCGATCACAGCCGTCACGCAGTGGATCGTCTGCCCCCACGATCGTCTTCGCCTGTCGAAGGTGCGAGCCTTCGTCGAGTGGATCCAGGTGGAACGCGACGCATGGCTTGCCGACGTTGCCATGAACAGGCGCGTGGAAGCTTGCCAAACCTGAACGATGGTCCCGGATCGTTTAGCTGGCCTAACAAACGACACTGGACATCTAAATTGTCGTAGGCATGCAAACTCACGTAACATCCTCGCAAGACACAGCTTGACCGGAATAGGTGGCTGAAAAGAATGTGACCCGGAAATTCGGGCCAGAGGGAGAAACGCCAAGAACTCATGCCAAGGCCAGCCGTTAGAGAATTTGCGTGACAAGCGCATTGTCTGTACGTCGCCACCTCATATCATAACACCTTCAATCGCACCGGCCTGAAGTCTGGACTGCCGCCGTGTAGCGGAGCCGTGCCATGCACGGTTACACGCCCGAATAATGTCTAATCCCAGCCGAATCTACCAAAAATAGCGCCGGAGCCGTATTGCCGGTGCGGCTGCAAACCTCCTTGGAAGGACAAAAGATGAACCTCTCGACCAAACTCCTCGAACGCGCTGCCAGCAGCGGGCCGGTGCGGGTCGGCCTTATTGGAGCCGGCAAATTCGGTTCGATGGTGCTTTCCCAGGCCCAGAAGATCAAGGAGCTGCACGTGGTGGGTGTCGTGGACCTGAATGTGGGGAGAGCGCGCGAGGCGATGCAGCGGGTCGGCTGGCCCCAGGAACGCTACGCGGCCACAAGCATGGGCGAAGCGGTCAGGAAGGGGACGACCTGCGTAACCGACGACGCAGCCGCTCTGATGGGCTGCGAGGAAGTCGAGTGCATCATCGAGGCGACCGGGCATCCGATCGCCGGCGTCCGCCATGCCAACGCGGCGATCGACCACGGCAAGCACATCGTGATGGTCAATGTCGAGGCTGATGTGCTCTGCGGGCCTCTGCTGGCCGAGCGCGCACGGTCAAAAGGACTGGTATACTCGATGGCCTATGGCGACCAGCCGGCGCTGATCTGCGAACTTGTCGATTGGGTCCATGCCTGCGGCTTCGAACTGACGAGTGCGGGCAAAGGCATGAATTTCGAGCCGCGCTATCGCTACTCGACGCCCGACACCGTTTGGAGTTTCTTCGGATGGACCGAAGAGGAGGTGGCCAAGGGCGACTTCAATCCGAAAATGTATAACTCGTTCACCGACGGTACCAAGGCGGCCATCGAGATGGCGGCTGTCGCGAACGGCACCGGCCTGGATTGCCCCGACGATGGTCTGGCATTTCCTCCCGCCGGCCTTCACGACCTTGCCCGGGTCTTCCGCCCCGCGGCCGATGGCGGACGCCTTGCCCGTAGTGGTCTCGTCGACATTGCCGCGAGCCAGGAACCGGACGGACGCGAGGTGCTGAACAACATCCGTTACGGCGTCTTCGTGACCTTCAAGGCGCATAACGAATACTCCCGCGCCTGCTTCAAGCAATACGGGCTCCTGACCGATCCGTCCGGATGGTACGCATCGATGTGGCGCCCCTTCCACATCATCGGTCTGGAGACCTCGGTCAGCGTTTTGTCGGCCGTGTTGCGGGGTGAAGCAACCGGCTCATCCAAGGAGTTCCGCGGCGATGCCGTGGCAACGGCCAAGCGCGATCTGAAGGCCGGCGAAATGCTCGACGGCGAGGGCGGCTATGCCGTGTGGGCCAACGCCATTCCTGCAACGCGCAGCCTGGAATCTGCCGCCCTGCCGATTGGCCTGGCCCACAATGTCAGGCTGAAGCGCCCGGTGGCGAAGGACACCATCGTCAGCTTCGATGACGTCGAACTCGTCAACGACCTTGATGTCGTCGAACTCCGCCGGCTGATGGAAACCCAGTTCGGCAAGCAGCGCAACGAGGCGGCTTAACGCCTATCATCCCATCGCATGATGGTTTTTGCTGAAACTGCGGTGCCGGACACAAGGCGCCAGGAACGGGAGGAAAGAATGAACAGGTCCGCTCAAGGATTGAACCGCCGGTCAGTGCTGGCTCTGGGTGCGGGGGCAGCATCTCTGGCCTTCGTCCGGCCGGCGCGCGCCGCGACAACAATCAGGCTGGCTGTCGCAGATCCTGCAACATCGTCGGTGGGTCAGGCCGCGACGCGGTTCGCGGAACTCGTCCGGGAAGCAACCGGCGGTGCTGTCGAGATCATGGTTTTCCCGGACGGCGTCCTGTTCGGCAACGATCAGAACGCCGCGATCAACCAGCTCGGCAGCGGAGCGCTTGACGGGCTTATCCTGGCCAGCAGCGTCTACGCCTCCTTCGAGCCGCGCATGAACGCGGTCAGCCTGCCCTATCTGTTCTCCGACTACGATCAGCTCACCGGCTATCTCCGTGGGACGCCCGGCCGGGAGCTGCTCGGATCGCTCGACCGCTTCAACGTCGTCGGGCTCGGCATGATGCTCAGAACCTTCCGCAACACGACCACTCGGGACCGGGCGATCACAAAGGTCGAGGATTTCCAGGGACTGAAGCTGCGCGTTCCCAACAATCAGCTTTTCGTCCGCCTGTTCAAGACGCTCAACGCCAACCCCACGCCGATGGCCTTTTCCGAGGTCTATACCGCTTTGCAGCTCGGCGCCATCGATGGTCAGGAAAATCCGGTCGAGGTTCCGCTCAATAACCGCTTCTACGAGGTGCAGAAGCACCTGAACCTGACCCGTCACGTGGCGGACTCCTATCTCCTCGGCCTCAGCCGCACGGCATGGCGCCGCATCCCGGAGAACCAGCAGGAGAATGTCCGCGCGGCCGCCGCGAAAATGGCCGAGGAGCACGACGCGAAGGAAGTCCAGCAGGAAACCGCCATCATCGCCTCTCTCAAGGAAAAAGGCATGACAGTGAATGAGCTCGGGTCGGGCGAAAGCGTCAAACTCCAGCAGATCGCTGCGGGCCTCTATCCTGATTTCTCCGGCATGATCGGCAAGGAGTTCATCGCTAAAAGCTTGGCGTTCGTGGACAAGTCATGACCAGCGTCGGTCATCAACAGATGCAAACTCAGCGATCGAGCGTCGATCACCTGATCTGGCGGGCGGTTGACGGCCTAATTTTCGTGATCGTTCTCGGGCTCCTCGTCACGGTCTCGTGCCAGGCCTTCAGCCGCCTGATCGGGTTTTCCGTGCCATGGACCGAGGAGCTTTCCCGCTTTCTGTTCATCTGGACGGCGTTCCTGGGCATGGCAACCGGATTCCGGCGCGGCGAGCATCCCAGCATCACCGTCCTGACCGATGCCCTGCCCGGCTGGATGAGGTCGCTCTCGACCCACCTGACCGCCGTCTCGACCACCGTTCTTTTCGCCATCATCGGCTGGCATGCCGTGGGGCTACTCATGCAGCAGATGAGGTTCGGCGAGACCTCCCCCGTGCTCGGGATCGGCATGTGGGTCGCCACCGTGCCGGTAATCCTGGGTTCCGTCCTGGCCATCATCGGCTGTCTGGTCCAAGTTTACCGCAAGCTCGATCTTCGTCAAGGCGCGGCCGGCACCCATCCCGGTGTCATCGACCGCGCCATCATCAACCGGGGAGACGGTCCATGAGTCTACTCCTGCTCACGATCTTCCTCGGGCTGTCGTTCCTCGGGGTCCCTCTCGCCGTATCACTCGGCCTCGGTGCCGCGACAACGCTTTGGTACTACGAACTGCCGCTCTCGATGGTCACGCAGTCGATGGCGACTTCGATCAATTCCTTTCTGCTGATCGCCGTGCCCCTGTTCGTTCTGGCCGGCCACATCATGGAGCGCGGTGGTCTCTCCGAGCGGATCTTCAGTGCTGCGGAAGCCTGCGTCGGGCGCTTCAGGGGTGGCCTCGGCCACGTCAATATTCTGTCCAGCTTCGTCTTCGGCGGGATATCAGGTTCCTCAGTCGCCGACATCGCCAGCATCGGCCGCATCACGATCGGCGCGATGACGACCAGGAACTATCCCCGCCCCTACTCCGCGGCGCTGACCCTGATCACCTCCACACTGGCGACCCTGGTTCCGCCCAGCATTCTCATGATCGTCGCGGCCGCGGCGGCCGGTCAGTCGGTTGGTCAGGCGCTGGCTGGGGGGCTCGGGCCGGGTATCCTGCTTGCCGCAGCGCTCTTCGTCTACAATGCGATGATCTCGAAGGCCAAGGGCTACGGCACGGTTCTTCCGTTCAACGCAGGGGCGAGCCTACGCGCAATCGGCCGCTCGCTGCCCTCGGTCGGTGCCCCGGTCATCATTCTGACCGCGATGTTCACGGGCATCGTCACTCCGACCGAGGCGGCGGCACTGGCAGTCCTCTACACGCTGGCCGTCGGACTGCTGGCCCACCGCGAGATCGCCCTGACGGACCTGCCCGAGCTGTTCATCAGCGCCGGCCGGACTGCCGGAACGGTCCTGCTGATCCTGATGGTCGCCAGCACGGCCACATACGTCTTCACGATCGATCAGCTTCCCTCCAAAGCCTCTTCTTCGATTATGGCGCTGACATCGGACCCGAAGGTCGTGCTTCTGCTGATGGGCCTTATCTTCCTGGCTGTCGGTATGCTGATGGATATCGTGGCGGCAGCCCTCATGCTGATCCCGATCCTGATGCCCACCGCCGTCAAGGTCGGCGTGGATCCGCTGCACTTCATCGTCTTCATGGTGGCGGCTTTGGCCATGGGCCTCGCGACACCTCCCGTGGGCACCTGCCTCTTCGCCACAGCGCAGGTATCAGGCGTTCCTATCGAGCGTCTTTCACTGGCGAGCGTACCCTTCTACGTGGTCAATATCGTCGTTCTCATACTCGTGGCACTGCTTCCCCAGGTGGTCCTCTGGCCGGCACGGTTCCTCACATGAGGATGACTGGTCAAGTACCGATCATCGGCTGAGACCAGGGAGAAACCGTCGCGTTCGGATGCCCCATCCGGCAGCGGACGCTACGGTTCGTTTTCATTAAGATATCCGGTCGAGCCAGAGCGGGTCACCACCGACGGACACACCAGCTATCCCAGGGCCATCGCCGACGAACTCGGCACGGACGTCGATCACCGCACCAGTCAGTATAAAAACAACGTGATCGAACAGAATCACCGGGGCATAAAGGGACGCTACCGGTCGATGCGCGGCTTCAAGAATTTCGATGCGGCTCATCGCTTCTGCCGCGCCTTCGACGAGGTCCGCAAAGCTGGCGGTCAGGATGGTAATGATCTGGCCCTTCGAAATGCACACGCCCAGGCCTTTCAACTGGGCGAGCAGACGCTCCACCGTCACCTGTCCCTGGACGTGCTGCATCGGGACATAGCGCACGATCCCGGGGCCAAAGTGGCCACTCACCTCAGGCGGCAGCGGTGCAACGATCTCCTGACCCTCCGGTGTCACCCAGCGCTCGCGGCGGAAGCGGATGACCTGCGGCGTCAGGATCAGATCCTGCACGGTGAAGGGCTCGAAGCCGCGGCGCCGCGAGCCGGCCGGGGCCTCGACCACAAGGGTTCGCTCCTCGGTCACCGGCGGGGTGCGCCGACCACTCTGCCGCTTGCGCCGCTGCCGGCGTGCTTCCTTGGTCCTGACCCGTTTATCCGGTTTCGTTGCCTTGTCCATGCCGCCCGGCGCCAGCTTCGGTTTCTTCGGCAGATCCTTCAGCCGGGCGTTCTCCGCGCGCAGCTGCCGGTTCTCCTCGCGCAGCGCTGTCACTTCGACCAAAAGCTGAACCACCAGCTTCTTCAGCTCGTCGAGGGACAGGGCGTCCAGGTCTGGAAGCGGCGGAACTGACATGCCGTTAGCCAACCATGCCGATCCTCATCAAGGGAAGCCCTCACGTCAGATCGTCACACCTATCAACCGGGGAAACTGACCAAGTCCGTCCGCAACTTCCTGCGATCGGCCAGCTACATCAACCAGAACGTCTCCCTCGCCCGCCGCCGGACCATTCACGTGCAGCGCGTGGCCGCGCTGCGGGACCTGATCTCCGCCGCCTGATACAGCTACTGGTAAGCATCAGTCTGCCTCTTGCTCAACTTGCCCCGAAAGCTGACAGAACCGACGCATGAGCGCGCCGGATATCCGCCTCCCTCGCCGCCGAGTGACCGACTCCGGCCTCCCGTCGGGCCGCATCGAGTAATCCTGTCGTGAATTCGGACGTGATCGCGCGTAGAACGGACTGGGCAGAAGTATCATATCATCCGTCCTTATCGCCCTGGCGGCGACGGCGCGTTAAGAAGCTCCGGAGCGGACCGGGCTTGCGCTCGGGATATGATCGCCAGAGAGCGGAGGGCTGCTGATGGCCGAGGTAACGATCGAAGCGACGCTGAACGGGCCTTATCTGGTCACTGGCTCGATTGAACTGCACGATGCCGACGGCAAGGTTTTGCCCACCAAGAGCAAGGTCTGGCTCTGCCGCTGCGGCGCATCGACAAAGAAGCCGTTCTGCGACGGCACCCACTCCAAGATCGGCTTTCAGGCCGCCGCGAAAGCCGTGCCTGGGTCGGCCGAGGAAGGCTAATCGTCGGTGCCATATCGCCACCGTGCACCTTGGAACAGACTGGTAGGAAGTGTTCCACAGTGCTGCCTTATGATCTACCTCTGACACAAAGCCGACATGCGGTGCTGGCTGCCGATGTGCCCGACAGGCCTCCGGTTGATCAACATGGGCCATCAGCAGTCGTTTCTGGCCCAGTCCCGAATTCGGTCGCTCGACAGTCCCGGGGTGTCAGGCCAGGGTCTCCACCGCCGCGGACAGATGCTGGATGAGCTGGCGGGCACTGACGGGCAACGCAGCCAGCTCCCGCACGCACAGGAACAGACGTCGCTCAGCCCACTCCTCTGCCAAGGGGATCGCTCGGAGTTTGCCGGACATAAGTTGATGCTCGATCGCCATGACCGGCAATATGCCGATACCGAGGTTCTCTTCGATCATTCGGCACATTCCATCGAAGCTGCGCACCTGGATCCGCAGCCTGATCGGACTGCCCGTTTCCATGCATGCCCGCATGATGACCGCCATAAGCGAGCTGTCGGGGTGTGGGCCGATGAAATCGTAGCTCAGTGCCTCCGTCAATTTCGCCGATGGCAAGTCGGCCATGGGGTGTCCGTCGGGAACCACCAGAACCAGACGGTCGACATGGTACGGCAGTTGTTCGAGTCCGTCGGCCGGAGTGTTCTCGGTGATGATGCCGATGTCCGCCGACCGGTCCGCCACCGCGCGGACAATCGCCGGACCGACATGCTCTTCCAGATCGATCTTGATCATCGGGTAGCGCGATAGAAATCCACTCAGTTCCCGTGGCAGGAACTCAGAGATCGCCGATGCGATGGCGTGCATCCGCACGTGTCCCTTCACACCGGCGGTAAAGTCACTCAGTTCTCCTTCCATCCGTGCAAGGGTTTGCAGCACCTGACGGGCATAGTGCAGGAAGGTTTGACCGGCTGGGGTCAGCGTAACGCCACGGGCATGGCGGAGAAGCAAAGCGACACCGATGCTTGCTTCCAAGTCGGCGATCCTTTTGCTCGCGGCCGAAAGCACGATGTTTTCACGCTCTGCCGCTCGCGTGATGTTCAGCTCATCTCCAACGGCAACGAAGAGCTTGAGGCTGATCAGGTCGAAGCGCATGCGCCTTCACTATCCGTTTCGCCTGCCTGTTTTCTGCTAAGAGCACTGGAATGAACATCCTAAAGCGGAAGAAGACTGCAAAACACCAGTTTTAGCTTTGGCACCCGAACGGTTTCTGAAGCGCCTGGTACGCCAGGCTTCGCGGATGGCGAAGTCTCGGTTGGCGAAGGACCAATTGTCCGTTTGATGCGCCCTTCTTATCGTACGGCAACAAATTCGTTCCGCACTGCGAAAGGCTTCCTCGGCTGGTGGCTCATGCCCCTGTCGCCACCCGCCCGCACGCGCCGCAGGATCATAACGCCAGGGAGAACCGCGTTGAGCACGGTATGTCCATGATCCACCAGCGTCCTATCGACATTCTGACCGGCACGTTCGGCACAGTGCGGCATATCGACGTGCGAACCGCGGCCGGTGGCGACTTGTCGCGCATGCCCTTATGTCACCGCGTCCTGCTGGAGAACGTACTGCGTCAGCCCGACGCGGACGTCGCCGAGGCCGGACGGCGCGCGCTGCTCGACTGGCTCGATCCGGGACGTAGCGAGGCCGAGATCCCCTTTGCTCCCAGCCGCATCCTCATGCACGACACGACCTGCGGCCCAGCGCTGGTTGACATCGCGGCAATGCGCGACGCCCTGGCCGAGGCGGGTGGCGACCCGGCGCGGCTGAACCCGGCCTGCCCAGTTGCTACGTCGACCGACCATTCGGTGGCGGTGGACGTCTCGGCCCGGCCGGATGCGCTGCGCCACAACATGACCCGGGAGATGGAGCGGAACGCCGAGCGCTACCGCTTCATGAAGTGGGCGGCCAACACGGTGCGTGGCTTCCGCGTCTTCCCGCCCGGCACCGGCATCATGCACACCATCAACATGGAGCGCCTCGCCACCGTAGTCAGCGTGGAGGAACGGGACGGAGTCCGCTGGGCCGTTCCCGATACGCTGGTCGGCACGGACAGCCACACGCCGATGATCAACAGCCTCGGCGTGCTCGGCTGGGGCGTCGGCGGCATCGAGGCCGAGGCCGTCATGTTCGGCGTACCGCTGGCCTTGCGGGTTCCCGAAGTGATCGGCGTTCGCCTCGAGGGGCGGCTTGCCAAGGGATGCCTCGCCACCGACCTGGCGCTTGTCGTGACGGAGCGGCTGCGCAAGCTGGGAGTCGCGGGAGAGTTCGTCGAGTTCTTCGGTCCCGGTGTCGCCAGCCTGTCGGTCGGCGAACGTTCGGTCGTCGCCAACATGGCCCCGGAATACGGTGCCAGCACGGGGTTCTTTCCCATCGATCGACGGACACTGGTGTACCTGCGCGATACCGGCCGCGACAGGACGCAGTGTGATCTGGTCGCGGCTTATGCCCAAGCCATCGGCCTATGGTACGAGCCCGAGGCCATGCCGCGCTATACCGAAACGATCGCGATCGACCTGCCATCGCTGGGACCTTCGCTTGCCGGGCCTCGGCGTCCGCATGACCGACTGGCGCCGGAGCAGGTACCGGCGGTCATGGCGCCGCTCACAGCCGGCGCCAAACCGCCAGCCACCGAACCGCGAGATGGAGCGGACGACGTGCCGGACGATGCCGTTGCCATCGCCGCCATCACCTCCTGCACCAATACCACCGACCTCGGTCTGCTGATCGCCGCCGGCCTGCTGGCGCGCAAGGCGCGGAAGTTCGGACTTCGTCCGCCCGCCTGGGTGAAGACCTCGCTGACAGCGGGATCGCCGGCGACGGAGCGCCGTCTGGCCCGGGTAGGGCTGCTGGACGACCTGGAGACTCTGGGCTTCGGGATCGCCGCCTATGGATGTGCTACCTGCATCGGCAACTCCGGACCCTTGCTGCCCGTTGTCGCCGAAGCAATGGAGCGTCGGGGCATCAAGCCGACCGTCGTCCTGTCGGGCAACCGCAATTTCCCCGGACGCGTTCACCCGCAACTGACCTCCGCCCTGCTGATGTCGCCGCCGCTGGTGATCGCATGGGCGTTGAACGGCAGAGCTGTCCTGGACGTGACCCGTGATTCTCTTGGAACCGGTCCGAATGGGGAGGCCATTCACCTTGCCGATATCTGGCCGACATCGGAGGAGGTCGAGGCGGTGCTTGCCAGGGCTATCGACCCCGACGATGTCGCAGCCTCTTATGAGACCGCCGAGTCCTCGCCTGCGTGGCGAGAATTGCCAGCACCGGACACCGAGCGATTTCCCTGGGATGCGGATTCCACGTATCTGCGCCGCCCGCCATTTGTGAACTTCGGGCCGAGCGAGCCATCGGCCCCAGTCTTCCGTGCGCATCCTTTGATGGTCTTGGAAGATGATATCACAACCGATCATATCTCTCCCGCCAGCGCTATTCCGGCAGGCAGTGACGCCGGCCGGCACTTGATTGCCCAGGGAGCGAACCCGCGCGACCTGAACGTCTATGCCTCGCGCCGCGGCAATTGGGAAGTGATGCTGCGCGGGCTGTTCACGAACAGGACCGTCGTCAACTCTCTGTGCCCGGACAGCCCGCCGGGGCATACCGTCTTCGCCCCGACAGGCGAGGTTCTGCCCGTTTGGATTGCCGCCGAACGCTATGCGCAGGCTGGCCTGCCGACCGTGCTGATCGCCGGGGAACGCTACGGCATGGGGTCGTCACGGGACTGGGCTGCCAAGGGCACGCACCTGCTCGGTGTCCGGGCAGTGCTGGCGCAAAGCTTCGAACGCATTCACCGGTCGAACCTCGTCGGCATGGGCATCCTGCCGCTCCGCATGCCATCCGCCTGGCGTCCCGATGCGCTGAAACTCGTCCCGGGTGACGAGGTGGAAGTCCACGCCGAGCCACAGGCGCTGGCGCCACGGGGGTCCATCCGGGTCGTCCTGCGGCGCGCATCGGGTACTGTTGAGAGTTGCGAAGCGACCGCCCTGCTCGACACCGAACTCGACATCGCGCTGATCCGGGCCGGCGGCGTGATCCCGATGATTCTCCAGCGCGCTTTGGCGGCCTGACGTCACCGCGGAACCCGGTTCAAGGACCCGTCGCACCGGCACCCGCCGGACGGGTTCGCATTTGACAAACTAAAAGACGGTGAGGGAGGAAGGTATGTTCTCGTATTCCAAACGTATGCTTGCAGGACTGCTGGGCGGAGCCGTGCTTTCGGCGATGGCCGTGACGGCTGTCCCGGGCGCGGCCCAGACCAGGAACCTGGAATTGATCGCCCCGGCGAGCGCCGGTGGTGGCTGGGACCAGACCGCGCGCGCCATGCAGGCGGTACTTCAGCAAGCCGGCCTCGCAACGAGCGTGCAGGTGCAGAACATCGCCGGTGCCGGCGGCACCGTGGGGCTTGCCCAGTTCGTGACGTCCAAGAAGCGTCGGGGCGATGCGATCCTGGTCGCCGGGCAGACGCTGCAAGGCGCCATCATCACCAATAAGTCGCCCGTCACCCTCAACGAGATCACCCCTCTGGCCCGGTTGGTGGGAGAATATGAAGTCATTTTCGTTCCGGCAGCCTCACCGATCCAGTCGATGACAGAGCTTGTCGCCAAGCTGAAGGGCGATCCCGGCTCGGTATCCTGGGCCGGTGGCTCTATCGCCAGCACGGACCAGATCCTCGCCGGCCTCATCGCGAAGGCTGTCGGGACCGATCCGGCCAAGGTGAATTACATCGCTCATTCCGGCGGTGGCGAAGCGGTCAGCGCGATCCTTGGCGGGCATGTGACGGTCGGCATCGGTGGATATGGGGAATATCAATCGCTCATAAACGATGGCAAAGTCAGGGCGCTCGCCATTTCCTCTGATGAGAGGTTGCCGGACGTCAGCATCCCGACCCTCAAGGAGCAGGGCATCGACGTCTCCTTCTTCAACTGGCGAGGATTGATGGCACCTCCCGGAATCCGTGACGCGGACCTGAAAGTGCTGGCGGACGCCATCGCCAAAATGGTCGCGAGCCCGGCTTGGAAGGAAACGGTGGCCAAGCGACAGTGGACCGACCTTTACCAACCGGCGCCTGAGTTCGCCGCTTTCATCAAGGACGATCGCGCCAGGATGGAAGGTATTCTCACGGATCTCGGCTTGGTGAAATAAGCCAGCGGTCGATCCGCGGCGGTCCATAGGGCGCGCCGCGGATCACTGTTTCACCCTTTGCACCGATCCGCACCAAGCCAATCGCTGTTTCCCTGGAGAAACCCAATGCAGCATGAGCTGCCGTCCGCGTCTGCGGATGATCAACGGACGGCGGACACCGACACCATGTTGTCGCGCCGTCGCTTCTGCAACAGAATGGTAGGCCTGATTGCCGGTTCCACCTGCATCGGCGCGGTGTCGGTACAGGGAAGCCGGGCACAGCCGACCGGCTCAGAAATCGTCGGACGACAGGAAGAGCCAAGGGTTATGCCCGACTCCGCCACTCCCTATTTTGCCTATGTCGGTTCGCGAACGACGCGTGAGCGCAACGCACGGGGCGATGGCCTCAGCGTGTATCGGGTCGATCCGAAAGCGGCGGCCTGGACGCCCGTGCAAGTCCTTGACGATCTCGTCAATCCCTCGTTCCTCAGCTTCGACCGGCAGCGCCGGTTCCTCTACGCGGTGCACGGGGACGGAAGCGAGATCAGCGCATTTCGCATCGATCCGAAATCCGGAGAACTTACGATCCTGAACCGGGAGTCAACAGGTGGGAAGAACCCCGTCCACCTGTGCGTTGATCCCACCAATCGCTTCGCGGTCGTCGTCAACCACGTCACGTCGTCGCTGGCCGTTCTGCCGATCAAGGAGAATGGTGCCCTGGGCAGGATGAGCGATCTGGTGACCCTCACGGGAAAGATCGGTCCGCACCGGGTGGAGCAGCCGTTTTCTAAGCCGCACCAGGCCCAGTATGATCCGACCGACCGCTTCATCGCTGTTCCTGATAAGGGACTGGACCGGACCTTCATCTTTCGCCTTGATGCGGAAACCGGCAAACTTTCGGCCGTGGAAGGAGCTGTGGCCGAAGCACGGGAGGGTGCCGGGCCGCGCCATATCGCCTTCCACCCGTCAAACCGCTTTGCCTATGTTATCAACGAACTTGACTCGACGGTCATGGCCTGCCGCTTTGATGCCGGCACCGGAGGCCTCGCGCCCTTCCAGGTGCTCACCGCGTTGCCGGACAGCTTCGTCGGGAACAGCCGGGCCGCGGAGATCGCCGTGTCGGCGACTAGCCGTTTCGTCTACGCCTCCAACCGCGGCTACGACAGCATCGCGGTGTTCGCGGTGGACGGGCTCACCGGTCGGCTGGCCGCGACCGGCTGGCATCTTACCGGCGGGCGGACTCCGCGGTTCTTTGCCCCCAGCCCAGTGGAGGACCTTCTGTTCGTCGCCAACGAGGACAGCGACGACATCGTCGGCTTCGGCGTCGATCCGCACACGGGCAGTCTGGCCTCAGTAGGGACGGTGGCCCGCACGGGCAGTCCTGTTTGCATCCTCTTCAATCCCGCGGGCGAGGAGCAGACTGCGCGGTAAGGGGCAGGGCGGAAGGGCGGCGGCTCCCTTCTGGTAAATCAACCTTACTGCCTGGAACCGAATTGGCACTTCTGTTCCACGACCACGGCCTAGGGCCGGATTGACGGCACGGTGAATCAAGCACTTAACCAACCACGCCAGTCCGCTCTGACTGGCTTTTGGAACAGAAGTGATACAATCTGTTCCGCACCATGAATCTCCATGACACCCAGGGCAGGCGCCTCTACCTGACTGCCGCCGACTTCCACGACTAGCTGGCATCCCTGGCATCCCTCGTAGCTTCGGCCTGACCGAAGCCGGCGAGAAATGTCCCCGGCTGAATGCCGCCATCCCCTCCGGGCAAGTCACAGCGGCTCTGTGTCGAGATGACGTCGGTCCATTGCCGTGTCTACTGATCAGCGTTCGACCCGGTCGGTGAAGACGATCTGACAAGGATCGAGCATCTGGTTCCGCCTGGGGCACTAGGCGAGGACGTGACGAAGTCAGCGGCAAGGGGAACTCGCCCAACGTCCAGGCGCCATGTGCCATTTCGATGCCTCCCCAGGTCAACCATATGCCAATAACTATGATGTGAATCCGCTGGCAAGATGATAGCGAAATGCGCTATCGTACCTATATGAACAATGGGCACCGCAAAACGCTCTCAAATATCTTCGAACGACCTACTAGATCTGACATTCGGTGGGCGGAAATCGAAGCCTTGGTGGAGGCACTGGACGGGAAGGTAGTGGAGCGAGCCGGGAGTCGGGTAGCGTTCGAGCTAAACGGGCGAACGGCGATCTTTCACCGACCCCATCCGCAACCGCACACAAAAAAGGGAGCCATAGATGCGGTGAGGCAGTTCTTGAGAAACGCGGGAGTGAAGCCATGATCGAGTACAAGGGTTACGTTTCTGGACCAATAGACTTCGATCCGGAAGATGGAACATTTTCCGGAACCGTGGCTGGACTGGCTGATGTGATTCATTTTGAAGGATCAACGCGCGAAGAACTTTTATCCAGCTTCCAGGGAAGTATCGATGATTATCTCGCCTACTGTCAGGAAGTTGGCAAAACTCCAGACCGGCCATTCAGCGGGAAGATGCTTGTGCGAGCAACTCCTGAACAGCATCGAAAGGCATTTCTGCGGGCTGAGGCGGAGGGCATTAGTCTGAGTGCATGGGTGTCCAGGACAATCGACGCAGCCTGATGGTCGAGCGGCCAGCGAGCCGCGACCAGATCGCCAGCTTTCCAACGTCAAGGCCTTTCACAGGGACCCATCTGGCAGCCCGGTCATCATGGCCCCTGGAACGTCATGTCGAGCCGGGCGAAGGTGGGTGGAAGGGGCTTGAAGCCCACACCCGCAAGAAACCCTATCAGCATGTTCCTGGGTGATCTTCTATGGATCACCCAGGAACTGCCACCCGGCGAGGGTATCTTCTTATACTGTAACGATGCTCTCGCGATACTAATCTGGTATGTTTTTCACGCCGTTTCGGTGGGTCATACCCCATCCCGCGCCAGCTTCCGGGCAACCGCGATCTTGTCCACGACAGCCGCGTCAGCCTGCTCCATGACAATCGGCGGCATAGTCGCCGCCATCACCAGAACGGGCGTCACCAACCACCCCATGCGCATGCCGTCGCCCTCGCCTCAAAGATGCGCAGCCAGTATGATGACCAACCGCAAATTACTGAGCAGCCGCATGGGGCAATGTGCTTGAGGATGTAACAACCAGTGTTGAAGCACTGCAGCGTTTTCGTCGGCGGCGGTAAGAGCAATGTATCGCAAGTTCTGGACCGCGCCGCGTAGTTGTCATGCTGCTTTACCCGGCTTTTCCGTCGGGAACTTGACTGATCCGTCGTCGCGGTCGAGCGTGTAAGCCACGGCCGGCGGCTCGACCGGCGTCTGCTCCAGGTTCATGAAGTTCGTATCGGCGTACCAGCAGTTCCGCTTGAGCCGAAACGCGGGCGCTCCCTTGCGGAACATGATCTCTTCATCGTCGGGAAGTTCGTTGACTTCCTGGGGGAGCAGGAGCGCACGCTTCGCCTGACCGGTGTTTTGGTTCTGCTCCCTGGCACGGAACCACCCGAAGAACCGCGGCGCCGACCGGCTGACGTTCTCGACGGTGTCGTACCCGGTGCGCTCGCTGACTTCCTTGGTCAGCAGTTCGTCGCTGGTGCCGAAAACGATTTCTGCGCCGAGGTTTCCCAATAGCGACGCCAGCCCGTCTTCCTTATATTCGTCACGCAGATCGGTCTTGGTCTGGACGACGAAGCTGAAGTGCAGCCCGAAGCCCCGCGCGAAGCCGTTCGCCTTGGCGATCGGCCGCATTGGGGGGAGAGCGGTCAACTCGTCCATCAGGACGTGGCACCGGTGGGTGATGGTGCTGTCGTGATCCGGGTGGGAGTCCATGCAGGCGTCGAAGAGCTGGAGGAAGAACAGGCGCAGCAGGAAGCCCAGTTGCTCCAAGTCGGACGGCATCACGCCGATGTAGATGGTCATCTTGCGTCGGCGCAGGTCGCGCAGGTCAAAATCGCTGCGGGATGTTGCCGCCACGACCTTCGGATTGAACCAGATCCCCATGGTGCTGGTGACCTGCTTGCGGATGCCCTGAACCATGTCCTCGTTGCCCCGTAGATAATCGGACAGCAGGTTGACGCAGTCCTGGGTGTAGGGCCGGTCCGTGGCCCGGCGCTCCTCGACCATGCGGGCGATCGTCTCCACGCTGTCGCCGCGCGTGAAAAATCGGAAGATCGAGGCTGGGGTCAGGTCGATTCCCGGCGTCTCGCAGATCAGGGTCGCGATGCCGGTCCATGCGGTCCGCGCGCTGTCCTGCCAGAACTTGTTCTTGTTGGCCGTGCCGACTTCGGGAAACAGGTTGAAGGCCCGGCGCTGGATCCTGGACAGGTAATCCGACTGTGACTCATCGATGCCGCCGACTGGATTCCAGCAGTGGGTGGCGCCGTCTTCGGCCAGGGGCGAGAACAGAAAAACTTCCTGGCCGAGGGTGTTCTCCCGATGCGCCGCTGTCCTCGTGTAGTTCTCGCGCTTGATGTCGAGCACGACCAGGCTGTCGGCGTAGTTGAAGCAGTTCGGAACGACGTAGGCGACGCCCTTGCCGCTGCCGGTCCTGGCATAGAGCAGGGCGTGCTCCGGACCGGGAAGGCAGACGTAACGCTTGCCCATTCCCAGAAATCCGGCGGTGCGGCCGAGCAGGATGCAATCGGGCCGGGGGCGGAACGAGTAGATCAGCCCCGATTTCCTGCCCTGCCTCGGTGTTGCGTATTTCGCGGAGCCGAACAGGGCGCGGCCGTCACGACCGGGAGGGACACCGTCTTCGCCGAGGATGCGATAGATGGACAGGCCGGCGGTGATAAGGCCGGCGGCGGCTCCGTAGAGCAGCCATTCGTTGACCCATGACTGAGTGTAGGCATCCGGCATGGTGGCGAAGAGATAGCCCCACCACTCGGCGGTGGGAATGCCGGCTTGCCGGATCGTGCCGAGGCCGAAAAGGGTGACGGTGGAGGCGGTGAAAGTAAATCCCGCCAGGGCGATGACGGGGGACAGAACCAGTTTCAGCCGTCTCATGCCGCAGCCTCCGCATGCCGGAACCACACCTCGGAAACCGCGAAGCGTCCCTCGGGCCGGTGGAAATGAACCACGACGTCGATCAGGCTTTTCAGCGACGCCTCGATGTCGGTCAACTCGACGCTGGAGGCGGCCGGCGCCTGCTTGACCATCAGCGCCAGCGTCGGGAAGACCTCGCGCGTGTTGGAGGCGTGGCAGGTGGTCAGGCCGGGGTGTCCGGAGCGCCGCGCCCGCAGAAACGAGAAGGCTTCGGCGCCGCGCAGTTCCTGGAGCAGCAACCAGCGCATGGCCAGCCGCAGCGATGCCTCGACCAGATCGTTCGGCGTGACGTTGGCGGCTCCCTGGCCGCCCTTGCTGTAGAACAGGTCGGTGCGGTTTCGGTGGGGCAGGGCGCTCCATTCGTCGCTGTCCTGAACCGTGACGAGCCGGTCGTCCAGCGGGATCTCGTTGGCCAACCCCATGCCGAAGAAGGTCTTGCCGGACCCGACTTCGCCGCACAGGACATGCGTCATGCGGGTTTTCATGGTGGCGCGCAGGAAGGCGGTCCATGCGCGATGGCGTTCATCGGGACCGATGGCGCGGCATGCCTCGTGGTAGAGAGCGACGAGGGCTTCGGCGTCGCGCGACACGCCATCCCGCAGCGGCTCGACACCGGAGAAGATACCGCCGGCGGCGAGCTGGTCGAG
>NZ_AVFK01000044.1 GCF_000936425.1 Skermanella aerolata KACC 11604 | reverse complement strand
AGCGTGGCAACACGTGAAGCTAAGCCTTACTAATCGCTCGATCGGCTTGATCTCATCGTTTACCGATAGGTAAATCGATCATCTCTTTTCCGAGCGCCGTGCGCAGCAGTAAGCCTGCGTCGAAGACACATGATCTCCGTCACAAAACCTGTTCTCGACGATCGAAGACACAGATAAGGCCGCCCATCCGGGCGGCCTTTCCGCGTTCCCCAACCTTGGCGAGTCGGCTTACGTCACCAGCCGACGAAGCCTTCCGCGACGGGGCTGACGACGTCTATGTGGTCCACCACCTCGCGCACGCCCGCTACGTTCCTAGCCCCCACCAGCAGGGCCTGACGCTGTGACTCGGTCCGCACGGAGCCCCAGAGATGGACGACGCCGTCCTTGACGACGACGTTCTCGCCGAAGTCGGGCGCCCAGCTCTGCCCCTTGTAGGCCTGAAGCACCCGGTCCCGGATCGTGCGGTCGTCGGCGGCCGGAGCAGCGGCGGCGGGTTCCATGGTCGCCAGGACGCGCATCAGGTTCGCGCGGCTGATGATGCCGACCACCTGACGGTTGCTCAGGACGGGCACGCGCTTGATCCGCTTCCCCTCCATCATGTGGACGACCTCGTTGAGGTCGGTGTTCTCGTCGACGCTGATGACGGTGGCGCTCATTACGTCGCGCACGGTGCGGCCGTGCTCACGCGTGAAGTTCTCCGCCTGGGACGAGGAACCCGCCACCAGCCCGAGCCACCACGACTTGCGCCGTTCGGTGCCGGTTTCGGCCCGGTGCAGCAGGTCGCCTTCGCTGATGATCCCGATCACCCGTCCACTGTCGTCCACCACCGGCATGCCGCTGATCCGGTGGTCGAGCATGCGCTGAGCCGCCTGCGCCACCGTACTGTCGGCGTCGATCGTGATGACGTTGCGGGTCATGATATCGCCGGCCTTCATGGCTTCCTCCGTGTGTTTTCAAGAGCTTACGCACCGTCTTAAACTGCGGTGTGGCATACAATATACCAACTACCAGCTGCCCTTGAAGTGGTTAATTGCTCAGCCAGCATCACAAAGCGCTTCGGCAGATTTTTCATTCGTTTCCAGGAATGTTTCCAAACTGCGATGCCTTTTTTCGCAAAGCGAAATGAATTTGACCTTTCAACGCTTCAATTCCCTTGCGCCAGCCTCTCAGAAGGTATTTGGTATCAATAGTTCTGAATACCGTATACCAGCCCTGCTTCAAGCCCAGACCGGCCCTTCGTTAGCCGGATCAAAGTTCCGAAGAGTTTCTGTCGGCAACATGGCAAGACGCGGCAAGACAACGCACAAAGTCGGTAAAGGACAAGGGAGTCGAAATGCTCGCACAACAGGCAACAGTAGTTAAAGGTCCACCCGGCGGCCGTTGGCTTCAATTGGTCGTCGGCATCATCTGCATGGCGATGGTCGCCAATCTACAATATGGCTGGACGCTTTTCGTTAGCCCGATGGACGCCAAGCACGGCTGGGGCCTCACCGGCATCCAGGTCGCATTCTCCATCTTCATCGTCACCGAGACGTGGCTGGTCCCGATCGAGGGCTGGTGCGTCGACAGGTTCGGTCCCTGCATCGTGACCGTCGTTGGCGGCATCCTCTGCGGCATCTCGTGGATGATGAATTCCGTCGTGGACAGCCTCGCCATGCTCTATGTCGCGGCGGCCATCGGCGGCATCGGGGCGGGCGCCGTCTACGGCACCTGCGTCGGCAATGCGCTGAAGTGGTTCCCCGACCGCCGCGGCCTCGCCGCCGGCCTGACCGCCGCCGGTTTCGGCGCGGGTTCGGCCATCACCATCATCCCGATCGCCAACATGATCGCGTCCTCGGGCTACGAACAGACCTTCATGTTCTTCGGCCTGATCCAGGGCGGTTCGGTCTTCCTGCTGGCGTTCCTGCTGCGGGCTCCCAAGGCCGGCCAATTGCCCCAGGCCATGCCGAAGGTCGGCATGTCGCGCCGCGACTACTCGCCGGTCGAGATGGCGAAGACCCCCGTCTTCTGGGTCATGTACTTCATGTTCACGGTCGTCGCCGCCGGCGGCCTGATGGCGACCGCCCAGATCGGCCCGATCGCCAAGGACTACGGCCTTGCCAACACCCCGATCTCGCTGATCGGCATCACTCTCCCGGCGCTGACCTTCGCGCTGACCATCGACCGCATCCTGAACGGCGTGACGCGTCCCTTCTTCGGCTGGGTATCCGACCATATCGGCCGCGAGAACACGATGTTCATCGCCTTCGCGATGGAAGCGGTCGGCATCCTGGCGCTCGCCAAGTGGGGCCACAACCCGATGGCGTTCGTCTTCCTGACCGGCATGGTCTTCTTCGCCTGGGGTGAGATCTTCAGCCTGTTCCCCGCCACCTGCGGCGACACCTTCGGCTCGAAATACGCGGCCTCCAACGCCGGCCTGCTCTACACCGCCAAGGGCACCGCGGCCTTGCTGGTCCCGATCAGCAGCGTGATCGCGGACGCCACCGGAAGCTGGGACATGGTCTTCGTCCTCGCCTCGGCCGTCAACGCACTGGCCGCCGTCATGGCATTGCTCGTCCTCAAGCCCATGCGCTCCCGGCTCATGGAAGCCAATTCGGCGGAGACAGCCATGCCGCCGCGTCCGGCGGTCACTTTGGCGGAATAGGCTACACCCCAATACCCGTGTGGATGGGTACTAACTGGAAGCCGGCTCCCTCGGGGGCCGGCATTTTTTACGACCGTTCCCCGTCCGACCCCCGGCCGCCCCGGACATAAGCCGACCCCAGCGCCGCCGGCAGGCTGGCGCCGCGCCCGAAGACGATCAAGACAGCCATGACGGCGGCGAACGGCAGCATCTGGATCACGTCGGTCGGCACGTCGAAGCCTGCGACCTGAAGCGCCGTCGTCATCGACAGGCAGGCGCCGAACAAAGCCGCTCCCGCCAGCACCCACAACGGCCGGCCCCGGGCGAGCATCGCCAGCACGATCGCGATGAACCCGGCGCCTCCCGTCATGAACGGGACGAACAGCCCCGCCCCGACCTCTGCCATGAAGGCCCCGCCGAGGCCAGCAAAGGCTCCGGTACACAGGACAGCCGCAACCCGCGTCCGGATGACATCGCCCCCGGCGGCGTCGAGCGCCGCCGGCTTGTCGCCCGCCGCCCGCAGCGTCAGTCCGAGATGCGTCCTCCGGTACAGCACCGACAGCACCACCGCCGACGCGACCGCCAGGTAGACGATGGGGTGCCGGTCGAACAGGGCGGAGCCGACGATGGGCAGTTCCGCCAGCCCCGGCAGCGGCAGCGTCTCGACGCCCGGCAACCTGGGATAGGAGCGGCTGAACCTGACATGGTGGAGCAGGGCAGTCAGCCCCTCCGCCCCCAGGGTCAGGCCGATGCCGATGACGATCTGGTTCAGCCCGAGCCGGACGCACAGCACCGCCATGACAGACGCCACCGCCATCCCCGCGCCGATCCCATACAGGAAACCGACCCAGAGCGACCCGGTCTGATAGGCGCCGAGGAAACCGGCATAGGCGCCGGCCAGCATCATCCCCTCGATCCCAATGTTGAGCACGCCGGCCTTCTCGGAAATCTGCTCGCCCAGCCCCGCCAGCAGCAGGGGAACGCCCGACACCACCATCCCGGCGACCAGCGACGTCAGGAAGGCGGCGGACAGGATCATGTCCATGCCGGACGCCTCCGCTGTGCCACGTATTCGACCACGGCCAGCACGATCAGCAGGTTGGCGACCAGTACCAGCGTGAAATAGGCCGGTACGCCCAGCCGCCGCGCCGCACTTTCCGCCCCGATCTGAAGCGCCGAGAACAGCAGCACGTAGACGATGGCGGCAAAGCCGTTCAACCGCGCCAGGAAGACCAGCGGAATGACGGAAAGCCCATAGGCCGGATTCCAGTCCGCCCGGACATTGCCGAGCACGCCCATCACCTCGACCGCACCGGCCAGTCCGATCAATCCCGCCGAAAGCGCGAACACCGCCACCGTCAGCAGCGGCACCGGCAGCCCCGCGTGGATCGCGGCGCGCGGGCTGGCCCCGACGACGCGCAGCTTGAGGCCGAAGGAAGTCCGCGTCATCGCCAGATGGACCGCGACGATGGCCGCCAGGCCGATCAGCACCCCGCCGCTGACGATGGTCCCCGGCAGAGCCGGCAGCCGGTCGGCGACGGCGAGCGTCCTGGTCTGCGGCACGGTGGTCCCCGGATCGAGAAACACCAGCTTGACCAGCGCATTGGCGAGCGACAGCCCGAGGAACGACATCATCAGCGTCGTGACGATCTCGTTGATGCCATGCCGTGCCTTCAACAGCGCCGGCAGCAACGACCAAAGCGCCGCCGCGACCATCGCGGCCAACGCGCCCGCCCCCAACGCCGCCCAGCCCGGCAACACCTCCGCCAGCGGCGGAGCGACAACAGCCGCCGCCGTGGCGCCCAGCATGAACTGCCCGTCCGAACCCAAATTCCACAGCCCGGTCCGGAACGCCAGGATCAGCCCGGCCGCGACCAGCAGCAGCGGCGCCATCCGCGTCACCGTCGCCTGCAACCCTGACGGCGTCAGCAATCCCCGGCGCGCCACATAGGCGTAGTATTCCAGCGGGTCAGTCCCCAGCAGCCAGAGGACTGCCCCCGACAGCACCAGCGCCGCCAGCACCGGAACGACGGCCAACGCCACGCCCCCTGCCACGGCCCTCATGCGCTGTCCCCCGCCATCAGCCGCGCGATCCGCGACCGGGCGTCGCCGTCGTTGGCGACGATCCCGACGATGCGGCCGTCCGACATCACCGCGACCCGGTCGGCCAGTTCGAGGATTTCGTCCAGATCGGTCGAGATCAGGACCGTCGCCACCCCGGCCCCTGCCGCTTCGCGGATGCGCCGACGGGTGGACGCGGTGTTCCGCACGTCCAGGCCATGGGTCGGCTTGCTGTGGATCACCGCGCGGGCTCCACCGGACAGCTCGCGCGCCAGCAGCACCTTCTGGATGTTCCCGCCCGACAGCTTGCCGACGGGAGTATCCGGACCCGGCGCGCGCACGTCGAAAGCCTCGATCAGGTCGCGCGCGTGCCGGCGGATTGGGTCCGGCTGTTCGATCCCCCACTTCCAGAACGGCGCGCCGCCGATCTCCTTCAGCAGCAGGTTGAGGGAGACCGGGAAGCCGGCCACCGTCCCCTCTCCCAGCCGGTCGTCGGTGACGTAGCGCAGCCCCAGCCGCCGGCGTGCCCCGACATCCAGCCCTGTTATCGGCTGCCCGTCGAGCAGCACGTCACCCCCCAGCGCCCGCCGCTGTCCGGCCAGCGTCTCGGCAAGCTGCTTCTGTCCGTTGCCGTCAATGCCAGCGATCCCCAGCACTTCGCCAGCATCGACCTCGAAACTGACGGCGGAACCCCCTTCCACCACCAGCCCATCAACGGCCAGCACCGCCCGCCCGCGAACACCGCCACGGGCAATCGGCCCGCCGCCGCCGCCCGTTCCGTCGAACATGGCGTGGATCACCTGCTCCCGAAGCGTCTCCGAGTCCTCGTCCCGAAGCCGATCCGGCCCCAGTTCCGCTACCTTGCGCCCGTGACGAAGGACGGTGATGCGGTCGCCGAACTCCAACGCCTCCCCCAGTTTATGCGTGATCAGCACGACGGCCATCGACCGCCGCGCCAGCTCGCGCATCAGCCCGCCCAGTTCGGCGACACCCTGCGGCGTCAGCATCGACGTCGCCTCGTCCAGCACCAGCACGCGGCTGCCGCGCAGCAGGGCGCGGAAGATCTCGACCTGCTGCCGCTCGCCCAGCGACAAGTCCCCGACCACGGCGCCGGGCGCGATCCGCACCCCAAAACCGGCGCACAGCGCGTCGAACCCGCGCTCGACCGCCCCCGCCGCCCAGGGCTTCCACCACGCGGTCCCCAGCGACAGGTTCTCCGCCACCGTCAGCGTCGGCGCCAGCATGCCGTGCTGAAACACCGCGCCGATGCCAAGCCGAAGCGCCCGCTTGGGCGAGGAGATCCGCACCGGCTCGCCCTCGACCCGGATTTCCCCCTCGTCCGGCTGGACCAGCCCCGCCAGCATGCCGATCAGCGTCGATTTGCCGGCGCCATTCTCGCCGAGCAGGACGTGGACTTCGCCGGCATGGATATCGAGATCGACATGATCGTTGGCGACGACGCCGGGAAACCGCTTCGTGATGCCCCTCAGCCCGATCAGCGGGCCAGCCGGCGGAGCCTTCAACGCGGAACGGCCCCGCCGGTATCGCTCATCAGCGCCCGCACCGCCGCCGCGTCGAAGGTCGCATCGACTTTGATCCTGCCGGCGATCACGTCGTCCCGGATCTTCATGACCGAGGCCCAGACATCCTCCGGCACGTTCTTCGTCCGCAGCAGCCGGAGCGAATCGTCGGCAAGCTGGATCTTGTAGTGCTTCGTCCCGAAGCTGCCGCCGCGCAAATCCTCGATCATCGCGGCATAGACGGGGGTGAGGTCCCACAGCACCGATGTCAGCAGGAACCCCTTATCGACCGGCGTCTTGTCGCCGATCACGTCGATGAACAGCACCTTGCCGCCATCGACCGCCTTGGTCGTCTCGACCGCCTGGAGCATGCCGAAGCTGGACCCGTTGCCCTGCCCGAAGATGACATCCGCCCCGGCCGCGATCACCGAAGCCGTCACCCGCTGGCCGCCCGCCGCATCGCTATAGGCCGCAGGCCCGATCACCGCATAGACGATCTTCATTCCCGGCTTCTCCGCCCGGACACCCTGGGCGAACCCGGAGCTTTGCGCGTTCCACGACGGCGGCTCGCCCGACACGACGATGCCGACTGTCCCGGTGCGGCTGACCTTGGCGGCCATGCGCCCGGCCAGATAAGCGCCCTCGTGCCCGCTCAACGTATAGTCCGCGACGAGGCCCGGCTTCAGGCTGTCGGGCCGGTCCACGATGGCGACGGGAACCTTCAACTCCTCCGCGATCTCGGGAGCCGCGGTGTTGTAGCCGCTGGCATGGGCGATCATCAGCCCGACCCCGTCCTCCGCCAGTTCGCGCAGCGTCGGCCGCACATCGCCATAGCCGAGGCCCTGGGCGACAGTGACCGCAACGCCGGTCTGGGTTGCGGCAGCCTTGGCGGAGTCGACGCCCTGCTGGTTCCAGCCGAAATCGGTGGCCTGTTCCGGCACCAGGATGGCGATGCTCTTGACCTCGGCCCCTTGCGCCTTGCCAACCACGGCCGGGACGGCCAGAACGAAACAAAGGGCCAGGAGACGGATACCGGGAATGTTCATGATACCTCTGTTCGCGCTGTTCCTGTTCGGCCCTGCCTTGGCGGACGAGGTTGCTTTCACTCAGAATGCCGTCGAAGTCAAGAACCGCACCGACCACCCCATCGCCTGCGCGGCCCAACTCGCCCATTGGTTCTCGGCAGACCTCGGCGTCGCCGCTCCCGGCGGCGCGGTGCGCATCGACTTCGTGTCCGATCCGGCGACCGGAACGGTCTTTATCCGGAACGTCGCGGGTGAGCGGATGCCGGTCGAGGCGGTATGGTGCGGGATTGAGGGGAGGGCGTGGGAGACGCGGTATCAGCTTGACTTGGCGGGGGCTGGCGGGGGCGGGGTTACGTGCGAGGCCGTGGCCGAAGGGCGCCTGGCTTGCCGGTGACGACGACACGAATCCACCCAGCTACCGCTTGCCACCCATGGAGCAGTGGGGCGGTATCATCATTCTAGCAGAGTGAAGCATACGGCATTTTAGGGGGACAGCGCTCCCCTAAAGATCTTTAATCCGCGACCGGCAAAGAAGTGATACACAACGTCAGAGCGTAGGAGGCTCTAACAATAAACCGGAGCCAGACACCTATTTTACTGACTCATTCAAAGGGTTCACTTTACCTATATCACATTGCAGACAGGGCTGAGTCCGGTTCTTTGATCTTATTTTCTAATCTGTCGTCCTAAGACGGGGTCCAACCCGTTCAGAAACATTATAGGCTTGAACCGTAATTACAACCTCTCGATTAGAATCGTCTTTGTGGGCGAAAAGATAGCTACAACTGGTCTCCGAATATTGTTTAATCAAATTTTTGAATCTCGTGTGCTTCTTAGTAAATTCAAAGATTTTTTCAACAACGCCGCTAAAGTCTTTATTTCGGTTGAAGACCAGAATAGCCGCTTTCGTGTCCCTCCAGCTTAAATATGACAGAACTTGGTCTATAGTCTCCAAATAGCCTTTTTCGCCGGTCCAGAATTTGCACTCACCAATAAAAATATTTTTACCATCAACCTTAATTGAAATATCTGTTTTCCCCTCAAAGTTGAAGGTTTCCCCGGTGGCATCTCCCATAAAATGTCCATTCAGTTGAACAAGAAAATGTGTTCTGAGGCTTTCTTCGTCAATTTTCTGAAAGGCTCCAGGGCTTTGCTCCATAACCCTGACCATATTTTCTAGCACTGAAAGAATATGTTCATAATCCGCTGTTAGAAGCGTTGGTTCCGGCTTGAATGGCTGACGTGAGCCTACTGGCTTAGGGATCTCGGTTTTTATTGTACGACGGACTTTCGGCGCAGAGTAAGTTTCACTTGAACTAGAGCGTGCCTTCATTTTGAAGCCAAGGCCGGCCACTAGATTTTGATCTTTTAGAAGTTTCTGCTTTCTCTGCTCAATTGCTTGTGTCGCTACATTTATCAAACCTTTGTTGTAGTCTTTAGCATCACGTTCAAGCCATTGAAGATGTTCATTAATGGAGGCAATTTTTTTCTCAATCCCTGATTTTACGTACTCAGAAGTTAAGTTCACGCCGGAAATTGAAAAATGAAGCGTAGAATCACCAATCGACGCTCTTGGATTGTTGTAGTTTTGAGTAGTCGGTTGAATTTTGAAGCTAATTGCATCGCCTGAGAATGGAACTTCAACTTCAATACATGTTCCAGCTATATAATATGGTCCTGAATTGTGGGAAAAATATCGGCCTTTATCATTAGAGACGTCAATTTGTACTTCTTTCTGATTTACCGTAATATCATCGGCATAAAGCACTGGAACTGATAGGGAAAATTTCGTGGCATAGTATGTCGCAAGATCACTTGTTGATGAATTAAGCAGTTCGTTTCCATCTATTTTTTCTATTTCCTGGAGTAGTTTTTTTCTCCATTCAGATGAAGTCGCGAACCAAGCGCCTTCATGAAAAAGGAAATCATCGGATGAGTTGTGGTTGCGCATTTGGTCACGTGCTCATGATAGGTTGTTTCGACATTATATTAGACAAAACTGGATAAAACAAATGATAAATTTTATGTTAGCGGCTTCCAGTTCAGATAAGTTAGGAGGCTAATTCCAGCTTTCCTCAAGCCGCATAATCCAAACTGTGGAAAGAATGGGGACAGAGTGAATATTTGATCGGCTCGCTTGCTCGATGGTATCTCCTTCTCTTGAACGCAGAGCTTCTCGCTATTCCCCGCCCCAAGCACGTCATCCTGGCAGTTCAGATGCACCACATAGTGCAGAGGGGTAATGACCGAACGGCGATGAATTGCCAAATTTCCAGCAAGTCGGCGTTCGCGCGAGCGCTTTATCGGTGCAGGGCCATGATGAGAGGCGGTCAGCCCTGCTTCTCCAGTCGGGCGCGGCCCTCGGCCATGATCTCCGCAACGGTGCGGGTCGAGGGGCCGCTGGCGATACCTTCGTTCCATGCGCGGCGCAAGGTTTCGATTTCTTGGGCGCGGGCCTGCTGGTGGTCGCGCCATAAGCGGAGCGCGTCCCGAATGACTTCGCTGCTGGATGCATACTCCCCGCTGCGAACGGCCTGCTTGACCATGCCCGCCATCTCGGGCGTCAGCGCGATACTCAATTTTTCCACATTAGCCATATCATCCTCCGCACGATACGGTGCCACCAAGTAAGAAAAATTCCTACCGGAAGAGGGTGGAGTCAGAGGGACTATCGACAAGCATGCCCGTTTTTACGTGGCGTCCACAGCGCGGCGGACGACCTCGGGATTCTGCGCGATGACGCGGAGCAGTGTCCGGGCTGGACCTTCCGGTTCCGCCTTGTGCTGCTCCCAATCTCGCAACGTCCAGATGTTCAAACCAAATGCGCGTGCAAACTCTTCCTGGGTCATGTTCAGTTGGTGACGGAGTTGACGCGGGTCCGGGTATGATCGACGCGCAGTCAGTCGAACTGGGTCGATTTCTCCAATGTCGAATCCGCCATCCTCGGCAATCTGCCGCTGGATTTCCTCCTCGGTCGTGCTTGCAAGCCTTTCCGGATTTTCCGGGCGGGCGTTTTCGATGTCCTCAAGGAAAGAACGCGGCATAAGTCCTCCTCTCGTGTCGGCTTACCAAACGCTTCGGTCTTATCGGGCCTTCACGTAAAGACGACAGCCGACCGAAGGGATATACGGGCGGCAGCCAGAACGCCAAGAAATCCGGGGCGCTTTGCAGCGGCGGGGCTTTTGACTCCAAGAATCAGGGCGGTTGATCGCGCGTCAGGAAAACGCGCCCACTCCAGCTCTGCCCATTACTTGACCGCTGGCCTATCAGGAAATCGTCGCCGGAGCGCTGGTGCTGATCGGGGCCGGGATGTCGTTCATGGTTCTACCGACGCGGGGGAGGTGACGCCTTGCACCCCAACCGCGTCGTCTTGCCGACACAGTTGCACGACATGTTGCGGCGTTATCCGCGCTCACGCATTCTTGCGTAAAATCCGCCTTCGACCTAATTTAGGATAGGAGGCCGCTATGCACCGCGAGATCGTCAACGACCGGCTGAAGCTGATGTATCACCGCTTGGTAGTGCGGCGGCTTGCGCGTGATGCCAGCCTGATCGAGGATGCACGCAAGGTAGTGGCGCAGTGGCAGGAGGAGCCGGAGCGAAGGACCTTCGTCGGCGAATGGGACTCGCTGCTGTCGCAACCACCCGATCACATTTGCCGGCTTATTGGTTCCCGCTCACAAGATGCGACCCGCCTACGCCTCAGTTCACCATTTCCACATGTAGAGCGGCTGAGAATTGGCGATGAAGCCATACGGAGGCGCATGTGGCGGAAAGCACTGTTATCCGCACGGTAGCGGATCTTGATCGCGCTGTCCGGGCGCTCTGCGAGTATTTCAATACCGACACGACGATAATCATCGGGAGTCAGGCAATCCTCGTCGGCTGGCCCGATGCCCCTGCACTTATGCGAACTTCGGTCGAGATTGACGCCTATCCCTGCAATGCCAGAGAATGGGAGGCAATGCACCCTGACGCCGAAGCGTCCGAGGAAATCAGTGTGTTGTTCGGGTATCTGTCAGATTTTCACACCGCACATGGTTTCTATATCGATGGCGTAGATGAGACGACCGCGCGCCTGCCTCCTGGATGGCGAGAACGCGCTGTGAGCAGGGCGGTTCATAGCTACGGCCGAATGGTGAGTGCCATAGCGCCTGCAACGAACGACTTGATCGTGTCAAAACTCCATCCGCTGCGCGAGAAAGACAAAGATTTCATTCGTGCCTGTCATCAAGCGAAGCCGCTTGATATTGCTGTGGTCAAGCAGTTGCTTGCCGATACCCTTCCCAGCCCTCATGTTCACAATGCTGCGATGGCATTCCTCAACACATTGAAATGATGGATGTTTGAGACCTGCGACCATCATGGACGGGCCTCGGGCGCTTCGTTCATGTTCTGCCGATGCAGGAAAGTTGACGCATTCCATGTCGAAGCCATCCTACCGAATAGCCTGTCCTTCGGCCGAACCGCGCTTCAGCACCGCCACCGCCTCCCGCACCAGATCGTCCAGGCCGCTGCCGCCGCTGCCGACATGGGCGTAGAGCGCGTCGCGCATGCGCGGGTCCCAGAAGCTCTTGATGTGGCCGGCCGTCTCGGCAACCGCTTCATCGTGCGGGTACGACTTGAAGTAGGTGGCGATCTGGTTCGCCATGCGGATCATGTCGGTCGATTTCATGATTATGGTGCCCCTCAGTGAAACAACACGATGCTCTCGGCGCGAGACATCGCGCCCAGCGTCATGCCGGCCTGCCGCGCCAGGTCCAGGGCCAGCGATGTCGGCGCCGACATCGTCGCCAGTAGCGGGACGCCGACGGCGGCCGCCTTCTGCACCAGTTCGAAGCTGCACCGGCTGGTCATGATCGCGAAGCCGTCTGATGGCGACAGCCCGCCCCGGATCACCGCGCCGATCATCTTGTCCAGCGCGTTGTGCCGTCCGACATCCTCGCGGGCCAGCAGGATATTTCCCTCCGCGTCGCACCACGCGGCGGCATGGACCGAGCGGTTCGCCCGGTTCATCGCCTGGAACGCCGGCAACTCCGCAAACGCCGCCTGCACCGCCGCCGGGTTCGGCACGAACCCGGCCCGCACCGGGCGCGGTTTCCGGACCACGCCTTCCAGGCTCTCCGCCCCGCACAGCCCGCAGCCGGAGCGGCCTTCCATCGACCGTTTGCGCAGCGCCCGCCGCGCCATCAGCATCTTGTCCACCGCCATATCGACGGCAATGCCGCCGGACTGCGGCTCCACCGCAACGCCTTCGATATCCGTGAAGGCGTCCAGGATCTCCTCGCCCAGGGTGAAGCCGACCGCGAAGTCTTCCAGATCGGCAGGCGTCGCCATCATCACGGCATGCGACCGGCCATTGTAGAGGAGGGCCACCGGCACCTCCTCCGGAACCTGCCACATGACCGGGTCGATCCGCCGGATACCGGCAGCGAAGCCAGTCCCGGTCGCGACCGTAGAACAGAGAACCGAGGCCATCATGCTTATTCCGCCGCCTGCGGGGGAGAAGCCGGCGCGATCTGCCGGCGCTGGATGCCGTCGCTCTCGTACTGGACCTGCCAGTCCGACGGCTGGTTGCTGCGGGTCACCTGCACGGCGGTCACCTTGTATTCCGGGCAGTTGGTCGCCCAGTCCGAATGCTCGGTCGTCACCACATTGGCCCCGGTCACGGGATGGTGGAAAGTCGTGTAGACGACACCCTGCGGCATCCGGTCGGAAATCTTCGCCCGCAGGGTCGTGCCGCCGACGCGGCTGGCCAGCGACACCAGATCGCCGTCGCGTAAGCCCCGTTCCTCCGCATCGTGGGGATGGACCTCCAGGATATCCTCCGGGTGCCACGCCACGTTGGCGGTCCGCCGCGTCTGCGCGCCGACATTGTAGTGGCTCAGAATGCGGCCGGTCGTCAGGATCAGCGGGAAGTAGCGGGAGGTGCGTTCCTCGGTCGGCACGAACTCCGTTATCATGAAGCGGCCCTTGCCCCGGATGAAGCCATCGACATGCATCAGCGGTGTCCCCTCCGGTGCCGCGTCGTTGCACGGCCACTGCACGCTACCCAGCCGGTCCAGCTTCTCGAAGCTGACGCCCCGGAAGGTCGGGGTCAGCCGGGCGATCTCGTCCATGATCTGCGAGGCATTGTCGTAGTGCATCGGGTAGCCCATGGCGGTGACCAGATCGCAGATCACCTGCCATTCCGCCTTGCCGGTCTTCGGCGCCATCACCTGCCGCACCCGGTTAATCCGGCGTTCGGCGTTGGTGAAGGTGCCGTCCTTCTCCAGGAACGAGGTGCCGGGGAAGAAGATATGGGCGAAGGTCGCCGTCTCGTTCAGGAACAGGTCCTGGACGATGACGCATTCCATCGCTTCCAGCGCCGACGTGACATGGTGGGTATTGGGGTCGGACTGCGCGATGTCCTCGCCCTGGACGAACAGGCCCTTGAAGGTGCCGTGCGTCGCCGCGTCGAACATGTTGGGGATGCGCAGGCCCGGTTCCGGGTCCAGGGCCGCCTGCCAGACTTCCTCGAACACGCTGCGGACCGCGTCGTCGGACACGTGCCGATAGCCGGAAAGCTCGTGCGGGAACGACCCCATGTCGCACGAACCCTGCACGTTGTTCTGGCCGCGCAGCGGGTTGACGCCGACTCCCCGCCGCCCGATGTTGCCGGTCGCCATCGCAAGGTTCGCCATGCCCATGACCATGGTCGAGCCCTGGCTGTGCTCGGTGACGCCCAGGCCGTAATAGATCGCGCCATTGCCGCCAGTGGCGTAGAGCCGCGCTGCGGCTCGCATCTCCGACGCCGGGATGCCGGTGAGCGGTTCGGTCACTTCCGGGCTGTTGCGCGGCTCGGCGATAAAGGCGCGCCAGCGGTCGAACTCGACCGGGTCGCACCGCTCGGCGACGAAGGCCTCATCGACCAGCCCTTCGGTCACGATGACATGGGCAAGGGCATTGACGGCGGCGACGTTGGCGCCAGGGCGCAATTGCAGGTGATGGGCGGCCTTGACGTGTGGGCTTTTCACCAGGTCGATCCGGCGCGGGTCCATCACGATCAGCTTGGCGCCCTGGCGCAGTCGCTTCTTCATCCGCGATCCGAAGACGGGATGCCCGTCGGTCGGGTTGGCGCCGATCAGCAGCATCACGTCGGTATCGTCGACGCTGGCGAAGTCCTGGGTGCCGGCGGAGGTGCCGAAGGTCTGCTTCAGCCCGTAGCCGGTCGGGGAATGGCAAACGCGGGCGCAAGTATCGACGTTGTTATTGCCGAAAGCGGCCCGGACCATCTTCTGGACGACGAAGACTTCCTCGTTGGTGCAACGGGACGAGGTGATGCCGCCGATCGAGCCGTTGCCGTATTTCGCCTGCACCGCGCGCAGCCGCTGGGCGGCGTAGCCGATCGCGTCTTCCCACGACACTTCGCGCCACGGATCGGTGATCCTTTCCCGGATCATCGGCTTGTAGATGCGGTCCTGGTGCGTGGCGTAGCCCCAGGCGAAGCGCCCCTTGACGCAGGAATGCCCCTCGTTGGCGCCGCCTTCCTTGTCCGGCACCATGCGGACGACCGTGTCGCCCTGCATCTCGGCGCGGAACGAGCAGCCGACGCCGCAATAGGCGCAGGTGGTCTGGACGGCGTGTTCCGGCATACCGTGCTCGATCACCGACTTTTCCATCAGCGTTGCGGTCGGGCAGGCCTGGACACAGGCACCGCACGACACGCACTCGCTGTCCATGAAAGACTCTTCAGCGCCGGCGGATACGATGCTGTCGAAGCCCCGACCCGCAATGGTCAGCGCGAAGGTACCCTGCGTCTCGGCGCAGGCCCGGACGCAGCGGGAGCAGGCGATGCATTTGCTGGGGTCGAAGGTGAAGTACGGGTTGCTCTCGTCCTTTTCCGCCTTCAGGTGGTTGGCGCCGTCAAATCCGTAGCGGACCTGCCGCAACCCGACCACCCCGGCCATGTCCTGAAGCTCGCAGTCGCCGTTGGTCGGGCAGGTCAGGCAGTCCAGCGGGTGGTCGGAGATGTAAAGCTCCATCACGCCGCGCCGTAGCTTCTCCAGCCGCGACGTCTGGGTCTTCACCTTCATGCCGGGCATGACGGGCGTGGTGCAGGAGGCCGGCGTGCCCTTCCGCCCCTCGACCTCGACCATGCACAGGCGGCAGGAGCCGAAGGCTTCAATGCTGTCGGTGGCGCACAGCTTGGGGACATTGATGCCGGCTTCGGCCGCTGCCCGCATGATCGAGGTGCCGGCCGGCACCATGACGACGCGGCCGTCGATGTCGAGGGTGACTTGAGTGTCCGACACGCGCTCCGGCGTGCCGTAGTCCATTTGCTTGATCGACGCCATGTCTGTGGATCTCCGCAATGGGTTTATTCGGCAGCGATAGCTGCGGCGGGACGGTGAAAGTCTTCGGGAAAGTGTTTGATCGCACTTCGGACCGGCATCGGCGTCAGCCCGCCCATGGCGCAGAGCGACCCGTCGGCCATGACCTCGCAGAGGTCTTCCAGCAGGGTGAGCTGCTTGTCGGCGGGGGCGGTTCCCGCGAGGATGCGGTCCATGATCTCGACGCCGCGAACGGCACCGATCCGGCAGGGGGTGCATTTGCCGCAGGACTCGGCGGCACAGAACTCCATCGCGAAGCGGGCCTGATGCGCCATATCGACGGTGTCGTCGAACACAACGATGCCGCCGTGCCCGACCATCGCTTCGCGCGCGGCGAAGGCTTCATAGTCCTTGGGCGTATCGAAATGCTCGGGCGGCAGGTAAGCGCCCAACGGGCCGCCGACCTGCACCGCCCGGATCGGACGGCCGGAAGCGGAGCCGCCGCCGAAGTTGTACAGCAACTCGTGAAGCGTGATGCCGAACGCCTTCTCCACGATGCCGCCGTGCCGGATATTGCCGCCGAGCTGGAACGGCTGGGTGCCGCGCGACCGCCCGACGCCGAAGTCCTTATAATACTTGGCCCCGCGCGCCAGGATTACCGGCACCGACGTCAGCGACAGGACATTGTTGACGACGGTCGGCTTGCCGAACAACCCTTCCAGCGCCGGCAGCGGCGGCTTGGCGCGGACCGTGCCGCGCTTGCCTTCCAGGCTTTCCAGCATGGAAGTTTCCTCGCCGCAGATATATGCGCCGGCGCCGACCCGGACTTCCAGGTCGAAGCTGTGGGTGGAACCGTGAATCCCATGGCCCAGCCATTTCTGCTGATAGGCCAGCCGGATCGCCTCGCGCATGGTGGCGACGGCGTGCGGGTATTCGGAGCGGATATAGATGTAACCCTGCTTCGCTCCGACCGCGATGGCCGCGATGGTCATGCCTTCGACCAGGATGAACGGATCGCCCTCCATGATCATGCGGTCGGCGAAGGTGCCGCTGTCGCCCTCGTCGGCATTGCAGCAGATGAACTTCTCGTCCGCGACGGCATCGCCGACGGTCTTCCACTTGATCCCCGTCGGAAACCCGGCGCCGCCGCGTCCGCGCAGGCCGGACTCCGTGACTTCCGCAATGATCTCGGCGGAAGTCATGGTCAGCGCCCGCTCCAGCCCGGCAAAGCCGCCGTGATTGCGGTAGTCCTCGACCGAGACGGGATCGACGATGCCGCAGCGTGCGAAGGTCAGGCGCTCCTGGTTCTTCAGGTACGGTATTTCCAGCGTCAGTCCATGACAGAGCGGGTGCGCCATCCCCTCCAGAAAACCGGCGTCGAACAGACCGGCCACGTCGTCCGGAGTCACCGGCCCATAGGCCATCCGCCCGAGCGGGGTTGCGACTTCGACCAGTGGCTCCAGCCAGAGCATGCCATGCGAGCCGTTGCGGACGATCCTGACATCGACGCCGCGCCTGTCCGCCTCTATCCGAAGCATGGCCGCGACCTTGTCGGCACCCATGGACAGGGCGGCGGCGTCGCGCGGAACGTAGAGGGTGATCTGTTCCGCCGTCATCGCCTCGGTCATCGGATGTCTCCCGCGATGCTGTCGAACCGCACCGTATCGACCCGCCCGTGAAGCTGGTCATCGACCATCACCGCTGGCCCCAGCGCGCAATTGCCCAGGCAAAAGACGCCCTCCAGCGTCACGGAACCATCGGCGCTGGTCCCACCCATCGTCACGCCAAGCCGGCGCTCCGCATGGGCCACCAGCCGGTTGGCCCCGACTGACTGACAGGCTTCGGCGCGGCACAGCTTGACGACGGTACGTCCCTGCGGCTGGCGCTTGAAGTCGTGATAGAAGCTGATGACGCCATGCACCTCGGCGCGCGACAGGTTGAGCGCCTGCGCCAGCACCGGCACCGCTTCGTCATTGATAAAGCCGAATTCATGCTGAAGGTCGTGCAGGATCGGGAGCAGAGTGCCACGCTGGCCCCGATAGCTTTCGACAATCGCCAGCGCCCGATTACGCTGCCAAGGCGTATGCGCCGCCATCCCGTTCCTCCCGCGCGGCTTACCGCCGCTGCTGCTGGTATCTTTTATTTCTTAAGCTTGGAGGGGAGGATGAGGGAGATCGGGGCTAGCTGGCAAATTTCAAATTCTGATGAGGTGATAGGGTTTGGCTATCATGGCCTGAAGATGCTTTGTGCAGCCTGCGATACCCTGGGGAAGCGGAACAGGCTTCGGTATTCTGGGTTGCTGAATCGGAAAAAAATCCCGTTTTAATATTCATTTTTCATGCATAAGTGTGCACGGAAGGGATGGAAAGACTTCCTTAACATTGTAACTTCATATTTCACAATTTCTGTTAAGGCCGAAGCGCTTTTCAAATCTTGATCCTTATAAAACAAACAGTTTTGTTAAGACGGAAGACCGAAAAAATGGAAAATACATCTTTATTGCGCGATTTAGGTATAGATTGGTATGGTGTTCTGATATTCTGGTATTTTCCAGGATTTCTTGGAGCGATGATGCTGTGTGCGCTTGACGGAAACTATAAGAAAGAGATCAATTTACATCATCTCGTCATATCTTTGCTGCTGGGTATATTCGGAATGATCATCCTTCTTGTAAGCGTCGTGAGAATTTCGGCCCGGAGAGGCGATCAGATCGTCCTGTTCAAATGGAACAAGGGTCAAGCTTGCAATAAACTCGACGACGGTCGCAGGGTTTGATCAATAACGCAGCGGCTTTGAACAGGTAGTTAAGCACTATGGTCTGACAGCGCCAGGCTCGATCCCCAGCCGCCCTAGCACCTCCCGCGTAGAACCTGCGATTGCGTCGCCGACCGCTCCCCGCGCGGCGATCACCGCCAGCGCCTGCGCCAGGGGCGCAGGCGGGTCGCGGTCGGCGAAGACCAGGCCTACGGTATAGGCCAACTCGGGCGAAACCAGCGGCAGCGCCATCAGGTCGGGGTCGGGCGGCATGATCGTGAGGAGCTGGCTCGCCACGATGCTGGAGCACAGATCCAGACGGACATGGGTGAACAGGCTGGTCATCGAGTTGGTCTCGATCGCCGGCGTCACCGTTCGCCCAGCCATGCGAAAGGCGGCGTCGGCGATGCGGCGGTTCTGCATGTCGGGGGTCAGTTGGCACAGCGGCAGGTCGGACGCCTCGGCCCAGGTCGCGCGGGTCCGGCCTTCAAACCCGGGAGTGCCCCGGCGGGTCAGCAGGAAGTAGCGTTCCGTATAGAGCGGCACCATCCGGACATGGCTCAGCGGTTCGTTGTCCAGATAGGTGACGCCAGCGTCGAGTTCGAAATCGTCAAGCTCGCGCTGGATCTCGCGCGAGCTGAGCGACATGATCGACACTTGGATCTGCGGGTACTTTGCGCGGAACGGCACCAGCAGGTGAGGCACCACCGGCAGCGCCGTCGGGATCGCGCCGATCCGGAGCCTCCCGGTCAGGCCTGTCGTCAGGGCGCCCAGTTCCTGATGCAGGCCGTCGCGCTCCGCCAGGATGCGGCGGGCGTATTCCAGGACCTTCTGTCCTTCGGGCGTGAATCCCTGGAACTTCTGGCCACGCTCGACGATCGGGACCTGAAGCTCCTCCTCGAGCTGGCGGATCGCGTTGGACAGCGTCGGCTGCGAGACATGGCATGCGGCGGCAGCGCGGCCGAAATGGCGCTCGCTGGCCAGCGCCATCAGATAGACGAACTTCCGGAACATCGCCGGAGCGGGGGCGGGCGCGCCGCCGTCAGTCCAGGAAGTTGCCGTATTGCTCGATATGCGTCGCGAGGCCCAGCGTGTGGTCGCGGACGAGTTGTTCGGCGGCGACGGGGTCGCGCCGTGCCAGCGCGTCGATGATGTTCTTGTGGTCGACGATCGAGCGTTCCGCCCGATTGTCCTGGCCGATGGTCAGCTTGCGGATCGCCCGCATGTGGATGAACAGGTTTTCGGTGATCTCCTGGATCAACTGGCAGCCGCTCATCCGGATGATCGCCTTGTGGAAGGCGATGTTGGCGTCGCTGTACTCGTTGACGTGCTCAGCCGGCTTCTTCTGCTCGAAATCGCTGAACAGCTCGCGGAGCGACCGGATGTCCTCGTCCGACGCTTTCTCGGCGGCGATGCGGGCAGCCATGCTTTCCAAGGCCGCCCACACCGTGACCATCTCAAGTATTTCGCGCTTGGTCTTGCGGATCACGAAGATGCCGCGGCGCGGCTGGGAACGGACGAAGCCTTCCTGCTCCAGCAGAGTCATGGCTTCGCGGATCGGGGTCCGGCTGACGCCCAGTTTCTCGCTGACTTGCCGCTCATCCAGACGGATTTCGGTCTTATGGTCGTAGATATCCATTTCAGTGATCGCCTGCTTCAGGGCATGATAGACCTGAGTACGAAAACTGGTGCTGGTATCCAGCGGCTGGACGTTCAACGTAGGACCAGTCATTGACTGCCACCTTCTACTTTTCTGGTTGAGCCGTACCGCGTCGCAAGCCCCCGTCCTGACCCGACTGATCTGGCCGACTGCATTACTAATACAGTATACGCCTCGCATACCCGGTTCTACCGTTTCATGGCGTGTCGCGCAACAATCCTACAAGGGGCGTATTGACCCAGGGGTTCCTGTTTCAAGGCTTTCCACGATGTGAACTGGAATCGTGTTGACACACAGTATTATGTATACCAAGATCAAAGCCAGGAACGCAGGATCCGTGGTCCGCATGCTGTGTGCCGACGGGCGTTGCGCACACCAAATAAGAACAGCGAAAAACAAGAGCAGCACACCAAGAAGAGCATAAGAGCCACAAGCCTCAAGGGAGAGACGCTCATGAAGATTTGTATTTTCGGCTCGGGCGCCATCGGTGGTTATATGGGAGTGCGCCTGCATCAGGGCGGTGCGGATGTCAGTCTGGTCGCTCGCGGTCCCCATCTGGCGGCCATGCAGCAGAACGGCGTCAAGCTCATCACCGATGAAGGCGAGGACGTCGTCCACCCGACATGCAGCGACGATCCGGCCAAGCTCGGTCCGCAGGACTACGTCATCATTGCGCTGAAGGCGCATTCGGTGACCGGAGCGATCCCGTCGATCAAGCCTCTGCTTGGCCCGGACACCGCGATCGTAACCGCCGTCAACGGCATTCCTTACTGGTACTTCCACAAGCACGGCGGCGACTTCGAAGGCCGGGTGGTAGAAAGCGTCGATCCCGGCGGCAAGCAGTGGCAGGAATTCGGGCCTGAGCGTGCCATCGGCTGCGTCGTCTACCCCGCTACCGAAGTGATCGAACCCGGCGTCATCAAGCACGTCTACGGCGACAAGTTCAGCCTGGGCGAGCCTGATGGCAGCTCGTCCGATCGCATCATGAAGTTGTCCGCCGCTCTGACCGCCGGCGGCCTGCGCGCACCCGTACTGGACAAGATCCGCGACGAGATCTGGCTGAAGCTTTGGGGCAACCTGTGCTTCAACCCGATCAGCGCGCTGACCCACGCCACCCTCGATGTCATCACTTCCGATCCGGAGACACGCGCCGTCGCCCGTGCCATGATGCTGGAAGCCAAGGAGATCGGCGACCGGCTCGGCGTACACTTCCGCGTCGATGTCGAACGCCGGATCAATGGCGCAGGTGCCGTCGGCGCGCATAAGACCTCGATGCTCCAGGACCTTGAGCGCGAGCGCCCGATGGAGATCGATCCGCTTCTGACCGTCGTCCAGGAGATGGGCCGCATGGTCGGCGTTCCGACTCCGACCATCGACGTGGTTCTGGCTCTTGTCAAGCAGCGGGGCGAAATCGCCGGTTGCTATACCAGGACGAAGGCTCCCGAACCGGCCGGACAACCCGCCGTAGCGGCGCAATAAGCTCCACAAAAAAGGGGTGCTACCCGTCAAACGAGGAGGAAATGTCATGAGGGTTGAGGACGTTCTCCGTAGCAAGAACCACCGGATCGTAACGATCCGCATGAACGAAACCGTGGAGACCGCGGCGCGCCTGATGAAGGCCGAAAACATCGGCGCGCTGGTGGTCAAGGATGTCTGCCGGACCGAGGGCAATATCGTCGTCGGCATGTTCTCCGAACGCGACATCACCCGTGCCCTGCTGGAACATGGCGCGCGGGTTCTCCAGATGCAGGTCTCGTCGTTGATGAGCCGCAACCTCATCACCTGTTCTCCGACCGACACCCTGCTGCATGTGCTTGGCCTGATGGAAGACAAGCACATCCGCCACGTGCCGGTGCTTGACGGCGACACCCTGGTCGGGCTGGTCGGCGTGCGGGACTTCATCGGCATCCGCCGCGCCGAAATCGCGGCGGAAGAGAACGCCAAGGCGCCGGAACTCGCGCACTGAAGCAGACCCGCTGAGACGGAGGAGGCCGGGGCTAAGCCCCGGTCTCCGGACCGGCACGATCTTTCCACGACTTCCAGGCGGGCGCAGTAATGACTACCCTGATATTCACCCATCCCGACTTCCGTCTGCACGACACCGGCATGGGCCACCCGGAATGCCCGGCCCGGATCGAAACCGTCTGGGACGTGCTCGAGTCCGGCGACTTCCGCCAGTTGGAGCAGCGCGAAGCTCCGGAAGCGACGGTCGAGCAGTTGGCGGCGGTTCACAAACGGCCCTATGTCGATGCCGTGCTGGATGCGGTGCCGAGCCACGGGCGGGTCCATCTGGACGCCGACACCGTCCTGTCCTCCACCTCCCGGTCGGCCATCCTGCGCGCTTCGGGAGCGGTCTGCGCCGCCGTCGACGCGGTGCTGGGCGATGAGGGCATCGACAACGTGTTCTGCGCGGTCCGGCCCTGCGGCCACCATGCGGAGCCGGCGCGGGCGATGGGCTTCTGCGTCTTCAACAACATCGCCGTCGGTGCCGAGCATGCCCGGCGCAAGCATGGCATAAAGAAGGTCGCCATCGTCGATTTCGACGTCCACCACGGCAACGGCACGCAGGCCATGGTGGAGGACGAACCGGACCTGTTCTTCGCGTCCACCCACGAATGGCCGTTCTATCCCGGCACGGGAGCGCGCGAGGAACGGGGTAATCACGACAACGTCGTCAACGTCCCGCTGGCGGCGTTCGCCGGTTCGGGAGAGTTCCGGCGCGGCATGAAGGACTTCGTCCTGCCGGCGGTGGAGGCTTTCGCCCCCGACCTGCTGATGATCTCCGCCGGCTTCGACGCCCATCGCCGCGATCCGCTGGCCCACATCAACCTCGAGGCGGAAGACTTCGCCTGGGCGACGCGGGAGTTGATGGCGGTTGCCCGGCGGCACTGCGACGGCAAGATCGTTTCCGTCCTGGAAGGCGGCTATTCCATGGACGGGCTGGCCGAAAGCCTTGCGGCGCATCTCCGCGAACTGATGGCCGCCTAACCCTTCAATCATCCGATTTCTACCGGCGCGGCCCCGCGATGGGCCGCGAACGGATCCCCTTTGCCGAGATTCCAGCAAAGGCAAGAACAAGCCCCGGAGGAGCACGATCCCATGAAAATCGCAATCCCGAAGGAGCGGCGCGCCTCTGAAAGGCGGGTTGCGGCCTCGGTCGACACCATCAAGAAGTACAAGGCGCTGGGCGCCGAGGTGGTCGTCGAGACCGGAGCCGGCGACGGCGCTTCGATCCCGGACAAGGCCTTCGCCGATGCGGGGGCGGAGATCGCTCCGGACGCCGCATCCACATATGCCGACGCCGATGTCGTGCTGAAGGTGCGGCATCCCATGACCGCCGCCGAAGGCACCGACGAGCTGGCGTTGATGAAGCGCGGCGCGGTGCTGATCGGCATCCTGAACCCGCATTCCAACCGCGATCACCTGCCGGCCTATGCTGAGGCTGGCGTCACGGCGCTGGCGATGGAACTGGTCCCGCGCATCACCCGCGCGCAGTCGATGGACGTGCTGTCCAGTCAGGCCAACCTTGCCGGGTACCGGGCGGTGCTGGATGCCGCGTCGGAGTTCGGGCGGGCGTTCCCCATGATGATGACGGCGGCCGGCACGGTCCCTCCCGCCCGCGCGCTGATCATGGGCGTCGGCGTCGCCGGCTTGCAGGCGATCGCGACGGCCAAGCGGCTGGGCGCCGTGGTTTCCGCGACCGATGTCCGGCCGGCGGTGAAGGAGCAGGTCCAGTCGCTGGGCGGCACCTTCGTCGCGGTCGAGGATGACGAGTTCAAGCAAGCGGAAACCTCCGGTGGCTATGCCAAGGAAATGAGCAAGGAGTACCAGGCCAAGCAGGCGGCCCTGATCGCCGAGACGATCAAAAAGCAGGACATCATCGTCACCACGGCGCTGATTCCGGGGCGTCCCGCCCCGCGTCTGGTGACCGACGAGATGATCGCGACCATGAAGCCGGGGTCGGTGATCGTGGATCTGGCGGTCGAGGCCGGCGGCAATGTCGAAGGCTCGGTCGCCGGCGAGATCGTCGAGAAGCACGGCGTCAGGATCGTCGGCCATGCCAACGTGCCGAGCCGGATCGCGGTCGATAGCTCGATGCTCTACGCCAAGAACCTGTTCGCGCTGCTCAGCCTTTGTTTCGATGCCGAGAAGAACTTCGCGCTGCCGTGGGACGACGAGATCGTCAAGGCGATTGCGCTGACCCGCGACGGCGCCGTGATCCATCCGACCTTCGCACCGGCTGCCGAGGCTCCGGTTCAACCTGCCAGCGTGGGAGCGTGAGCCCATGGCCGAACATAGCTTCTTCATCACCGGCCTGACGGTCTTCGCGCTCGCCTGCTTCGTCGGCTACTACGTGGTGTGGCGGGTTACGCCGGCGCTGCACTCGCCGCTGATGAGCGTCACCAACGCGGTGTCGTCGGTCATCATCGTCGGTGCGCTGATCGCGACCGGCAGCACCGCCGGCTTCACCTTCTCCACGGCGCTGGGCTTCCTCGCCGTCATCCTTGCCTCGGTCAATATCTTCGGCGGGTTCATCGTCACGCAGCGCATGCTGGCGATGTACAAGAAGAAGCAGAAGAAATAAGGGAGCCCGGAATTACCATGGTCGCTTTCGCTCCTCTGGCGTATCTCGTCGCCGCCATCTGCTTCATCATGGCGCTGCGCGGTCTTTCCAGCCCCGAAACTTCCCGCCAAGGCAACAACTACGGCATCGCCGGCATGGTGATCGCCATCGTCACCACGCTGCTGCTGCCTGGCCTGATCTCCGGCCTGTCGCTGACGCTGATCGTCATCGGCATCGCCATAGGCGGCGCCATCGGCGCGGTCACCGCGCGCAAGATCGAGATGACGGCGCTGCCGCAGTTGGTCGCCGCCTTCCACTCCCTGGTCGGTCTGTCCGCCGTGTTCGTCGCCATAGCGGCGTATTACGCGCCGGAAGCCTATGGCATCGGCGTGCCGGGCGACATCCGGGTCGGCAGCCTGATCGAGATGGCGCTCGGCGTCGCCATCGGTGCCATCACCTTCACCGGCTCGCTGGTCGCCTTCGCCAAGCTCCAGGGGCTGGTCACCGGCAAGCCGCTGGTGTTCAACATGCAGCACACGCTGAACGCCGGTTTGGGCATCGCGCTGCTGCTGGCCATCGTCTGGCTCTGCACCACCAACTCGACGGCGGCGCTTTGGGTCATCGTCCTGCTGGCGCTGGCGTTGGGCTTCCTGCTGATCCTCCCGATCGGCGGCGCCGACATGCCAGTGGTGGTGTCGATGCTGAACTCCTACTCCGGCTGGGCGGCTGCGGGTATCGGGTTCACGCTGGAGAACAACCTGCTGATCATCACCGGCGCGCTGGTCGGATCGTCGGGTGCCATCCTGTCCTACATCATGTGCAAGGGCATGAACCGGTCGATCTTCAACGTGATCCTGGGCGGCTTCGGCGGCGACTCGGCGGCGGCTGTCGCCGGCGGACCTGCGGGAGACCGCTCGGTCAAGGCCGGCTCGGCGGAGGATGCCGCCTTCATCATGAAGAACGCCTCGTCCGTGATCATCGTCCCCGGCTACGGCATGGCGGTGGCGCAGGCGCAGCATGCGCTGCGGGAGATGGCCGACCTGCTGAAGCACGAAGGCGTCGATGTCCGCTACGCCATCCATCCCGTCGCCGGCCGGATGCCCGGCCATATGAACGTCCTGCTGGCCGAGGCCAACGTGCCGTATGACGAGGTGATGGAGTTGGAGGAGATCAACCGCGACTTCGGTCAGGCCGACGTGGCCTTCGTGATCGGAGCCAACGACGTGACCAACCCTGCCGCGAAGACGGATCCTACATCGGCAATTTACGGCATGCCGATCCTGGACGTCGAAAAGGCGAAGACCGTGCTGTTCATCAAGCGCTCGATGGCGTCCGGCTATGCCGGGGTGGACAACGAGTTGTTCTTCAGGCCCAACACGATGATGCTGTTCGGCGACGCGAAGAAGATGACCGAAGAGATCGTCAAGTCGGTAGCGTAACGGACAGGTAGGGGGCAGGGAAGTTTTTCCCGGCCCCCTACCGCACTCAGTGGCTGACGGCGGCGGCGGCGCCGATGCCGGTCTGGGAGCGGACGTTCTGGTCGTCGAACGCGTCGCGTTCCTTGGCGGCGGACGCGGAGTTGTCCAGCTTGGACACCACGATGGTCACCAGGAAGGCGAGCGTCATGGAGAACAGGGCCGGCTGCTCGTACGGGAAGATGGGAGCCGGGTTTTCCAGCACCACGACCCAGACGGCCTTGGACAGCACTACCAGCACGACGGCGGAGACCAGACCGGTGACGCCGCCCAGCAGCGCGCCGCGCGTCGTCAGGCCCTTCCAGTACATCGACAGGATCAGCACGGGGAAGTTGGCCGAGGCCGCGATGCCGAAGGTCAGGCCGACCAGGAAGGCGACGTTCTGCTTTTCGATCAAAGAGCCTACCTTTCACCGGCTTACCTGACATAACACCACCGAGAAAAAATTGTTCTGTTGCTTGAGGTTACGATTGCCTAAGGCTACATTGGATAACACGGCAGTACGCCGATTTATGTTACCCATGTTACCCGGCCAGTTACCCAGCAACAGGAGAGCCTGTGCCTCGGCTCACGCAGAAGTCCCTCAGTGCGGCATTCGTTGCGAAGGTTTCCCCGACTTCGGTCCGCGTTGAGTATCCGGATGCGAGCGTGAGAGGATTGAGGCTTCGCGTGGAACCGACTGGGCGGAAGACATGGTTCGCCCTTGGTCGCGCGGAAGGGAAGTTGGTTCGGGATCGCTTGGGAGAGTACCCGACGATGTCGCTGGCCGATGCTCGATTTGAGGCCGTAAAGGCTTTGGGGGAGATGCGAAAGGGCACTCGAACTAAGGCGACGGTGCCCTCAACCCGTTCCGTCGAATTCGTGGCTGAGGAATGGCTGAGACGAGATCAATCGGGAAATCGAAGCGCGGCCGACGTCGAGCGCTCCATCCGCAAGGATGTGCTCCCGGTTATCGGCATGAAGGAGATTGCGGCCGTCAGCAAGGCTGATATCCACAGTCTGCTGGACGGGATTGTCGATCGCGGCGCCCCAGTGGAGGCGAACCGGGTCTTCAGCCGTCTGCGGCGCATGTTCACTTGGGCGATGAGCCGCGACTATATCGCTGTCAATCCACTGGCTTCCATGGAGGCGCCGAGTGTCGAGCAGTCGCGCAATCGGGTGCTGTCTCATGACGAGCTGAGACAAGTCTGGACTGCCGCGGGGCAGGATAGCTATCCCTTCGGACCCATGACGCAGTTGCTCATCCTGACAGGCCAGCGGCTTCGGGAAGTGTCTAATGCGTGCTGGCGAGAGATTGATCTGGAGCATGCAGTCTGGACCATTCCGGCTGAACGGGCCAAGAACGGCATTGAGCATGTTGTCCATCTTTCACCACCCGCAATGCAGATAATAAGTGGCCTTCCCAAGTTGCACGCGGATTTTCTGTTCACGACGACACTGACGACGACGGTAAGTGGCTTCGCCCGCGCGCAGAAGCGCATTTCTGCGCGCAGCCGTGTGACGGGTTGGTGCTATCACGATTTACGAAGATCATTCGCAACCATCGCGAGCCAGGATTTGGCGATCAACCCGGTAGTCGTCGACAAGATCCTCAATCACGCAAGTACCTCAGTCCGCGGGGTCGCAGCCGTGTATCAGCGTGGAAAGTATCTCGACCAGCGGAAGGCCGCCATGGACGCATGGGGCAGCTTCATCTGCTCGTTGGCTGAGGGATCAGATCGAGCTGGCAGCGACGGGATCGAAGCGAGAGCCACTTGATATGACAGGTCGCCCTGAACGGCGTTCCCGGTTGGAGGCATTCCGCGAGCGTCGGCCCTTGATGGAAGCTCTCTCCCGTATCGAGGTCGAGCTTCGTGACGCGGTTCCGCAGGACGGTGCAGGCTTGTTCATGGCCCGTATCAAGGGGGCGGTGCAGGAATACTACAGCCAGCCTGATCGGGTTGTCGTTGCCCGTGAAATTCGCGAGTTGTACGAAGCAACAAGACTCTTCCTTCAAGGTCGTCCTGTCACGTCGCCAGGCGCCGACCTGCCGACTCTGCTCAGTTCACTGTCAGATGGTGCTCGGGAAATTGCCGAACAATTCAGGCCGCTTCCTCAAGCGGATCAGCTGTTGAGTTCAGATGCCTCAGTCCGAAAGTCATCAGCCGAGCAAATAACGATGTCCTTGGTATCAGGCGGTTGTGTGCGGCAGACCGGCAAGAAACGTCCGCAAAACCGATGGCATACCGAACTGCGGGCACAGGTAGGTCCGGGCGGGCAGGGCAGGCCAGCCGAGGCAGTACTCGTCTCATCTATCGCGTATGCCTACAGCATCGCCACAGGTAAGGTCCCAAGCCGCTCATGGAGCGATGGAGATGGACGCGACGGATCGTGGACGCCGTTCGAAAGCTTGGTGGAAGAAATCCTCGTTGCGATAGCCATAGATGACCTAGTGAATTCCAAAGAATTAGTGCGGCGCCATCTCGAAGAGAAGGCGGAAGCCTCCGCCGCTGAAGGCGTACCGGAATACATGTGGTGTGGTCAATGCCAATGGCATGGCCCGGCCGGCGAAGTCATCAATGGGCCAGATCTGCTCGATGAAACCTGTCCCACTTGTGGGTCTGATGATCTATGGGCACCGACGATGAGTGCCGAGGACCAATCGTTGCTCGCTGCGTTGGATGAAGTCACGGCGTCGGAAACAGCTTCGGTCGCTGCACGCGCAGGAATGGGATCAGGGAAACGTCGTGTTCAGCAAGTTCGGAAACGACTCGGTGAGCTGATGGTCGAGGGCAGTGTTGCCAACCATGTGGAGCCTGATGCCCATAACAAAAATGAAATGCGGAGGGAGCGGGGCGCCTGGGTGCGGACAGCCAGAGGAACTAAAGAACTGGAAGCGGCCGAGAGGGGACTTGCCAGAGCCAGGAGGATGTGGGCAAGCCCTATGCCGCCTCCCTGACTAGTGACCGTCGACCAGGTTCTGGATCGATTGGGGAGCTGGACTGGCTTGTCTGAACATCAACCGGCGCCAACGCCATCTGAGCGTTATTCAACCCCGGTGCTTTCCTACCGCTACCAGTGCATTCATTCCTCCAGTCAGGTTTCAGGAGGAAGATCGATGCTTACAGACCGTCCGGCAGCCAGCGCTGGCTTGGAGAAGCTGATTTCGTCTCGAGAGCTGCGAGAGATGATACCATATTCCGCAGTGCATATCTGGCGCTTGGAACGAGATGGCAAATTCCCGCGCCGCATTCATCTCGGCCCTCGCCGGATTGCATGGCGTAAGACCGAAATCACTGAGTGGATCGAAAACAAGTCGAAATCCAGGTGAAGATCCCCGTCGTCTAAAACCTCATAGGTGAGACGGATCATGGCTGGCGCTTGGTCACGCCATAGCCATCCGGCAGGAACACGATCCCGGCCGCTTCTAATGCTCGCTGGATGCCTTCCACGGTTTCAGCCTTGGCGTTCCTTATCGAAACCACGCCGTTCTCAATCCGCTGAATAGCAGTGAGGCCGACTCCTGCCTGCTCTGCCAACTCTTTGGCAGACAGTCGCGCTAGCGCCCTGCCTGCTCGTATTTGATCGCCTGAAATCACACAAGCCCCCCAAAAAAGCTTTTGAGCATCAAAATAAGGCTTGAAAGCCTCACGAAGAAGCCTCATTATAATGCCCACAAGCACTAAACACAACACCAGCAGGAGTCTTCGGGAATGGATGCTAACAAAGCCACCGTCCTCAGCTCCATCGGCGATGAGAACACCTATATCACTCTGTCGGTACGCCGCCTGGGCAGCTCCATCGAGTTGGTTACGGTCATGACCAGCTACTCGCCGCTCGCCGGCACCTACCTCACCGCTGATCTGGCCCGCGAGCTGGCTGAGGACGAAGACGTAGCCATCGCCATTGCCACCGACCTGGAATATGCGGCTCAGGACGAACTGCGCGTCATGGACATCGATTTCTACAAAGAGCCCTGCGGCTTCCCCGAGGCGCTGGAAAAGCACTTCGATAACGCGCGGTACGCCGCCGCCCTCGCTGCGGAGTAATGGCCATGGCCCAGCACCAGCCCGTCATCATCGGCCGCACCGGCAGCGCGGTCTATACGCTCCGCGGAGCCTGGATCTACCGCGACACCGACAACAGCCACTGATCAACCCCGGTGCCGGGGGACTGCTCGAACAGTCTCCCGGCTCCACCGAAGTGGAGTTCATGCAAGTGCATCCAAACACGAACAACACCACAAATACCACCGGCAGGCTTGCCCTGTCCATGTTGGCCGGCTGGACCCCCAGTCACCGGTCCCTGGCGGCCGAAGTGGCCGAGCTGCTGGACATGAAGGAACGTGACACCGCTGCCCGTGTGGCCTTCCAGCGCTGCAAGCCCGTGGAGCACTGACCATGGCTTGCACCTGCTTCGTACTGGGCCAGCTCGACTTCGGCGCCCTGGTCCTCGATCCCGAGATCATCGCCCAGACTGCCGCCCATGGCGCAGCAAAGTCCCGAGCCGCTGCCGCGCCGAAGACCAAGCCGCGCCGCTGCCTGCACTGCTCCAGGGACTTCGCCAGCACCGGGCCTGGCAATTGGATCTGCTCGCCTTGCAAGGGCCTGGAGGTCTTCACCTGCTCGCCGTCGTCTTTCTCCGTCCACGCCAGTTTCTGAGGAGCGCGACAATGCCGACGCCCCAATCCTACGCCGACCCGGCTATCGACCTGTTTTTCCAGTGGAAAGAAGCCCGCTATGCGACGACTGCCGCATCAGATGCCCTGGAGGGTTGCACAAACGGTGACGAGCGGGATGCTCTATCTACTGCCGAGGACACGGCTGTCGGTCGAGAGAACGCCGTCATTGATCAGATGATGGCTACTCAGGCACAAACCCCAGCCGGCGGTTTGGGAAAGGCTATCGTACTCGCTCACCTTGCCGAGCAGGGCGGGGATCCGCTCGTTATCCAGTTCATTGCCGAGATCCAGCCTGATTTCGAGCGACTGCTGGCCGACCTCATCGGTGGAGCGGAACCGAAGACTAGCTGACCAAGAGATGGGCAGTTCGGCCGACATGGCAACGTCATCATGTCGGCCGAATTGACCTGAATGAGGTTGAAAAATTATCTCATGCCTCGTCTATCTCCATGAAACGTAATAGAAAAATGGCCTTCAAAGACAGAGACTGACACAAAAAGACGTGTCATATCAGAAATTTTTCGAAGTAAAAGAAACACACGGAAGGTGTCTAACTCTCACACAAATGAAGTGTTAGACTTGGCTCTTATCTCATCATTCGGGGTACTATTGACGAAAAGGTTATTTGAGACTATAACCGTATTATCCGATTTCAACCAGTTAAGCACGGATAGCCCATGATGCCGGACGAGCTTGGAAATGCACTGTTGAGTATTTCGGAATTCTGCGCGCTGACAAGGCAAAGCCGACCGACTTACTACAATGCGAGAAAACGAGGCCTAGGCCCTGTGGAAGTTCGGTTCGGTCCTCGCGGCGGAAAGGTATTCGTTCGACGCGCAGACGCAGAGGCTTGGCTCTTGAAGCATCGACAGGTCCCACGGGACTTGGATGCTCCCAGCGAAAACTCTGAGCCGATAGCGCGTCCTTCAGAGCAGGCCGAGCAATTCGCCTAGAAAGCAGAAACGGCCGCATGGGGATGCGGCCGTTTTGTCTGTCACCTCCTGCCGCGCCAACGGCAGAAGTTACCTGGAGTTCTGCTTATGAAAAACTCGAACTTCTTATGCAGCATGGTACAGGATAACCCCTGTCCGCTCAACACGTTTCTTGTGTCAACAAGATCAGACCTTCAAGGCTTTCCGATCGCTTGGATCAGCCAACGGTACGGCCTCTCCCGTGATCGTGCCGCTCTCATCGTTGATCTCGCTGGTCTCGGCCGGAATGGTGGTGCGGTATGAACCGGAAGTCTCCAGCCGCTGCTGATAGCCTTGGGTTTGCCCGGGATCGAGCTTTAGAGCGACACGTGCTCCGGATCCATCAGCAGGGGCCCCGCGCTTTGCTAGAGATGTTGCGCGATCTCGGTGCTGAAACCATGCGCATGACAGCAGTCGAGCAGATTGCGGCTCGATACGCTGCGCTCGATCCCGCCGCTCTCGGACCTTTAGGCGCCGATCGCTTTCCTCCACCCCGCCCAAGCCTTCGCTTGGTTGAGGTGCCTCATGACTGATCTACAAGACAGCATCCGGTCGACGATCAAGGCTTGGCGGACAGGCACGATTTACACCGCCTGTCCCGAATGCAGCCACAAGCGAAAGAAGAAGAAGGCCCGCTGCCTGAGCATCACCGTACACACCGACCGCGCTGTATGGTGTTGTCACCATTGCCAGATCTGCGGCGTCGAGTTTCGCACCGGCGTATCGCGGCTGTCTCGAGCAGAGCTGACGGAGCGGCGACGGATTGCAGAGACGGAACTGCGACGCGATGCCGAACGGCGGATCTACGTCGCCAGACAGATCTGGAACGCGACGCAATCGGCTTCAGGAACTCCAGTCGAGCAGTATCTGCGGCACCGGGGCTTCGAGCTGGAGGATATCCCTCCGACACTGAGATATGCCCGCCTCCGCCACCCTGGCACCGGTGAAACCTACGACGTCATGGTCGCCGCCGTCGGCTATGGCGGACCGCCCATGGCAGTTCACCGAACCTTCTTGGAGCCAGGGGGCAATGGCAAAGCCAAGCTGCCGGACGATCTGGACGCCAAGATGTCGCTAGGACCGGTGCGCGGCTTGCCGATCCGCCTCGACGCGACCTCTGATGCTGATGCAGTGGTTGGAGCGCTGGCAGTGGCCGAGGGCATCGAAAATGCCTTGGTCGCCGTCCAGGAGTTCGGCCAGCCGGCTTGGTCCTCGATCTCGGCCGGCAACATGCCTCTGCTTCGCATCCCCAACGATGTGTCCGTGGTGACCATCATGGCCGACCATGACAGGATCGGCTTAAGCAAAGCACATGAGGCGGCTCGGAACTGGGGGTCTGTTGGGCGAGTCGTGCGTTTGGCAATTCCGCCCGATCCTCGTCTCGATTTCAACGACATGCTCCGCGCTAAATCGCGGGTAGTGATGGCGTGATGCCCCTGGACGACATCGATGATCTTGATCAGGGATTGAGGGTAGATCCCTTGTCTTCAACTTGGGATGAAGCTCCACCTATCGATAACGTAGGGATGTCGCCTCCTCCCGATCGGCTTGAGCCTATCTGGTTCGAGGATATCAAGCCGCCGATGAAATCTGCCTCCTTGGTCAAAGGTGTGCTCGATGAATGCGGAATGTCAGTGCTGTATGGAGAAAGCGGTGGCGGTAAAACCTTCTTTACCCTGGACTTGGCGTTGCATATCGCGCTGGGCTGGGAGTGGCGTGGGCATAAGGTAAAGCAAGGTGGCGTCATCTACATCGCCGCCGAAGGCCAAAACGGCATCCGCAAACGGATCGAGGCCTTCAGGCGCCATTACGGCATGAAGGATGCCGCTCCCCCTTTCGCCATGATCCCTACGTGCGTGGACCTGCTGGACCCGGCCGCTGACACCGAGCCTTTAATCGGGAAGGTGAAAGAGGCAGCGCTGCGGTTCCCAATCAAGCTGGTCGTGGTCGACACCTTAGCGAGAGCCATTGCTGGCGGAAACGAGAACGCTCCGGAGGCTATGGGAGCCTTCATCCGCAATATCGATCGCATTCGTGAGGAGACCGGAGCGCATGTCCTCATCATCCACCACTGCGGTAAGGATGTCGCCAGGGGAGCACGAGGCCACAGCAGCCTTCGGGCGGCAACTGATACCGAGATCGAGCTGACGTCGGACGGCGATGCCGGAATTAAGATGGCGTGCATCAAGAAACAGAAAGATGGCGAGGAAGGCGCGGAATTTGCCTTTCGCTTGCAAAGCCTGACGATCGGCGAGGATGAGGATGGCGACCTGATCAAATCCTGTGTGGTCAAGCATGAAGGCGCCGAAGCGGTTACGGGTGCGGCCGGCAAGAAGCCGAAACCGCTAACTCCTGCCCATGAAGCCGCCCTGGAAATTCTGAAGAATGCCCTCTGCGATAAGGGGCGAAGCGTTACGCATAACGCCATCCCAAAATCCGTAACGGTCGTAACGCTGGACGAATGGGGAGAATACGCCAGACGCGGCGGAGTGATCGAGGAAGGCAACGCAGGGCGCCAGGCATGGCATCGGATAAGGGTGGCATTACGTGGGAAACACCGGATCGGCATGGAGGATGGCTATGTCTGGCTGGTCTGATCGCTATATTCTGACGGGAATAAGGGCGTTACTATTTCCTGCAGTGACGTGTAGCCACTTCCCCTCTTTTCAACCGCTCTCCATGCCCTCGGAAAACCAGGGCGTTACTAGTCAGAAATCTTGGAAAATAGTAACGCCTTGCCCATCCAATATGCTGATTACAAAGGATTTTCAGGACAAGCGTTACGGGCGTTATAGGGCGTTACTAAACGCTGTCCGTAACGCCTCGGCAAACCGGCTAGGCGTTACGTTACGTTACTCCCCCTCTATAAGGGGAGTAACGGGCGTAACGCTTGATGCCCACGACCAGGAATTTGCCCATGGACCGGCCTGATCAGTTTGGTCCCTGGATGCAGGGCCTGGATCCAGCCGAACGGCTGGCACGACTTCGCAGCCTTCGCGCGCTCGTCCAGCTCCTGGCCGGTCCCGATCATCCGTTGTGCGAGGCACTGGCTCAAGCCGAAGTGGATCCGACTGACGCGGCCGCGATCGAGGCTTGGGAGGCGCTCATGACCATGCCAACCCTTCGGCGCCGGCGTATCCTCGCAAGCCTCGCCACGCTGACCCGGTCAACGACCCGCCAGGGTGTGAGCTGTGGTTGAGCTGCTACTCCGCGGAACCAGTTCGCGCCGACGGCGCATCTCCGTCCGGAGACGTCATCATGCTCGCCACCAATGCGGACACCTCCTCGGCATCCATGAGATCCCGGTCGAAGGGTTCGTGAAAGATCCGAACTTCGTATTCGTCAGGATCAAGGCCAGCTCTCACGACAGCGACGATCGCCCGCACCTTCGGATCAATGTCCTGGTCACAGAGACGGGCGGTCAAAAGGACCCCGATGACGACTTCCAAGACGAGCGGCTTTTCGTCCCGCCTGAGCAGTCGCTCGAGAAGCTGTCGACCCGCTCCCTCCTGCCCACGGTAGAGACCCGGCGCCATCAGTTTACGGCAGATCCGCTCCAGAGTGCGAAAGCGGATTGGAAACAGTTCGGAGTCGATGCCATGAGGCTTCACCAGGATGGCCCCAACGCTGACCATAGGGTTCCTTCTCATGACGGGCAAAATCTCCGGCCGGCGTTGTCAACCAGCGAAGAACGCACGAGATCGGCATCCGTGCCCAAGAGATCATTTTCCAGAAAATGCGGCTGTTCCGCTCCCGTTCCGAAAAGCTTAGTTCGAACGCTAACTTCATCGGATTTCGAACGAATGCGGAACGCAGCTGGCAATCAATGCCGGCCTGGAGCGGTAGCGCCGCAACCCCAAAAAGGAGACACCATGATGCCCGACCCGGTCTTTTTCACCAGCCTACCGCACGATCTCCACGCACCGCTGCGCATGGTGGCAGATCGCTTGAAGACGGATCCAGGCTTCGCCGACGCCTTGAACGCCTTCCTCGCCGACGATGGGAGCGAGTGCGACGAACCGGCCGATCTGAACGATGATCCCGTTCCGGACATCATGGTCTTGGACGCGAACAACAGACTATTCGTCGTCCTGGAAGGCGACTGGGCGCAGTTGGTGCGGGTGCTTGCCGGCTTGAACAGCCTGCCCGTCGATCAAGGGATCCGGGCTGCGCTCGAGCGGTACACAGCCACCACCCTCGCGCAAGAGGCCGCGGGGAAAGTCGGTTAATGCCTGGATGCCGGCGCGTTGTCGATGATGCTGACCCCCATCTCGGCCGCCACCTTGTTCAACTCAGCGATCATTTCCTCGCGGCTGGCTTTCGGTCTGACGTTCTCGACCTTGCGCTCCTGCCGGTCGACGATCAGGCCGTTCAGCTTGCCGATGGCGAGTACTGCTCCGGTCATATGGGCAGCATTAGAGTTGTGCCGGGCGACTTCGTAGGCTTCGAGGGCCATCTCGGTGAGCCGCGCCGTCGAGATCTCCATCTTCTCCCGGCTGGCCTGGGCGGCCTCGGCGAGTCTTTGGGCTATCTTAGGGTTTTGGCACAGCTTGCTCGCTTCGACGTGCTGGGCGTTGTCGCTCATGCCCGAGACGTCATACGCGGCCCGGTATGCGTCCACCTGCGTCATCCCGGAGAGAAGCGCCTCGACGAACGCGGTCTGTTTAGAGGTCAATTTGTCCGCCATGACGAAACTCCAGAGACACGAAATCTTGATAAAGAAGATACTTCAAGATCGTGGCTTCAGTCCAGATTTTCAACTCTGAGGCATATGTCGCCTTAAACACACTTACTGCGTCAAAGCTGCGTAATGCATGCCTTTGCAATCGGGCAGGAGGCAAGCTCTCAACCTTGATCAATGCAAGCATCTTCCCCAAGTAAAGACAGGCGGCACGGGTTCAGCTTTCACTAAACCGATGCCGCGCTGGATCATTAGACAGTTGGAGGATCAAACCGATCGCCGCTCTGGGTCAACAACTCTACGATCCACCAAAGTGTGCGGCCGATGGTGATGAAGATGCTTGCGATCCGCAGGGGCTTCAGGATTGTTTCGAATTTTGCTAATATGGCCAACATAGGCTGATCCTCTTTTCCGTAGGATTGGTCCATGCATGAGCCGTGGGGCGTTCCGGCCAAGAAAGGTCCCACGGTTCATTCTCTTAAGTTCGATGCGAACATGGTGATAATCCGGCCATTGCACCAGCGTTCAGCAGGCGGATCCCGATCTGAATTCCGGCGAGGGTCAGTGCCGCCGCGCCGTTGCCGCCCTCGATCATCGGCCGGATGTCGCGGAACATCAGCGTCGCGATGCCGAAGGCCGCCAGATGGAGGACCAAGGCGACGATGCCCTACAGATCATGTCCAGTACGAAGATGCTGGTCGCTGGCCTGACAAGTCGGAGACAGCCTCCTGCCTGGATTGATTGCCGCGACACCAGCGGTGTGTTGGGTTTTGAAAAAATGGTGCGCTTGCTCGCGGGGCCTAAACGCTTTTCGATTGACGGCCGGAGGGGGTCTCCCCCGGGGCGCCGGTACCCCAGCCAGGATATCGCCCTCGCTCAGCGCTTCCAGGCCGCCCTGGAACCCCACCAGAGCTGTCGCTAGTGGTGGGGAGCCACTCCAGCACCATGGCGCATCCTGCCCCTGTTCTACCGCACTCAGGCGCATGGCCCCGGATGCCTGAAATTTCTCCAGTCATAGAAACTCCATCACGATCACGGAGACCGCATGCCGGCTGGTCGATCATGCATCAATGGGCCGGCTGGCCTTAAAGGGGGCATCCGTACTTGATGGTCTTGTTCGTGAGACCTACGAGAGCATGGGCGCTCCTGCCCATTCAATCTCCCTGGTTCAATTCACTGATAGTATCATTAGTACACTACCCCAATTTGTACATAACCAAATCCTATTACCGGAAGTAAATTTGATATGGCGATATAATATAAATTATGTGGATCATCAGATGGCTACTATCAATGGAAACGACAACGCGAATACGATAAACGGCACAGCCTATGCTGACACTATCTATGGCAAGGGTGGTAGCGACGATATTTATAGTAAGGGAGGTAATGATTATATTGACTTGGGTGCCGGAGCCGACCTTGTTCTGGCTGGTGATGGCGCTGACAGAGTTCTCGGTGGTACCGGCGACGACATCATCCGAGGCGATGCCGGTAACGATACCCTATCTGGCGGTGCTGGCAACGACAGCATCAATGGTGGCATTGGCGATGATCGCCTATGGGGGGATGAGGGAGTCGATCAGATCCACGGCGGTGATGGTAATGACACGATCGAAGGCAACGGCAAGGACCAAGATTACCTGCACGGCGAGAACGGCAACGATACGATCAAGGTCAGCGAGTACGACAATGCCTTCGGCGGAAGCGGCAACGACACTTTCAACACAGCTACGCTGCCCGGTGGAACTTACTACAGCGGGTTGCACAACCTCATCTCCGGTGGCACTGGCTTCGACACCGTTACTATTACTAACAACGTTGCCGGTAGCCTCACTTTCGCGCACAGCAGCGAGGTCGGAACGGTAGATCCACAGAACGACATGGGTTGGAATTATGGTCAGATTGCAACAATCGACAGCATAGAGCGCATCCAGTTTGCCGGCACCCAACCCGGTGAGTACCGTGGATACTACAATACTGCGCCGGTCGAAGTGATCGGTTCAAACCAAGCCGATCGGTTTCAAGGCGGTGTGTTCAACGATACCTTCAAGGGCGGCAATGGAGATGACAGGCTGTACGGAGGTAAAGGCGGTACCAACATCCTAACCGGCGGCGCTGGGAAAGATTGGTTCGCCTTGCTCTCAGATAGTGACGGCATCGTAACTGTCACGGATTTCAAGAAAGGTGAAGACCACTTGTTTCTCGATAGCTGGGTCGACAGCATTCAGGAGATCAACGGCTCCACCGTTATCGTCATGGACGACATGAACACTTCAGGATCGGCTACCATGAAGTTGGTAGGTGTCACTGGCATCAAGTACGGCTTTGATTATGAAATCAACGACGACCATTCGGCATTTACCCATCCGTGGACATATTGGGGCTAGTATTGATCAGGATGGCCGGTGATGGCAGTCTCCAGACATACCCGCGGCCTAATCGGTGTTGGCATCGTCATGGTGGGCATGGTGGCCGTGGGCGAGTTGATCGGCTGGGAGCCGAAGCCACGGGAACCGGAACAGCCACGTCTCAGGACCGAAAACATCCAAGGGGCCGGAGTTCTGAAAAACGGCTACCTGATGTGTGTGTCGGAAAAGGCCTTGAGCGAGTCCTATGCCATCGTGAAGGCCAAGCAGATCGACATGCTGGCCTCGATCGGCTGCTACCGGACAAGCGACCAGATTACCGGCGTAGTGACCGATAGCGGTTTCGCTGTAACCGAGGTTCGCATCAAGCTCAAGGGTAACGAGACAGCCTTGGTCTATGTACCCAGCGAAGCTATCGGCCGGCGTCAGGTAGTGAGATAGTCGAGGCCACCAACGAGTGGCGACCAGCTCGCCCACGGTCGAGGTAAAGCATTCCTACAGCCTGTTTTGAACCACGCACAAGCCCCTCTTTAAGCCATCATCGGAGAGGAATGCCGACCAGTGGCGGGTTACAGATAATACGTTGCGGTCTGCGACTTAGTGCAGCGCAACAAACGTCTCTTTTGATACTGTCTTATCGAGTCAACACAGAATGTGTGTTGTTCCTGTAGGTTCCTTGATACTTCGAGCCCATGCTTCTGATACAGGACCCACTTCAATGGCAACCTATAACGGTACCTCGGCCCGCAACGTTTGGTACGGTACCAGCTCAGCCGATACAGCGCGCGGCAATGGAGGTGACGATAGCCTCTATGGCCACGATGGCAACGATACACTGTACGGCGATGCCGGCAATGACGGCCTGTATGGAGAGAACGGCAACGACCTGATCTACGGCGGGGCTGGAGTCGACGCTCTGTTTGGCGCAGCGGGAAGTGACACGTTGCGAGGCGAAGACGGCGACGACTACCTGGAAGGAGGAAGCGGCGACGATGGTCTGTATGGAGGCAACGGCATTGATCGCCTTCGCGGAGGTGACGGCATTGATGCCCTGTTCGGAGACGCCAACGACGATGATCTCGACGGTGGAAGCGGCGACGACTATCTCGTCGGCGGGTTAGGCAACGACAAGATCCTCGGTGGGGTCGGCCATGATCGACTGCGGGGTGGTGACGGGAACGACTATCTCTCCGGCGGATCAGGAAACAACAACGTCATGGGGGAAGCCGGCAACGACACGCTGGTCTTCACCGCCAGAGCGACAGACCCACTCCCGAATGATACCGGTCTTCTGGATGGTGGCGCCGGGTACGACACCCTCGTCCTCGATGTTCAGGGCGGTCCCTTCGACCAAGACGGAGCGCAGACCGTCTATCTCGACCTAAACAGCGCTACGCAGCGCGGCTTCATCGGTATTGTCGCCGACCATGTCGAACCCAGTGGTTTGTGGTTCGGCAATGTTCTCAGCATTGAAGAGGTCCGAGTCGCATCGAACAGCAACCCGCTGGCTCTATCTGCCGGAACGAGCATGAAGGTGACGGGAAGCTCCCACACCGATTATCTTGAAGGCGGTGCCGGCGATCAGGTCTTTGACGGAGGAGGCGGGGCTGATCGTTTCCAGTTCCTCCATCGAGTCGGCTTCTTCTCCGGGCATGACACGGTCAAGGGCTTCAGCATGGCTCAGGGAGATCGTATCCAATTCAACAACGAGGATTATGGGTCAGGGCCTGATTGGGACCTATCCGACCGTCATGTAACTACCAAGGTAGAGAAGAGCGGCCACACCATCTACACGACCAGCGACTCGGCGACCGGGCAGGTGATGCATACCCTTGATGTCGACGCGATCGGGCTGCCGCCGCCCGACTATTATCTCCTCGGCTGACCGCCGAGTCCGCCAACGAGCGGACGACCAAGTCGCCCACGTTCAAGGTCCATGGTCTTCTCGAGGGACCCGTTCGCAGCCCGGTCATCATGGCCGCGGTTGGGTCATCGCTGAACCGGGCGAGAATGGGACGGAAGGCCGTTGACCCCCACAAGCCCATAACCTATCGGCCTCTCATGGCTGATCTTCCTTCAAGATCGGCCGGGAGATGCCACCCGGCGAGGGTTCTATCTTCCTTATAGGTGCGTCGTCGGGTGTCGTTCATTGATTTTGCTAAATGGATTTTCCAAAATGGGCTTGATGTGGATCCGAAATTGCGTTTCGGGCCTGAAGGGAATATAACGGAGTAGATATGACTTTTCATGGCACCTTCGAAATTGCGACTCCGGAAGAATATTTCGAGAAGATCGTTCTCAGAACTTACTTGGAGACCAAGGAACCTCAGAATAAGTGCTCTTCAGCCGCTTTCCTGATTGCTACGACTTTCGCCTACCATTTTATCGACTGGCGTTATTCGAGCAAAAAAAGTGAGAAGAAGGACGACGGTATTGGCATGATAAAGCGGGTCCTCGACGGGATTGCAACCAACGAGGAGATCGACTACTTCGATGTCGCTCGCCAGATCGCGAACGGGACAAAACATTTCAAACGTTCCGATGGTGCTCCGAATGACGATCGGGCAAAAACAGCAGTTGTGAACCCTTTTTCAGATGAATTTACTGACGAGTTTGGGCCAACCCTGCTGATCGATATCACGCGCTCCGACGGCTCTGGGACCGAGAAGGTCACCGCCCGCGACTTCCTGGAAAAGCTGCTGATATTCTGGCGTGGCCAGATGCCTTGAGCCGAACCAAACCCAGCAACCAGCTTAACGATCTACCTCAATGACTGTTTTCGGCTGTTCCGAGAAAGGCGGGAGCTGTCCAATCACGCTAGTATTTACTGCGTTTTCGGCGGCGGCGGGAGTCACGCTGCTTTTCCTGCCTTTTCCGTCGGGAACTTGACCGAGCCGTCGTCGCGGTCGAGCTTGTAAGTCACGGCCGGCGGTTCGACCGGGGTCTGCTCCAGGTTCATGAAGTTCGCATCGGCGTACCAGCAGTTTCGCTTTAACCGGAACGCGGGCGCTCCCTTGCGGAACATGATCTCTTCATTGTCGGGAAGCGTCGCGACTTCTTGGGGGAGCAGCAGAGCACGCTTGGCCTGGCCTGTGTTTTCGTTCTGCTCTTTCGCCCTGAACCATCCGAAGAAGCGCGGCGTCGATCTGCTGACGTTCTCGACGGTGTCGTATCCGGTTCGCTCGCTAACCTCCTTCGTCAGCAGATCGTCGTTGGTGCCGAAGACGATCTCCGCGCCGAGGTTTCCCAATAGCGAGGCCAGTCCGTCTTCCTTGTACTCGTCGCGCAGGTCGGTCTTGGTCTGGACGACGAAGCTGAAGTGCAACCTGAAGCCCCGCGCGAAGCCGTTGGCCTTGGCGATCGGCCGCATCGGGGGGAGGGCGGTCAACTCGTCCATCAAGACATGGCACCGGTGGGTGATGGTGCTGTCGTGATCCGGGTGGGAGTCCATGCAGGCGTCGAACAGCTGGAGGAAGAACAGGCGCAGCAGGAAGCCGAGCTGCTCCAGGTCGGACGGCATCACGCCGATGTAGATGGTCATCTTACGCCGGCGCAGATCCCTCAGATCGAAATCGCTGCGCTCAGTGGCCGCGACGACCTTTGGATTGAACCAGATCCCCATGGTCGATGTGACCTGCTTGCGGATGCCTTGGACCATGTCCTCGTTGCCGCGCAGATAGTCGGAGAGCAGGTTGACGCAGTCCTGGGTGTAGGGCCGGTCGGTGGCCCGGCGCTCCTCGACCATGCGGGCGATCGTCTCCACGCTGTCGCCGCGCGTGAAGAAGCGGAAGATGGCGGCCGGTGTCAGGTCCATACCCGGCGTCTCGCTGATCAGCGTCGCGATGCCTGTCCAAGCGGTCCGCGCGCTGTCGACCCAGAACTTGTTCTTGTTGGCCGAGCCGACATCGGGAAACAGATTGAATGCCCGGCGCTGGATTTTGGAAAGGTAGTCGGGCTGTGACTCATCGATCCCGCCGACCGGGTTCCAGCAATGGGTGGCGCCGTCTTCGGCCAGGGGCGAGAACAGGAAGACGTCTTGGCCGAGGACGTTTTCCCGATGCGCTGCCGTCCGCGTGTAGTTCTCGCGCTTGATGTCGAGCACGACTAGGCTGTCGGCGTAGTTGAAGCAGTTCGGCACGACATAGGCGACGCCCTTGCCGCTGCCGGTCTTGGCGCAGAGCAGTGCGTGTTCCGGACCGGGAAGGCAGACATAACGCTTCCCCATCCCCATGAACCCGGCTGTGCGGCCGAGCAGGATGCAGTCGGGTCGGGGACGGAACGAGTAGATCAGTCCGGATTTTCGACCCTGTCTTGGGGTTGCGTATTTCGCACTACCGAACAGCGCGCGGCCGTCCCGGCTGACCAGGGTGGTTCCGTCGCCCAGGATGCGGTAGAGGGTCATAACGGCGGCGCCGGTGCCGGCGGCGGCTCCATACAGCAGCCATTCGTTCACCCATGACTGGGTGTAGGCATCGGGCATGGTGGCGGAGAGATAGCTCCACCACTCAGCGGTAGGGATGCCGGCTTGCCGGATCGTGCCGAGACCGTAGAGGGTGACGGCGGAAGCGGTGAAGGTGAAGGCGGCGAGGGCGACGCCGGCGGACAGGATCAGCTTCAACTTCCTCATGCCGCGACATCCGCATGACGGAACCACACCTCGGAGACGGCGAAGCGTCCTTCGGGCCGGTGGAAGTGAACGACGACGTCGATCAGGCTCTTCAGCGATGCTTCGATGTCACCCAACTCGATGCTGGATGCGGCCGGCGCCTGCTTGACCATCAGCGCCAGTGTCGGGAAGACTTCGCGCGTGTTGGAAGCGTGGCAGGTGGTCAGGCCGGGATGTCCGGAGCGGCGGGCCCGCAGGAACGAGAATGCCTCCGCGCCGCGGAGTTCCTGGAGCAGCAGCCATTTCATTGCAAGCCGCAGCGATGCCTCGACTAAGTCGTTCGGCGTGACGTGCGCGGCTCCCTGGCCTCCCTTGCTGTAGAACAGGTCGGTGCGGTTCCGGTGGGGCAGCGAACTCCATTCGTCACTGTCTTGGACCGTAACGATCCGATCGTCCAGCGGGATCTCGTTGGCCAACCCCATGCCGAAGAAGGTCTTGCCTGACCCGACTTCGCCACACAGGACATGCGTCATCCGTGCCTTCATCGTGGCGCGCAGGAATGCGGTCCATGTGCGATGGCGTTCATCGGGCCCGGTGGCGCGGCATGCCTCATGGTAGAGGGCGACCAGCGCTTCGGCGTCGCGAGAGAGGCCGTCCCGCAGCGGTTCCACACCGGAGAAGATGCCGCCGGCGGCGAGCTGGTCAAGCGTCGGTGACGTCTTCTTCGCCCGCCTGATGGCCAGCGCCACGTTGCCGTCGTTGACGCAGGGCGGGAGCACGGCCTGTAGGCGGGTGCCGCCGGGCAGATCGCACGACAGCAGCGGCGTTTGTTTGCCCACGTTCTGGCCCTTGATGGCGGCGGCGAGGATGGCGACGCCCTGCTGATCGACGAAGTCGACCGCGACCTCGTGGCGCGTCGTCGTCGCCCCACGCCGGACGAACACTTCATTGGGCCGGTTCATGATGATGTCCTCGACCGTATCGTCGGCCATGAACTCGGCGAACGGTGCGAGCGCGAAGTCGAGCAGGGGGATAGCCGCGTGATGGTTCATGTCCGTATCCTTCGGCGATCGGGTTATCGGGCCATCGTCAGCGAGAAGCACGGCCGCATGTCGATGTCGTCCATGGCCATGATCAGCACCTGCGGTGCCTGTGCCCGACGTAGTGTCGGGGGAATGTTGATGTCGTCGCCGAAGCTGCCCTGGGCGAGGTTCTTGGAACCGCTCTGGAACTGGTTGAAGGAAATGCCGCTGTCGGCGCCGATGGCGTTCGACGCGCCGATCGCGGCGGCCTGACCGGCGGCATCAAGCAGGGCGATCATCGCGACGCCGCGGAACCGTTCGAAGAAGTGAGTGTCGACCTCGCCGTCGATGCCGGGGGTTCCAAGCTGGTCTCCCAACGATGCCCGCAGCTTGATCAGGCAGCCCTGCGGCGTCTCGAGCCGGGTGACCACGGCGAACGCGCGATCCATCCCGCGCTCCAGGTGCTGGGCGACACGCCCGAACGCCCAGGTGCCATCGTCCAGCAGCGGCACCGCGCCGGACGTGCTGTAGACCGGACCGCGAACCTTGCACCGGAACGGGCCGGGGACCTGGGTATTGATGGGCTGCTCGAGGATGCACGGGATTGGCGTTCCCATCGTCATGAACAGGTTGCGGTCAGGCAGCATCGCGGCGGAAACCGTGCCGCCGTCGCGGCCGGCGCCGAGACCTTCGTCCAGCCGGTCGCTACCGCCGCCGCCGTTCATGGCGGAGATGCTCTCGACGCCACCGCCGGCAGACTGCGGGGATGCGGTGGAATTGGTGGCGGTGGTCTTGAGTCCTCCGCTCGTCTGCAATGCCGAGATAGGCGGCCGGACGACCGGTCGGGCCAGAACGGTGGGCATCGTCGGCATGCCCATGCCCGTCGGCCTTGATGGCGGCAGTGGCGGTGGCGGCCTCACGGCAGCCGGTGTCACCGGTGGAGCCGATGGCGGGATCGGCGCAAAGGCGCCCCCGATTTCACCATTGCGGGCGACTGTGCTGCGGTCGGCTTCGACCCGCGGCGGTGGGCTGTCGGTCAGGATGAAGAAGCCGGCGGCGACGATGGTGACGGTGCCGAGCAGCGCCTTGCCCAGTTTCTTCTTCCTGCTCTCCCTGGGTCCGGCGATCTGTGACGTCGTGGCGTCGGTCTGGGGGGTGATGTTGTTGCCGAACATTACGAGCCGCTCCTGACCTGTCGCACGACTCCGGGGTCGACGGTGCCTGTTCCCGTCCGATGCCCGACTGGGTCGTAGGCGTTGTTGGTGATGCACAGGACGGAGTTACCGTCGCGCAGCCGGAGCATGGGCACGACGCCGTGGATGATCAGCAAGCTGCCCTTGGTCGCGGTGTCTACGACCGTGTTTTGCCCGATGAGGGCTTCGCTTCCATCTGGCATGACTTGGTAGGCCAGAGGTACCGGGCGATTGCCGGGATAGCGAAGGAAGGTCCGCTGCCCGTCATCCCACATCGCATCCAGCCCGGCCGGCGCCGTCGGTGCCAGTGCCACGCGGTCGGCTTCGGTGCCTTGACCATCATAGGCCACGTTGCGGGAGAGTACGGACTGCTGGACCTGCGTCAGCCGGTCGGCTACCGCCTGCGCCTGGAGCTTCTGCTGCTTTTCCTGCCATATCCGCTGCCGCTCCTTCCGCTCGGCTTCCTTGAGGATCTTCGACGCGACCGGATCGGAGAAGACGACAGAGAAGAAGGCATCGGGCGCCTGCGGACCGCCGGGGATGGTGCTGAGTTCGAAGGAGTGGCGGCGGTGTTCCTGCTTGCCGGTGACGGGGTTCGTCCACACGCCGATGACGGTGAACGGCTGCGGCTCCAGGTGGCGTAGCGCCTTGACCATCAGGAACTTCGACGGATTGGCATCGGTGCCCGGCATGTGGACCTGGAGGTTGTCGTCGGCGGTGGAGGACTGGCCGGTGGCGACCCGTTCGGCCGGCGGCTTGCCGCTGATGATTTCGTTGTCCGATGTGCCGACGCTGTAGACCACCTCGTTGTCGGGCAACTGGAGGGTGGTCGTTGCGCCGGGAACCAGGAACAGGCTGACGATCTGGCTCGGATTGTAGGCGATGCAGCGCTCGCGCGGATCGGGACCGCACGGCTTGGGGACCTCGGCGGCGGTGGCGGTCGAGGACATCAGCGCCAACACCAGGGCTGAACCGATGAGGAATGCTTTGTTCACTTGCTGACTCCTTCGCGCTGGGCGCCTGCGTACTCGATGACCTGGATCTGCGGGGCATTGAAGGTCCATCGCTGCCAGATCCGGTCTTGGGGAAGTTCGACGTTCCGCTTGATGGCAACCGTCGCGGCGTACCGGACCGGCGGCATCCGCTTGCCTTCCGGCAGCGTCTCGACCCGGTCGAACCACACCCGGTAGGCGGGAGGACCGTCGGAGATGCAGGCCGTCTCGATCGGGCAGATCGGCTCCCAGCGGACAAAATTCGCCTCGACCGTCATGTCCTTGTAAATCTGCGCCGGGCTTTGGGGGTTGTCGGCACGATACCAGTTCTGGAAGCTCTCGCGGACACGCGGCGCCGACAGGGCCGAGACCATCGTCCACGCCCAGCCTGCGTTACCGGCCGACCAGCTCTCGCGCTGCTGCACATAGCTCCACACGACGTTGACTGTCGCGTCTTCGCGGACCGGCTTCGGCAGGCTCTCCCACTTGACGGCCGTGGTCGTGGTGCCGTCCTCGCGGACAACGGTCGTGATCGGGATGATCTCCTTCAGCGGCAGAAGGTAGGAGATGAAGGCGGCTTCGGCAGCGGCAATGAATACGAGCCCGGCGATGGTGCCGCCGCTGATCACGCGCTTGAAGCGGTCGCGGCGCCTGATGCGGGCACGTTCCTGTTTCTGCTCCTCGTACAGCCGCCTCAGTTCGTCGGCGGGAATGATGATGCTGCCGACCCTGTCGTCGTCGTGCGGCTCCGGCCGCCGGCTGATGGCGTTCATTGGGCACCTGCGGTCTGGGGTGATGGCGCGTTGATCGAGAAGGCCGTGCCCCGGCATGCGATGGGTTCAGAGCTCGGCCCCGAGGATGCGCAGGCCGCTAGGAGGACCACGATCGCACCGAGGATCAGCAGGTTGAAAAGAAGGCGGGAAACGCAGTTCATCGTGATCTCCTGTTACCGGCTGCCGGTGTACTGGCCGAGTTTCTGTCCTAGTTTCGCGGAGCCCTTCACTGTGCTTGAGGCAGCCGCCGAGCCCACGCTTGCCGCCATCCCGGTCACCATAGTGACCACGCCCGATGCGCCGTTTCCGATGGTCAGCCACAGCGGCAGGACGAACATCATCAGCGCCGCGAGGAAGAAAATTCCCGTTACTCCAGCGAAGTTAATAATCATCTCGTCTACGGAAGTACCGGTGTTCCGGTCCAGTGCTATTAGTGTATCCGATATTTGCAATATGACAAACCGTGTCAGAATTGACGTCCCAATCTGAAGCACAATCAGACCGACTAATTTTCCGATCCATTGATTTACGTATTCCCTCGCTCCTCTGAACAGGTACAGGATTATCAGGAACGGCCCGATGCAAAGAGTAATTGCCATGAATACACGGGAAACGTACCAGATGAAGAAGCACACGCCGATGGCAAGCAGGTCGAGAAAGGCGAAAAACCAGACGACGGCGCGAAGAATGGGGCCTGACATACCCATTGACTGGCCGTTGATGAAGGCCACGGCATGAGCGACGGCTTCCCACAGAGCGTCGAACTGCCTTGATGAGTCTACACTGGCCCGAGGACCGTTCATCGCCGCCGCTATCGCGTTCGGCAGGTCGGTGAAGAACAGGTCACGCACGTAGTAATTGTAATTCGACGCCTTGAGGATGGCGACGACTGCCATTGCCCGAACGACCGCGTGCAGGAAGCCGCCGGCGTCCATTTTGCCATACATCATCAGCAGGGCATTGCCGATAACGTAGAGGGCAAGGGCAGTGCGGAGCGGTGCCGCCGCCCAGGCCAAGCCAGCGTTGATGGTGTCATTCATCCCCGCGACCAGGACTTCGTCCATCCCGGTCGCGAAGTTGTAGAAGATAGTCTCAAGCGCCACGTTCTTTTCCTCTCGGCAACGGAGGCTGCTTGGTGGACGGGATCTTCCCAAAGTCCTTCCCAAAGTTGCGAGGCAGCGGTCGGCCGATACGGCGGGTACCCGCGCGTTCCGCATTCTCACATTCGAGAGTCATCGCCAGACGTTCGTCGTTGTGGCAGCGGCGCAGCATCTCCTCGTGGACCTTCGGGTTGGCAAGAAAGTACGGGATGTCGAAATCAGCGACGGGCACAGCCGCGCCGCCAAGACCGAGAGCCAGCAGGAGAGACGCCGCGCCGCCGATCATCGCAGGTCACTCATCGGCGAGGTTGCCATGAACAGCAGGTCGGCGCTCTCACGCTGGATCTGTTCCTCGCGCTGGCGGGTGACCCGCTCGTCGGTCTCCAGCAGCAGGGCGACGTTCTGCACCTGCATCTGATGGGCAGACATGTTCTGCTGCTCCAAGGCGATCAGCCCGTTGACAGCGGAGACCTCGGTGACGTCGACCGCCGCCTCAAGCCGTGCCCGCAGCAGGTCCAGCTTCATGACGTGATCCTCGGCATTGAGGGCACCCGCCTCCGCCATGGCCTTGGCGTTGCTGGTGACCGCCATGCGGCGCTCCATTTCGTCGGTCCAGCGATCACCCCACTTGTTGAGTACGTTGCTGGCGTAATACATGTCGTTGTAGTTGTAGTAACCGGCGCTTCCCCACAGGTTGCTGGCATCGCGCATCAGTTCGGGGATGGCGTTGGCTTCCGGCATGAAGTTGCGGGTCAGACCGCCCAACGCGCTGGCGGCGCTGCCGAGATCCGTGACATGGGACACCGCGTTCCATGTGCGGTCGGCCACGTCGTACTGGCGCTTATACCAGCCGATCTGCTCGACCCAGTGAGCGCCTTCTTTGACGTACTGGATGACGTTCTGCATCCAGAGCGACGGGTCGTAGACGATCTCGAATGCGTGAGCCGGCGCGGACGCCGTCGATATCGAGGCGGCCATGACGGTCACCAACAGAAGCTTTTTCATGCTTCGGCCTCCAGATAGCGGTTGCGGTATTCGGCCCAGATGACATCCGGGTCGGTGGTGTTCTTCTCCGCCGCGATCCGGTGCCACAGGGCGCTCCGGTTCGGGTCGGAGGAGAGAACGGCGATGAATTCAGGCTGATTGATGCGGGCGCGAGCGATGAAGGTGCCCTTGGGCCGCTTCACCAGGAACGTGCCCTCGCCCATCTCCAGCATCCCTTCGCGGATGGCGTCGATCTCGCCGGCGGAGCACTTGAGGACGTCGCGATAGACCTCCTCGTTAAGGCCAGGATTGGGGAACAGCAGCTTGGTCGGCGAGTTCGCTAGGATCGCTTTGCCGACGGGATGGTCGGAGAAGTCCTGCGGGTGGTGGATCATCATCCACAGCAGGCCGTTGCCCTTCCGCAGCTCGCGGGAGAAGGCGTCGAACCCGGCGGCGAAGCGGGCGTCGGGCAGGTAGGAAGCGGCCTCGTCGACATAGACCGCGGCCCGCACGCCGCGCCCCGCCTTCTCCCGGATGCGGAAAAGCTGATAGGCGGCGGCGGGTGCCCGCACCGTGATCATGTCGTCGGGCAGTATCTCGGTGTTGTCGATGCCGACCACGCCCGTATCCATGCGGATCAGGTCCCGCTCGCCGTCGAATGCCCAGCCAAGAGAACCGCCCTGGCACCACTGCTCCAGCCGGGCGCCGGTGCTGTCGTTGCCGTGATCGAGAAACTGGCGCAACCCGGCGAGTGAGCGGAGTTCGGCGGGACGGCGCATGACATAGACGATGGCGTGGCGGAGGCGGCTGATCTGGTCGGCCGGCGGTTCTCCTCGACCATCGGCCATGATCAGGCCCTTGACGAACTCTTCCAGCCAGGAACGGGCGTCCTCGGTGTTGGGCAGTGCTCGCAGCGGAGCCATGCCGCTTTCCTGACCGCGCCGGATGCGAACATAGTAGCCGCCGCGCGCCAGCACGCTCAGTTCGTTCGATCCGTCCTTGTCGAGGATGATCGACACGCCGTTGTGCGGGACGAGGTTCTGTTCCAGGCAGGAGTCGAACAGGCCGAACGTGGTGCTCTTGCCGTAGCCGGTCGGGCCGATGCCGACGGTATGTCCGACGCGGCGGGAGTGCGGCGAGAAATCGTGGACGGTGTTGCCCTGAGTGCGCAGGCGGATCGTCGGCCGCCCCCAGTGGGGCCGCTTCTCGCCGCGGGGAAATCCGCCCAGCGAGGAGAAGGAGCAGAAGTTGATCAGCTTGATGTCGCCGTGCCGGGCCTTTATGATCTCCGGCGCCCCGGGCATCTGCGACCAGTAGGCTGGGAAGCACCCCAGCGCCTCGGTGGTGGCGGTGACGCTGGTGTTGGTCAGGATGCTCTTGATCTCGCTGGCAGCCTTGTTCAGGTCGGGCAGGCTGTCGGCGTGAACGGCGAGGCTCCAGTGGTGGTCGCCCATGACGGAGCGGCCGGACTGGACGTCGTCCAGCGCATCGTGCAGTCCTTCGTGAAGAGAGACGGCGCGATCGCCGGCATTGCTCATGCGGCGCTGCTTCAGCGACATCCGATTGGATGCGGCGCCGGAGGACCGGTAGACGAACGAGTTCGTCATGACGACCCGACACTTGGACGTCAGAACCTTGTCCAGGATGTCGGGTCGGGCGATTTCCGGGTAGTCGCGGAAACCGAAGATGATCCCGAAAGTCGAGCGGCCGGGGTGAAGCACTTCGAAACCGCGCTTGCCGCAGATGACCCGGTCGGTATAGATCGCCCCTGCCATCGTCCCGAGTGTCATCGGGACCGGCTGCCGGCGGCCGTAGAGGACCATTCGCATGGCCTCGCCGATCTCACTGTAGGGAACGCCGTTGTCGATCCGGACGCCGAGCCGCGTGGGGCTGTACTCGCGGAGCATGGCCAGCAGTGTCCGGATCCGGTCGTTGGCCTGTTCGGTAAGGACGTCGTCGGCCTCGACGGCGCCACCCCAGAAGCGGTTCGTGAGGCGGTCGATCAGCTTCGGCTGTACCAGGATCGTGATGATCCATTCCCGCGCCAGCGCCGCCTTGTCGATGTCGGCGTGATAGGCCTCGACCAGCTCACGCGAGAACCTGGACCGGAACTCACCGATGCGGAACGGCTCCACCCGGTCGTGGCAGACATGGTGCTCGTAAACCGTGATGTTGCTGTCCGCCAGCGACCGCATGACGGCGTGACGGCGGCGACGCTCCTCGTAGCGCCGGGGATCGTCCATCAGCGACAGCGGCTTGCCGT
>NZ_AVFK01000043.1 GCF_000936425.1 Skermanella aerolata KACC 11604 | reverse complement strand
CCCTGGTTCGGACGCTGGAGCGCTCTTTCCTCGCAACCCGGAAACAGCTAGACCAGACGTGCCGGCAGGATCCGGCCTATCCGCGCGGTGACCCCGCCGCCGCCGATCTTGGCGACTTGGCTGAGGCAGTCCGGAATGGTTCATGAACTGGGCAGCACTCTGCGGCACCTGGGGAAAGGCTGACTTCAGCGCCTGCGCATGCCCTGGCGGAGGATGCGCCTCACTTCCTCCTCCGCCCGCTGAGGCGAGCGGAAGGTTCGGCGGTCCAGACCCGCAGTGCGGGATTCCGCCGCAAAGAACCGGTATTCCCCGCCGTTCTCCCGCAGCAGGATACCGGCCGCACTTCCATCGACCTCCAGAATGCACCGATCCTGGCCGTCGTGATCCCGATCCATGTCTCTCTCCTTCTATTCCGTCGGTGCGCGCTGCAGCCGGATCAGCCTGTTGTTTTGCTCCAGTACGGGGACGCACCGTAGCGGCGGCATCCTTAACAAGGACAAAAACAAGGACGAAGCACCGGCATAATCGAGGATGGAGGTCCGTCCGGAACACCCGGCCGATCGCAGGCGGGTTCATCACCGAAGCGATAGTCAACCCCATTCCCGGGCCGACCAGGTAGATAAGAGTGAGGTAAAGTTCAGCCGTTCCACAAAGTCATTGATGATGCTCGACTGGATGGATCAGGCATGACTGGCGCTGTCCGCCATTACCGTAACAGTCGGCGTGCTGACCGCCTCGGCAACCGAGCCGCTGCGTTTCCTGATCGCGCGCCGACTGCGGGCCCTACGCCCCGCAGTCTGTACCGGATGATCGCCATCAGCGGGAGCGCCTGGTGATGAGCGACGGAAAGATTGTCGATCCGGTCCAGGTTCGGGCGCTGCGCCGGCACGAGGCGGCAGTATTGGACATCCAGACTGCCCTCGGTGTTCTGCACGAGGGTAGTACCTCTCTGCACCAGCAGGCGGAAGTAATCGTCGCCGGTCTGACGCGGGTCACCGAGACCATGCACGGGCTTGTCGCCGAGTCCGATGACACGCTGCGGTTCTGCCGTGACTGCCAGCAAGCGTGGAAGGAGACCGACCTCGACGCGCTGATCCGCAACCGCGACCGTCTGGTGCTCGAGCTGGCGGAGAAGAAGCGATCGAGTCCGGCATCCGATTGGAACACCAGTCCAGGCTCCAGGTTTTCTGAACTGTTGCCCTCGATTACCCGGTGAAGTCCTACTCCATCGCGGGCACAAGGGTTTGGAGTCGCCGTGCCCATCGGGTTAACCGCCGTTAAGAGCGTCCTTGATCGCCTTGGCAGCCGAGAACCTGGTTCCCCGGGACGCCGCGATTGTGATCGTCTCGCCGGTCTGCGGATTGCGCCCCTGCCGCTCGCTTCGTTCGGCAACGGCAAAGGTGCCGAAGCCGGCGATGCGGACCTCATCACCCCGCTTCAGGGCATCGGCCACAACGCCGATCAGGGCATTCAATGTCTTGCCGGCTGTGGCCCGGCTCAGATCCGCCCGTTCGGCCAGTGCATTGATCAGTTCCGCCTGGGTCATGCTGCTTCCCCCTCCTGTCACGACTGCCGACACCGGCAGCCCCTGTCCTGAGTGCCAGTCAGCTGGCGGAGGTGCAAGCAAAACGAGATTCCCAATGCGGATTGCTGATCCCGGTGGATTGTTCGGAGCAACCGCCAAGCAAGCACCCTCTGCCAGATTGGTCCAGACACTCCAGCCCGGTCATATGGATCATAGTGGCTTTGGCGAACCGTCCAGCCCAACTGTAAAACAGCCGGCTGGCACGGTCAGCCTGATTGTCGGGCTTCCGGTTCGATCGAGAGCCAGCTCGGCGCCGATCTGCTCGGCCAGCACGTCGACGATGTCGCTCGGATGGAGCAGGTTGGTAGCTGGTTGCCCGTTTTCCCCAGCTGCGGTGATGCTGACGGCAAGCTCAACGATGCCGGCATCCTGATGGTGCCTGAGCACAACCCTGATCAGGCACTGGTCCGCCGCGGCGCTGCCGCTGACCTGGCGGAAGCATCCGGCGATCAGCTCGTTGGCGATCAGACCCAGGGGTGCCGCTGCCTCGATGTCGCACAGCAGCGATTCGGCCTCGACCGCCACCGCGATGCGCTCCTCAAACAAGGCTGCCAGCGCGGCGCAGGTTTCCCGCAGGTGGCGGCCGAAGTCGATCGCCGTCCACCGGCCGAAACTCTCCAGCTGCTCATGGATGCCGCCCAGCACCCGAACGCGCTGGGTGATCAGGCTGAACTGCCGGCGCAGGGACGGATCGGCACGCCTGGCTTCCAGGTTGAGAAGGCCGATGACGGTCTGGAGATTGTTGCGCACCCGGTGATGAAGCTCGTAGATCAGCTGCTCGCGTTCCTCCAATCTCTCCTCCAGCGCCGCATGGGCCTGGCGCAGGCGTCGCTCGCCCTCGACCTGCTCGGTGACGTCGTGCTGGTAGCCGACGAAGTAGGCCGGCCTGCCGACCCCGTCGAGGATCGGGCTGATGTGCAGCTGGTTCCAGAAGGTCGAGCCATCCCGGCGGTAGTTCAGCAGCCTGGCGCTGACCGGTCTCACCTCCTCGATCGCGAGGCGCACCTGGTGGCTGAGCTGCCGGTCCGTTTGCGGTCCGCCAAGAAAGCGGCAGTTGCGTCCCAGGATCTCGTCACGGCTGTAGCCGGTCAGCCGCAGGAAGGCGTCGTTGGCGAAGACGATCGGATTGTCGGGCAGCTGAGGATTGGTCAGCACCGTCGGTGTGTGCGATGCCTGAACCACCGCGACAAAGGGCCAGCTTTCCAGGCTGGGCTGGTCCTGGACAATGCTGCGGCTTGAGGGTTCATTGTCACGAGTGGGCACGTTGAACCAGTTGCACTGTTGCTGCGGTCATAAGTAGCAACAGCAGATCACCAAAGTCCGTGCCGTTCCGCATTGAAAAATTATCACGATCAGATGATTGCAAACACCTGCCAGATTTCCGCTCATGGGTTTCTATGGATATCTTGCGGAATTTTGGTGAAGAGAGATAACCCAGCGACATACACGGCGCATGGTAAATCTTTACTGGCCGGGGACTGCGGGAGGGTTTCCTGCGTGCCGGAGGACGACAGCTCGATTGTGGGTGCGGCAGGCACTGCTGGTTCTGCACCATTGCTTGAAGGTTCGTTCCTGACCAAGGCTGTCGAGCGGGCGCGGGTCGGCATTGCGCTGCTGCAGGAGCGGGACCATCGGTTCATCCACGCCAACCGGGTCTGTCGGCACCTGCTGCGACGCAATAACTCCCACATCGGGCAGCCGGCCGCAACCGTGTTCCCGGAGTTCGCTATCGCGGGGCTTCGGCACCTGCCTGATCCTGGGCCTGGTCCGTCAGCTCGGCGTTGAGCTGCGCACTAAAAATTCCGCTCCCGGCGCCCGCTGGACGTGAAAACCGCGCGGTGCTGATAAACCAGGTGCTGTGTGAACTCTATGCAGTTTTGATTGCCGGCCACCTTGCTAGTGTTTTGACCGAAACAGAGGATTCCCTGTTGGTAGGATCTGTGCGAGTCTGGGTGGATGAGAACGGGAATTACCGTCGAGCTTTCACCTGAGGATCGGGCACGGCTGGACAAAGTGATAGCGGATCGGAATACGCCGCAAAAGCATGTCCGGCGGGCGCAGATCGTGGTGCTTACGGCGGATGGTGTTGGCACCATGGAGATCATGGAGCGAACCGGGCAGTCGAAGCCGACGGTGTGGCGCTGGCAGGCTCGGTTCGCCGAAGCCGGGGTTGACGGCTTGCTGCGCGACAAGACGCGGCCGCCGGGCAAGAAGCCGCTGTCGGAGGCGACGGTGCGGCAGGTCGTGACCAAGACGACGACCGAACGGCCGGCGGATGCGACGCACTGGAGCGCCCGCGCCATGGCCAAGGCTGTGGGGATCGCGGTCAGCAGCGTGCAGAAGATCTGGCGGGCTCATGGGCTGAAGCCGCATCAGGTGCGCACCTTCAAGCTGTCCAACGATCCCGACTTCGAGGCCAAGCTGGTCGATGTCGTCGGCCTCTACCTCGATCCGCCGGACCGCGCGCTGGTGCTCTCGGTGGACGAGAAGAGCCAGATCCAGGCGCTCGACCGCACCCAGCCGGGGCTGCCGCTCAAGAAGGGCCGGGCCGGCACCCTGACCCACGACTACAAGCGCCACGGCACCACGACGCTGTTCGCCGCCCTCAACCTGCTGGACGGGAGCGTGATCGGGCGCTGCATGGACAAACACCGGCATCAGGAGTTCATCAAGTTCCTCGGTACGATCGATGCCAATACGCCGGCCGATCTCGACCTCCATCTGATCGTTGACAACTATGGCACTCACAAGCATGCCAATGTCATGGCCTGGCTGGAACAGCATCCACGCTTCCATCTGCACTTCACCCCGACTGCGTCGTCCTGGCTGAACATGGTCGAGCGCTTCTTCGCCGAGATCACGCGCAAGCGCATTCGGCGCGGCGTCTTTAAAAGCCTCACCGACCTGGAAATCGCGATCTACAAATACCTCGCCGAACACAACGAACATCCCAAGCCCTTCGTCTGGACCGCAACGACCAACGACATTCTCGCAAAGGTCGATAAAGCTCGCGATGCCCTCAAGGCTGTCGTCGGTATCAAGCGTTAGAGTCGGAACACTAGGGAAAAGGCACGCTGCACCGCAACTGCAGTGCCAAGCGCTTAATTGTGCGAGAATGTTGAGAAAATACAGGGTGATCACATCCAGATGACCGCGCCCGACAGGTAAATCGCTGCTCCAGGACAGATAATCATATGTTACCGTTAAATTACACACGGAACCATAATGGGTATAACCACTGAGTAGTTATTATTCACTTCAGTCATTGCCATAAATGGGCTCACCACTTCCTGATCTTTGCTGAAACGTTGTTTTGAGGACGGAGAGAATTCCATTTACCGCAGCAAAGATCAGGAACTTTGTGCAACGCACCTCGTTTGCTGCATGTGCGAGATCAATCCCGGAAGTTCGGGACACCACTCAACCACCGCAAGGACACTGGACATGACCACCGCCATCATCGGGCTGTTTGAGACCGGCGACATCGCCGGCAAGGTACTCGGCGAGCTGACCGGAGCCGGCGTCAGGAAGAACGCGATCGAGATCCTCCAGGATGTTGCGGCGTCCAGGATCTCCGGCCGCCTGGTCGAAGTCGGCTACGACAAGGACAAGGCCGGACGTTACGGCCAGGCGATGCAGCGGGGCGGCGCCCTGGTCGTCGCCGAAGTCGCCGATGACAAGGCCGACGAGGCGCTGAGCCTCATGCGCCGCTTCGAAGTTCTGACCCCCGAAGCACTGCTGGAAAAGGTCGGCAACGGTGCACCGGAAGAGACTGAGACGGCGCAGGTGATCGAGGAGGAACTGGAGGTCGGCGTTGCCCGCACCACCGGCGGCAAGCGCCTGAAGACAGAGGTCAGTGAGCAGGAGGTTCAGGAGACCGTCACCCTGCACGAGGAAACGGTTGAGGTCGAGCGCACCCGGGCCGACCGGGTCCTGAAGCCCGAGGAGGCCGACAAGGCGTTCCGGGAGACCACGGTCGAGATGACCGAGGTTTCCGAGAAGCCGGTCGTCTCCAAGCAGGCCCACGTCGTCGAGGAAGTCTCGCTGAGCAAGAACTCGGGCGAGCGCGAGGTCACTGTCAGCGACACCGTGCGCCGTCAGGATGTCACCGTCGAGGAGATCGACGGCAAATCCAGCACCGGCAAAAAGTCCTGAAGCCCGGCATTGACGGGAATTAACGACCAGTCCGGGTGACTGTCGCGCCTGATCGAAGATGCCAGGGGATCGGCACAGTAATCCGGATCGCGGACAGCGCCCGGATGGGCTTTTCTTTACGATGGAGAAATTGTTTATGGCTACCACCACGACCAGGTCCGAGACCCGCAAGGCGGTTCAGGATGCCAGCGATGTCCTGGAGAAGACTGGCGAAGCCGGCGCCGCTGCCGGCCGGAAGAGCGTTCGGGACGCCGCCGAAGCCGGCGGTGTGGCGGTCCGTCATTCCTCCGCATCCGCAGCCAACGGCGGCGACATCAGCCGCCGGACCGCGGATGCCGCCGAGCACAACCTGCAAGCGGCCGCCGGAGCCCTGCGCGGGACGATGGAGCGCCCGGTCGAAGCAGCCGGCGAGGTTGCCGGCGCGGTTCGGGAGATGACCGGGCGGGCGGTTGAGCAACTTGGCCAGGTGGCGGCGACGCAGGACCGGGCGGTCAGGGAGGTGGCCGGCCGTACCCAGGGGAACCTGGATGTCATGATGCGGACCGGTATTGCGCTGGCCGGCGGGTTCCAGGCGGTCATGCGGGAATGGGCCGACACCACGCGGAACGTCATGCAGTGCAATGCCAGCGGCCTGAACGGCATCCTGCATGCCCGCACCCCGCAGGATCTGATCGCGGCGCAGACCGAGCTGCTCAGCGCCGAAGTCAAGGTCCTGCTGAACGGCAGCGTCAGGATTGCCGAGGCGAGTGCCCGAGCAGCCCGGAAAGCGGCGGAAAGCCTGGACAACCAGACGCGGCAGCGATACTCCTGAGGCGTAGCCCCGGCAGCGGACGGCGCCAAATGGCATGAGTATCAGCGATGGTATCTCCGGCAGCCAGGCGGAGGCGCCAGTTCGCGAAGCCGTTCAGCGATACTCGCCCACAGGATTCATCTTCCTGTTCGGCATCCTGTCGGACGGCACTCTGACAGGAGACACCAGGCAGGCACCCGAAGCGGATTCCTCCGCACCGGGTGTGGCCTTGCGCGTTGATGCTGCGGTCCGTCATCGCAGCTCAGCGTGCCGGCTCACTGGTCAGCGCGAGCACTGCCGCTGCGGTTGGAACAGCCTGTCCGGATCGTTGATCCAGATGGCCGGAATGGCGTGGGCCTCGGCATGGCGGAATGCTTCCGCGAAGGCCTGCGTCACCGGAGCCTTGCTGGAGCTGAAAGTATGTAACTATAGATTGTTCCGCCGTCCCGCAGGGTGCGATAGACTGTCAGGATGAGGAAGGGATCAGTGCCCGGTTCGGCCCGGTTGGGGGTGATCCCGATCATGGTTCCGGCCTCTGCCACATATATCATTGATTTATACCGTGTGTGGTTCCAACGGCCCAGCTGTCACAGTATCGGTTCTGAGTTCAATACTGGAATGTTCCAAGTCACAATCATTCGTGCTAATTATTACGCAAACGCATTCAGCGGCTCACAACAGGCTTGTACTTCCGGGTACAGGCGAAAGCGGCTTTTCCCTGTCCCGAAATCGTTTGTACGATGAGCCATGGCTGCGTTGCTGAAAGTTCTGCCGACTCCCTGCCTCGCCCTTCCACCGCGCCCATTCCGGCAGGTTTGCCGGGACGTGCGCGGCTGGACCCGCATCACCGACGCTCCGTGCGACACCTGCAGGCTCCTGGTTCTATGCCGGCCGGACCAGCCCAAGGATGATGCCACCTGTCGGGATGCCAATCACCCGGCGGCCGATCTCTCCCGCTCTCCGTTTTCCGCGGAAACAGGAAATGCGCCCTGGTCCGGGGGCGGAGACTCCAAAGATCAGGTTCGGTGGGAAAAGGCGATCGAGTAAAAAGAACCGCGATATGATCCTGGGCTGCCAGTTACCGACGCTTTGGAGGTCTCACCGATGACGCGGCACCACCGGCCCTTCAAGCCGTCGACCGACCGGTCCCGAATCCCGCTCAAACTACGGCAGCCGGACTCAAGCTCCATCAGCAGCGGCCCGATGCCACTGGCTCGGGACTTCGACCGGGTAAGGGCGCTGCTCGACCGGAGCGCCAGGGAGTTGACACGGCTTCAGAGCAGACTCGAACAGCACGATGCGGTTGCCGGAATGGCCTGCTGGCCGTTGGACACAAATGCCGAAGCAGCACATCCGGTTGAAGGGCAAAGGGTCGGGGACCTCCAGGCTGTCGTTGAGGAATTGCGGATTTCCAACAGCGAGCTGGTTCGGGCGAATGCTGAGCTGGAACGCCGGGTGGCCGAGCGCAGCGCCGCGATCGAGGAGAGCGAGCGCCAGCTGTCGCTGGCCCAGCTGTATGCCGGGGCCGGCACCTGGGACTGGCGGATCGACACCGATCGGGTCCACTGGTCCGACAGCTGCCGTGACCTGTACGGTCACGATCCCAACAGCACCAGCACGTGCCGCGCCGACTGGATCGCCAGCCTCCACCCGGCCGACCGTGGGATGGCTGACCGGGCCATCCAGGACTGCCTGACACGTGGCGGGACCCATTTGCACGTCCTGTACCGGATCACCCACCCGGACAAGGGACTTCGCTGGCTGGAGGGGCGCGGCCACGTCACCTATGACGAGGCGGGCCGGCCGCTCCGGGCAACCGGTCTCGCCATCGACGTGACCGAGCGCCGGCTTGCCGAGGAAGCGGTGCGCGAGAACGAGGGCCGGCTGGCGGCGATCTTCGCCCAGGCCGAGGTCGGGCTGTCCGAGATCGGGCTCGATGGCCGCTTCAGACGGGTCAACGACCGGCTCTGCGCCCTGCTGGGACGATCGCGCGACGACCTGCTCGGGCTCGGTGTCCAGGATGTTACCCATCCCGACGATCTCGCCCGCAATCTGCCGCTGTTCGCCAGCCTGGTCGAGGTCGGCGACGTGTTCAGCATCGAGAAGCGCTACCTGCGTCCCGACGGCACGCACTTCTGGGCGGTCAGCAGCGTCAGCCGGATCCTGGGTGCCGGCGGCGAACCGCTCGGCGTCATTGCCGTAACGGTCGATCTCACGGAGCGCCGGGATGCCGAGGACAGGCTGCGCGCCGCGCACGACGAGGCGGTCCGGGCGCGGGCCGGGGCCGAGGAGGCCAACCGGGCGAAGTCCCGCTTCCTGGCTGCGGCCAGCCACGACCTGCGCCAGCCGGTCACGGCGGCCAACCTGTTTATCAACCTGCTGCGCCGGCGTCCACTCGGTCCGGCGGAGATCGCGCTGGTCGAGCCGCTGGCGAGCAGTCTCGGCAATCTGACCGGGATGCTCAACGGCCTGCTGCAGGTGGCCCGGCTGGAGGCCGGCATTCTCAGCGCCGAACCGCGGGACTTCCCGCTCGACGAGCTGCTTCAGCGCCTGTTCGACGAGTTCCGGGAAGCGGCACGGCTGACCGGCCTGTGCCTGCAGGTGCCGCCGGTGAGGCTGAATGTCCGGTCCGATCCCCTGCTGGTCGAGCTGATCCTGCGCAACCTGCTCTCCAACGCGCTCAAGTACACCCGGGCCGGCAGCGTCTCGGTGCTGGCTCGGGCGGGCGATGGTCACGTGGCCGTGGCGGTGACCGATACCGGGCCGGGCATCGCACCCGGGGACCTCGAGCGTATTTTCGAGGAGTACTACCAGGGCGCCGATGTCGCGCGCGATCATTCCCGCGGCTTCGGCATCGGTCTGGCCACGGCGCGGCGGGTGGCCGCCCTGCTCGGCACCCGGATTGAGGTCAGCTCAGAGCCCGGTCGCGGCTCGACGTTCTCGCTGTGCCTGCCGTTGGGCGCCATTCCGGATGCGGCCAGTCCCGCGACCGTCCTGGATACCGCTCCCGATCTCCTGGCCGGCTGCTCGGCTCTGGTGATCGATGACGAACCGCTGGTTCTGCAGGCGATCGAGCTGATGCTGGCGTCGTGGGGAGTACGGGTGCAGGTCGCCCGCACCCTGGAACAGGTCGGGGCGGTGCTGGCCGGCCTCGACCATCCGCTCGACATCGTGGTTGCCGACTACTCGCTCGGGCATGGGCAGTGCGGTACCGACGCGGTGGCTGCCGCGCGTCGCCGGGGTGCCTGGGCCGCGGTGCTGCTGACCGGCGACACATCGCCCGAGCGTCTGGCCGAGGCCAGGCGGAGCGGTTGCCACCTGCTGCACAAACCGGTGACGGCCGAGGTTTTGGAAACGCTGCTGAGGACAGTCTGCCGGGAACGCCGGGAGGTTTCGTCGAGCTGATCGGCTGGTGGTTAATCCGGCATTATGAACCTGTCGTTAGTCCGGAACTGGTCAATTCGGGCTGCAGGGTGATGATCAGTCCGGTATACGTGAGTTCGGCAACCCGGCACTTCAGCCACGGCGAGCTGATGGGCCTTCTGGATGTCAGTCGGCGGAACAACGGGGCGGCCGGTACCGCCGGCCTGCTGCTCCACAGCGCGGGCAATTTCGGCATTATGGTGCTGTTGCCAAAGGCAACCAGTTTCGCTTGTTGATCTAATTCCGGTAGGATTTCCTCATCTTAAAGTAATCATGAGAAGACCGTGAGATCGAAGATTGCGTTATCGGCACCCGAAGCAGGAGCGGCGATTGGTCAAGCGGACTCCGTGGTTGCCGCTTTACTGGAGAAGCGCAGTGCTCTTGCTGCCGATCTGGCGGTTGCAGAGGACACGGTAACCTGCCTGCGCCGTCAGATCATGGCCCTGTCCGAGACCTTGAAGACGTTCGGGCATCTGAACCCGAGCGCGACAGGGTGCCGGCGGCGGTCAGGCATAAACGCTCCAGGGAGGGCTTCCGCAAAGGCGAGTTGACCCGCCGGGTGCTGGAGAAGATCCGCGATGCGGCGGAACCGGTCAGGTCCCTCGACGTGGCGCGGGCCATCATGGTCGAGTGCCTGATGGATTAGGGCGACCGGAAGCTCGCCGTCGCCTTCCAGCACAAGGTCCACAACGCCATCCGCCGGCAGTGGCAGCGCGGCATTGTGGAGCGGGTCGGCGCCGGGGACGGCTGGAACGCCCGGTGGAAAGTGGCCGGCTGGTGATCAGGCCGCGTGCTGCCAGCGCCGCCAGTAGCCCCGCCAGTCCACTGAATGGCCGCGGCCCAGAGTCAGGGACACCACTTCGCTGGTCAGCCGGCTGTTGTCAGTCGCCCGCCTGTCCTCGCGCCAGCTCATTTCCGCGGCGTAGCGCCGGAGGTAAAGGCCGGCGATGTGGTGATGGATCCCGACCTCGGCCCGGCGCATCCGGCTGAAGAAACTTTCGGCCTGGTTGGTGCAGGCGCCGTCCCTGGAGTAGGCTTCCTCGTGGTTGATCCGGGCCATGACGTAGCGGGCATGCAATTCGTCGAAGGCGGCACCCTCATCGGCATGGATCACGCCGCCGCGTTCGACCTTGCGCCGCACGAAGGCCGAAGCCGCTGTCTCGCTCGCGATGACGGCCGTCACTGTCCCGCCGGCGCGCTGGCGTACCACGACGACGCACTGACGCCTGCCGGTCCGGTTCTCCGTCAGCCGCAGATCGCGGCGGTTCTCCTGATGGTTGGCCGGCTTGCCGTAGCCTCCGAAGTAGGCGGTGTCAGTCTCGCACTCGGTTCCCTCACCGCCCAGGAGACGCCGGGCCTGCTCGGCCTCCAGGCATTCCCGAAGCTTGTGCAGCAGCACGAAGGCGACCTTGTAGTCGCAGCCGACTTCGCGGGACAGCTGAAGAGCCGTCAGGCCCTTGACCGCATTGACGAACAGGAAGATCGCCAGCAGCAGATCGCCGAAGCTCATGTTTCGGTCGGCCAGGATCGTTCCGGTGGTGACGCTGAACTCGTAGCCGCAGCTCTTGCAGATCCACCTGCGTCGTGACGACCGGACATAATGGAACATGCCCTGGCTTGGGGACAGACCGGATCGCCTCCAGTTACCGCCCAGCGGATCCTGCAGAAGGCTCGCCACGCCTGATCCTCACATGCGGAGCGTCGGCCAACCCCAACGATATCAATTGGGTACTGGTTTTCAGGGTACCTGGGGCAAAAGTTCGGGCGCTCAGGCAGTCGCTGAGCGGAGCCTGACGAGGTCTGGCAGGTAAGGGGCATTGGCCTTGGCGACCCCGAGGCGGTGTCCGAGGAAGTCCCAGAACGAGACGCCCAGTTTGGCACAGGTCAGCAGCAGGCCGAGGAAAGCGTCGCGGCAGTCTCGGCCCTGATCGGAGCGGGTCCCGCCGGAGATCTTGCGCTTGATCACGTGCGGCCGCAGATCGCGCTCGGAGCCGTTGGTGTGCAGCGGCACCTGCGGACGATCCAGCACCCTCAGCAACTTGTCCTTGTTGGCGTATAGCCGTTACAGCAGCCGGTCGAGCGTGGCGAACCCGGTGCGACGACGGAAGATCCGGTCGAAGCGGGCGCGCAGTGCCGCCCGCCGACGTGGGTCAGGATCGCGGCGGTAGGCCTTGAGATCGGCGTAGAACCACCAGATCAGGGCGCGCAGGCGCTGCTGAGCGGCGTGTTGCTTGTCGGTGAAGGTGTCGAGCTTGTGGATCAGGCGCTCGGCATGGACCCAGCACAAGGCGCGGTCCTCGAGCGCGAACTGCCCGGCGTCGTCGGACCGAACCACGGTGTCGGGCAGCAGCCCATGGGCCTTGATCGCGCCCCACAATGCACCTTCGGTGGCGATGCGGACCGGGTCGGGATTGGTCTTCAAGTCGGTGATGACGGGACCGGCCAGGGCACGCTGGCGCATGTAGGCCAGCGCCTCGGCATTGATCACGTAATCGGCGTAGCCGGCCCGCAGCACCTCTAGGAAGTTCAGCCGGCTCTTCGAGTTGGTGGTCGTGAAGGCGGCGAAGTGATCGTTGCCGATCTGGGTGCAGTAGCCGTTCTGGTGCCGGTGGCGGGCGCCAGTATCATCCACACTGATCCAGGGGGCCGTTTCCAGCCCGGCCCGCAGCACGGCGCGGGCCTCATCGACGAAGGGACCGGTGTCCGCGTTCAGCAAACGGACGAGTTGACGCTTGGAGATCACAATGCCGATCGCCCGGAGTTGGCTCACCAGGCGCGCCATGGTGACCTGGCCCTGGTGGTATTGCAGCAGCACGAAGCGGCGCAGCTCCGGCCCAAAGTGGCCGGCAACTTCGGCCGGCATCGGCGCGAGAACCGTCTGCCCGTCGGGCGTGATCCAGCGCTCCCGGCGGATGCGCACGACATGCGGGCGCAGCACCAGATCCTGGACGACGAAATCCTCGTATCCCTTGAAGCGCGATCCGGCCGGCACGTCGGCCTTGATGACGCGCTCCTCGTGAATGACCAGTCGCTCGGTCTTGCGCTGCTTGGCGCCGCGCTTGCCGGCCTTATCCGTCGGCTCCGTCTTCTGCTCCATGCCGCTCAGCCGGAGCACCGGACGCCCCGTCACGCCCTTGAGCTTGGCAATTTCCGCACGCAGTTCCGCCACCGCCTGCTTCAACTCGGCGTTTTACGCCAGCAGGCGTTCGGTCAGGGCCTCAAGCTCGCCACGCGACAGCCCGCAAAGGGGAATTTTCTCTGGAACCGACATGCCAGGAACAAATCGGGTCCGCAAAGAGCCGACGCAACCTCACTCAACCTCATACCTGCCCGGCTTTTTGCTCCAGGTACCCTGAAAAGAAAGCGGGGCCAAACGCCGGGAAAAGGGCTGGCCCGTTCCGGCAACGCCCGGGGCCGGCGCGGCATGATCCAGCTGGCCTGTCGCTTCCTGATCTTCCAGAAGGACAGCGCCCTGGCGCAGTGGTACCGGCGACGGACCGAAAACGCCCGCGGCACCCGCAAGACCATGATCGTGGCGCTGGCCCGGAAGCTGCTCCTTGACCTGTGGCGGTTCGCCACGATCTGGACGGTGCCGGAGGGCGTTGCGCTGCGTTCGGCGGCGTGACCGCCGACGTCGAGCCGAACAGAGAAGTTCAGCGTTCCGTCGGCATGACGTGACGGAGTGCTGGTCAGGATCCGAGGTGGCGGGGTCCCGCGTGATTGCATGGCCATAGTGCCGACCGTTGAGAATGGGTCCGCCGCCCCGGAGCTTCGCCCCCGATGCGCATGGCTGCATCATGGTTCGGGTCCCCCGAGGCCCACCGAATACAAGATTGCGGCGCGATGATCCGCGCCCGATGGCGGACTCCCCTCGGACAGACGGTAGAAAACCGCTCGCCGCGAGGCAGCTCCGAAAGCCGACAAGCTTTCGGAGCAGACAGTAACGTGTTCCGGGCCGGCGTCCGCCTCAAGAGCGCGCCGCACCACTCGGTGCTGTCGCGCCGACCGGGCGCGCTCTTGACCCGGCCACCAGCCCTGTAGCGCAACCGAACTGAAGGAGCTCGATAACGATTACCGGCTTGACACCAAAAAACCCCATACAAGCAATCATTTGCCGTTAAACCCTTCTACTATCTATTCGTCCAGCATTGCTGTAATCGTCGCCTGAGATCTCTGTCTTAACAGAAGACATAGTATCTCCAGATCATTTAGAACGTGTACAGAATCGCGGTGCTGCGCCGCCTGCAGTGCTGTCTTGAGCCACACGCTCATTCCCGAGTGCTTCAAGACCCACTCGATCCGTTGCTCAGCCTCTCTCAGTTCTTTACTGGACTGCTCGGATATACCCATCTGAGTCTCTCCCATGGCCGAACGTCGCTTCATGGATTGCACTGGCCGCAAGCTGCGCGCAGGGTATGGATCGCCTCGGATTCCAACCGCGCCGGATGCGAAAGCCGAGCAGTCATTCGACCGTCTCCCAGGTCAGACTGCGGGCATAGCGGCGGATCGTGCGGCCGTCCTCATCGATGCGGAACAGATGCACCCAGCCATTGTCGACGAGCTGGCGAACGCTCGCGTGTATCTCGATCATCTGGTTGAGTACTTCCTCGGGCGCTTCGATGAACACGTTCAGCCGCAGTGGTTCGTGGACGAAGCGCTCGCCGTCATGGACCGCCTGCCAGGGTAATCCCACCTTGAGGTCGCCGGAATTGCCCTCCAGCACCCCCAGTTGCCCGACCACATTATGAAGCACCTTGTTGCCGCTGCCGAAGGCGCGGTTGTTCACGGTCGAGCCGTAATACTGAAGGTTGATCCAGCTGGCGACGACCATTGGCGCGGTTATGATCAACGCCAGCACGCCGAACCCATCGTCCCTGCGCCAGTCATAGTCATGGAGGAAAGCGCGTCCCCCGAGGTCGAGCCCACGCGTCCGTGCCCGCGGTGCGGCGATGAACACGGCATTGCCGGCGAGCCCCCATTCGGGACGAACCTGCGCCCAATCGCGGCTCCGCGCCTTCACCGCGTGATCGACGTCGGCGGTTCTGTCGATGCCGAGCAGCAGCGCGCGCTCGGCACGCGCCAGCGACGAAGCTTGGGCGAGGACCACGCGCAGACCGGCCAGATCAGCGGCAAGGGACTTGGGGAGGTTATCGGCATCGAAGATGCGGACTTCGTCGGTGGTCGTGTCGTGCAGGCAGCCCAGGAACCGGGTGTCCTCAGGGATCACGATCCCCTTGCCAGCGAGGCCGGTGCGCACCCCGGGATCGTTGAGGATGGCGGCGGCAACGCGCGCGTTCGCCTCGCCGGTGTGCCCGCCGCACGCACCGCAATCGAGAGCCGAGGCATGCGGATTGTTGACGGTCGTACTGCCGTGCCCGGTGAGCAGAACCAGCCGCGCGAAGTCCTGCGTCATGGACATGGCGCGCAGGACGGCCTCGGCCATGGCGACGCGCTGCCCGTCGTCGAAGCCGGTGAGCCGGCCACCCACCGCACGGGGCTCGAGACTCGGACCAATCCGGCCAATGACGCCCTTGTCGAGGCCGTCGGTGGTGGGATCACTGACCGTCCGGGTCAGGCCGGCGCTGTCGCCGACGAGCTTGCCGGCGAACAGCAGTCCCGCCGTCTCGACATAGGTGAACGACGACACCGCCGAGAGCTTGAATGCCTTCCACGCCCTGGCCGCGCGGCGGCGCAGCAGGCGCAGGTTGAGGATCGCCGCCTCCTCTGGCTCGGTAGCACCGGCGACCGCCTCACGCACGACAAAAGTCGGCTTCAGCAGCACCGGACATTGCGCACCGCCGCTGTTGCGGCCGATCGGCACGTACTCGATCGGGAAGCCGAAGAAGCCGGCGAAGCCGATCGTCCCGACATCAGGACAGACCGTCTCGAGCGCGCGCCGATAGACCTCGGAGCGCACGTCGATGCAGAACGCCGCCTGGAACGCCCTGCGCGCTCCCTCAGGGACTGCCGGGGGCGCTGCGAAGTGCTGCGCGAGCCGCGCCAGCAGTTGCCGCTGGTACGATGCCTCATAGGCTTCATGCAGAATGAGATCGAGCGCGAGCTCCGGATCGTCCCCGAGCCGCTCGTCCCCGGGCAAGGTCGCCGCATCGGCCATCGCCTTCACCCATGCCGCGGTGAACGTCGGGTCGGCCCGTTCGAGGAACAGCGCGTAGCCCCACACCACCCGGATCGCGAGCAGCTGGACCAGCGTGTCGTCATCACGCCCGTAGAGTGCGTTGTCCCAGGCCCGATAGCGGGCATGGGCGGCCCAGCCACCAATGTCAATCAGAGCGCGGTGTAGATAATCCTCGACCGCACGCTCGGGGATGCCGAGAGCTGCCACGACCGCGACGATCGCCTGACGCGGATCGTCGGGCATGGCGGCGACGGCTTTGCGGAAGCCCTTGATCCCCATCGTCTCCGGGTTGCGATCGAACCGGATCGTTGCGCGCCAGGCGGCGTAAGGCGGCAGCGCCCTCAATGGCAGCTTCCACGCAGCCTGACCCTGGTCGAAATAGGCCGCGCTCCACTTCGAGATCTCGTCGATCATGAATGCCGTGCGCGAGGCTTGGCGATCCCCCGCCGCCAGGCCATCGAGAACTTCGGCAACCGTCGCGACCACCGCCTTCGGCCTCTTCGCCACCGGTTCCCGCGCTGCCGCCCGACGCAGCGCAGCGACATCGCTCATCATCGCGCGAGGGCCGGACGTTGCAGCGATCGCCGCCTCCAGATCGCGGTCCTCGATCTGGCCGTTCGCCAGCGCTTCGCGGTAGAACCGGCGCGGCATCAGCATGTCGACACCAGCGAGGCGGCGCAGCGTCGCGCATGTCGCCGAAAAGCTCTGGTCGCTGAAGCCGAGGAACGGGTTGACCGCGACGAAGTGCTTGAGCGGCCATACCGGCGCGATCCTGTTGCACGCGCGGTCGATGGCGGCGTCGATCACCGGCCGTTGGGGGCTGGTTGATCGCTGCGCGGCATGCGCCGGTTCCGGCGGCTCGATCACAGGGGCGTGGCTCATGAAGGAACTCCGCTGGCCGGGGTGGAGGCAATCATCGGCCTCGGCGGCGGCGGTGGACCGGGCCACAACCGCAGCACCAGCCGGTTGGCGAGCGTGTTGACATAGAGGCCGTTGGCGAGATGGACGTAGAGCGCCTGCCATAGCGGCGCGTCGGCCTTGCCGGGCAGGACGCTCTGGAGGACGGTCACTGCCGCGAAGGCGAGCGCGACCAGGACGACGATGATGAGGTCCAGCGGACCGCGGAGCGCCTGCACCGGCGGCAGCGACCCGGCGAGCAAATGCTCCACCGTCCATTGCAGCCCGAAATAAGCGAGCGCCACCACGACGGCGAGCGCGACGGTCCGCCCGACCACATAGACGCTTGGCCGCTCGTCGAAGGCCTGGGTGATGAGGTGCGCGAGACCCAACATCACGACCGCGCCGAGCACGAACACGCCTGGCTGCCCGGTGATCGTCGCACCGAACAGCGTGCCCGCGACCAGCGCCGCCGCCAGCACCAGGCCGACGATCATCGCCATGCGGGCCGGGTGCGGCTGGCCGCCAGGGCTCGGCGACCACGACGCCCGCGCCAGATCGATGACGCTGCCCGACGAGAGGAAGGCGTGCGCTTTGTAGAGCGAGTGGGCGACGATGTGCAGCAGCGCGGCGGCGAACGCGCCGAGGCCGCATTGCAGCATCATGAACCCCATCTGCGCGATGGTTGAGTAGGCCAGCGAAACCTTGACGCTGGTCTGGGTCAGCATGACGACCGATCCGAACAGCGCGGTCACGCCGCCAACGACAACCAGGACTTCCATTGACGGCGCCGAGAGCGAGATGATATCGGCAAAGCGCAGCACGAGGAAGCCGCCGGCATTGATCACGCCGGCATGCAGCAATGCCGACACAGGCGTCGGTGTCTCCATCACTTCGGTGAGCCAGCCATGCAGCGGGAACTGCGCGGACTTGAGCAGCGCGGCGACGGCCAGGAGCACCGCGACAGCATGGATTGCGGCCGGAACTTCCTCCCCGACGCGTATCGCCTCGGCGCCGGCGAAGAGGACCGCGTAGTCGAGACTGCCGAAGGCCTGGTGGAGCAGGACCATCGCGGCGAGCAGGCAGAGATCGCCGAGACGGCTGGCCAGGAATTTCTTGCGCGCCGCGAGCACCGCCGCCTGGCGCTCGGGATAGAAGAGCAGCAACTTGTCGAGCCCGAGGCTGGTCGCGACCCACGCCAGCGCGAACTGCAACAGATTGCCCGAGATGATCAGCAGCAGCACCGCCGCCAGCGTCAGGCAGAGCCACTTCGTGAAACGGGCCTGCCCGGGGTCGCCGTCGAGATAGTTGCGGCTATAAAGGACGACGATCAGGCCGACGAACGCGACGAGCGCGACCATGATTGCGGTCAGCGCGTCGATGTAGAACCCCACGCCGATGCCAGCGATCCCCAGGGTGGTCGTTGCCAGGGGACCATTCACCGCAACGCCGACGCCCGCGGCCACGGCCAGCACCAGCGCAGAACCAGACGCCAGCGCGGCACCCCTTCCCACCCATCGATGCCCCGACCTGGCGCTGCCAGCCGCCAGTCCGGCGACGGCGAGTGTGAGCGGTCCGAGAGCGAGGCACCAGGTCAAGTTTGGCAACATGGCTGTCTCCAGCGATTAAGCGACCTACCACTTAACGCCTTCAGCCGGTTCTTAATAATACAAAGATTGCAGGACTTCGTTCGCTTTTGTAAAAGACATCGATGGCCACCCTCAACTATCACCACCTGCGTTATTTCTGGGCGATCGCTCATGAGGGCAGCCTCACCCGCGCTGCCGAGCGGCTCAACCTGTCGCAATCGGCGCTCTCGGTGCAGCTCGGCAAGCTTGAACTGCAGCTCGGCCATCCCCTGTTCGATCGAGCCGGCAAGCGCCTCATCCTCACCGAGGCCGGACGTATCGCTCTCAACTATGCGGACACCGTATTCCAGGCCGGGGACGAGCTGGTGAGCACGATGAAAGGGCGGCCGGTGGACCGGCGGCAGGCGTTCCGAGTGGGCGCGTTGACCACACTCTCGCGGAACTTCCAGTTGGAGTTCCTGAAACCGCTCGTGGGCCGGGTCGACGTCGAACTGATCATCCGCTCGGGCACCATGCGCGACCTTCTGACCCAGCTGGAAGCGCATGCGATCGACGTCGTCCTCGCAAACAGTCCCCCGCAGCACGACGCGCGGTCCGATCTGCGCAGCCACCTGCTCGATCAGCAGCCGGTCGCACTGGTCAGACGACCCGGCGTCGAGCCTGTTCCGTTCCGCTTTCCGGAAGACCTGCGGTCGCAGCCTGTCCTGCTACCGGGTCTCGACAGCGAAATCCGGGTTGCGTTCGACCGAATTCTGGAACTTGCCGGTGTGCGCCCGATTATCTTTGCCGAAGTGGACGACATGGCCATGTTGCGGCTTCTCGCCCGTGATAGCGACGGTTTGGCGCTTGTGCCGCCAATCGTGGTGCGCGACGAGCTGGCGGCCGGCCTGCTCGTCGAGGTCTGTTCGGTTCCGAACCTCAGCGAGACGTTCTACGCGATCACACAGAAGCGCCGCTTTCCGAACCCCCTGCTTGGGGAGTTGCTCCTGCGGGCGACAGACGGAAAATGATTACGTCGCTTCCGGAGCCGATTATCCCCATGGCGCCGTCCGGCTTTCAGCTTGGCCGGGTTTCTGACTCGAACGCCAGGACCTCTTTGGCGATGCCGACGGCATCGATCTCGGCCATGGCCTGCACAAGGAGCCCCAACCGGGCGCCTTCGACGAAGCGATGCTTTCCCCAGGCTCCGGCCGCCGTGCCGATATCAACCGCCATCGGGTGGGCCTGCCGCAGGCCTGCGGTTATGATACCCTCCTGGCGGAACAGTGCCATCAGCTCATCCTGCGATGGCCCATCATTGCCGGCGGAAGGGCTGCAGACTGGAAGTGCGCGCAGTCGTAGATACCCCTGGGACGGCCGGACCGGCGGCATCGTCGGTAGTGTGGATCAATCGAGCCGCCTTCCTCCACTGGTTACGACAAATGTTCCGGCGTCATTTGCCTTTGCAAAGGAGCATTACAACAGTCATTGGCGCTGGTCCTCAGCGTCTTGATGCTGGTCCTCAGCTTCTGCCACTTTTCCTCGGATGCACTGTCCTGACAGGATGCTGCTTTGACATGGCTGATCGCTCCCTCCTACCTGCAACCTTTGGTATGCAGCAGATAGAAGCTCATGCAACAGGGCCGCCGAAGCGATGATATTGAAAAGGCCCGGCCGTTATGGTGGTAACGGTTGTTCGACCAATTGCGCCAGTCAGCCGGTAGATTTTCCATGTCATCGCATACGCGACAGTTATCGCGCGACCTGTGGCCACCACCACCAGATCAGCGCGCCTGCTCCCAGTAGCCACACTGTTACGATGAGGGCCGCGCCTGCGCGGCTGACAGGTTTCCCCTCGGCCCCGGCAGCGGCGGCGCGATGCTCAGCCATCAGATCCGGAGGCATCATCCGGACAGCCAGCATAATCGCCAGAGGCAACAGGATCACTTCATCCAGGTAGCCGATGACCGGAATGAAGTCAGGGATCAGATCGATCGGTGACAGGGCGTAAGCGGCAACCGCCAGCGCGAACGCCTTGGCATACCAGGGGATGCGCGGGTCGCGGGCGGCGAGCCAGAGGGCGTGAACATCCCGCCGGATCGCCCTTGCCCATTCCCTGATCTGTCGCAGCATCCGTTCGGTTCCACACCACTTTGCCCCTTATCCCACGCCAGCGGGTGACTATCCATCACATTGTCGGCAGCTTCGCCCTACCGGTGTTTCCTGTGCCGTCGATATTGAAAGTCAGTGAAGGTTCTTTGAAGAGGGTGGCGCCACCGCCTGCCGGCATAGCGCTCGACGGCCTGCCGCGGTCGCTGTAACGTCGTCGCGGCCAACCTGCCGAGGCGCTCCCGGCGACATCGGATCGTGTTCGGGCGTGACCGCGATGTGCCGGCTGGCAACGATTTTACCGACGGATCGGACGGGTCAGCATGAGGGTTCCCCAGGATCATCCGCATCGTCTGCAGCTTTATGACGAGGCGCATGCCCGGCCGGCCGAAGCCCTGGTCGCCCCGCTCCGGCTGTCGTACCTGGCGTTGGTCTGCGACGAGGCGCGCAGCGAACAGGCGGCACGGATGGTCGATGATCTGGCCCGCCGCTTCGGTGCCGCACCGCCACCGCCCGGCGCCAATCATTACCGCGCCGACCTCGGAGCCTTCCGGCTGAAGTGGGAGCGCCACACCGAGTTCACCCGCTACAAGTTCATCGCTCCGGACAGGGTTGGTGATCCGTTCGCGGAGCCGGCGCTCAGCGCCGTTCCCGCCGACTGGGTGGCAGCCCTTCCCGGTCAGCTGACGGTGGCGACGCATGTGGTGCTTCAGCGTGCCGACGCCGCTCCGTCCGATCTCGACCGGATCGCGGGGCAGTGGTTCGGCGGCAATGCCCTGGTCGGCGCCGGGATTGCCGGAGGAGCCGCCCTGGCGGTCACCGACTATCGCATCCACGGCGACGGTTTCGGCAGGCTGCTGGTGCGCGATCACGCCATGACGCCGGGGCAGGCCGGACGCATGATCCAGCGGCTGCTGGAGCTCGATACCTACCGTCTTCTGGCCCTGCTGGCTCTGCCGGTGGCCCGTGAGCTGGCCTCGCCGCTTTCCGGGTGCGAACGCGAGTTGGCACGTATCACGGCCGCCCTGATGAGTGTCCGCGAAGCGGATGAGCCGCTGCTGCTCGAGCAGCTGACGCGGCTGGCGGCCGGGATCGAGAACCGCCAGTCGGACAACCTGTACCGCTTCAGCGCGGCCGCCGCCTACTACGAACTGGTGCGACGGCGAATTGCCGAGTTGCGCGAGGAGCGGATCCAGGGCCTGCAGACATTCCAGGAGTTCATCGAGCGGCGCCTGGCACCGGCGATGAACACCTGCGACTGGGTCGTGGCGCGGCAGGACTCGCTGTCGCAGCGGGTGGCGCGGGCGACGCGGCTGCTGTCGATCCGTGTCGCAATTACCCAGGAGCGTCAGACCCAGGCGGTGCTGGAGTCGATGAACCGGCGGGCCCGGCTGCAGCTGCGGCTGCAGGAAACCGTCGAGGGCCTGTCGGTGGCGGCCGTGACCTACTACGTCGTTGGCCTGGTCGGCTACGCCGCCAAGGCTCTGCGGCAGGCCGGCATCGACATCGATCCCGAGCTGGCGATGGGTGTCAGCATCCCGATCGTCGCGCTCCTGACGGCGCTGGGCGTGCGCCGGATCCGCCGGATGGTCGCGCGGAGCACCTGACCAGGCAAGCAGCGTCCCGTGTCGTGATCCGACAATTCTGTATCGGCTTTCGATCCGATCAGTCTGCTCATGACAAGACATTGGTCCCGAGCTTCCCGGCTACCGCATAGTCTGCGGCTTCGGGTTGCCCGTGAAAAACCACTGAGTCATACTTCGCGAAGTTTCAGAATTGAAAAACAGAGAATGGCTTTGGATCAGTCGAAGACGTTGCCGCTCCCCCAGCGCATCCTGGAAACCTACGACGATCTGACAAGGAGTGAGCGGCGTCTGGCTGATCTGCTCCTGGAGAACGCGGACGCACTCGTGCTCTATTCGGCCTCGATGCTTTCTGTACGGGCCGGAATTTCAAAGGCAACGACGGCACGGTTTTTTCAGCGTCTCGGCTACCCGAGTTTCAAGTCCGCCCAGAAGGAAGCCAGAAAACCGGCGGCTCCGGCATCTCCTGAGACTGTCAGAATTGGGCGGTTTGCTTCGAGCAAGGCGGACCTGGGAGATCATCTCGCATCCGACATGCAGAACCTGGTACGCTCGGTCGAACAGCTGCGTTCCGACGAGATCGCCCAGGCCGTCAACCTGCTCGCCCGCGCTGAAAAGCTCTGGGTTGTCGGTTTTGGGGACAATTACGCGCTGGCGCACTTTGCCCGGGCACTGCTGATCCGCGTCAAGCCGGACATCCGCATGGTGCCGATCGGCGGCTTCTCGGTTCCGGAAGAGTTCGCTTCGATCCGTTCGACCGATGCCATGCTGGCCCTCGGCATCGGTCGGCGGACACGGAGCCTTCGCTCGATCATGGCGTCAGCGATGCGGGCTGATGCTCAGGTTCTGCTGGTCACGGACCAGGCGACGCGAGCGGCTACCGAGGTTGCGACGGTTACTCTGCGCTGCCGGACCAAGGGTTCGGGAGTCTTCGACAGCGTGGTCGCGCCGGTTTCTCTGCTGACATATCTCTGCTCCACTCTGGCACTGCGGATTGGCCAGTCGGCAATCGACCGGTTGCAGTTTATCGAACGCATCCATGAGGAATGGGGTGACATCCTGTCCGGCGATATCTGAGTGGTCCGGATCTGCTGAAATCTGACTGAAGATCAGCCATTTATTCAACACAAATGAAAATGCTCTCCCCGGTAATGAAATTTTGTTGACTCGAATTTTCACGCGCCTCAGGCTGGACATCTCAACGACTGTAAAACCTGATCCCTTTCGGCTCAGACCTCAAGCGATCAACCAAGCTGTCCGTCGTGCCGCGATAGTTCGTCAGGCCCTGGGTGCTGCGTCCCAGCCACAACCTTCGGCTGGGAGGGGATAGGCCCGAGCGCGAGCTGTTGACCAGACGGCAGGGGGAGCGAGTATGAAACAGAGCATCCGAAAAGCCCTGGTATCGGCCGCGGCGACCATCCTGCTTGGCGGCATCGCCCCGGCGGCATCGGCCAGGGATATCGTCTGGGCACGCTACGGCGACATGGACACACTTGATCCGCACCGCGCGACGAGTACGTTGTCGCTTCAGGTCTGGAGTCTCGTCTACGACACCCTGCTTGCCGTTGACGCCACCGGAAAACCGGTGCCGAATGTGGCCAGGTCCTGGACTACCAGCACCGACGGCACCGAGTACACGTTTAAGCTCAATGAGGGGGTGGTATGCCACGACGGCACACCGCTCGATGCCAACGACGTTAAGTACACTGTCGACCGGGCCTTCGATACCAGCAATCCCAGCCTGACCAAAGCGAGCTGGGGACCAGTCACGTCAGTGGAGGTGATTGATCCACTGACCGTCACGATCAAGCTCGACAAGCCGTTCGTGGCCCTGGTTCCATTTCTCGCCGACAGTTTTTCCTCAATCATCTGCGACAGCAGCAAGGACGCACCCGGGTTCGGGTCGACAGCTGCCATCGGTTCCGGACCCTGGAAATTTGTGTCATGGACCAAGGGGGACAGGATCGTCCTGACGGGAAATACCTCCTACAGGAACTTCGGAAAGCTCGCGGAGAATAAGGGCGCTCCCTATATGGAAGGTCTTGTCATCACAACGGTTCCCGAGCCACAGGCCCGTCTGGCGGGCCTGAAGACCGGCGCCATTCAGATTGCGGAACCGCCGCTCGACGATGTGCCGGCGCTTAAACAATCCGGTGACTTGAAGATCGTGATCGCCGGGAACACCGGACAGAACGTGTTCTGGGAATTCGCCGTCCACCGTCCGCCGTTCAACGATCCCCGTGCCCGCCGGGCTGTGGCGCACGCGACCGACGCCGCTGCTGCGATCGACCTGATCTACGGCGATCTCTCGCTGCCGGAAAAGTGCCCGATCTCGCGCGGCGTGTTTGGCAATGATCAGGAATTCTGCGCCCGGCACGGCCAGTCCTACGATCCGGAGAAAGCGAGGGCGCTCCTTGCGGAACTGGGCTACGGTCCGGACAAACCGCTTGAGGTCACGATGATCGCCTGGACCGGCGGCAAGCGCGACAAGCTCGCCGAAGTGTTCCAGAGCCAGCTTGCGGAGGTGGGGATCACGGCCAGGATTGAGATCATGGACATCGGAACCATGAATGCCCGGGTCCGGCAGGAGAATGAGAAGCGCGACGGGATCGGCAGCCTGGATATGATGACTTGGTCCTGGTTCGACCCGGATATCCTCTACGCCCTCTGGCATTCACCGGGTGCCTATCGCGGCTACACTTCGTCCGAACTGGACGCAATGCTCGAGAAGACCCGTGTGCTGAGCGATCAGGCCGAGCGCGAGGCCGCCGTGCGTGACGTCATGGCCTATCTGCTCGAGAACGCCATCCACGTGCCCCTCTACACACCCGGCTGGGAATGGGTCTTCGCGGTGCGTCCCGAGGTGACGGGTTTCAAGGTGGCGCCGTTCGTCTACCCCGTCTTCAACGACGTCAGGTTCTGAACCGGTCGGGTCTCCCCGGGCGGGACCCGGCCGTCTTTACCATATCCGCGAGGGGTTGCCGCATGTGGCAATTTATCGGCCGGCGCGTCGCACTGGGCGTTCTGACGATCTTCATCACCACGGTTGCCGTGACGCTCCTGATCCATCTGGTGCCGGGAGATCCCGTTCAGATCATGTATGCCCAGAGTCAGGGCACGACGCCGGAGCAGATCGAGCAGATCCGGACATCCCTGGGTCTCGACCGTTCGATCCCGGAACAGTATGTCCGCTTTGTCGGGCGCTTGCTGGAAGGCGATCTTGGGGTGACCGTGCGCGGCCGGCAGCCGGTACTCGACCTGCTGCTTCAGCGGCTTCCAAACACGCTGGCGCTTGCCTTCTCGGCCATGGCCGTGGCCGCGGTTCTCGGTCTTCCCCTGGGATTTCTGGCCGCTTACCGGCGCGGAACCATGCTCGACACGGCGCTCATGACGCTGGCCATAGCGGGCGTGTCAGTTCCCCACTTCTGGCTGGGGCTGCTGCTGCTTTTCGCCTTTGCGGTGGAACTCCAGTGGCTGCCTGTTGCGGGCACCGGGCCGCTGAACCTCGTGCTTCCGGCCCTGACGCTGGGTCTATCCAACGCGGCGATCGTCGCCCGCATGACCCGCTCCTCAATGATTGACGTGATGAGTCAGGATTTCGTCCGCACCGCCCACGCGAAGGGCCTGCCGAAGGCCATGGTGCTCGAACGCCATGTCCTCAGGGCCGGGCTCGTTCCGATCATCACGATGGCGGGCCTGCAGTTCGCCGCCATGATGGGCGGTGCCATCGTGGTCGAGAACATCTTTGCCTGGAACGGCGTCGGCCGGTTGGCGATCGAGGCGATCTTCCAGCGTGATTATCCGATGATCCAGGGCTTCATCCTGGTCTTCGCCACGGTCGTGGTCGTCATGTCCATCCTGCTGGATGTCGTCTATGCCCTGGTCGACCCGCGTATCCGGAGAGGATGACAATGCTCGCGGACCAAACGACAGCCGACCTCGCTTCATCGCCTCTGGAAACGGGCCGGCCCGAAGCCCGCAGCGGTTTTGCCGCACGCCTGTTCCGGTCGCCGGGTGGCATCATCGGCCTGGCCATCATTGCCCTGCTGGTCATTCTGGCCGTGTTCGCGGACAGCCTCGCCCCCTTCTCACCGACCAGGATGGGAGCCGGCCGGCGCCTGCTGGAGCCGTCCTGGCGGCATCTCGCCGGCACCGACGAATTCGGCCGCGACATGTTCTCCCGCATCGTGCACGGAGCCCGTCTGACACTGAAGATCGGGGCGATCGCCGTCGGCATTTCCCTGGCTGCCGGCCTGACCATCGGGCTGATTGCCGCCTACGCCCGGGGCATCGTGGAAGCCGTGCTGATGCGGCTGTCGGATGTCCTGTTCTCCTTCACTGAAACCCTGATCGCTCTGGCCTGTGTCGCCGTCCTGGGACCGAGCCTGGAGAACGCCATGGTCGCCGTCGGACTGGCGGGCATTCCCTATTATGCCCGCACCGCCTACGCCTCGGCCCTGGTGGAGGTATCGAAACCCTACTTCGAAGCGGCAATCGCCGCCGGCGCGGGTCCGGTCCGCCTCGTGCTGCTCCACCTCCTGCCCAACATCCTGCCGACCATGGTCGTGGTCGCGACTCTCGGCCTGTCCTCAGCAATTTTGGCGGCGGCGGGTCTCAGCTTTCTCGGTCTCGGCGCTCAGCCGCCCGCGCCGGAATGGGGCGCCATGCTCTCGGCCGGGCGCGACTTCTTCAACCGGGCACCCTGGCTGATGCTTTATCCCGGTTTGTCGATTGCACTCGTCGTCCTGGCCTTCAACCTGCTGGGCGACGCCATGCGCGAAGCTCTTGATCCGCGGGGAGCCGACTGATGAGCAACTCTCTGCTTGACGTTTCATCCCTGTCGGTTGCATTCGGCAGTCGGACGCCGCGGACCGTAGTCGATCAGGTGAGCTTTAGCGTAGCACCCGGAGAGACCGTCGCGCTTGTCGGCGAGAGCGGCTCCGGCAAAAGCGTGACGGCGCTGGCGATCATGGGGCTGCTGCCTACGCCTGTGGCGCGCCAGAGTTCCGGACGCATCCTGTTCGAGAACCGCGACCTGGGTGGTTTGTCCGACGGGGAGAGGCGGCGGTTGCGCGGTGGCAGGATCGGCATGATCTTCCAGGAACCGATGACGTCGCTGAACCCGGTGCTGTCGATCGGCCGCCAGATGACCGAGGCGCTGGAGGTTCATCGCGGTCTCAGCCGGGCTGCAGCGAAGCGACGTGCCGCCGGGATGCTCGACCGGGTCGGGATCGCTGATCCGGAACGGCGGCTGCGGCAGTTTCCGCACGAGTTTTCCGGTGGCATGCGCCAGCGCGTGATGATCGCCGCCGTCATGGCCTTGGAGCCGCTTCTCGTCATTGCTGACGAGCCGACCACCGCGCTCGACGTCACGATCCAGGCTCAGATCCTCGACCTGATGCGTGCTGTTACGCACGAGGCCGGGACCAGCCTCCTTCTGATCACGCATGACATGGGCGTCGTGGCGGAGATGGCCGACCGCGTGGTCGTCATGCGACGCGGGCGCGTCGTCGAAATGAAGACCGCCCAGCGGCTGTTCCGGGAACCGGAAGAGGATTACACGCGCCACCTTCTCGCGGCAGTCCCCCGGATCGACGGCGTGACCCGTGAGCCATCTGCAGCGGGCACAACCCAGGCCGCGCTGTCCCTGTCCGGTGTCACAAAGAGCTTTGACCGGGGATCGTGGTTCAGGAGAACTCCACGCGCTTTGGCGGTCGCCGACGTGTCGCTCCGCATTGCCGCCGGCGAAACCCTGGCGCTGGTTGGCGAGAGCGGATCGGGCAAGTCGACGCTCGGCCGGATCGCCGCCCGGCTGATCGATGCCGATTCCGGCCATATCGAGGTTTGCGGCACGGATCTGACGGCGCTCTCGGGCGCACCCCTTCGCCGTGCCCGGCGCGCGGTTCAGATGGTGTTTCAGGATCCTTACGCGTCGCTTGATCCCCGTTTCACAGTGGCCCGGACACTGGCGGAACCGATGCTGATCGCGGGCACCATGGACCGCTCGGGCATCCGCCGGGACGTTTATCGCCTACTCGACCGGGTTGGGCTGCCTGCCACCGCGGCTGAGCGCCTGCCGCACCAGTTTTCCGGGGGTCAGCGTCAGCGCATCGCGATCGCGCGGGCGCTCGCGGCCAGACCCGCCATTATCATCGCCGACGAACCCACATCGGCGCTGGATGTATCGATCCAGGCGCAGATCCTCGAGCTTCTCGCCGAAGTCCAGTGCGAACGGGGGCTCGCCTTCCTGTTCATTACGCATGATCTGGCGGTTGTCCGTAAAGTCGCGCACCGGGTTGCCGTCATGCGGGCCGGCAGGATCGTCGAAATGGGTTTGACCGGCACTGTACTCGATACTCCGGCGCACCCCTATACCGCCGCCCTTCTCTCGGCGGTGCCGGTTCCCGATCCGACCGTTCGGCAGAGAACCAGGCTTCTCTGCCCACCCGATGTTCCCAGCGGACCGCTCCGCGCCCTCTCGCCATCACACTGGGTCGCATCATGACGATCGGTATCGCCGCACACGGGCCCCTGGCCGGTCGTGCCATCCTTGATGGGCTCGCTCTGGCTGAGCGGATCGGCAAGGGCGCCGTTGGAGGCTTCGTCAGTCTTGTTGTCATTGGTGTAGATGGCCGTCTGCACCGGGCCGAGACCCAGCAGGGCGGCACGACGTCCCTTTTTGGCGGCGGGACCATTCCTGTGGTCATCGCCGAAGCACAGTTCGCCGCACTGATGTCGAGCGGACCCGACCGTCCCGCTCCCCTGTCGCAGTTTACCCCCGCTGATGCTGGTATCGGCCTGGTGACAGGGCACCGCCTGCCCAATACGGTCGGGTCCAACGGGATTGCGCTCAACGTCGAAGTCCTGGCCCTGATGCGGAGCGGACTCGGACCCGCAGAGGCGGTCGAGCAGGTTTTGGCCGAAAATCCAACAGTAGACGGGGGCATCATAGCCATCTCGGTCGATGGCAGGATCCACGCGGCCGACACCGCCTATGTGGCGATGTTCCACGATGCTGGCAAGGCTGTTCTCCATTCAGCCTTTGATCCTGGGATCACCGTGGCTGTCCTTCACAACGCGATCCGGCCGTGGCGCGGTCTGGGGCTCGTCGTCGCCGAGACCGTTCTCGATGTGATGGATCCACCGGATGCAGCCGACCGGGAGGTCCACCTGGTATCGGGCATTCCCGTTGTTTCCGGTCCTGGGAACTCCATCCACGTCGATGAGAGCGGCGCTGCCATCCGGCTGACCGTGTCGAATCGCAAATTCCTTACCGGCGAATGGCATCTGGGACTGGGGCCACATGCAAGCATCGTCGTTGCCAACAGAAATGTCGGCGTCGCTCTTTACGAGCCGTACCTGGTGCTCTCCGACGGGTACTTACGGAGCGTCGATGGAGTTGATGAATTCGAATTACCGGTGCGATGCCGTCGACAATGATGGCAGCCTGTATAGGGGATCCAACTCTGCCAGTGGCAAAAACCGAAGTGCCGCAGCGTGATCCAGCAGGCAGGCCGCGACGTTTCAGTCACCCTGTTGTGCGAAATTGTTCCATCCGCTTGCTTGTCCCAGGAGAATTGTCGTTAATATAGTCCGATGAAGTAGCTGTTTTGTGGGGCGGGATTTATCCGACCGGAATGCTCCTGCCGGTTCCCGGTGCGGCTGCTGATGTCAGTCGCCTCTCGAGTGCGACGATCTCGTCCCTGACCGCGAGGCGCGCCACCTTCAGGCGCTTGAGCAGCAGTCCATCGGGGTACCGGCGACCGGCCTCGGTGTCGGCGGCCTGGTCGTAGCGCCGGTGGAGATCACGCAATGCCTGCAGGCGGGTGCCGATCTGATCGAGGGGGAACAGTCTGGTCATCACGAATAGCCTCCCTTGGCGTGGTGGATGGTGAGCATGGGGTGGGGTCAGGTTGGTTCCTCGTTGCCGACGCCCGGGGTCTGCTCGCCGCGCGTCTTCCACAGCGAGTAGAGGACGCCGGCGGCCAGCAGCCCGAAGGTCACCGACAGTGAGATGGCGGGATCCAGCTTGCCGTAGAGCTGGTTCCAGAAGATCTTGCCGCCGATGAAGATCAGCACCGCCGACAGCGCGATCTTGAGATACTTGAACCGGTGTACCATCGCGGCCAGGGCGAAGTAGAGGGCGCGCAGGCCGAGGATGGCGAAGATGTTGGAGGTGTAGACGATGAAGGGATCGGTCGTGATCGCGAAGATCGCCGGCACCGAGTCGACGGCGAACACCAGGTCGGCGAACTCGATCAGCAGCAGGGCCAGCAGCAGCGGTGTTGCATGGCGCGCCAGCCGCCCGGTCGCCGGATCGGGCAGGGTGACCCAGAAGCGGTTGCCGTGCAGCTCGGCGGTGACCCGCAGGTGCCGGCGCAGGAAGCGCAGCAGCGGGTTGTCCTCGACGGCCGGCATGCTGTCGCCGACCGCCAGCATCTTGATGCCGGTGACGATCAGGAAGGCGCCGAAGATGTAGAGCACCCAGGAGAATTCGGTGACCAGCGCCGCACCCAGCCCGATCATCAGGCCACGCAGCACGATCACGCCCAGGATGCCCCAGAACAGCACCCGGTGCTGGTAGAGCCGCGGCACCGCGAAGTAGCTGAAGATCAGGCCGATGACGAAGACGTTGTCCATCGCCAGCGCCTTTTCCAGGGCGAAGCCGGTAAAGTACTCCATGCCGGAACCGGGGCCGAAATACCACCAGACCCAGCCGCCGAAGCCGGCGGCGATGGCGATGTAGAAGGCCGAGAGCCACAGGCTTTCGGCGATGCCGATCTCGTGGTCCTTTTTGTTGAGGACGCCGAGATCGAAGGCCAGTAGGGCCATGACGATGCCGATGAACAGCAGCCAGATCCAGGTGGGCTTGCCCAGGAACGGGTCGGCGAGAACGGCCGCAATGAGTTCCATGTCATCCTCTGCGGCAACGGCGGCGGCTCACCCTAGAGCCGCCGCGGCGCGTCCGACATCGCAACCGGGGAAGGTTGCCAGAGGGGCCCGGACGATTGATGCTTCAGGTCGGGAGCAGCATTGCTGGCAGTTGGTGGCGCATCAACCTAGCGGGATAGGCGCCGGCCGAGCCGACCGTTTGCTGCTCCGGTTTGCCGGTCAGGCTGGTGACGGCTTCCCGTGCAGTCCAACCTGCCAAGCCGCAGGAACCCGGAATAGTAAGGAAGTACGGACCAGATGCCTGGTCAGGGAGTTGCCCCGCCGGCCACGGCGTGTGGCGGCGAGAGGATGGCAAAACCTGAGGGTGTGCATGACAGGGTCCTCCTCGATCGAGCTGGAAAGCTGCGTCGCAAGGAGTCCGACATCGCGGAAGCTTGATCGCTGCCGCCAGAGGGGCCCGGACCCGAGACATCCCAGCAGATGTGAAAGGTATTCCTCATTGCAAGGGGTGACCTGCAAGAAACTTCTTCGTCGCTGAAGACAACGGTGCTGAGGGTAGGACGCGGGAGGATCATCGCCGGCTCGGGAGTGGTTTCCTGACGTGATCGTGGGGGTGTTGTCGGGATCCCTCAGGCGGTACCGGCCAACTCCACTCCATGTTCATTCAAGCCGGTTTGCTATCGTGCGGTAGGCCCAAGGGGCGACGCATGAAACGGACCGTCACATCCCATAAGCCCATTTGATGCGTCGCTCCTGGATCGTGGTTCAATCGGTTTGTTTCTTCTGCACGGCGGCATCGGCGCACCGATCACATTCATCGGCGAGATGCCGGAACACCCTGGCCAGTTCCCTGGCCCCACTATATTGGGTACACCCGGCAATCGCGACACCCAGCATGGTTTCCAGAATGTAGACCTCCTGGTGCCCATCCTCGGTCAGCTTGGCGATCGTATCGGTCAGTGTGGCCTCAATAGCTTCAACCTGCATTTGCGTCTTCATGGCTGCTCCCCCTCAGTCTGCCAGCTGTAACGGGCTCAGCCGGTAATCATTGCAGACCATTCAGTTCGCGGGTTCACCCATATTACCGCTGGATATAGTTCCAGTACATTGAGACTAAATTTTTCACGCGTCGCTCCGGATGTACCCCGAGGACGGTTGGAGCAAAGCTCATGACAGCGCCTGCACCAGCCCGCGCAGGCTGAGCAGGACGATCACCACCCCGACCAGGATCATCAGCGGCCGGTCGGGAACCCGGCAGGTCAGGTACGCCGCGAACGGTGCCGCCAGCACACCGCCGAGCACCAGACCGAGGATGATCGGCCACAGGTCCAGCCCGATGGTCAGGAAGAACGTCGCCGAAATCGCCGTGGTGACGAAGAACTCCGACAGGTTGACCGATCCGATGGCCAGGCGCGGCGTTGTGCCCTGACCGATCAGGGTCGAGGTAACGGTGGCGCCCCAGCCGCCACCGCCGATGGCGTCGAGAAAGCCGCCGACTAGTCCGAGGGCGGTCAGGTGGCGGGGTGGGTCGGACCGCGGCAGAGCGGGACGCACGGCCTTCCACAGGATCAGACCACCCATCAGAAGCAGGTAGAGGCTGACCACCAGGCGGACGATGCCGCCCGGCAGGCCAACCAGGACAACAGCGCCCAGGACGCCGCCGATCACGCCCGGTACCGCGAGGCGGCGCAGCAGGGTCACGCAGACATTGCCGCGCCGCCAGTGAGCCAGGCCCGAGGCGCCGGTGGTGAAGACCTCGGCGGCGTGGACGCTGGCGCTGGCCGTCGCCGGCGGCACGCCCAGTCCGAGCAGCACGCTGGTTGCGGTCACGCCGTAGGCCATGCCCAGCGCCCCATCGACAATTTGCGCCGCGAAGCCGACGGCGATAAAGAGCAGGAGGTCCGTTCCCATCGCGCTCACCCTCAGGACAGCAGGGGCAGCAGGTGTGCGGTCGGCTCCGTGGGTTCAACCCCCAACATGATCATGAGCACGGTTCGGTCGGAACAGTGCACGATTTCGTTATGGCGCATGCCTCGAAACGCCGTGACGGAAGCGTCGTTGCCGCTTTCGGGAGTGGCAGGAGCAACAGGCAGAGCTTGGCGGCTTGCGGTGAGAGCAATGAGCCGAACGGCACGCTGCTCTCACCGGTCAGGAGCCCCGGGATTGTACTCAGAAGGCGACACCGATCGCCCCGAACAGCCCGAAGATCAGGGCAAGCAGCAGCACGGCGGCGAGCAGTCCGAGACCATGGCCAACCAGCACGTAAACACCGTCCCGCCCCAACAGGCCCAGCGCCAGAACCACGATCGCGGCACCGGGGAAGGCGTTGCCGAAGGGGACCGGAAACGCCAGGATCACGCCCTGGGCAACGATCATGAGACCGGCTGCCGTCGCCCCGGCTCCTGAGCTGAAGCGCACCAGCCGCGGCCGCATGCGCTTTTCGGTCCGGCGCAGAAACGGGATGGCGCGCCGAAGCACCGCGTCGAGCAGTGCCCGCGGCAGCCGCCGGGAAGCGACGAAGGCGGGCGGAGCGATGTCGCCGCCGCTGATCAGCATCCGGGTGACGATCACCGCGACCGTGCTGCCGAGAACAAGACCAACCGGCAGTCCGGGGGAGGGGACCAGCGCCAGCAGTCCAAACAACAGGACCGTCACCATCGTGGCGCCGCTGCCGAAGTGGGCCATGGTCTGGCCGACGGTCGGTCCCATGTCCCCCGCCAGCCTGCGGATGCCGATCAGCTGACGGGCCAGTGACTGCGTGCTCAGGCTACTCATCGCGTCTTCCCCGGTCAGGCAGCGTGCTGCATCGTGATCGGCAGCCCGGTCAGGGCGATCCCGGAACGGGTCAGGCCGGCTCGACCCGCTCCCGGGCCGTGTGGGAAATGGCTCCTCCGGCAGGCGGCTCCTGCGGCGGCGGCAACCAGGCCAGGGATGGCAGGGACTGACTGCCCCAGGTCACCAGGGCGTGGCTGCGCACGAGACGATGAACATCCTCGATCAGCCAGGCGCGCCGGCATCCGATCAGATCGAGCTGACGATCCGACAACTGCTCAAATACAGTGTGGATCTTCCAGACATCGCGGTCGAAGCGCCAGTCGCGGTAGCGCTCCAGTGCCGCCTCTTTCACGTGCAGGCACCAGCCGCCGGCACGCCGTGCCAGGGTCATTGGCGATGCTGGGGGGGGCTCCGGCTGGAAGTCAAAGGTCGAGACCATGGCAAGCTCCTTTCGATCCGGTCAGAAGTTGCCAACAAACGCCCCAGCCCGGCCTTTCATTCAGGGGCCGGTAAAAATATCCAGGTTGGGCGCTGATGCCCGACGGTTCACGACAGGGCGGAACCGCCCGCAACCGGGATCCGGCGACACCCCGCAGCGGATGCTGCCGGCACAGCCACGCCGCAGGACCACGCAGCTTCAGGAACGTCGTGGATCGATCCTCCGCGAACCCGCCGCGAGCGCGGCGCCGGGCAGCGGAAGGGAGCGTGACGGTGACGACGGATGTAAACAGGAGTTCAGGCGTTCTTTCCCGCTCAGCAGGCAGCTTCCAGCAAGGGGGCTGGAAGCGTGAGCCCCGCGGTTCACCCGCCGCCTGCCGGTCGGAAAACAGGCGCTGCTGCCGGGAGATCGCTCATCCAGCGACAGCGATGGCCGATATCCCGACCGGTATTCCGGGGTGCGGGAGTTCCGTGTCACAGACGCGAGGAGAGTGACGATGACGATCCGGGAAATGCTTGTCCATGTTCCGGCCACCGGCGAGACCGGACCGGTGATCGATTTGGCGATAGGTCTGGCGGGCAGGCTCGGGGCGCGCCTGTCGGCCCTGTACACGATCCGCCGGTTGATGATGGTGAGCGCCCTGTTCGGCAGGCACTCGCCCATACTGGCGGACGCGGCGCGGCAGGAGTATGCCCGGGCGCAGGATGTGGAAAGAGCGTTTCGCGCGCGGGTCGACACCGCGGACCTCGCGGTTCGCTGGTCCGTCGGCGAGGGTGATGCGGCGGCGCTGGTCCGCTGGGCAGGCCGCCTGCACGACCTGATCGTCGTGCCGCAGAGCAGCCCGGCGACCGATGAGATCGGCTTCGACGTGCCGGAGCATGCCGTCTACCGCAGCGGCTGCCCGACCCTGATCGTGCCGAGGACCCCCCCGGTCACCAGCGTTGCCGAGCACGTCGCGGTGTTGTGGGATGGCCGGCGCGACACCGCCCTGGCCGTGCGCGGTGCTGTGTCCGTGCTCGCCATCGCCCGCCAAGTGACCGTCCTTGCCGCTCCGGAAAGGGGCTCGCCGGACATCCTCAGGCCGGCGCCGTTCAGCATCCAGGATTACCTGTCCGGGCACGGCATCCAGGCCGAGCTGAAGCGGCTTGATCCGGAAGCAACGCTCGGCTTCGGAGCCGTTCTTGACAGTGTGGTTGGGCACGGGGCCGATCTCCTGGTTGCCGGAGCCCCTGAGCACGCCCTGGTTCCCGTGCATCTGGGCCGTCCCAACCGGCTGGACCTGCTGCACCGGAGCCCTGTTCCCGTTCTCCTTGCCCACTAAAGTCAGCCGGCAAGATCCCTCTGCCCGTCCGAAAATCATGACAGGCACGGATGAAGACCGGAGCTCGCGCGTTGTTTCGCCAAGCTTGCGTTACAGGAGATCGTGCATGGCCCGCCCGTCTGTTGTCGAAACGCTTCACGAGCACATCGTCAGCCTGCGCCGCTTCGCCCTGGTCCTGACGCGCAACCGCGATGACGCGGAGGACCTCGTGCAGGAAACCCTGACCCGTGCGATCGCCGCCGTCGACAGCTTCCAGCCGGGTACCGACCTACGGGTCTGGCTGTTCCGGATCATGAGCAACACCCACGTCAACACGCTGCGCAAACGGCAGGTGCGCGACGCCGCCCGCGCCAGTTTGCCCGATCCGGTGGTCGAGGCGACGCAGTCGCTGCATGTCGAGGTCCGGCAGCTGCTCGCCGCCCTCGACGAACTCCCGGATGCTCAACGCGAAGCCATCGTCCTGATGGCACTCGGGGACCTGAAGTACAAGGACGCCGCACAGGTGCTTGGCGTACCGCTCGGCACCTTCATGTCACGCATCGCGCGCGGCCGCGAAGCTCTGCGTTGCGCCATGGAGGGGATAAAAAGCATCAGGTTCCGGATAGTTGGAGGCAGCCTATGAAATCCGCAGTCAGCGAAACCGAGCTGAACGCCTACCTCGACGGTCAGCTCCCGCCCGGGCAGGCGGCGCGCCTGGAGGTGCTCTTGGCCGAAGATCCGGATGGGTCGAGCCGGCTGAAGGCCATGGCCGAGCACAAGCAGCTGCTGCGCTTTGTCCTGACAGCACTGCCGAACGGAGAAGATGAGCCGCGACAGCAGCCCCTCCATACTATTCTGCAGACACACGGAGCGGCTCCGACAGCGGCAGCGACGCAGTCCCTGACCACCAGGGTCCGGCAGCTGCTCGCCGCCCTTGATCGGCTGCCCGACAGGCAGTGCGAAGCTCTCGTTCTGCTGGCATTCTGGAACATGAAGTACGGCGATGCCGCGCGGGTTCTCGATATTCCGCCGGAAGCCTTCCTGTCCCATGTTGTCTGCGGTCGAAAAGCTCTCCTCCGCACCCTGGGTAGTAAGGATCGTGTAAACAGCGTCAAGTTCCAGATCGTTGAGGGAGACCAGCCATGAAGTCCGCGCTCAGCGAGACGGATCTGGCCGCCTATATCGACGGTGAGCTTTCGGTCGAGCAGGCGGTTTGCCTCGAGGCGCTGCTCGCCGGCGATCCGGAGGCGCGCAGCCGCCTGGACGCCATGACCGGGCAGAAGCAGATGCTGCGCGCAGCCCTCCTGACCCTGCCGGCCGACGAGGGTGCACCGCGCACCCTCGAGCTCGAGCACCGTCTGGCCAGCCGGCTGCGGCAGCGGGAGCAGGTTTCCCGCGGTGACTGGATGGTGGGCGACTGGCTGCGCCGGGCAGCCGCCGCGGTCCTCCTCGTCGCCGCCGGCTGGGGCGGCCACATGACCTATGCCGACCTGTCGCACCCGCTGCCGGAGTACGTGGCGGAGGCGGCCGGAGCCCATCTGGTGTTCGCCGATAATCCGCTGCGTCCGGCCGACGTCGATCCGACCCAGCCGCTTCAGATGGCAACCTGGCTGTCGAGCCGGCTCGGCAAGGCGATCACGGTGCCGTCGCTGGAGCCGCTGAACATCACGTTCGTCAGCGCCCGCCTGCTCGGCACCAAGGAGGGGCCGCTCGCCCAGGTGGTTTACGAGGACCAGAACAGGCACCGCATGACGCTGTCGATCGCGCCGCACGGCTACCAGGGCAACACCGCGATCCTCCACGCCGAGCGTGACGGCATCAATCTCGCCTACTGGAGCGACCCCGAGCTCAGCTACGTTCTAGCCGCCAGAACCACTGCCACCCAGATCGAGGCGATCGCGGCGGAGATCATGACCGCCGGCGAGGATGCGGCGGAATGAACCGGGCACTCTGCTGACAGGCTGTCGCCGCGCCAGGTCGAGGGAAGGAGCGTTTCGGAGGAAACGCTCCTTGTTTTTTGCCCGGTAACCGTCCTGCGGCGGGATGAAACGGAACCGGAGCGCGTTCTTCGCGTCTCCCCTGTCGAGGATGTACCGATCATGGCCAGCCCGTTGACCGCCTTTCCCGCTCTTTCAATGCGCCTCGGCGCGGCACTGCTCGCCGTCGCTGCGGGCTTTGCGGGTGGTTACGGGTATGGACGCAACAACGCTCCGGAGACAACGCGCATCGTCACGACCGCGTGCGGTGTCGCACCAGCGGCGGCTCCCTTTTTTCTGCCGATCGGAGTGCTGGGGGAGCACGCGCCGGACCTGCCGGTGATGGTCGGTCCGGTCAAAGTCGATGGTGGCACCACCGTGCTCCTCCGCTTCGATCCCGCCGTGGACGGAACGGGCGACACGGTTGTCAGGGTGGGCGACGTCCTGCATCTGCCAGGATCCTTCGGCGAGCGTCCTGCGCCACCGACGGAGATCCGGTTGAACTGCCGAAACGGTGTTCTGGCGGCCGTGCAGTACCATCTCGACGACGTCGCCGCCCGCTTCACGGTGGTGCACCGCGCCGATGACGGTGCGGCACCGGGCTCCTGAGCGCTGCAGCAGCACGGCAGATATTGAGATAAAGAATGACCCTTCACTGGTTATACCTGCTGCTGCGGCAGGTATAACCCCCCGCCAAACCGTAATCATCAAATATAACAACATTGCTGGATGAAACGTCGATGTGCCGCGTTCTTGTGACGACCGCAATGATCACGGAGCGAGGCCAACATGACAAGTAACCCGGTCTCTGAACACGGTTCAATACTGACGCCGCCGGCATCGATCCCGGCAGAGCCGACGCAGGCTGCGCTTTACCCGGTGCGGCAGGGCTGGTTCAGCAAACGGTTCGGGCTGACGCCCCTTGCCCGCAGCCCCATGATCCTGCCAGCACCCCGGTACAATGCGTTGCTCAGGATGACGGCCGGCCTGTTGCGGCTGAGACCGTGACGGATCTGGCCGATTGGCACCGCTGCGCCCCCGGCGTCCTTAGGCAACTCGAACGCTCGGCGACCTGGCAGGACGTAATCGCCCGTCGCGCTAACCGAGACAAGCTCCGCCATTGCCCGGTGCGCGGCCGCTCGTGCTAGGCCGGTGGACGCTGCCAGAACAGCACCAGTTCGTAACAGCACCAGTCTGCAGGAGGAGTGGAATGACCAGTTCCATGACGGTGAGTCGAAAAGTGGTTCGGTTTGGCGACTTTGTTGAAGCGCCGCCGGAACTCCAGCGGCGGGCTGGCAAAGCTTGGCCGGAAACATCAAGGCTGCCGGCGATCCTGCACCGGGAAGGAGCCGGTTTCCTCGAGCGCAGCGGCTTCGCGCCCATGGCTGCCGTCCTGATTCGCCATCCATCCCTGGCGCTGTGCCTCGCGATCCCGCTGCTGGGCTGCCTGATTCTCGGCTTCGCCGCCGGCGGGCTACCGGGACTGGTGGTCGGCCTCTACCTTGCCGGTCTCGCCGCCCTGCTCGGACGGGACAGCTTCGCCGAACTGGCCCGGAACTGTGGAAACCGGGACAGTTCCGCCTCAGTCGCCCCGCCCTGACGCAGTGCCGCGTCCGTCAGCTTAGCCTCGCCACCACCGGGAAAAACAACTCTCTCGTCATCATCATCATTACCCAGGAGGTTATCATGACTGACAGATATCTCGACCGGGTCTCTTTCACCGGCCGGTTGCCCGACGACGTTGTGGCGCTGGTTGCCGGCGTCATCCTGTTCTTCTCGCCGCTCGTCCTCGACTTCGGCGGCAGCGCCGCCTGGAGCGCCGCCGTCGCTGGTGTCGTGATCGCCGCGGTGGCGGTCAGGCTGCTGATCACGCCGGCCGACTGGGGCCGCTGGGCCTATCTCGGGCTCGGCCTGTTCACCCTGGCGGCTCCCTGGATCCTCGGCTTCGGTGCGACCACCGCCGCCGTGTGGACCCACCTCATCCTCGGGGTCGTCGTGGCCGCCGCCGGCATCCGGCGCCTGTTCGTCCCCTCGCAGCCGGTCGGGCCGGACAGCCACGCCACCTAGATGAACTCCGGGAGGGTGGGCCGCCATGGCCCGCTCCCCCGGGGCCACCCCGCGCGTCTTGCAGTGCCCCGCACAGCCAGCTCCTCCCCTTGACAGAAAGGGATCTTCTCATCATGTTCAGTGGCTTGTCCCGGTCCTCGCCGCGCCGGTGGACCCGCGCCCTGCTCGGAACCCGCTGGCAACAGGGGCTGCGCCGCGCCCTGCTGCTCACCACCGCCGTCGTCGTCGCTTACGTCGGCATCGGCAGCGTCGCCTACCACCGGATCGACGACGACACCGGCTTCATCGCTCCGGCACCGACCGCCGGCGGCAGCTACACGATCGACATGGCGGCGGCCCTGATCGAGCGCGAGGTCGTGCTCCACGAGTGGCAGCCCAACGACCCCTGGTTCACGCCGGACGGGCTGCTCGACAACACGCCCAACTTCCAGCAGGGCATCGTCAGCGCCGTCGGCCGGCTGTCGTTCGAGATGCTCGACCAACTCGGCCGCGCGCGCGGCTCGTCCCAAGCCGACCCCGACCTCGAGCGCGCTGCCGGCCTGCTCCAGTTCCCCGGCAACATCTGGATCTTCGACTTCAGCAAGTCGACCATGCCGACCATCCCCAGCGAGGACCAGTACCGCGCCGCCCTCAGCGCGCTCCAGTCCTACAATCTCCGGCTGGCGGCCGGCGAGGCGGTGTTCGACCGCCGGGCCGACAGCCTAGCCGCGACGGTCCTCCGGGTCGCCGCCGATCTCGGCTCCCAGTCGGCGCAGATCGACGCCCATCTCGAACACTCCAGCGGCTTCATCCTCAACATCTCGTCCGACGACCTGTTCTACCAGACCAAGGGCAAGCTCTACGCCTACTACCTGCTGCTCCGCGAGATCGGCCACGACTTCGAGCGCGTCATCCAGGAGCGCAACCTGCAGGCCGTCTGGGGCCAGGCCATGGTCAGCCTGCGCGAGGCGGCCGAGCTGCGTCCCACCGTCGTCCTCGACGCCCCGCCCGACAGCCGTCTGTTCGCCAGTCACCTGAGCAGCCAGGGCTTCTATCTCCTGCGCGCCCTGGTTCAGCTCAACGAAGTCGCCAAGGTCCTGGCGGTCTGACAATGGAACACCGGCTCATGCACCGGCCGCCGACGCTTCACGACCGGATCGATTTGGAGCCGGTGAGGCACCGCCATGCGCCGACCCTGCCGATCCCGGCGATGGAGCTCCGCGACAGGGCGGCTCCCGGCATCGACCGCCTGATCGGGCGCGTCATCGTGCTCAGCCGCTACATCCTGGTCGTCTTCTATCTCGGGCTGATCGTGGCACTCGGCATCTACGCCGCCGTCTACGCCCGGATGATCTACGCCATGGCGCTGAGCTACGACGAGATGTCCGGCGTCGAGGCGCTGGCCACCATGCTGTCGCTGATCGACTTCGCCCTGGTCGCGAGCCTGGCCGTCATGGTGATCATCAGCAACTACGAGAACTTCGTCGGTCCAATCGTCTCGGACAGCAACATGGCGATCTCCTGGCTGGCCCACCTCGACCCTGGGGCGCTCAAGATCAAGATCGGCGCCACCATCATCACGATCTCGTCGATCTACCTGCTCAAGGTGCTGATCGACGTCGAGCAGTACCGCAGCCAGGATCTGCTGTGGAAGCTCGCCATCTTCGTCACCTTCATCCTGGCGGCCCTGGCACTGGTATGGATCGACCGCATCGGCGTGGTCTACCGCGATGCCACCGGCCGCAGCCGCATTGGTCACGATGCCCATGGCCCGACGACCAAGCCACCCCGACACTCCCATGACGCGGAGCCGCCCTGATGGACCGCCACAGCGACGCACCCTGGCACACCCTGACCCCGGAAGAAGCGATCGAGCGGCAGGCGACCGACCCCGAGCACGGCCTGCTGGAAGTCACCGCCCATGCCCGGCGGGCGCGCTACGGTCCCAATGAGCTGGTCGAGCACGGCGGCCGGTCGCTGTGGCGGATCCTGTGGGACCAGGTCGCCTCGGTGATGATCCTGGTCCTGCTGGTCGCCGCCGGCTTTGCCGCGGCACTCGGCAAGCCGGTCGACGCCGGCGCCATTCTGGCGATCGTCGCGCTGTTCGTCGTGCTCGGTGCCGTTCAGGAATATCGGGCCCGGAGCGCTATCACCGCCCTGCGGCGGATGGCGGCACCCAGTGTCCGGGTCATCCGCGGCGGGGTCGTGCGCAAGCTGCCGGCACGCGACCTGGTGCCGGGCGATCTGCTTCAGCTGGAAACCGGCGACGTCGTGCCGGCCGACGCCCGCATTGTCGACAGCATCGGCCTGCGCCTCCAGGAGGCGGCGCTGACCGGCGAGTCCGAGCCGGTGGAGAAGATCGCCGACGCTCTGCCGGAGTACGACCTGCCGCTCGGAGACCGGGTCAAACATGGTCTACAGCGGCACCTCGGTGACCTTCGGGCATGGCCGGGCCATCGTGGTGGCCACCGGCATGGGCACCGAGTTCGGCCGCATATCACTCTGATCGAGGGCGTGCGTCGCGCTGCCACACCGCTGCAGCGCCGCCTCGATACCCTGAGCCGAACCTTTGCCGCGGTAACCCTGGTGATTGCACTGGCGGTTGCCGGCAGCGGTCTCTGGCGCGGCGAAGACCTCACCCTGATGCTGCTGGTCGGCGTCAGCCTCGCCGTCGCGATCGTGCCCGAGGGGCTGCCGGCGGTGCTCACCGCCACCCTGGCGCTGGGCGGCCGGCGCATGCTGCGGCGGCGGACGCTGATCTGTACCTGCCACGGCTGAGCCACAGCGAGCGGAGCGCGGCAAACCGGGTGTTCCGTTCATCGCCGGCAAGCATTCCGAAATCAGTTCCGGATGAAGACGCTGGTCACCGCGTTATTGCAGGTACCCTTGAAGTCGCTGGATCCGAAATGGTTCAACACTGTGCCGGGAGTCCTGTCATGAGAGCGTTCACCGAGCTGAGAAATAGCCGCGAGGCAACGTATTCGCGCGATCAGGAGATGTGGTTCCGGATCCAGGTGCGCCGGACCAGACTGCTGGCCGGGTGGGCCGCCGCGCGGCGCGGCCTCACCCCGGCGCAAACCGAGGCCTATGCCGCGGGTCTGGTCGCGCTGCAGCTGGAACCCGCCGGCTACCTCCGCGTCATCGACCGCGTGCAGTATGACCTGAGCGGCCACGGCGACGATCTACCGCGCGCAGCGATCGAGTGGGAAGCCGAGCGCCTGCTGGGGATTGCCGGCAGCGAGATCCGCGCGGCCGAGGCTGCTGCATCGGCATGACGGCGCAGCAAGGTCGTGGCAGGGGAGAAGTACCCGTCATGCATCAGATCATGCTCACCGCAGGCGGGTGATCCGCAGAGGCAGCGTCCGTGGCGCAAGAGGGCGGATTGCCACGGGTCAGAGACCGGTCGCCCTGGTCGGTTGATACGGAACCAGTCGCGCCGACGCTCACAACACCGGGCAGACCGCCTCGGTCGAGCTGCGGCCGACCTCGACCTCGCACCCGTCGGTCCCGCCCCTGACGTGAAGCAGCAGGCCGGCGTCCGTCGCACTGTCAGGAAGGTTCTAATCGTTGGTCAGCGACGTTCCATCTGCGGGGATGTCCCGGCCCATGTTGCAAATGGGCGGGCGCTGCTGATTAACAATTACGCCGCCTCGCCCTTGCAGGCAAGGCCGCCGTCACTGGTGGCGGGTGTCAAGCGTGCCGCTTGATGAGCCAGCAGGGCGGCTTTGAGCGTCGGCAGCTGCTTATAGGCCATCAGCCGTCGGAAGCCTTTCTTGGCTTCCATCATGCCGGCAGCAGTCCAGCGCAAAGCCATCGAGGCATCCCGCCAGCGCTTGACGTTGCGGGTGACCTGCCGAATGGTGCCGTTCATGTTCTCGATGATGTTGGTGCAGGCCAAAGAGCGACGTAATTCCCTGGGCAGGCCCAGGCGGACGACACACAGGATCTCATCCATGCCCTCCAGGATGGTGGCGGCGATGCCGGGCCACTCCTTGTCCAGCCGGCGCGCCAGGTTCCGGATCAGCTGCTCGGCCTTGGCGGCATCCTCCATCTCCCAGGCCTGCCGGAGAGCCTTGCGCATCGTCGCGTGCGCCTCCTTGGGCAGACGCTCGGCGATGTTCCGGGCCTTGTGAACCTGGCAGCGCTGGATCGGCGTGTTCCTGCCAAAGGTGCGGCGGATCGCCTTGGACAGCGCCTTGGCGCCGTCGATGATGAACAGCCGCACCACCGCCGGGTCGAGGCCGCGCTCGACCAGGTTGTCGAGCAGCGCCTGAACCGTGGCGGCATTTTCGGTGGCTCCCTCGACCAGTCCCAGCGGGCTCTTCTCGCCCATGGCGTCGATGCCGACCGCCGCGACCAGGATCAGGTCCTCCTGGACGTGCAGGCCGTCGATCTGGATCGCCAGCAGATCCAGAGACGACAGATCGCTTGCCAGCCAATCCTTCAGTTTCGCGCTCGACAGCGCCACGAACTTGCGCGACACCGCCGACTTCGAGGTGCCGTCACCCTTGATCGAGGCGACATCGCCGTCGGGCAGGCGAACCGAGCGCCGAAACCGCCGGGTCGAGACGTTGATCAGCATCTGGTTCATCGCCCAGCGGCCCAGCCAATCCTCGCGCTGGCCGGCGGCAAGGCTGGGAAGTTCCAGTTCCTGCTGGCCGTCAGGCGTCCGAACCCGTGGCCGCTCGATGTCGATCCGACCGCCATGAAAGGCCACCGGGCTCCGGGCCTTTCCCCAGCGGCGACCGCGCCGGTCCTCATGGCGCTGGTGGCGCTCGCCGCACAAGTCGGCGGCCTCTTCCTCCAGAAGATCCTGGAATGCTTCGATCCCCGCCAGCAGACAGAAGGTCTCAAAGCTGCTCTGAACCTCTTGGAAAGCCGCTTTCACAGCGTCAAGCTCCTCACTGGCCGAACCAGGCGCTATCACCGAAGCCGTTTCACGGATATTCTTCATCACGGGCGTTGCTCCTCTACGTGGATTCAGCACCCCGAGCCTACCGGCTCAGGGGAGCAGCGCCCAACTCAGATTTGCAACATCAAGCGGGACATCCCCCTCCGCAGCCTGAGCACTGCCAGCCTTCATTTTTCCAAGTTCCGCTAACTGCTAACGACACGTCTGATCGACTGCCGCCGGAAGGCCTCGTCAGCCCGGACAAGAAATTCCAGTAAGTTATAAAGTTCGGCAGTTAAACGGCTACGCCGTTACGGTTCCAAATCTGCTTTTCAAATCAGAAGGTTACAATCTGAAATGTGGATGTGATGACGAATCTGCGTGGATGTAACGACGAGTCTCGGTGGACGTGATGCCGAGCCCATGTGGATCAAATGACGAGCTGGCGTGGACGTCGCGACATCCACGTTTTGGATGTGGATCAAATGACGACCGCCTGTTTGTGGATAAGTGCCGGCTTTCGACGGCAACGTGGACGTAATGACGAGGACCGTGGATCTAATGACGAACATTGTGGGCGAAATGACGAGACACGCTGTCCTGAGCCGCCCGCACTTGGCCTCCAACCTCTAAAAACTCGTCATTTGATCCACGTCTTGACGTTTGTCCGTGCCGCGACGGAGTATCCAAGGCATGATGCGAGACGCTTTAGTCTATTATCGTCATTTGATCCACATTGCCGGTGAGACATGCAGCCTGACCAGCTCGCCCTTAATTTACATCTCGACAGCCCATTGATGGGCAAAGCGAAGAACGACCGTAACCTGATGGTCTATGCTTGGTTCGGCCTCAATCGGGAGAAACAGACCGAACTGTCGGTCTATGATGATGGAAAGGTCCGTATAGAGGTCACCGGCACCAAGCATGGGGTGGCCAATATCTGGGACGCCGAGCTTCTGATCTATCTGGCTTCCATCATCCAGGAGCGGATCAACCTCGGCATGGTGCCGGAACCGTTGGTGAGTTTCGCCGCGCACGACTTCTTCCGCATCACCGAGACGAAGCCGGGAGGCAGCTCCTACGACCGACTCGATGAGGGGCTGGCGCGTCTGCGGGGCACGCTTATCCGCACCAACATCGAGACGGGTGGCGAGGGTGAGACGGAGGGCTTCGGTTGGATCGACAGTTACAAGATCCAGTATCGCCGCGGTCGGGAAGGCGAGAAGATAATGAAGGCTGTCCAAGTCAGGATCTGCGACTGGCTGTTCCGGGCGATCGTCAAGGACCGGCGCATGCTGACCTACGACCCGCGCTACTTCAAGCTCAGCCCGTTGGAGAAGCGCCTCTACGAGATCGCGCGGGCGCACTGTGGCAACCAAAACGGCTTCAAGATCAACCTGCTCAAGCTGCACCGCCGGATCGGCACGGCGATGGAGCCGCGCTACTTCAAGGCCGAGCTGGTTAAGATGGCCAAGCGCAAGAACCCGCTGCCCGAGTACGGCTTCATGCTGGTCGACCCGCGCCTCAAGCTCTCGCTCGACAAGAAGGTGCCGCCGCCGCCCGGCCGCACTCCGCTCAAGTCTTGGATGGTCTTTTTCTTCCGGACCGACCGGCTCGCGAACATGCCGCCTTTCGCGATGGCCCGGGAAGTAGACAACGACTTCCCAACGTCGGAGCTGCCGGGCTGACCCCCAGTCTTGGAGGCGTGGTGCCGGCGCGTTGAGGCCCGTCTCCGCGTTCTGATACCCCTTCAGCCGCTCCGGACAGCGTCTCCCGGCAACTCGACACCTAATCATAATTAGGTGTCGAGTTGGCGAATTGGCGCACCCGCGAAAAAACGTGCGATTCCAGCAGCTTAACTCGCTTGACGACAGGGGCGGGGAAGACGATCATGAGGATGCATTCTGAATTGGGAATGTGGTCACAGGGATTATCAGATGGCAGGCAAGCAGGCGAAGATCCTGACCGACACCGCAGTCGCTGCGCTGGTGCGACGAGCGCCGGCGCTATCCCCACCGCGACAAGGTCGTGGTCCTGCTCTCGGTCAAGGCTGGCCTGCGCGCCATGGAGATCGCCGGCCTGCGCCGCTGGCACGTCATGGACGCCGGCGGCGCCATCGACGACACCATCCACCTCGAGGACGCGATCTGCAGAAGGGCTCGGGCCGCGCCATCCCGATGGCACCTGTCCTGCTCGACCACGTCGCCGCCCTGTTCCACGCCGTGCCCGGCCGGCCGCGCGACCCGCTGATCCTGTCCGAGCGGGCGTTGCGTGAGGATCCCGACGAGCCCGGCACCGATAAGGTCCAGTGCATGACGCCGCGCTCGATCGTCCATCTGTTCGGCCTGATGTACGGCGAGCTCGGCTTAGTCGGCTGCTCGTCACACTCCGGCCGCCGCACGTTTGGCACCCGCGCCGCCCGTAGGGTTGTCGAAGCCGGTGGCTCCCTGCGCGACGTCCAGCAGCTGCTCGGCCACAGGAACCTCTCGACCACCCAGAAGTACATCGACGGCTCAGAGGACGCCAAGCGCCGGCTCGTCTGATTAATCTGAAGACATTGTGCAAGGGAGGCCAGCATGGTCGGCACGGTGAAAACGCCGATCCGGGCACCGTCCGAATTGATGACGCCGGTGAGCAAAACGTCGGCACCAACTTGACAATGCCGCCTCTATTGCCGTCGAACACATGCGCTTGGTAGAATGCGCGATGAACTGAGGACAGGCAGATGAGCATTGCAATCGGCAAAATTCGGGCGGCAGCCAAGAACCTGAAAGACCATATCGGCGGGGATCCCGGCAAGGCGCGCGATGTCCTGCAAGCCGAAGGCGTGCTCACCGCAAATGGTAAGCTTACGAAGCGGTACAGCAAGGGCACGCAGCAGATGGCCGAGTACCTCTACACGGCGGCCAACGGTGTCACGGTCGTCGTGTCGAAGCGGCCAACGCTCAAGAGGGCGGCGGCACGGATTGCGAAGCGGACCTCGATTGGGGGCGCCAAGGATAAATGAGCCGTCTCCGACCGTCATTCGTGTTGGGCTATCACGGCTGCGACAAGGAGGTCGGCGAGCGGATCCTGGGCGGGGAGCCCATGGTTGCGTCGGTCGAAAAGTACGATTGGCTCGGTGGTGGGATCTACTTCTGGGAGTCCGACCCAACCCGTGCGCGCGAGTGGGCTGAGTGGAAGGTCGGGAAAGGCGATTACAAGTCAGCATTCGTTGTCGGCGCCGTCATCGACCTCGGCAACTGCTTGGACGCGACCACGCGCGATGGCGCAGAGGCCATCGAGGTCGCCTACACGTCATTCATCGACGCCTCGACCACCGCCGGATCGCCGATCCCCAAGAACGTGAAAGCCAAGCGGTATCTCGACTGTGCCGTCATCAACCACCTACATAAGCTCGTGCTGGACAGCGGCGAGTCTCTGTACGACACCGTTCGCGGCTTGTTCCCGCAGGGAGAGCGGATCTATCTTACCTCGGGTTTTTGGCGTCAGACCCACATCCAGATCGCTGTCGTCAACCCCGAGAACATCAAGGGCACTTTTCGGGTCAGGATTTGACAGTATGTTTGCAGAAGAGGTGCCTCGGCCGGTTTAGCGCCCGCAGCATGGCACGCCCCGACACCTCGAAGACGTCGTGCCATGGCAAGGATCCCGGAAATAAAGGTATAATTTCTAACCCAATACACTGGTATCCTTATCATACCTCGCAGAAGCATTTTCCATCATTGTTAAGGGGTCAAGACCACCTCACGAGGCGAAATCCGGCTACAACTCAGATCCCCATTCACGAACCTACCGGTTTATAAACGCCCGGAACGGCGAATCCGGTTTCGATGATTCCAAAGGTTTGGCCGATGCCTGTGTAAGAGGGTTTAGTGAACACCCGCGACGGCCAAAAACGGTTCCCGCGTCAGTTCCTCCCGAAGTATACCTTCAGTGTCGGAGTCGTTGCCATGGCCCGGTAGCGGTTGCACCGACACCGCACCAGGGAATGCAGCGAAAGGACCTGGGATGACGTTGCATTGACACGTATACAGCGCCTGTTCATAAAGGTGTGAAAAACCAGGGCAGGTCACGTACCAGCATGTCAATTTTCCCGCCCGCTGATCATCCGGAGAAATGCCATGACCCCTCGTCAAGGACAGGGCAACCCCGCGGCGAAGAAACAAGATCCCCTGGAGATGAAAGCTTCGGTTGTTGAGCCGTCCATCGGGCTGGTTTCCAGCGACAAGCCTGTAACTGGAGCGCTTTCAAACAGGCAAATCAACGATCACCGGGCGATCCGCCGCAGCCAGCTGCCAGCCAGGGTCATGTCCGCAGTCGGGGAGCATAAGTACCAGGTCGGCCAGGTTGTAGATTTTTCACCCGGCACAGTATCGCTTGGCCTCTATAAGATTGTCCGCCAGTTGCCGCCGCAGGGTCCGGAGAACCAGTACCGGGTCAGGAATGTGCGGAATGGTCATGACCGGGTCGTTCGAGAGAACCAGCTGACTCATTTGCCGGAGACATGATGAGGAAGCGATCAGCCGACAACGCTACGGGGCAAGCGATGCGGAAGGAGCTCCCGCCTGCCTTAAACCAGTCAGCCTTGAGGCAGAGCAATTTTTTGAAGGTGCAGCTACCTGGGATTGGGGCCATTGCCTGAGGCAATGCGGGCGGCCATCCTAATTGTCGTTACAAACGTGGAACTTGAAGAGGGTATGCCGGTAGACGGCATCTGTCTTTATCCGGTTGCGGATTATCCAGGCTGGAGCAATGGGCGGCACTGCAAGGTGGGGCTTCTGGGTTTTCCCGATAAGGTCAGCCGGCGACCGGTTCATACCCCGCTGGCTGATGAGCTGCTGCGCCAGCAGGTTCGGTTCGACAGGCTTCGAAGCGGTGCGAACGATGACAGGTGATCCCGCATAGGACCGGACGGCGGCGATGACAGGCCCTGCCACGCTTTATGCGATGCGTTTTATCCCTGTCGAATACCACTGCCGATGATACATCGCTTGAATGTCGTGATTAAATCAAATCACAGTAGTTAAGGAACTGCACAGGCAGCACCGCTGCTCACGCGGAAGCTTCAGGGACATTCTATCAGCCCTGCGACTTCGTCGTTCCGACCATCACAGTCCTATGGCTCGCTATGAAATCCTTCCTCGTGACCCTGTGCGGCATCTGTTTCAATAGGGTGCATTTCCCAGGTGATCTCGGAAGAGCTGCGCCGGCGCAGCCGATGGCGTCACCGGTCTGCACCTCCGCCGATCTGCCACAGGGTTATGGATGCGTTTCCTCGTGGAACGGGCCGCCATGCCCCAGCAACAGATATCCAGCACCGGAAGGGCCTTAAGACCAGGACTTGGACTTACCCAATTTTCTGTCGGTTCAGTGTGATCGCTACGGAGGCACCTCACGGCTCGGAATTCAGGTTAACGCTCATTTAATCTGAAGCAGCTTGAGCAGGAACTCGGGATCCCAACTTGCGGATTTCCGTCGGGTTTTGACGCTTCCCTTTGTCTTGTCGGCGCGAACGAGACCAAGGGCGAAGCGTCGAACGACAGCCATGTTCTTGGCGCCGTGGCCGGCACGATAGCGCGACAGATCGTCCTTGAATTCGACATCGAGCAGCCAATGCATGCTTTCGACGCCCCAGTGTGCGCGAACCCCGTGGGCGAGGCGCTCGATATCGAGATTGGCGGAGGAGATGAAGAACCGCTCGTCGACGGTGCAGCGATCCTTGAGTTCGGTTCGGTTGACGACACGGATGATCGTCTTGATGTGGTTGAACTTCGGCTGCCCTGGATAACTCTTATCCGAGGTGATCCAGTCCACGACGCTGGAGGCTGTGTAGATGCGCGTCTCGATGCGGCCGTGCTCCTTCTCGACGGTGGTTTTGGTGACCAGTTCGTCGGCGGGCGCGGTTCCGAAGTAGTCCGCGACCTCCGTCTCCAGGGTCAGCTGATTGCCTTTCAGGGCGAGCAGGAAATCGGCTTCGTGTGAGACGATCCTGTCCGCGACCGCGACCTGGCAGCCCATGGCATCGATGGTCACCAGGGCGCCCTCGAGATGCCCGGTCCCGGCCAAGTGGTCGAGAAGCTCCGGAATGGCGGTAATCTCGTTGGTCTTCTCCGGGACGCTGAGCTGGGCCAGCGTCAGCCGGGCATTGGTTGCGTAGGCGCTGAGCGTGTGAAGCGCCTTCAGGCCCTTGCCCTTGTCATGCGTGCGGCGCGCGGTCTTGCCATCGATCGCGATCAGGTCGTGCCGGCCCGGCCACAGCGCCTTGATCCACTCGTCGAAACAGCGCCCGAACAGGATCGGATCGACACGGTTGACCAGGGCGCGCAGCCACCGTTCGCTGGGAATGCCGAAATGAAAGGGCGCCAGCCGCCGCAGGAAATCGAGGTGGTGCCGGCCCCACGCGGCGATGTCGTCGAAATCGTCACACGATGCTATGGTGGCGCAGGTCAGAACCAGCAACACCTCGGACAGCGGATACATCACCCGCCACGATTCCCGCTCGTCGTCGAGACGGGAAAAATGCTCCAGCAGCAGGCTCAGCCGCGCACGAGGCACCGCCTCATCACCTGTCAGATCGCTCACGTCGTCCATGACTTTACTCCGCCGACCCGGAGCGCATCTTGAATCACATCACGTCTGTCAAGGCAAAGCTTCTGTTAACCTGACTTCCGAACCGTGGGAGGCACCTGTAGGCAGCTTGCCAAAGCGGTTTCCTGAGATCAATGTCGACGGGCCAGCTCTGATATTCTGGTCGTCGTCCTGTTGGCTGGCTCGACTACCAGAACGCTAATGACCCTGAAGAAGCGTTGTAATGCGTCCGTCTTCGCAATGGGAACGAGTTGCGTAACGCGGGGCCTGGAGGACGGAAAATTTCCTTTCCGTCATAGGTCTCTCAGCACCCGGACGGCGCCGACAACCTCACGCGGTTCGCGGATACCGGCGACAGTGAGGCTGGAACCGTCCGGAAAGAGCAGCCGGAGAGAGCCGACTGCCTTGAGCTGATCCCAGGTCAGCGGTCTTCCCCAATAATCCACCGGCTCAACCTGCTGAATGGTGTTCAGCGGGATCAGGATGGTGGGTGTGAAAGCACCGGCCTGGAACCACAGGTGGGTCGCGGTCAACTCGAAGCGGAATGCCCGGTGCTGCCACAGGACGAGACCCAGAGCGCTCAGCAGCACGGTGGGAATGGCCTCGGGCAGAGCCAGCAGGAACGGCAGCCAGAGCAGCAGGGGCAGCCCCTGCGTCGCAGCGCTCGCGCGGAATGAGCGCTCGGCGTAGAACAGCACCGGATCGTCGGGATCCCGCCCCGAAGCGCGTCTGTCCTGATCTCGTGTCGATACTTCGGGTATCATGGCTGCATTTCTCCAAAGGCAGCAGGAGTGCTCTGTAGGGATGCATCTGAGAGCAGCATCAAGGTCGTTGACCAGGCTGCGATTTTCCGTGGCCTGGTCGACGGCCGGTTGCCGGTAACGGGGATAA
>NZ_AVFK01000050.1 GCF_000936425.1 Skermanella aerolata KACC 11604 | reverse complement strand
AGGGGTAGGGGTAGGGGTAGGGGGCGTCGGTGCTGAAGCAGCCTCTTCTGGCGGTGCCGTCGTCCTGGTCCTAGGGGTCCTTTTCGCCTTCGGTTTCCCAGCCTCCTCCGACCGCCTCGGCTCCGGCAGAGCATCGGGCGGGGGCGGCTCGTCGAACCGAATGCCGTCCCACGGGTTGTGCTCATCAACGGCCGGTGGCAGATCGATGAAATTGCCTTTGTCGTCGCGCACCGGCAGGAACTCGGCGTCGAGCGGCGACCACGAGCGCGGCACCGGATCGACCAGGGTGCGCCAGGACGACAGCGGCGGGCGCCGTACCCTGATCGGCTTGGGATAGCCGCAGACCAGGACGTCGTTTTCCGACAGCCGCAACACCGCTTCAGTCGGCAGGATCGGCTTGCGCACCCGCGACCGTGACAGACCCCCTCCCCGGCGCTCGCCGCCGACGCTGTAGGATGCGCTGTCAGACTCCGCCGTGACCTCGATGGAGCCGATCGCCCGGCTCAGCTTGTCGGCCTCGCCGCTGTCGAACGGGCGCAGGGCAACGAGCCGCGAGTTGTTGAAGATCAGCGACTTCTCGCCGTAGATCGTCGTCAGGACGCCGTCGGACTGGGCACCCAGCATGGCCCGGCAGTGATAGGAGCGCATATCCGCCATGGCGCCCTCGACGGCATCGACCTTGCCGAAGCGGTTGAACTCGTCGAGGGCGAACAGCATGCAGTGCTTCTTCCAGCGCCCGCCGACCTTGTCCTGATGCCCCATCAGGGCATTGAGGATCTGGCTGGTCAGCATGCGGACCAGCGGCGCCAGGCGGCTGGAATGCTCCGGCGGCAGGTACAGGTTCAGCAGCACCGGGTTGGGTCCGCACACCAGATCGGCCGGTGAGAACTCGCAGGTTTCCGTGGCGGCGGCCACGTTGGGATCGGCATAAACGTTCAGGTAGCTGTCGATCGTCGCCAGGATCGACCCGACATAGCGTTCGTTGTCGTTCTGCCAGATCCTGCGCGCGGACGCCGCGATCTCCTCGCGCAGGATCGGGTCCGGGTGCTGCTGGCGCATCATCCGTTCGCCGCCGGCCTTGCCGGTACCGTGAAAACGCCGCAGACCACCGAGGTTCCTGTCCCTGGGATCGCCGAAGTTGTTGAGGAACATCATTTCGGCCGTGGCCAATGCCTTGGCGTTCTCATCCCAGATCGGCTCCTTCGCCTGCGTGGTGTCGCTGTGCGGCAGCAGGGCGGCGAGGTTCTGGAAGCCGGCGATCTGATCCGTTCCGGTTCCGACACGGGCCATTGGATTGTACTTGACACTATCGGGCAGGGTCGGTGCGAACAGCAGGTTATGCCGCCAGCGGCTGGAGCCCTGGAGCAGCAGCCAGAAATCGCCTTTTCGGTCGTGGACGATGGCCGATCCCTTCCAGCTTCTCATCAGGGTCGGCATGAAAAAGGACAGCGTCTTGCCCGCCCCGGTCGGGCCGGTGACGCGTACGTGCATCTGGTGCCGGTCGATCAGCAGGCGGCCGTCAGGCAACGCCCCCACCGTGATCCCGCCGGGATCGTTCAGCCTCGGCCGAGTGTCGGCATCCATGCCCTGATCCCCCGCCTGCGTGGTTTGATCAGCCCGAACTTCACGAGATCCTCCTCCGTGGCCCAGACCGCCTCGACCTGGGCCTCGGTGCCCTTCATGCGCGGGTTCAGCAGCCAGCTGCTGGCCCGGCTGACCGCGATGCGCATCAGAACGACGGCAGCGACTGTGACCGCCAGCAGCCCCAGCCCCGCCGGCACGAACCACCATTCGTGCTGGGCAACCTGCAGCCATGCCCACCAAGCTCGCATCAGTCCAGCCCTCCCTCGCGTCCCCGCGGCGACTCCCGCTGCCGCAGGGGTGAACCCGTGCCCGGGTCCAGCCCCAGCTGCCGCCGACGCTCCACGACGATACGGCGCTTCTCCTCCAGGTCCGTGCCGCGCTCCAGTCGGTAGCCCAGCTGCTGGGTTGCGACCTCCCGCGCCCGCGCCCGCAGGCCATGCGAAACGTAGCCGTTCGACAGGCGTAAATTCCTGTCTTCAACCCTGGCCCTCATCATCACGTGAGTGTGTGGATGGTCGGTGTCCCAGTGCTCGACCGCGAACCATTCCAGCCCCGCGCCGCGCCGGACTTCGTCCTCGGTCAGCAGGTCGCGCTCGACCTTCCCCATCACCGCGTGGGTGTAGTCCTGCAGATCGAGGCGGTGTCCGTTCTCGGGTGACAGTATGAATTTGTAGTATCTGTTGTCCTCACTCCACCCGTGGATCTCGGCGTTGATGTCCTCCCGGGTGGCCGGTCGACCGCTCCGGTCAAACCCGGCCAGTTCTCCATTGCGGGTGATGTACTTTGCATTGTCCCGCAGTGACCGCCTGAAGGCGACCTTGCCATTGTGCGCGGCCCGGTATTTCACCTTGACCATGACCCGCTGGGCGAACCGTCCCGGCTTGCCGATAAACCGCCCGCGCACCGTTGTGCCGACCGGCGGCAGGGGCATGGCCCGCATCCGCTGGGGTTCCGGCGCGGCGTGGCGGCGCACAAGTTTTAGTTGTAGGGCGCCGGAGCGGCCCAGCATCGCGGGCACCCTCATCATGGCCGGATCGGCAACCGCTGCCGTTCCCTGACTGAGCTGTGGTGCATCGCGTTCCTCCGTCAATGCGGGTCAATGCGGGCTAGATGATAACCCTATCTCAGAGTAAAAGTATAGCCGGATGTGAGCCGGAGCAGCACCCGGCACCGCTCCGGCAATCCGGTACGCCAGAACCGGTACAGAAAGATAAGCAATTCAAGACAATATGTTATGACACCCGGAGGGTTATCTTGCCCTTACTCTTTTCCTCTTCAAACCGTACCTGCCCGGTACACCACGACAAAGATTTGTGGAATGCATAGTGATCTCTTTGGCCGTCTTGTTGCCGGACTGCCGCTGGTGCGGTCGGCTCGATCTGCCCCACGGGCGGGGTCCAGAATCGGCCGATGGGACTCGCAAGGTCGCTCGACCTGACACTGGGGCCTCAATCAGAAGTAGCCAATCCTAATCCAGCTGACACAGGGATCGGCCATGCGTTTCTTTTTCTTCTGGCTCATTCGCTTCGGTGGCGCCGCCATTGGCTTCCTGCTCGGCGTTCTTGTTTCGCTGGACGCATCGACCGGTATGGCCGATGTCATGATCTGTGACCCTTGGGCCGTTGCCGATCTGGCTGCAGCAGGACCGGAACACCTACGCAAATACCCGCTAAATCTAGTTCTAATGGGGAATATTGATGGCGTGCTCATGGCCATGCTGACGCTGGTCGGATGCCACCTCTCCGAACGGCTGGCGCTTTGTTGGACTGGAGTTGTGCTGGCCGGTGAAGCGGATGCTGTGGTCCACCCGGCCGTTGTTCATGTTGAAGCTCTGTCCCCGGAAGTTCGGAAAAGCTGGGTCGATGTCTATCCTTCTCAGACCTCTTACGGCATCGTCGTCCTGCTTCTTCTGGTCGCCAGTGGCGCGGTGGTTACCTACGTTTTTGACCACCTGACAGGAGCCGGTGAGATCGTGGCCATTGGCTTCATGTCAGGAATTATGGCCTACAGCTCCATCAGAGCCAGTCCAACAGGGCTTACCCAAACGAACCGCGCAACGTACCTGGAGCAAAGGGCTGGGCAGGCATGAGGCGGGCTGGGATTGGTTGGGATCAGCCCTGGTGCCATTTTTCCTGATGTGTCCGCTCCTGAGAAACTTTCACTTTCCGGCCTGTCGCGCGGCGACCTTGAAGCCCTAACCGAACGCCTGCTGGCAGAGAATGCCGCGCTGAAGCAGGCGATTGCGAACTTACGGGCGGAGATCGCCGCACTCAAGGGCGTGAAGGGTCGGCCGGCGATCCAGCCGAGCGGCATGGAGCGGAAGACTGAACCCAAGCCGGAGGGCAGCGACAATCGGCGCGGGAAAAAGCGCCGGAAGACCGAGCGGCTGGTCATCCACGAGGACCGGATCATCAAGGCTGACGTGCCGACCGGCTCGCGCTTCAAAGGTTACGAGGACTTCGTCGTCCAGGATCTCGAGCTGCGCCCGCACGTCGTGCGCATCCGCCGTGAACGCTGGCAAACACCAGACGGCAGGACGGTGACGGCGCCGATGCCGACCGGGATCACCGGCCACTTTGGGCCGGAACTGCGCCGTTTCGTGCTCCTGCAATATCATCAGGGCCAGGTAACGATGCCGCAGCTGGTCACCCAGCTCCGGGCATTTGGCATCCACATTTCCAAGCGTCAGGTGGTCCGCCTGCTGAACGCCGGCAACGGCGCCTTCGTGGACGAAGCCCGCGCGGTGCTGCTGGCCGGACTGGAAACCGCCAAGACGGCGCGGGCAGCTACGGGCACGCTTTGACCGGATCTTCCGACGGCGCACCGGGTTCGCGACGCTCGACCGGTTGCTGGAACGGTTGCACGCCAACAAGGACGCGTTGCTGGTCGTACTCGACCGCCCCGAGGTGCCGCTCAACACCAACGGCTCGGAACGCGACCTGCGACCACAGGCCTTTCGCGGCGCGAGCGCCGCCGTCGGCCCCGACAGCGGGTCCATGGACCCGCGAGAGGGGTGATCAAGCGCAAGATCTCCGGCGGTACCCGCTCCGATCAGGAACGCGAGTCCGGGACGCCTTCGCCGGCCTGCTGCTGACTTGCACTAAGCTCGGCGTCTCCTTCTGGAACTATCTCGGCCATCGCGTCGGCGTTCCCGGAGCCGATGCCCCGTACTTTCCCGACCTCGTCAAGATGCGTTCCGAAACAGCCTGAACGCCCGCCCTTTTACCCCAGGTACGCCTAAGATGGCCAAGCCTTTGAAATATAATGCTGAAGCTGGTGAGGGGATGTGTCTGGTGCGAGGGATGGTCATCTTCAAAATAATTTAATTTCTGTTCCCATTCTTCAATCGTAAATCGTAGAAAATTAGCTGTATATCAAGCGATATAATTACTTATTGCAATTGATTTAAACGGGCGTTTCATTGATAAGTTTGGCATCTAGAACAATCCGGCGGCTATCGACGGCTGTCGTTTACCATTAGGTTGTGACATGACCTCGTTAGGCTTGCACGATGGACGGCATACGATCATTGCCCTGATGCCCGACCTGCAGCGTTTCGCCCGCTCGCTGACCGGGTCAGCCGATGTCGGCAACGAACTCGTGCAAGCGGCTTATGAGCGCGCTCTGAGGCGTCAGGGCTCTCTGGCCGCCATTGAGCAGCCGGGGAGCTGGATGCGCAGCGTTATCAAGAACCTATGGATTGATGAGAAGCGGAGTTCGCGCGATCGCCTGTCGGCTCCGCTGGAGGATGCGGAGCATCTGGGAACAGAGGATACCGAACGCGCCGTCATCGCGCGCTCCACTCTGGCACGGGTGCGTCATGTGATCGCGGCCCTGCCGGAGGAGCAACGCTCCGCTATTATGCTGGTTTGCGTCAATGGCCTGAGCTACGGGGAAGCGGCCGCCGAGCTGGACATCCCGATCGGCACCCTGATGAGCCGCCTGTGTCGGGGACGTTTGGAACTCGCCCGACGCATGAGCGGGCCAAGCTAGGACATGTGTAATCAGCGTTTCGGAAAACGAACAATGAAGCATGTACCAGTGCCGCGTTCGCAGAACAACGCTCCCTCAAGCTGTTCGACGACGGATCGAACTATCGTCATGCCGAGATTTCCGTCACATAGTGGGTCCACTCGGCGGGGTAGACCAACACCATCGTCAGCAACGCGGATTTCAACATTCTGTCCTCCGTCGTGGATCGAGACGGTGACGCATCCATGTACGCGGCCAACAAAGGCATATTTGCAGGCGTTCGTGATGAGTTCGTTGACGATCAGTCCAACGTTGAGCACATCATCCGTCGGTACTGCCAGGTTGTCCCCGGTCGTGGACCAGTCGATCTCAGTCACGCCGACAGGCAGGTGCACAGCGAGCTCGGTGACCAGATTGCGCAGGTAATCGCCAATGGCAATTCTTGTTGGGTCGGAAGCTTGATAAAGGTGCTGATGGACCTGAGCTACGGACTGTATACGCCCGCGAGCCTCATCAAGTTCGCTGCGTGCGGTGCCATCGCCAACGAACCTGGCTTGCAGGTCGAGCATCGTCAGCGCGGTCTGCAGCGAGTTCTTAACGCGGTGACTCATTTCTCGGACAAGGAGATCCTTCTGCCTCAGCAATGCCACACGCTGGGAAACGTCGCGAACGATCCCAACAAGCCGAACAGGGAAGCGGCCCATCGGACCGGTGTCGAACACACACTGACCGGCCGCGCTGACCCAGAGTGTGGCGCCGTCGTAGCTTACCAGCCGCATCTCACAGGCGTACAGGCCATTGCCCTCCGGATCCAAAGCGGCCCCGACTGCCGTGAGTGCCTTCTGCCGATCCTCCGGGTGTAGCATGGCTGCGAAGCTGTCGAAGCTTTCCTGCTGGCTCGGTGGAAGAGCCACCATTTCTTTCAGTCGCCGGTTCCAGCGACAGCGATTAGTAGCCACGTCGTAGTCGAAGGTTCCAAGTCTGGCACCTTCTATCGCCACTTTTAGCAGTATCGGATCAAAATCATCCAAGGAATTGTCTTTCTCTTCGCTTCTTTCCATGCTTAACCCCTTAGGTATTTATTATGACTAGTTGCTACCTTCTCCGACCACGCTTCAAGTATCCAATACAAATAGTTCAGGGACAGCCGCCGGGAGGTCCAATCGGTTTTAGTTTCTCAACTGGTTTAATGTCCGGTTTCAAGACAGACGATCGGCACATCCTAAATTCCAAATAACCTCAAGAGGAGGTGGGTCGCCATTGTGAACGCATAGCTAGATCCTACCGCCACCGCGGCGAAGAGCAGGGCTATCACGACAATGTCTTTCATTCCGATTCCGCCCTAGTTCATCCGCTCCATCCTGCTTCGACGTTAACGACCCAAATTAAACCAAGAAAGTATAATGAATCGATGGTGGTTTTTACCGGATCAGAACCGGATCGGCAGCGAGAAACCCAGTCGGAAGTCCGGGGCATCCTCGGTGAATCCCATTCCGGCCGTGATGCTCAGGAGTGTGCTGGGCGTCAGAACTGTCCCAAGACCAAGTTCCAGGACGCCACTGAGGCCGTCTGACCCTGCGATCTCCTGACCATCCACATCCGTCTCGTTGGAAAAGCTCAACTCAACGCCGAAACCCAGCGAGGTTTCTGGGCTGACGGCTAGGATCGAGCTTAGGTTGACCCCGACCTGATTGCCCGGATCAACGGTCCGGCCGGCTTCCTTGTCCTCTAGGTTGGCGGCGTAGGAGAGCGACCCGACGAATACGAGGGGGTCCTGGGACTTCACCGCTGTCAGGGCCGCCTGGATCGAGTCCGACCCACTGCCCAGGCGATCGTGGTCGCCCCGGTCGCCGGTCGAGGCGGTCGAGGTGGCCAATGCGAGCAGGCTTGGGGTCTGTAAGGCGACAGTTCAGTCTCCGGATAAGGCGACACCCAGATTTACGAGGTGACGCCTCCGGCCAACATACTCCCGCCGCAAGGACAAGCGGTTTGGAGGGAGGAATGGGCCGTCTGGACACGGAGGCTCGCATGATAATCAAGGTTCTCTCGTCGCGTGGCACGATGACGAGCGACATTGCCCGGCTCCTGGACGTGACGGAAAGAACGGTCCGGTATCACCTGGAACGGTTGCACTTGAGCGCGGTGGACGGGTGCTCACGCCAGCTTTTCCGGGCAGAAGCGGTGGCCGAGGCCATCGAGACCTGGCGCGCTGCCCAGGAGGACGGCTCAATCTGGCGGCGTTGCACCACTGGCTGGTCGGCGAACACGATTATGCCGGCAGCTTGCGCTCGGTCCAGCGCTACTGGGTGCGGAGATAACCAGCTCCCGCGTGCGGGCGCGGCGCCGGGTGGAGATGCCCGCCGGGGCGCGGGCCCAGGTCGACTGGGCGCATTATCCCGGGCGTCATGGTTGGCGGGATCCAAGGATGCCTTGAGGCTTATGGCAAAGGCGGCGGCGGGGCAGGCAGCCCGCTCGGCTTCCGCTGCATCGGGAAATCGACGCGCCAGCACCCTCACCCTGTCCGAACGGCAATTTCAAGGCATTCACCTGCCATGGCCTCGAACTCAGGCGGAATTCAGGGAACAGTTCGGGACATATGGGAAGTAGCCGCCCGGCCCGTTGGGAGCCCCGGTAAAACAAAACTCCCAAATGTCGCCCAGGTTACAGATCGGGCCATCTTCAGCAGTGATACTAATCAGCCTGTCACCTTTGTTTGCGAGGTTCGGCTATGCTGAAGATGGTTCGAAAAAACATTGTGAGGGGTGTCGTGCTGTCCGTGGCGCTGTCCGCTGGACTGGGCTTTGCGGGAATGGCGGCACCCGACAGCGGCGGACAAGCCGTAGAAGAGATAGACGTAGAAGAGATGATCGCGCAGGTCGCCAGGGTGGACGCCGGCGGCATCGAAGGCATGGCGCGGGGCGATGCGGATGCCACGAAAGCGGTGCCGGCATCCCGAATGACCTGGGAGTCTGCCGCTCCCCAACTCGATCCCTTCGGTAATGAGATGGTTCCAGTCTTCGACTCGGCATATTCCGGCCGTGAACCGGTTCGGTAAGGAAAACCAAGCAAGCCCTTCGATCGCGCCGATTACTCCGCTATTCGGTTAACGGGTCTGGACATTCGCAGTAGAGACGCCACGAGCGTTTAAGCTGGTTGTTTTACACTCGGAGGGCTGGCAGGCTACGACGCCGCCTGCCGTCCGTCTTCTGCCAATGCCGGAATGATCGAATGGAACGGAAACATTACCTGGATCAGCTCAGAGCTTTTCTGATGTTCCTGGGTATTCCCTACCATGCAGGCATGATCTACTCCGCCAACATCGACTGGATCGTCTTTTCGGTCGAGACCTCCTTCATTTTGACCTGGGTGTTCCAGTTCACCCACACGTTCAGAATGCCGGCCTTCATGATCATCTCCGGGTTTTTCGCCATGCTGATGATCGGGAAGCAGGGCGAAGGCGTCTGGCTGAAGAGCAGGTTCATCCGGCTGAGCGTGCCCCTGATCAGCGTGGCTCTCCTGGTCAACCCCTGGCAGATGCTGGCGGGCGCCATTGCCGATCATGGTCTGCCGAACGCTTGGCAGGACTGGCTGGCGAGGCTGTCTTCTCCGGGCGGGCACTGGATCGAGCAGTTATGGTTCCTTGGCGATCTGCTGATCTATTCATCGCTGCTTGCCCTAGGGTGGAGATACGGCGGCAGGCTTCGGCTCGGCCGTGTGTCCGACAGGGTGCTGGACCTGATCGGCCGCGACTGGAAAAGCGCCGCGCTGGCGTTGATCCTGGCCGGTTCCGGCGTTGTTGGCGCAGCGACCATCGGCAGCATGCTCGACGTCAATATCCTGTTTTCGGGCATGGTGCAGTCGATACGGACGGTGGCCTTCGCTCCCTTCTTTGTTCTGGGCGCCGCTCTTGCCTACCGCCCAGACTGGCTGGAGCGATTCACCACGATCCACTTGCCGTCATGGTGCGCGGCAGCCGTTGCATGCCTGATCCTGACGCTGGTGGAGCCGAGGGGGGAGCCGGTATCCAAGGCGGCAAGCTATTTCCTGACGCCCATCGCCGGCATCCTGTCCGCCCATGTCCTTCTCTGCGTCGCCCGGCGGTGGTTCAATCGTTCGACCGACCTTACTAGGAAAATGGTGGAGGCTTCGATGGTCGTCTACCTGTTTCACATGATGTTCGTCTGCTGGTTCGGGTTGGCTTTCACCTATGTCGAGTGGCCTGTCCTGGTCGAGTTCGTTGCCATAGTCGTCGCGGCCATGGTGGCGTCGTTCTGCGTTCATGCCGTGGTGAGCCGAAGCGAGACGCTCAAGTTCCTGTTCAACGGGGTCATCCGTGGCGGCCGCTCGGGAGGGCCGTCCCTAACGCCGCGTCTTCAGGGCGGCCGTTGAGAAACGCCTGAGAAACGTCGGGATGCGGCACGGTCCAGCCCAGGGCATCGGTCCTGCCGGCGATCTCTCCCAGGCTCAGCGCGGCACCCTCGGCGAAGCAGCCGGCGGGGCCGATGTCTTTGACGCATAGCGTGGCAAATGCTTCACCCGATAAGGAGTTTTCAGGCTGTTGTTTCGAGCTGATAGCGGGGCTGAAGGTTGCGCTTTGGCTTGATCGGGTTGATCTGGGACTTGGTCAGTTTCGCCGGCAGATAGCGGTCATGGCGTTGTGAGTTGGGCTATGCCGAAACGTTCTGCCGGATGAGATCGGGGAGCCAGGGCACGCGCTCGGCGTCCGGGATTTTGAGTCTGGCGCCCAGGTAGTCCCAGAACGAAATGGCGAGCTTGGAGCAGGTTTTCAGCAGGCTGAGAAAGGTGTCCCGGGCCTGCTTGCCGACTGCGGAGCGGGTCTTGCCGGAGACTTTGCGTTTGGTGACGAAGCTGCGGACGTCGTTCTCCGAGCCGTTGATATGCAGCGGGATGTCTGGGCGGTCGAGCACAAGCAGCAGTTCGTCCTTGTTGGCAAGGGTACGGGCGACGGCCTCGTCGAGGTCGGCGAAGCCGGTGACCCGGGTGAAGATCCGATCAAACCGCTGCCTCAACGCCGTTCGGCGAGTGGCTGTGGGATTGTCTTTGTAGAGCTTGAGCTCGGCGTAGAACCACCAAACCAGCTGACGCTGCACGGAGACCAGACGGTGCTGCTCGTCGGTGACGCAGATGATCCGGTGGAGATGGCGCTCGGCATGGATCCAGCACAGGGCGTGCTGGAAAACGTCGAACTGACCGGCATCATCGGAGATGATCACCGTGTGGCTCAGCAGGCCGAGGGCGACGATGGCACCGACCAGGGCCGCCTCGGTGCCCGCCGCCGATGACCGGTGCCGAGGCCGAAGCTGTCCAGGTAAGCCTGCCATGCCGCATCATCGTCAAAGCTTTGAGATCCGGCGGTGAGCAGAGCGGCGACGATGCTTTCACACGCCGTGTTCAACCAGGTAGGCCAGCGCCGTGGCATTGATGACGAAGTCGGGATGGCCGGCGCGCAGCAGGTCCAGGAAGTTCAGCCGGCTCTTCGACGGGCGGGTGGCGAACCAGGCGAAGTGGCCATTGCCGATGTGGTTGGTGTATTCATCGTGCCCGGCGTGGCGGGCTGCGTGTACCGCCCGGAGGGCGTTGCCTGCGGCCCATCGACCGTCACCCAGCGCGCGGTTGCCAGCCCGGCCTCCAGGATGGCGTCCTTCTCAGCATAGAAAGCATCTTTGCTGGCGGTCAGGATGGTGATGATCTGGCCCTTCGAAATGCGCACGTCCAGGCTTTTCAATTGGGCGTGCAGACGCTCCACCGTCACCTGTCCCTGGACGTGCTGCATCAGGACATAGCGCACGATCCCGGGGCCAAATTGGCCACTCACTTCAGGCGGCAGCGGTGTTGTGATCTCCTGACCCTCCGGTGTCACCCAGCGCTCGCGGCGAAAGCGGATGACCTGCGGCGTCAGGATCAGATCCTGCCCGGTGAAGGGTTCGAAGCCGCGGCGCCGCGAGCCGGCCAGGGCCTCGACGGCAAGGGTTCGCTCCTCGGTCACCGGCGGGGTGCGCCGGCCACTCTGCCGTTTGTGCCGCTGCCGGCGTGCTTCCTTGGTCCTGGCCCGTTTATCCGATTCCGTTGCCTTGTCCATGCCGCCGGGTGCCAGCTTCGATTTCTTCGGCAGATCCTTCAGTCGAGCGTTTTCCACGCGCAGTTCCTGGTTCTCCTCGCGCAACGCTGTCACTTCGACCAAAAGCTGAACCACCAGCTTCTTCAGCTCGTCGGGGACAGGGCGTCCAGGTCTGGAAGCGGCGGAACTGACATGCCGTTAGCCAAACATGCCGACCCTCATCAAGGGAAGCCCTCACGTCAGATCGTCACACACACCAACCGGGGAAACTAACCAAGTCCGTTGATCTGGTAGGTGGTAATGGCCGCGATGATGTGAACGAAGGCGTTGATGACGGATCGATGCTTGGACAGATTGAGGGAAGAGAACTTCTTGATATGGCCGATGATGGTCTCGGCCATGTTCCGCGCCTTGATTGAGGCGGGCTCTGGTGCGCTGGGCATCCGAGCATCGAAATGAACAACACTGTGTAGCCGAGCCGAATGGCATGGCCGCGCCTGCCGGCACAGCGGCGACGGAAACTTGCGGTTCTGATCGGCCACCTGGTCCGTCGGCAGATGGAAGCCGGCGCGGCAGCGGAGGAGGATTGCCATGACCGGCATGATCCCAACTCCGACGGACAAGATCCGCAGCCGTCACCGTGATCGTCTGGCCCTGGTCTACGTGCGCCAGTCAACGCTCCAGCAGGTCGAGCGCCATCAGGAATCGACTCGTCTCCAATATGGGCTGGTGGAACGTGCTCTGGAGCTCGGATGGCCACGCGAGCGCGTCGAAATCATCGATGATAACCTTGGTCGCTCCGGCACCTCAGTGGAGGGGCGACCCGGTTTCCAGAGGCTGGTCGCCGAGGTCAGCCTCGGTCGCGTCGGCCTAGTCCTGGGCCTTCCTGCACCAATGCCCCTCTAACTGGCTGACATCTCCAGCCGGGGCAATCAGCGGCCCTGTATCAAAATCAACTTCGGGATCGTGCATCACTCAGCTTCCTTTGGCCAGTTGACAGGCGCGCGGGCGCGCGGTTCATCCCGCAGTTCATACACGTCTGCTGGTGCGCCGCCGTTCATGACAAACCGTTCGAATGGGTAAAGCTGATGCGCGAAGTGCTGTTCATATCGGGCGCGGACCCGGTAATCCCGGATCAGCCGCTCGTCCAACAGTCGACGCACATCCAAGGGCATCTCGGCGTAGAAAATTCCACGCTCGACCACGATGAACCGCGGCAGGTTGTCGAGAATGCGCCGCATTTCAACAGCGGGCTCGATCCAGCGGCAGCCATCGCGTCCTGGCTGAAGGAAGCTCGGCATGCCGGTAAAAGCAAACCGGGTCGGGATCACCGCGCCGGTCAGATAGTAGATTGCCGGCTGGAAGCCGACGACGTAGATCGCATCATCCGGCTTGAGTAGGGGTTTGAGATCGGCCGTGACGCGTCGGGGAGTGTCGCCCGCCCAGGTGTCGCCGGCGAGCCGGTCCTTGACGATGTGGAAGCTGTGCATGATCGGGTTCTTGGCCACCGCGAACAGGGTGAGTCCCACCAGCATGGCCAGTGTCACTCCAACATGACGCCGGCTGGGCAAATACATCAGCAGGCCGCGTCCGATCACCAGACCGCCAAGCAGGCTGAGCGGGGGCAGGAACTGCAGGAAGTAATGATCAGAAGCGATACGCAGAAACAATTGGCACAGGACGATGGCAAAAACCCATACACCAAGGAAGACGGTCGCTCGGAACTCTCGCCCGCTGAACGTCAGCTGGCGAACGAAAACAGCCGCTAGTAGTCCGCCGATCCAGAGCGGCGCCTGTTCCGCCACGGACCACAGAGCTGGCAGCCAAGCCAACTCACGGTCTCCCGTGTAGAACGCGGAGTGCGCCGTGATGTTGGCGGCGACCCAGGCCTCCCAGTGGCCAGTGCCGGCATAGAGCGCCATCACAGCCAGGGTTGGAAGCGGGAGGGCGAGACCCAGCGCGATCAAAGGCCGGAGGTTTGCTCGCGCGTGATGGCGCAAACTCTGCCAGTTCGGGGCCGTCAGAATGAAAAAGCCAGTCAGAAAGGCCAGCATGTCGAACAGCACGGATTGCTTGATCTGGATGCCGATCCCGAGCGTTAGCCCGGCAGCGATCATGGGTGCGAGGCTCGGCGGCAGTCGATGGTGAATGGCCCGCAGGATCAGCAGCAGAGCCAGCACCGCGCAGGCCGTGTGGAAGATTTCACCCTGAAACGCCATGCCGCCGTTGACCAGGCTGAAGACAATGTAGCCCAAGCCAGCACTGGTGCCGATCAGCCGCCGCTCATCGCTGAACAGCAGACTCGAGACCCGGCACAGCAGGTAAGCGGTCAACCCAACGACAACGCTGGCTCCGATACGGCTGGAGATCACTGGGTCGAACGGCGAAGCCGCGAAAGGCGTTGCCAGCGCGAACAGGCCGAACGGCTTCAAGTCGCAGATGGTCGTGTATGGCAGATGCCCGCGCGCGAACTCCAGCCCCATCAGCAGATACATGCTCTCATCATAGTTGAGAACGGAATAAAGCAGCGCCGGCGCCCGGACGATGACAGCAACAATGATGAAACCTGCCGCCACGGCTACCCGATTGCAAAGCAAAGCTGCGGCTTGTGGCAAGGAACGCATGACGAGCCTCGGATCAGGAGAGCGATGGCATCGGTGTTGTTGCGCCGCAGCAACTCTGGCGACATCTTATCCGGCTTGTGCCGGAGAGACGGGCGCTTTCCTTTAGCAGGTTGTAAGAGCCTCCTGTTTCACTTGGCCCACCAAGCCTCGATAGCGGGGGAGCCCAGCGGCCGGTCGGCTTCCTGTTCCGACCGGACGTCTGCCCGACCGAACCTGTCCCAGTAAGCGTAGTGGGAAGTGGCCATATACCATCCCGAGAGCAGGTACTCATTCCATGCGATAACACGATCAAGGGCTCGGATAGCCGGGATCAGCTCCTTGCGGGAGGTGGCGCGTCTGATCCGGCCGATCAGGTCATCGACGACGGGATCCTGGATGCCGGGAATATTGACGGTGTAGCGCTCATAGGCAAACCTCGACCCCCAGTAGAACTCCTGCTCCGGGCCGGGAAGATCCGTGGTGCCGAAAAACTGAAAGGTCATGTCGAAATCGAAATCCACCCTGGATCGTCTCTCGAACTGAGGCACGTCGATGATCCGCAGGCGAGCATCGATGCCTGCTCTTCTGAGGCTGGTGACGAAAGCGAGGACCACGTTCCGGAAATCTGAACTCGCAGTGATGATCTCGACTGACAGCGGCTTGCCTGTACCGTTCACCAAGGATCCTTGATGAAGAGCATAGCCCGCCTGTGCGAACAGTTCGAAAGCCTTGCGACGTTGCTGACGCTGATAACCAGTGCCGTCACTGACTGGAAGAGCGAATTCCCGCTGAAGCGTCTCATCCCTGATACTCCCCTTCCAGGGCAGGAGCAGCTCGATTTCCGCAGCTGAGGGGTGGCTCTGGGCAGCCAGTTCCGAATTGGGAAACCGGCTGTGATTGCGCTCGGCCCATCCGCCCATCAAGACCCTGTTGATCCATTCGAAGTCGAAGAGTTGCGTGATCGCGTCCCGAATCAGCCTGTTGTCGAAAGGAGGACATCTCAGATTGAACGCGAAGTTCATGCTCCCCAGCGCACCCTGGAGCCGGGATTGAACTTTGATAAGCCGGTGCTCCGCCTTGTCCGGGAAGGCGTCATAGGCGAGCCAGCGCATGGGGTTGAATTCGTACACGATGTCGGAAAGACCGGCCATGAACGCCTGGGCCTTGGCGTTGGTGTCGCGATAGTAGTCAACAACCCATCGGTCGAAGTTGTACAGTCCGCGCCGCGTCGGCAGGTCACGCGCCCAGTAGTCTCTGACCCGTTCATAAACGATCCGGCGGCCGGGAAGCACCTGGCTGACACGATATGGACCGCTTCCTACTGGAAGCTCCATCGAGGATTTGCCGAATTCTCTCGTTTCGTAATAATGTGCGGGTAAAATATGCATGCTCGCAATTAAAAAAGGAAGATTGATTTCGCTGTCTGGAAAAAGATGAAACTTTACCTGATGTTGATCTATGGCTTCGACACTCTTGACGTCTCGAAATGCCGAGCGGAAGTAGGGAATAGCTTTGTCGTGGTTGCACAAGGTCTTGAAAGTGAACACGACATCTTCTGACGAGATGAGGATGCCATCGTGCCAGCGCGCCAAAGGGTTCAGATGGAATATGACGAACGATTTGTCCTGCGCGATTTCAGCGCTTTGCGCAATCAGGGGATACGATGATAGCGGATCATCGCGTGGCGACGTGAAGAGCTGCTCATACACAAGCCATACCTGCACGCTACTTTGCTGAAGGATGAAGGGGGTCAGATTGTGAAATGTGCCGACCTCGGCCGTGCGCAGGGCTCCTTGCTTCGGGGCGCCTGGCTCCGCATAGATGAAATGGTTGAAATCATCAGGGTACCTTGGCGTGTCAAGCATCGTGAGAGCGCGCAGAGTATGTGTTCTCATGCCTTCGAAGCCTGGATCCGGGGTTTCTTTTCCAGCCAGAGGATCAACCAGGTCAACCGAGTAGGCTGGGGTCGCGCCAAGTGACGCCGCGGCAGCCAAAAATAAGAGGAGCAGATAAAAGAAGACCCGACAGACCAGATCAGGCATTCCCTTCCACACTCCCTCTCAGCTTGACCAAGCATACTGCTAGTCAAATGAACCTTAACAAGGTACTATTTTCCAAAAGTATATTACAATATCACTTTTGCTTATCATGCGACTGAATACTTCCGGTATAACTATGTCTGGCGCTACAATCTTACGTTACGTTCGAAGTAAACCTGTCGCTGTGCCGGTAATGTCACGGCAACAGTGGCGCTCCGACAGCGGCGACGATAATCTGCCTGGATACAGCTGATTTCGTATGCCCGCCATAAGTTCCCATCCGCCATCATCCAGCATGCGGTATAGCTTTATCTCCGATTCATGCTGAGCTGTTGCGCGTCAATCAAAACCGCTTGTCCGTATTGCCGCACCCAGAAATGTTACCAGGCGACAGCGGAACTGACATTCGAGGCGACAGAAAGGGATCAGCTTCTTCAAGCCAAAAGATTGCTTGACATCCTCTTGTTCGACCGGAACGACCATCCTCTCGTCCCGACCTGTCCACCGGACGCCATCGCGCGCAGGAGAGGTCAGGGACGGCCGCAGGCCGCCGCGTAGCGGCACGAGCTCCGCTCGTGTTCTTGACCGGAGTGAGCACGGTGGGATCCTCCAGACAAGGCAGGAAGTGAGCGGTATCCGACCGCAACCGATGGGTCATCCAGATGTCGGCGGGGGCATTCCCAGTATCGCCCGTCAGGCCGCTGCGGACCGGGAGGCGCCAAAGACCAGTTCCTGTGCCTTGGCGCTGCGCCACACCTTCACCCGCCGCTGAAGCGTTCGCAGCTGGCCATCAGGATAGCGATCGGGGTAGGTACTCTGAAGCCGCTCTAACAGCTCCCGCGCCGTCCGCTCGGGTTCCGCCTCCAACCACATTTCGACAACTGATCAGACCTCCTCGAAGGGATCCACCCGCGTCCGCCACGTCCGTGGCGCCGTCGTCGCCTGTCGGTGGGTCGGCCGCACCTCGCCGTCTTCCCAGGCCCGCGCCAAGCCGGCAATGAACGGCGTCAGATCATCCAGCTCGGCCTGCGCCGCGCGAATTTCTCGCAGCAGCGCAACCGGATCCAGTCGGGCGAACTCCGTGCGCAGACCCCCTTCGCCGGTTCCTCGAAGCGATCGTTCGCCAGCAGACGCTCATCCGCGCGCCGTCCCGCCTCTTCTCCTTGAGTTTAAATGACGGCTGAAAATAGTTCACATACAGCCGTGCCGCCCGGAACAGGCGTCCCAGACGCCGGGCGCCCGAAAGACCCTCCAGCCGACCGTAGCCAACAAGGCGCCGGTCGTCCGGGTGTAGCCGTTACTGGCTTGATACGAGTGCCAAAATTGGGTTTCCGCTGATGGCAGGTTGAAACTGCGTCCGGTATGCAGTTCGTTCAGCGGCGATCCACGCCAGCGCGCACGGTTACGGTAGCGGACTTTCCGACATACCGGACCATCACGGTCTCCGGGCATGACCCTTGATTATTGATGTTCGCCTTGAAGGTGTAGAGGCCATAGGGCCTGTTGAGCGGGTCAGCGGTAGCCGTGGTGGTGGCACCCGTATAAGCCCCGAATACTGTCCTGTTGGGGTTTTCCGGCGTGGGAGAGGGTACCGGCTTGCCGATCAGGATCTGGCCTGCTCCGCCAGATGCCTCATCAGCGGTTCCACCCCGGATTTCCCACTCCATCTGGGTCGCGGAACGGGTCCGGCACTGGGCGCGGGTGATGCTCACTGAAGTGGGCTGAATGTCCGGCGCACCGACACTTTCAATCAGGAAGGCGTAGAACCTGCCATCATCTCCGAACCAGCCCTCAGCCGCGGCTTCGGCGCCGACCACCAGTGACTCCGGCGGGATTGCAAAGCCGAAATCGTTCTTGACGCCTGTCCCTGGCAGGCACGGATTGTGAGCCACTGTACCGGTGGGCGGGAAGTGCTCGCCCGCTCTGGCGCCGAGTACGATTACGCTTGTTCCTTCAACTTCCAAGGTGCCGCTCACATATTTTTTCGTGCTGGTAACCGGGTCGAGTTCGTACTCGGGGATTTTGGTGATGCGGCCGAGCAGAACGTTTTCAGCCGGCTCAAGAAACACGGTTTGAGGTTCGACCACCGAGCCGACGGCCGGAGCAGGCAGGTCGACAGATGATCCAACGATGATGCCGGTGCCTCCAATCATGGTCTTGGTGGTTCGGCTCATACCGGCAAACGGGCGATTATTGCAAACGCCGATGTTGTTGGCGGACATGCCGTCCCGTGTCGGTGTGGCGAACGTGGTTCCGGACTTTATGGCGATGGTGGTATTAAACACCTTGAGTGATGTGACGGTGGTTTCGGGGCCGGTACCGGTTGTCGTGATGTCGGTCACGCGTCCCTCCAGTTCGGCAGCCACCTGGGCCACGGCCGGAGCAGATATCGTGGCAATGGCAACGGTCGCCAGAAGCAGGGATCGAATGGTCATGGGAATTCTCTCTGATGCATTAAGTGAATTGTGAACCGATTATTTTTCACGCTCAGGGCGTGGACCAATACGGCTTGCAGGCTTTCTTCATGCCTAGTCTGTCCGCGACTCGATAGCGGTTGAGTTTAGGATTGTCTGCGCTGTTGCCTGTCAGGGACCTGTAGTAAGCGGCTTCGTCGCCATTGCCACGCTGGGACATCTCGATCAGATCGTTCTCGGCGCGCAGACGAGCATGGTCGCTCTGCTTCATGTGCGTCAGCCCCGGTCGAGGGGTCAGGCCATCACTGCCGAACATCCTGCAGGTCGTAACACTGTCATCGACCCTGCGTCCTTGCCTTTTGATACCCTTCGCATGGAGCGGCTTTGCTTCTCCGACTTGTCCAGCGGTGGTGCCTTTCGAAGTCCCTGCTTTCGCTGGATCGGGTGATGCTGCGATGCAGATAGCAACGATCGCGAACGCTGGTATCCAAATCATCGATCGAGCCATTGTCACTTCCCCTCATGTTTTCTCAAGGGCATGACGAGACAGGTGTCATCTTTATTTCCATTTGATTTAAAATCATTATAACTACCTAGATAGTAATTCGATATTGTACTGATAGTATGAAAAGGTATTCGATATAAACGTCAGCCCTTTGGGATGGTCGTCTGACGGCGACATCCTGACCGAGGCCAATATCCTCAACACCTCTCACCATCCCGTGCGGTTGATGCGACCATGCGGATTGCTGCTGATCGTTCAGAGGATACGCATGTCCAAAATCGGCAACATCAGGCTTATGATGAGATTCATGAGATGGTTAGAGGAGATGAGGCTTAATGGCGGACCGTGGGCACCGAAACTTGGCGCGACGCCCTCAAGGGCAAGGTCGCGATGACGCCCAGAGACATCGATCGATAGTGCCCGGAACTGGGGTCCTGCTGTTCAGGCTGGAGCAGTGCACATGTTCACGAAACCGACCGGCATTTTCATCAATCCGACCACCTGCGCTTCAACCGTAGCAGGCACTTCGCAAGGGCGACGGCAGGCCTCGCCCCATGGGGCGGGGCCTGCCGTTGGCGTCTGACGTAAGTTCACTTTAGGGTTGTTTCCCCGAGGTGGGAAGCGGGTTGATGGCGCTGCCGGAAGGGGCGGTGCCACCACGGGCGGTGCCACCACGAGCGGGTTTGCGCAGGGAGTCGCCCTGAAGTTCTACCCGATAGGCAGCGTGAACGATGCGATCCAGTATCGCTTCGGAATAAGTGGAATCCCCGATCGCCCGGTGCCAGCTGGACAAGGGTATCTGGGAGGCCAGAATGATCGAGCCGCGGTCATGGCGGTCATCGACAATCTCCATCAGATCCCGCCGCTGGGTCGCGGTCAGTTCGCTCATCATCCGGTCGTCGAGGATCAGGAGATCGACCCTGGCAAGCCGTCGCATCAGAGCGCCGGCTCCTGAGCCAAGACGCGCCGTCGCGATGTCGTCCAGCAGGCGTGACAGCCGGGTGTAGAGCACGCTGAAGCCCTCCCGTGCCGCCTGATTGCCGAGCGCGCAGGCGATCCAGGTTTTGCCGGTGCCGGTCGAAGCAGCGACATACTGCCGGGTATCAGGCTTTCGAAGCGACAATCCAATATCGCTTCCATCCACTGGCCGGCTAGGCGGTCGTGGTCACAGGGCGAAACACCCACCGCGGCACCGCCATGCTCATGGTCTGTCAGCCCGATAGGACACTGGCGCTTCTGCCGGAATGGATGGTTCGGCCAGAAGCTGCCGATCTGGAGATCCGGGATACTCCCAGACTTCCAGCATTAACTTTGCTAGTGCTTCGAACGGTGGTCAATACCGTTCTAACCTTTCCGCCAGTTCCATCACATGGAGGACTGCGGCATGGGTCGACGGCAAGGGGTAGCAGCTCAGAGGGATCTCTTCACGGCAGCCGGGCAGGTACCGACGCTGACATCGGTGGAGCGGAACAAACTGCTGGATTTGATCGAAGCCCTGTTGACGGAAGCTGTACAGGCAGAGTCCAGCGGGATACGGGAGGGCGGTGATGAGCCAGATCACGCCTGACCATCTCGCCCGGGGTGCCTATGTCTATGTCCGGCAATCAACGCCTGACCAGTTGCTCCATAACCCGGAAAGCCGGCGCCGACAATACGCCCTGGCCGAGCGGGCTCGACAACTTGGCTGGACTGAAGTGGTTGTAATTGATGATGATCTTGGACGATCTGGCGGCGGCGTCAGCCGGCCGGGGTTCGAGCGGCTTCTGCTGGCGATCTGCGAGGGGCGCGTCGGCGCCGTGCTGGCGGTTGAGGCTTCGCGGCTGGCCCGCAACGGCCGGGACTGGCATACCCTGTTGGAGTTCTGTGCCCTGGTCGACTGCCTCCTGATTGATGAGGAAGGCCAATACGACGCGCGGTTGGCAAACGATCGTCTGGTCCTGGGCATGAAAGGGACGCTGAGCGAGATGGAACTCTCGATTCTGCGGCAGCGATCATTGGAGGCCTTGCGCCAGAAAGCCAAACGCGGCGAGTTGTTTTTGACGGTGGCTGTCGGTTACGTGAAGACCCGACATGACCGCATTGATCTGGACCCTGACCTTCGGGTGCGTTCCGGCCATCGCTCTGGTACTCAGTAATTTCGCCGAGTTCCAGAGTATCCGACAGGTCCACCTTTGGCTCCGGCAGGAGGGAATCGATCTACCCGCAGTCGATTACGGCCCCCAGGGCCGGCACATCGTTTGGAAGCCGCCGGTCTACAACACTGTCCATCACCTGCTGACCAATCCCATTTATGCTGGGGCCTACGCGTTCGGCCGGACCGGCAGCCGGGTTAAGCTGGTTCAAGGCCGCAAGCAGGTTACCCATGGCATCCGGCGCGAGCGGGAGGACTGGCAAGTGTTGATCCCCGGCCATCACGAGGGATACATCTCGTGGAGTGAGTATGAGAGGAACCAGCGCCTGATCACCGACAATGCCAACAGCAAGGGCCTGATGGTCCGTGGAGCCGTCCGCAAGGGAGAGGCGCTCCTGGCCGGACTGCTGCGTTGCGGCCATTGCGGCCGCAAGCTGCATGTCGCCTACAGTGGCGCTCACGGCAGTTCGGCCCGCTACCATTGCCAAGGCGCCCACGTCAATCATGGGACGGAACGCTGTATCTCGTTCGGCGCTCTGCGTGTTGACCAGGCAGTCGGTGGCGAGGTCCTGCGGCTCCTTGAACCGTTGGGTATCGAAGCTGCTTTGCGAGCCATCGAGGCGCGGGAAGCCGAGGCTGACGAAGTCCGTCGGCAAGTTGAGCTGGCGCTGGAGCAAGCCCGGTATGAAGTAATTGTAGACGCCGAGTGAATGCTGGTCCATCCGCATTCCCGGTGCAGCGCGAGTGTACTGGAGGATGAAGATAACCATATGAAGGGAAACGGTTTTTCTCAGAGAAAGCCCTCTTCTCCGTGTCCAATTCGCTGCTGTCCCTGCTCCCAGCCGGCCTTGCGGTTGAGCAGGTCGTCGTCAACTCTGATCGCGTGCTCATAGCGGTTCATGCTCGCGCTGCTACAGCATCCTGTCCCCTGTGCCGCCGCCGTTCGCGCCGCGTCCACAGCCGATACGTCCGGCATCTCGGAGATCTTCCCTGGCATGGTCGGATCGGCCATCTCGATCTTCAGATCCGCCGTTTTCGCTGCTCCGCTCGCAGGTGCCCGCGCCGGATCTTCGCTGAACGCCTGCCGGAGGTGGCCCTGCCGAGGGTCCGGCGGACCGTCCGTCTCGCCGAAGCGCAACGCCGCATCGCTCTGCATGCCGGCGGTGAATCCGGCGCCCGCCTGGCAGGCCGGCTTGCCATGCCGGTCAGCGGCGACACCCTGCTGCGCCTGATCCGGGCTGTTCCTATCTCGGAAGCGCCGTCCCCGCGCGTCATCGGCATCGATGACTGGGCATGGCGTCGTGGCCGACGCTATGGCACCATCATCGTCGATCTGGAGAATGAGAACCGACCGATCGATCTGCTGCGTGACCGCAAGGCCGAGACTGTCGAGGCGTGGCTGAAGGCGCATCCCGGCATTGAGATCGTCGCCCGGGATCGGGCCGGCAGCTATGCCGACGGGGTTCGGGCCGGCGCTCCGGATGCGGTCCAGGTTGCCGATCGGTGGCATCTTCTGCGCAATCTCGGCGACGCCCTGTCAAGCATCCTTGACCGACATCATCGCTCGATCCGCGCCGCGGCGAAAACGGCCACAGCGGTTACGACGACACTGATGACCGTTCCGGTAACGCCATCCACGCCCCGGCCTCCCACCCGCAGTGAGCAGCGCAAACTCGACAGGCAGGCGGCGCGGCAGGCCCGTTTCGACGAGGTGGTCGCCCTGGATGCGCGCGGCTGGTCACAGAGCGCGATCTCCCGCAGCACCGGCCTGGACCGCTCCACGATCCGGGCCTGGCTGCTGGCGGGCCGGCCGCCCTCCTGGAGCAAGCCGGCCTACGGCAGTGCTGTCGACGTTCATGCCGATTACCTGCGTCGGCGCTGGAGCGAGGGCTGCACCAACACGGTCCGGCTGTGGCGCGAGATCCGCGATCGTGGCTATCCTGGCAGGCCAAAGAGCGTGCAGGAATGGGTCCGGTACAAGCTCCGGCGCAGCGATCCGCTGCCCGCCGGGCAGGCGCCGTCGGCAAGCCCCTGGAAAGCACCCTCCGGCCGTCGCGCGGCGTGGCTGGTGGTCGCCGATGCCGGCGAGATCGACGACACCGCGCGGAAGTTCGTCGATGCCCTGCTTGCCGAAGCGCCGGATCTGGTTCCCGTGATCTTGCTGGCGCGCGAGTTCCGCGCGATGGTACGTGAGAAGCAGGCCGGCAAACTGGACCAGTGGCTCATCGTGGCACAGGCAACGCCGCTGGCTGGATTTGCCGGTGGCCTGCAGCGGGATCTGGCGGCAGTCCGCGCAGGATTGTCGCTGCCGTGGAGTACCGGCCCGGTAGAGGGTCAGATCAGCCAGCTTAAGACGATCAAGCGCACCATGTGCGGCCGGGCCGGCTTTGACCTGCTCCGTCACCGGGTTCTGGAAGCCGCATAACTATGGAGAAAGTATAAATAGAAAATTCACTCAGAGATTGTGCACCGGGAATGCGGATGGACCGAACTTCATTCGCCGTTGACACCACTCCGCAAAAGCGCTGTCAGCGGATCATCGATCTCGTTGGGCTGGCGAAGCTGGACAATGCTGTTATCCTCGTTCATGGCGTATCGCTCCCTCGTGGAGGTTCTGGCAGGCTTCAAGCACCTACCTCGATACGCCGCCTTGCTCACCACGTTATCACCCAGTTTCCGTCATAGCTCGCAACCGAGGCCACCGCACCCAGCGGCAGACCGTCGCTTGGGATGACGATATGATATTTGGTGCCGTGCTTGGCCCGGACGCTGCAACTGTCGACGATCACATCCAACTCCCGAGCGGCGGTCTCGGGATCGGACTGGGCCATACGCAGCAGCACACCGTGAACCCGCACCAGCACGGCGGTATCGCGCCATTCGCCTTTTTTCCGTGATCACTGGATACCCGCGCATTTCGGCAGTTTACAAAGGGCTGTTCATAGGTCCTGGCCGGCAACTGATCGGCGTGACGGCATGTCAATCATCCGGGAAAGCGCGTGGCGCCCACGGAACAGGCGGCTCATGACGGTGCCGATGCGGATGCCGAGCATCTCGGCTGTTTCCTTATAACTGAAACCCTCCAGCCCTACCAATGTTACAACCGATCGCTGTTCTTCTGGCAAGTCGAGAATTTTGCGTCGGACACTTCGCAGCATTAGACGATCCTCAAAAACCATAGTGCTGCGATAGTCATGGTCTGGAATTTCGCTGACGGGTTCGGTATTGGGCGGTAACTCCCGCTCTCCCTCCCAGGCATTGTTCATCACCGAGTACAGCCACGCCACGAGAGGAGTCGCAGGGTCCCGTTGGCATGCCTGACGAATTGCCCTTTCGCAGGTGATCTGGACCAGATCATCGGCTCCGTCCTCCGTTCCAGTGAGAGTAAAGGCGAAACGCCTCAGTTTTAGGTACAATGCCGGCAGGGCATCCCTGACATCGTCTTCGGCTCTTTGCATTTTTATTTTCCACCGTCGAGCGTGTTTCTACCTTTCCTTGAGAAAGACGACTCAGGGCGGTACTTAATCCTGATTGTGCCTCTTTTCATAAGAGGTAAGACTGTATGGCGCCACAGGTCCGTCACATCCACAAAGGAGCTTCGGTCACGGATTGCTTTGCAGATCATCTCAGTGGATTCAAACTTCACACATTGAATATCGCCGGTTTGGTTTTCGACGAACCCGCCGCTATGCCTATGGGATCTATCAAATACCATATGTATGCCGAAAGTCCAAAAATAGACAGTATTCCGGTGAACTTGGAATACCTCTCTTGGTTCAGAAAAAATCAGGAATATTGAGCCGCCGCAATCGTCATGTCAGGGAAAGACAGTAACAGGGGAGGCAAGGACTGCGCTTTTGCCGCAAGGGAGTAATCCACCACATGTCATGACGTGTGGATGCTCATACCTTTTTTGCCAATGATCTAGGTGTACACGGCAAGCACTTGATCTCCTGAAACGCTCCGATCATGCCGCCAGGTGTCCGATAGCAGTATCTGCGGAAACGTGTGCATGAAATTCAGAAACAGCCTTCTAACCACTGCGCGCCCGCTGGGAGCGACACCGAGGATTTGCCTATGCGTAATCTGACCAGAGCCCTTATTCTAACGACTGCCCTGATGTCTCCGGCGGCCTTAATGACCGCACCTGCCTCCGCCCAAAATCAGCCGACTTTTCCGTTCACGGAAGTCGAAATCGAGGGCCGCATTCTGGACATGGTCAATGAACCCGGTACCCGAACCATGACAGTAATGGGTACTGTGATTCAGATCCCGCCGGACGACAGTGTGACAATCTCGACTCCAACCAACCCGGATATTTCTTGGTCCGAAGCGGTGAGGAACGGGATACCGGGCAAGCCCAACGGTTTCCGCAATGCCACTGCAATCGTCATTGGTGAGAGCAACGGAGCAACGGTCACTGCTCGTGACATCGCGCTGAACCCAGAGGAAAACGTAGCACTCGGCTACATCACCCAGAACAGCAACAATACGCTGAAGCTGGACGGCATGGAAATTGTCCTGATGCCGCCGCGTGCAAATGCCCCCTCTTTTCCGACCGGTAAGTCTGATTTCGATCCGCGTGTCCCTGGCAATCCGCTGAAGAACGACTTCGGCTTCCCGCTCATCCGGAACAGCATTATCCCAGGCACACCTGTGGCAGCCGAGGGCTGGTGGTCCGACGATGGGAAGATGTATCTGTGGGATCTCGAGGTGTCTGGAGGCGAGATCGCGACCCCTACGATGGCAAAAATCAGTATTCTCCGCGCCCAGTGCCGGGAGCGCGCACCAAATGACATCGAACTCGAGTTGCGCGGCGCGACATACCGTGGACAGAACCTGCCCCCGGCGACCCGGGTCGAAATTTTCCGGGTTGCAGGCAATGGCCTAGCAAGGTTCGCCTACCCGATCAACGTGACGTCGGTTGCCGATGCTGGAGACGCACGGTTCGGGCTCTATCGTGTTGACGCCAGACTGACGAATGCCCAGACCGGCAATCAAGCGGGCGATGGTTGCCCCAGCATTGTTGGCGTCCGGATGATCGACGCAAATGGACGGCCGATCATGACCACCAACCCTAACACCCAATTGAGTGTGCAAGTCCAGGATACACTCCAGGTCGATAACCGGATCGATTGACCATTTCGACGCGCCACAGCACCGAAACTTCAGGCCGGGCTTGTCCCGGCCTTTTTCTTGCGTCCCCTTTCTGCCCTCAGGGTGGATGCCACATGCTTCTCAAATTTTATCGCGCTGCTGAGGAGCATCCTTCTTCCTTGGCGACGCTGCCTGCTCAGAACAGGTTGATCTGTAATCCGAATTATCGGCCGATAGTCTCGACTCCTATCGGTTGGAAGGATCGGCATCTAACCGGCTTTGCCTTCCGCTATGTCGTGGGGCTTCTGACAGAACGAGGAAAGCCCCGGACCTGCAAAGGTCCGGGGCTTTCTTGTGTGAGCAAAGGCGGAGGGTCGTCCTACGGCTTGATCGGCAAGCCGTTGATGTTACGAGCCATGTCGAAGAGGTTGCCGGTGTTGGACGGGCAGCTGGTCGAGCCGTAGCCCGCTGCTCCCGTTGCCTTGAGGACCCGCAGGCGGTCGGCGACGCGGCCGTCGGCCTTGTACACGCCATCCTTATGTCCATCCGGGATCAGCAGCTCGGGATGATCGAAGGGGGCGCGTGAGCACCGGACCCGCTCGTCGGTCAGCGACTGCATGAAGGCAACCAGGGCGTCCTGCTCGGTCAGGGTCAGGCCTAAAGGCGTGACGTCGGGGGACTTGTTGATGTTGTTGAAGTCTCCACCACGATTATAGAACGCCATCACCTGCTGCAGGGTAGCCTGACCGCCGTTGTGGAAGTAGGGCGGCGTCAGGGCGACGTTCCGCAGCGTCGGGGTCTTGAAGGCGCCCATGACGGCCAGCCTCTCGTCCTTCAGGTTGACACTTGGCGGTACCGCATTGCCGCCGCAGGCGACGGTTTCCTGGCCGGGAAATGGGACCTCGAAGTCGCAGGGGTTGATCAGGTAGGAGTCGGCCTTGCGTCCGTTGATCCACTGGCGCGAGTATGACAGCGGAGCCCCCCATGGATCGGTCCCGCCGACGCCCAAATCCTCCTGCACCGGACGGACACCGATGTTGTAGAACCCGTTGTCGTAAAGCGAGGGATTGCCGTCACTCATCGGCATGCGCTCGACCAGCTTGGGCTGCTTGCCCGGACTGGATACATGGGCGGCCTTGGACATCAGCGGGCCGTCGTGGCAGGCGATGCACTTGCCTTTGCCCTCGAAGATCGCCTTACCCTGCTGCTGCTGGGCGGTGAGTTGGCCGCGGTCGAAGGGACTGTCGTCCGAGACCAGGGTTGCCTCGTACAGCATCACAGTGAGGCCGAAGAATAACGGAAAGTTCAGCTCCATCTGGGTGTAGCCTGCAGGATCCTTGACCAGGCTTACCGAATTGTCATCGTTGGTCACGAACTTGAACTTGTCCGGAGACCCCCAGAAGCGTTTGGCGAACGCATTCCTGATCATGTCGCCGTAAGTGAACTTCAATCCGATCATGGAGGCGGTGACCATATCGCCCAGCGGACCGCCCGCGCCGAACAGACTGTCGGAGGTGCTGACCGTCTGAAGCTTGAGTGCCTGCTGGGCCATCATCTTGCGCCCGATATCGGCGAAGGCGCGCGCGGTGCACGACATTTCGAAGTCGCTGAGCAACGGACCCACCGCCTGGGAAGCGGCGCTGGCATTTTCCAGGCGGACATTCTGGAGCGCCACGCTGCCATCCGCCTTCAGCACGACGAGCCGCGAGGCCTTGTCGTTGCGGATGTCCCGTAGGCCGAACACGCCGGTGCCGCTGAACATGTTGTTCGCCCGACCGTCCCAAAAATTCCGATGATAGAACACGGCGTTGATGACGGTTGGCGAGTTGCGTGGCTCGACCTTGCGCGTGCCGTGGCCGAGGATATTGAACACCTCGTCCACAGTCCTTCTGCAGCGGTCCGTGTTGGTCGCGCGCGGCTGCTGCTTCGGACGCTCGATCGTGCCGACGTAATCGCCCGCGAAAGTACCCGCCGACGCGGAGACGTCGTTGGTGTCAAACAGAACGCGGCTCTTCGCGTTATTCGGATCCAGCAACTTGCGGAACGGGAAGTCATCAGGCTTCAGGGTGATGTTGGGGCCGGCCTTCTGTCCCGATGCCGTCAGCCCCGTACCGGCGGTGGAACCCCACATCTTGTCGCCGGCGTTCAGTCCCGGGTTCAGCTGGTTGGTGACACGAGGGTCCGCCCCGGCGCGGAAATGGCAGCTGGCGCAGGCCACGGTGTCGCTGCCGATCTGCTGATCCCAGAACAGCGCTTTCCCGGCCGCTTTGGCCCAATCCTTGTTCCTGACGATGCCGGTCAGGTCTGGCAGCGGCGGCGCCTTACCTTTCAGCGACTCCAGGGGGCGGTCATCCGGCTCATTGACGTCGATCACCTCATCCTCGGGATCAGTGTCCTCGATGTTGTCGATGATCTCGACTTCCCCACCCAACTCCGAATCCGCCGGTATCGTCTGGGCGAGGCTCAACGACGACCACATCGCCGTGACAGTCACCGCGGTGAGGAGGCATGTCGAGGTGGATAGAAGCCAGTGGCGTAGACCGAGCCGCATAGGAAATGTTCTCCCGGAACCTGTTCGATGAGTGCGCCTGTGCCCGTTAACCAAGCCAGAGGACCGCGTTCAGGGAGATGACGTGTGGGGAGCGACTTTATTGCCGGGAATTTTCCCGATGACAGGATTTTTTCGACAGCTGATGCCTATGACTTGCCTAGCCCTGAGCGAATAGCCGGAAACATCACCGCAAGATTGATTATTTGCCTGGTTATACAAGGAAAGGGATGCCATCCGGATGAATACTCAAGAAATATCCCGCGCACTACGCAAATTTCAACTTCATCGGGATGGTTCTCTATCCAGCAGAGGGTGAGCAGCATCACTTGGAGTTTGCCACCGCCAGGACTTCGAGCACCATCTGCATATCTACCTCGGTGGGTCCGCTGGGGACTTCACCGCGATAAGTGGAAGCCGAAACGTTCAGGTTGCTGACGGCCAGGGAAGGCTCATGCCGCTCAATCCTCTCCAGAAGATTGACCATGGCCGGTTCATCGCCGCGGGCCGAAACCCGAATTCCAAGTTGCATGGCATCATGCTCGCGGCGCGCCGGCACGGGCTGTATGCTGCGCGACTGGATGCCGGCATCGGAAATCAGCTTCTGGACTATCTTCTGCAACTCTGCGGACCCCAGAGCCTCGTTCTCGACGTGCAGGATGCCCTTGCGGCTTCCGGCTGCCTCCCGGGTTTGCTGAAGTGTTTCCTCCAGCTGGGGAATGCGCTCCAGGGAAGTAGAGAGACGCGCGCGCCAGGCTGCAGCATCGGCCAACCGGCTTTCCGCAGTCTCAAACCGTTCCAGCAGGGGAAGGGCAACGAGATTGACCGATCCCATCACCAAGACCACAAGGATCGTCAGGGCCAGTAGGCGTGACAGCTTGGGGGAAATCTGCAGGGACATCACCGATCCTCCGGCACGGCTTGCTCAACCAGGAAGCTAAGCGAGAAGTCCTCTCCGGCATCCGCATCGGGTGTCACGGCTGTCCGGAAGGTTGGATTCCTGAAGTGGGGTGAACCTTCGATCGCCTGGACCACGGCGGCGGCAGAGGCGGCGGAGCCGTCGATCTGAAAAGCGTTGCCGTCGAAACGGAAGCCGGTGATGTATGTGTCGTCGCCGGTTATGCTGGCCAGTTCGGCGAGGAAGACCAGGGGGGCCTTACCTTGGAGAAACGTGTCCAGAGAGGTTTCACGCGCCGTAATCTGCACAATCTCGCGCTCCAGCTCCGCCGCCCGTCCTGCTCTGACCCTGAGATCGGCGACCTCGGCCTCCATGCTTTCGGCGGCGGCCTCGATGCGCATCAGGGGGATCGCCAAACCCGCGATCGCGGCAGCGCAGCCGAGCCCGAAGCCGAGCGCGACGATCCGTTCCGGACCGCCAGTGGCGCGCTGGTTCTCGCCGAAGCCGAGATCGACATTGCCAGAGGGGAGTTCAGCGATCAGCGATCCAATTACCGCCTGCGCCGACACTGCAACACCACGGAGCGGATCGAGCAGGCGCCGGGGTGCGCACACCATCTCCACCTTGAGCCTGCGCGCGGCAGTGTCGCGCTCGCGGACTTTGTAGCCGAGGTAAACGGCATCGGCCTTGAATGGTGTGCGGCGATCCACCTCGTAGCGTAGAGCCTGGGATACCGCCCGCTCCGCCGCGAGCGGGAGATCGACAACGCAGGAAACTGCGCGCTCCGCGGGAACTATAACTGTCAACCGGCGGCGTTTCAGCAGACGGGTCAGCACCTCACGGTTCCCGCTGTCGAGCGGCAGCGGAAAGGACGATACGGATCGGGATGAGCGCCTGACCGTGATGGCATTGGCGGACATCTCGACCCGCAGGTCGCGGGACAGCGCAAGCGAGCGCAACCGCTGCGGAATGCAGGCGCGGAGCTCGCCGGTCCACCAGCGCCATCCCTTCAAGGCGTTCTGCGTGAGCGAGCCCGGTACGGCCATTTGATCGTCTCCACTAGGGTACCCGCAGGCACCCTCACGTATCATGAGTCAAGGAAGATCACTACAGCCAGCAGGCAGATCGTTGCCGTAATGACCAGCAGCTCGCATGCCGTAAGCAGCATATCTCCCGCCGGAGATTTGCTGCGCACGTAACTGCTCTTATGCGCCGGCAGCCGGCAGCGATGATCGGGCCGCGATATTGTACCCGAGCCCCGCTCCGGCTGCTTAAAGGAAGCCTCCTGAGGTGTGAGTGGATCAGTCATCGAATTCGTCGAGACCGCGGCTACTGCTGGCGCCGGTTCAGAGCAGTAGATCAGAACAGCAGCCCGCCTCACACCCGAGCATCTCCTCATGACCTAACCTTCTGTCATCCTGCATCCACCAGGTCGGTCAGGCGCTTGGCAAGATTTTCCGGCGTCATGCTGGGGTAGATGTACCGCACAACCTGGCCCTCGCTGTTCAGCAGGTAGATGTGGGTGGTGTGCGCCATCGCCATGTTGTGCAACCGTGTCGCGTCGTCGGAAGCGGAGCGGATCTTGATCCGCTGGCCCGGTTTGCGCGGCGCATCAGCCGGAGAGTCCCCGGGCACGATCTCTGCGGAAGCCGGTACAGCTTGGGCCGCTTCGCCGGCCTCGCCGTGGGCTGCAGCCCCCTGACCGCTATGCTGGTTCTGAACCGAGGCATCACCATGGCCAGCCCCATGATCGTTGCCGTGCTCCTCGGCCGGCTGCTCACCTTCCTTGGCGACCTGGTTCGTCATGACATAATCCCGCCGAACCCGGTACTTCGCGGCGATTTGGTAGATTTCCTCCCGGTTACCGGACAGGCCGATCAGGCGAGGATGCTGCTTGGCAACGAAGGTGGCGAGTTCTTGTGGACCATCATTGCGGTCGTCAACGCTGACCATGGCAATGTTGATCTGACCGCCCTTATTGCCCATCAGATCGACCGCCATGCCGAGCTTGGTGCCAATGATCGGGCAGATATCGTCACACTGCGTGTAGCCGAAGTAAAAGGCGGTCGCCTTACCCTTGAAATCAGCAAGAGTTACCTTTCGGCCAGTATGGTCGGTCAGGCTGAAGTCACCGCCGAGCTGATGCGGCTCCGGCCAACCGCTGTGGGCGCCGTAGCCGCCGCTACCATGGCCGCCCGCCTGTGTGTCCTCCGGCTTCGATGCCGCCGTATCGCCGTGACCGCCGCTGTGGCTCCCGGCAGCGTGCGCCGACCCGGCTTCAGCCTGTAATCCCTTGTCCACAGTGGCATGGTCAGAATCCGCCTGAGCGGACGTCGCCATGGACCCGAAGTACAGAGCCGGACCGCTCAGCAGAAATCCTGCCAGAAGCGCCGTCCGTCCGGCGCCCTTCAGAAGATGCGAGGCACTCATGGTCAAAAACTCCGTTAAATCAGGCGGCGTTGATCTTGGCGATCGCGGTACCGTCGGCATGCTTGTTGTTGGTGATCCAGTGATGGAAGTTGCCGGTGATCGAGTGGCTGCCCGCCGCAATTTTCGGAACCCAAATAGCGTAGCGTTGGGCCACGCCAACCTCGAGCTTGCTGCCCGCGGCCATGTATTTCGGGGACGAGAACCAACCCTTGGCGGGGTTCGTCCGCAGCGGACGGCCGTCCACTTCGACGATGTAGCAGTTGAAGGGAAGCGTCACGTGCAGTCGGCTGTACGAGGCGTTGGCGATGCGGAGCATCACGTTCCACCCGGCAGTGGCCTTGGTGACAGTCTTCGCATCCGTCTGGGTCCGGCCGTTGTGGACTCCGTTGATCAGGAAGTACTTGGGATTGAACTTGTCGAGCCCGACATCGTCGCCGCACATGCCGGCATTGTGATCGAGCGTATGCCATCTGGGATCGACGTCGTCGAACACCAGGATCGATTCGGCCGAGTAGGGGGCGCCGGCGGTGATGCCGGGAGCCGAGTCACCCGGGAGAGGATCGTACAAGTAGTTCGGGTTGTTGGTGTCGGGGCTTTTTGTGACCGGATCGATGATGAGCACGCCGTACATGCCCATCTCGAAATGCAGCACCGTATTTTTATGGCAGTGGTAGAGGTAGGTTCCGGCCTGGTGAGCGCACCACTGGTAGGTGTAGCTGCTCTTGACCTCGAACGAGGTGTGGCCGACGCCATCGTTCATCGGGGTCGGTTCGATGCCGTGCCAGTGGATGGTGTGGGCACCCTTGGATGGTTTGAACATGCAGTGGAAGATCTGGCCCTGCTTGACCCGGATGATCTTGGACGGCCAGGGAGAGTCGCTGCCGGAAATGGTAGGATCCTTGAAGCCCCAGAACTGCAGCTGCGAGCCGTCCTTCATGTTGACGTTCCAGCTGGACACCTGCCTCTCGACATAGACCTGACGCGCGATCCGGTCCGGGGTCGAAGGGTCGTTCTCGAAGGGATGGCAGCCAAAAGTATCAAATTCCTGAGGATCGAACATTGGCCGATTGATCGTTACCATATCAGTGTCTCCAGGGCGTCAGGGCTCTACAGCTTTCGATGGCCGGAACCCGTCTCGCCGGTTGGTCGGTTAAGCCGTGTTTCTAATGGTGGATTTGATGGTTCCTGTGCCTGCCGGAGCTGCCCGGCAGATTCATAACTACCCGGCCGGATTACAGTGGCCCGTCGATGTGCCAATCCGTGACCAGTCCCATCGGGTAGGATCCGCCGGCGGAGGTTTGGGAAATCTCGTTGTGGCAGTGCATCGGATAACGCAGTGGATATTTTTCCTGGACCATTCTCCACGGTGCCGGCGGCACGTCCGGCGGTGCCGTGAAGGGCAGCAGGACGTCCTTGGTCTTCATCGGCTGCATGGTCCAGACATCGTGCTCGTTCAGGCTTTCCTGGTAAACCGGCACGCCGTTGTTGTTGCTCTCAGTCAGCACGAAGACATGGTTGCCATGGATGTGCGGCGAATGGGTCGCCAGGCCGGCGTTCATGGTGCGGATCAGCGCCGGTTCGCCGACGCGGCCGGTCGGGCAGGTTGCCTTGTCGTGGGCCGAGTCAAGGCCGCACAGGCCGTTGATCGTGAAGTACCGGGGGTGGAACTGTGCCTGGAACTCCGACGCTGTGGGATTTTCACCAGCCGCGATGCGCCGGCACAGAACAGGGTCGATCTGATTGAAGATCCAGATGTATTCCCGACCAGGCCGCCAAGCCTTGCCGGGGAACCGGGCCGGCTGACCGCCGATCGTCGCCTCACCGAGCGCTGAGAACAGCGACTTGATGGCTGGTGTCGCGGCTGCCGGAGCATAGGGCATCGGCTTCTGCCGCGCCGCATCGGCGAAACCGTTTGTCGGCTCGACGATGAAGGCGCCGTACAGACCGAGGACACGGTTGATTGGGGCGTTGTCGCCATCGACATAGAGGTAGGATCCCGGCCTTGTCGCCGTGAATTCAATCCGGATCTTGTCCTCGCCATCGCCTTCATGGGGCGCGATGGCCGTAATGGCGGCATCCTGCCCCATGATCTGAAAACCATGGGATCTGGTGCTGGAGTTCCGAACATCGATACGGACCGTGCTACCCTGCTTTACTCGGAGGATAGGGCCGGGAATGGTCGGGGTCTGACCAGCGTGGCAGAAGGCGTACATCGGCACAGTGCTGCCGTCGATCAGTTCGACATCAACATCGACGATCTCGAGGTCGAAGTCCGCTTCCTCGCCGGTCGGAACTTCCTCGGCAATCTGGGCTGAAAGCAATGACGGCAGGGACATTGATGCCGTTGTGAATGCAGCGAGTGCGCTGCCGTATTTGATGAATTCCCGCCTGCGCATTGTTGTCATCGCTCCTTGGTTCGCCGCAAAAGGACGCACGTCGCCGCCTCGGGAAGATCCCGAGCAAAAATCCGGTTCTTACAGTTGTCGTTGTGCCTGGCTCGAACCTGTCAGTTCCGATCCGCAGCCAGCGTCAGCGACCTATTTCCCGTGACTGGACATGCGAGTTGAGTCGAGAATGGAAAATCTGTGTTGTTCTGCCGGAGAAGCGCTGATCCATCCGTGCGCCAAGTTCCATTTGTCCAGATCGCCGTGCATCCTGCCGGTCAGATCGTGCTGGAAAAATTCAACTGAGCACATTGTGTTCACCGCCTCTGCGACATGTTCAATCAGATGACGGACGAACTACGCTCGTATTCCTGAAATTGAGGGATTAATACTTCCAGTTAGGAATTTCACTGTTTGCCCTAGGCGTTTCGGTGCCTGGGCAGTTCGAAAACTGCTGGCCTTTGGAGCGTCAGACTAAGTGAGTCGCGCTCCAAGGATAATCCATTCTATGCCTGAGAGATGAGGCGTGCCTCGACATCTCCTGTTTCCCACTTGGCCATATAGAGCGCTTTGAGCGAAAGGCTCACCGCCAGGACCAAGCGTCAAAAGTTATTGTTTGTTGGATTATTCCGGCTTCTGATCCATCATAGGTTGTAGCATCTTAGATACTCCGGCGACACACCTGCAATGAAGCGACAGATTGGGAGAAACCTTCGTCGGGATCCGTTCTACTGCGGACACTTTCTCCGCAGGCGCAGGAATCGTTTGCACGTTGTGACCGTCTGGGTGGCGATCATTGCTGCGGCTATGCAGAGCTTGATCGTCGGACATGTGCCTGCCGGCTCTCCTCATCCCGCTGACCTGCCAAGGTCCGATTATCTGATTGCAACCACGCAGCACGGGCATAGTGCTACACCCAAGCACGCCGTAAAACACTCGATCCAGGCTGAGCGGCCACAATCCGCTTCCTCTCATGGACCTACCGGAGAAACCTGTGATCTCTGCACCGTTTGCTCGGGGACCGCGCCGTCGCTCCCGCCGGCGTCATATCAGTCCGATCTGAACTGCCCGCCGGCTGTAAAGACAATCAATGTCTGGCTAGGCGAGGTGTCTATCGACAAGCATTTTTTGACTGCATTGCGTCCGCGTGCTCCACCCACAAATGTTTTGATGGCGCCCCTCCTGATTTAAGGATTTCACGAAACGACGCCGTGCCCGACAGTCCAAGTGTCCGCACACCGGCGTAATGCCATTGGAACAAGGCTATGACGGAAACTTTGCTGGGAGCGGTTCCTTCGCGGGCCGCTGCAATCTCATCCTTGAGTGTTTACCGGGCGGTATGGCGCTGGCACTTCTATGCCGGCTTGCTGGCACTGCCGTTCCTGATCATCCTAGCGGTGACGGGTGCTGCCTATTTGTACAAGGACGAGATCGATAATTTTGTTTACCGCGACCTCAAGCACGTCGAGGTCCAGTTGGCCGAGCGTGCCGCGCCTTCGGCGTTGATCGATGCGGCACTTGCCGCATATCCTGGAACTGCGGTGAAGTATCTGCCGCCGGCCGATCCGGAAGCTTCGGCTGAGATCACTGTGAAAACCGGTAGGGATAAAGTTTCCGTTTTTGTCGATCCCTATACAGGACGAGTACTTGGCGACATCCCTGACAAGGGTTCGGTCATGTGGGTGGTCCGGCAGTTGCACAGCCTTGCCTGGTTCGGACCTGTGGCCAACGGAATTATTGAAATAGTCGGCGGCTGGACGATCCTGCTGGTCGGCACCGGTATCTTTCTGTGGTGGCCACGCAAGCGGGAAGGAGGCGCCGAGGGCGGCGTCGTGACGGTCCGTGGCACCCGGCGCCAGCGCGTTTTCTGGCGTGATCTTCATGCCGTGACTGGAATTTTCGTCGGAGCCTTCATCGTGTTCCTGGCAGTCACTGGCATGCCCTGGTCGGTATTCTGGGGCAGCTATGTCAATCAGTGGGCCAACAGCTCCAACTATGGCTATCCATCCGGCGTGCGGACCGACGTTCCGATGTCCGACGAGCATCTGGCCCACATGTCGGCCACCAGCTGGTCGCTCGAGCAGGCGCGTATGCCGGAGTCGATCCCGGTTGGCGGCGGATCGATCGGCCTGGACAGTGCGGTGGCGATTTTCGACCGGCTGGGCATGGCGCCCGGATATGCGGTCAGCCTACCGGGCGGTCCGACAGGCGTTTACAGCGCGTCGGCCTATCCGGATGAGTTGTCGCTGCAGCGGGTCGTTCATCTCGATCAGTACACGGGCAAACCGCTGATTGACATGAGCTATGCTGATTATGGGCCGTTCGGCAAGGCGCTGGAATGGGGCGTTAATGTCCACATGGGCCAGGAGTTCGGCCTCGCCAACCAGATCCTGATGCTGCTGGTCTGCATGGCGATCGTTCTGTTGTCGGTTTCTGCCGGTATCATGTGGTGGAAGCGCCGGCCCGGCCGCTCCCTCGGCGTACCGCCGCTGCCGTCGGATCGCAGCGTTCTGCGCGGCGTGCTGGCGATCCTGATGATCGGCGGCGTTCTTTTCCCCCTTGTGGGGGTATCGCTGGTCGTGATGGCTATCCTCGACTACCTGCTGGTTGCCGGACGACAACGACTGCGGACGGTATAGCTCTGGGCAGGGTTTGTGACCGCAGCCGTCAGGCTGATCCTACTTTCGGCTGCGGACATGAGAGGGTCGTCAATCAGGCTCGTCAGGGCCATGCCTGCTCAGGTATAAGAAAGACGGTCCAGAGAGCGGCGGAAATGGCCGGCACGAACGGAATGTGGTCTCTCCAGGCGACCCAGCCCAGCTTGACCAAAAGCGATGCTGCGATCAGGCCGAAGATCCCGGACAGGAACACGACAGTTGGCAGTGCTGCCAGTCCGACCCAGGCGCCAGCCGCGGCGAACAGGCAGACATCTCCGCCTCCGATCCCGGCAACGCCGCGCAGCCGCCGGAAGGCTTCACCGAGAAGCCAGATGGCTGTCGCTGCGCCGGCGGCCGCCACGGCATGTTCGAGGACGGCCTGAGGCTTGATCCACCAGGTCGTGGCTAGCCCGGCGAGGATCAGCGGCAGGGAGATCGCATCCGGGACCTCCAGGTAGCGCAGGTCTATCAGCGTCAGGATGAGAAGCACCCAGCTCAACCCGGCCGCGACAAGGGACAAGGGCGCCGAAAGGGCAAATGCCGCCACTACTGCTGTCGTCGTGCAGGTTATCTCAATACCAGGGTGAAGACTGCGCAGGAGCACAGATCTGATCTCTTCTGAACCGGCAGCGCAAGTCTCATCCTGATCCGGTGCTGGATAGCGATCGACGACCATGCCGGCGGCTGCGCCGGCCAGTGGTGCAGCCGCGATCAGCAGCACTTCCAATCCTTCCACTCTGCTCACTCTCCCTGATTTCCGGCCCAGTCCTCAATCCCCGATCGGCAGGACCTGCCCGATAAGACGGCCCGGCGAGAAAAATAGTTCGGTCCCAGGGTTTCAGAGCAGCCACGGTAGCGTGCCTTGAGCCTATTGCTCATGGGCAGTCAAAAATCTTGGGCGCCGCTCAATCGATCTGTGCCCAATCGATCTGTATGGACCTTTCTTGGAATATGCCAGTAATGTGCGAAGTGTGCACGCCTACCCCCACAAGATCCAGGCACACCATACCTTGACGATTGAGAATACGATATATTTCACCCATAGGTCCAAATGGCGGCTTGGTTCTGCCGACGGGCAGTCAGCCTCTCCCAACAGCGATCCAAACCTTTCGAAAGGATCGATCTGGACCATTTCACTCAGCCACACCGATGCGCTTCCGGGCAAGCTGGTCTGGAATGCTAGGACAAAGGGAGACAATCCAGGTCGCGGATGGAATTCACAGCCCTGTCAGCATGCTTCTGTCGCGTTAGGTTCATGGCCGGTGATAATCGAATGACTGAAAAAATGAGGCCCGCTTTCCCGGGGCCGCGGCTGGGCCTATCCGCCTGTGCCCTCATCGCCCTTCTGGCTGGGTGCGCGCAGGAACGCGACTCCCGCGCGAGAATGGACGAGCAGGTGGCCGAGATGATGCGGATCGACATGGGGAACTCCGGTGATCCGACGGCGCTCGTGCCGCCTGGCGGAACCGGCTCATCCTCGACCAGGTCGGATGAGCCACCGCGCCGGCCTACCTTTGTCGAGCGGGGCGGCATCCGGGTGCAGATGCCGCAGACGGCTACCCGACCGACGCCGCAGGGCGAAAGCGTCGAGCTGAACTTCCCCGAAACGGACATCCGGGAGTTTTCCCGGGCGGTGCTGGGCGACATCCTCGGCCTTGCCTACGCGGTCGATCCCCGGATCGAGGGGACGGTCAGCATGGAGACCCGCGGACCGATTCCGCGCGGCGACGTGCTGGCGCTGATGGAGCGGGTGCTCCAGATGCACGGGATAGCGATGGTGCCCATGCCCGGCGGCTACCAGGTGGTTCCCGCAGAGAATGCGCTCACCAGCGGACCCTCGCTCGCCGCCGGGCCCGGCATGGGTGTGCGCATCCTGCGGCTGCGCCACATCGAGGCCGGCAAGGCGGCCGAGCTTCTGGCACCGCTGACGCCAAGGGGAGCAGTCGTGTCCGCCGATCCGACCCGCAACCTCCTGCTGCTCGCGGGGGCGGGGTCCCAGCTTGACCTGATGGAAGCCACGGTTCAGGCGATCGACCTGGACCAGCTCCAGGGCATGTCGTTGGCGCTGAAGCCGCTGCGCTACGCCTCGCCGGCAGCCCTGGCCGAAGAACTCACCTCGATTTTCAGCACCGAGGAGGGCCAGCCGCAGGACGTTCGCTTCGTGCCTGTCGATCGCATGAATGCCCTCGTCATCGTGGCCAAGAAGCCCGACACAATCGACAGGATGCTGACATGGGCGGAGCGCCTGGATCAGGAGGGCGGCGGCTCCGAGCCTGAACTGTTCGTTTATCCCGTGCAGAACGGCAGGGCTGCCGATATCGCTGTTGCTTTGGGACAGATCTTCGGCGCCGAACCCACCGGTCAGCAGATCGGCGGCATCGCTCCCGGCTTGCAGTCGCGCCAACTCGGCCGATCGAGCCTACTGGGAGGTGGTGCTGGAGGTTTGGGGGGCGGCGGTGGAGGATTGGGACAAGGTGGATTGGGCCAGGGAGGGCTTGGACAGGGAGGACTGGGGCAGGGAGGACTGGGGCAGGGAGGACTGGGGCAGGGAGGACTGGGGCAGGGCGGTGGTCTGGGCGGCCAGGATCAGGGTGGCGGTCTGGGCGGTGGCCTGGGCGGTGGTCTCGGTGGCCAGGGTGGTGGAAGCGGCTTCGGATCCGGTGGTCTAGGCGGAGGCGCTGGCGGCGGCGGGCAGGGAGCTACTTTCACCTCCGTGTCAGCGCCAGGCCTGCGCATCACGGCCGATGACAGCCGGAACGCACTGCTCATTCAGGCGACGCGCCAGCAGTATCGCCGCATTGAAAATGCTCTGCGGCAGCTTGACACTCAACCGCTCCAGGTACTGATCGAGGCGACCATCGCCGAGGTCACGCTCAATGATCAGCTCGCCTACGGGCTGCAGTGGTTCTTCAACAGCGGAAACTTCCAGGCGCTGCTCAGCCGGAGCAACGCCCCTGTTCCTGCACCCGAACTGCCCGGTTTCGCCACGATCTTCAACACGGCTAATACGCGGGTAATCCTGAGCGCGCTCGAGGCGGTAACGGATGTTCGCGTCCTGTCATCGCCTCAGGTGCTGGCCCTGACCAACCAGACGGCTCTGCTCCAGGTCGGCGACAGCGTGCCGGTGCCGGTCCAGCAGGCGACCAGCGTCCTCAATACCGACGCCCCGATCGTCAACTCGATCCAGTACGTCGATACCGGCGTGACACTCGAGGTTATTCCACGCGTCAATGAGGGCGGCATGGTGCGCATGGAGATTGAGCAGAATGTTTCCGAGGCGTCGCAAACAAATTCATCTAACCTGGATGCGCCGACCATCGCACAGCGCCGGATCAACAGCACGGTCGTGGTCAGGAGCGGCGAGACCATCGGGCTCGGCGGCCTGATCCGTGACAACGCCTCCACTGGCCGCGACGGCGTGCCAATCTTGTCAGGTTTGCCGGTGGTCGGATCTTTGTTCGGTACGCGCACGACCAACTACACGCGTACCGAGCTGCTGGTCCTGCTACGGCCGCGCATCGTGCAAACACCTCAGGACGCCCGTGACATGACGAACGAGCTGCGCTCGCGCATGCAGGGGCTGCTGCCGGTCATGCAGCGGGAACCCGTCCAGAGGGCCACAACCGCGGCTCCAGCCGCCGACGCTGGTGCTGCATCTCCCGTCCGGGGCACGGAAAGCCGGCCAGCGTCTCCGGCAGAGGAACCCTATCGCGGCCCAAGGTCGCCGCCCCCCTGGATTCCATCGGAGGGATCACCCCCCTGAGCTTCGTCCCGGTAAACAGCCTGGCGCGGAACGATGGCCTGTGCCCACGGATTATTCTGCCTGTGGATGGATGTGCCGTAACGGTTCAAACGTCTTCAGGGTGGTTCACTTCAAGGAGAGTTGTGTTGAGCGGTTTTGAAACTCGAGGCACCAACCAGCAGAACGGCGATTTTTTCAGAAAAGTC
>NZ_AVFK01000084.1 GCF_000936425.1 Skermanella aerolata KACC 11604 | reverse complement strand
CCGCCAGCGCCGCCGGCGCCCAGTCGCCGCAGCCGGTGTCGTCCGATCCCACGGCTGTGGTCAAGGATCGTGAAACGACCATGAAATCCATGGGCGACGCGATGAAGAAGATTTCGGCCTACGTCAAGAATGAGGGCGGCACCATCGACGGGGTGCGCGAGGGCGCCTCAGCCATCGGTCAAGCCTCGCACAAGATCGTGCCGAACCTGTTCCCGGCGGCAACCGGCATCGGCAACATCGAGGGCAGCGAGGCCAAACCGGAAATCTGGCAGCAGTGGGGGCAGTTCGAGCAGGCCGCCACGCGGCTGGTGACGGCGAGCGACGGACTGTCGAGTGCGGCTCAAGGCGAGGATCGTGCGGCGATCGTCCGGCAGTTCGGCCAGGTCGGTCAGGCCTGCGGCGGCTGCCACGATAATTTCCGCCAGAAGAAGAGCTGAGCGTAAATTGCGGCCCGGGTGCGCCGGCACGAGGCTCACCGGAGTATCCGGGCTGCAACTCAGGTTTCAACGTTCTGCCATTCTGGCATCTCCGTCGGGCATCACGCTCTGCGCGACCCACGCGACGCACCCGCCGGCGCAGTGAGTTCCGGCGTTAGTCACCAAGGAATGCGGCCATGCGTCGGCCTGGCTTCGCGCTGATCGCGGTGTTCTGGATCATCATGGTGGTCGGCCTGTTCGCCGCAATCGTCGCTTCGCGCACTGGGTTCGACATCGAGCGCAGCGGCTGGGCGGTCGATGTCGGCAGGGTCCGGGCCGCCGTCGATGGTGCTGCCGAGGAAGCGGCATTCGAACTGATCGGCCGTCTTGGATCAGGAGGGTTGGTGACGAACCTGACCGATCTCGCACAGTTCGAGATCGTCATCGATGATATCAGGGTCCTTGTGGCGCTGGAGGACGAGGACGGCAAGATCGACCTTAACGGCGCCCAGCCGGAACTGCTGGCCGCACTGCTGGATGTGGTGCTTCAGCGGGACCCGACACTGGCAACGGATGATTCCCTGACCCTCTCGGAGAGGATCGCTGATTTCCGCGACATCGATAATCTTCGCCGGCTTCACGGGGCTGAAGATCCCGATTACGCCGCCGAGGGGCTTGCTGCCGGGGCGAAGGATACGGCCTTAGACACGGTGGGGGAACTGGGCCAGGTTCTCGGGGTGACGGCCGGCCTGGCTGCTGCTGTGGAACCCTACGTGACCGTTTACAGCGGGCGCTCGCAGTTCGATCCTGATGCCGGTTCACTGGAGCTCAAGCCGATGATCGACGCCATCAACGCCGCGGGCCTGACCTCCAGCGTGGCGCCGTCGCGCCGCCGCGTGTTCTCCGTGACAGCCAGTGCCGCGCTGCCGAACGGAGTGGCTTTTACCCGCACTGCGGGATTTCGGATCACCGGCAATGCGGCTCAACCCGTTGCGTGGTTTGGCTGGCGCCCAACCGATCGCTGATCATGAGACCGTTTCCCAAACAGCCAGAATGGTGATCGGGCTGCCCCTCACATCCGCTGCCCGGCATCCACTGCAGCGGTTCCGCCATCGACCTCCTCCGCCAGTTCCGGCTCGCGCTGGACGATCTCGACGACAGGCTTCTGTCCCGGCTGGTTGAGATGGACCGTGGCCTCGGTTGCCTCCTTGGAAAAGGTGACGCTTTGGCGCCGAACCGAGGTGATGCGCCAGCCGTCAATCTCATGTCCGAGAGCAATGCGATGAAGCCGACTTTCCTCCTGGCGGAGCGACAGGATGGCGACCGAACTCCGTCCGGACAGACCGATGCCGCGAACGATCGGAACGTCAATCTCGGCCTCTGCGGCTTGCTGCTCCGCTTCCCCGGCGGCCACCGCCTCGGGTACGTGCGGTCGGCGTCCGGCTGTGAACAGGGGTCTGTCGGTCAGCACCCGTATCTGCGTCCCATCCTCGATGCCTGCGGACGGTGCCGACCGGACCACCTGAGATGGTGCGGCGGATTCGATCACCGGCGCTTCGATGTCGGGCTGCCAGTTCAATCCGTGACCCAGCATCGCGGCACCGCCCGCGAGGGTCAGCAGCGACAGGAGAAAAGCAGAGGAAACGCGCATCTTGTATACCCTCAATCTCTTTATCTTGACGCTCAATCATCGTCCGGTACTGTTCCGGCGTTACTGCGCCGGCAAGCTCTTTCCCGCTTCCGGCCGACCTACCGGTTACGCATGACCACGCGAAACGGCTGCCATCCAGCGGAGGCGCCACCGTCAAGGCTCAATTCTACCATGCTCGGCATCCTTAGTCCTACGGGCCAGGCATCCCGCCAACCGAGGTTGTCGGAAGCGTCCCAGTAGCGGAACCCGACCCGGCTAACCCCTTCCAGCAGGATCCGCTCACCCGCGGCGGCGACGTCCGCGGTCGGGCGAAGCAATTGCCAGCTCATCCTCAACCCGCCGTCCGACCGGCTGAACGTGACGATATGGGGACCGGCCTTGCCGAAGCGCTCCGGCAGGACGGTGACGAACCGCAGCACCTGAGGCTCTCCGGTGAAGATCAGCGGTGCACGCTCGCGCCGGTCGGACCGGATCGGCATCGCGGTTTCCAGCCAGTCGGCAATCTGCCGGCGCACCAGAAAACCGTGTCCGCCATCACCGCGCGGAGCCGCGGCGCGCGCGGCCAGGGCTATGGCCTGCTGACCCGCCACCATGATGAAGGCGAGCAGCGTCATGGCCACCAGCATCTCAAGCAGGGTAAAACCCGGGCGCCGGCTCACCGGCTCGCCCCGGCAATGAGGCGGCGGCTGACCAGGCCAACCCCGCGCGTTCCCCGCATGGACATCCACGACACGTCCGCTCGGACCTCGATGAGGCCGGCGATGCTCTGACCGGTGGTGTTGTTGACGGTGCGCAGGCAGCAGGTCGTGATCTGCCAGGAGTAGCCGTCCGGGGTTGTGCCATCCACCGCAGGCAAGGGCATCGGGATGGTTCTGCCGACCTCGGCGAGCAGCTGCTCCGCCAGCAGGACAGCCGCCTCTGAACGTTCCGCCCGCTCCGCGACGGCTGTCCCAAGGGAAATCCTCGGCATCATGGCGCCGAGAGCGATACCGAGAATGGCGAGCGCCACCAGGACCTCGATCAGGCTGAACCCCGGACGATGACGGCTGTTCCGGCGAAAGCGCCTGCGCAAACCACCAGGGCGCTGGAGCCGGGCAGGGAAGAAGCGGATGTGGCCGGCGGCTGGTTCAGTCACTGACTTCAATCCTCCCGCTCAGCCAGTCCGCGGCGATACGAGTTTCGCTCTGCTGGGTTGACGGTACATCAATAATGATGGTGCCACCTGATGAGCCGCCGTCGGGATAGAACTCTATGGCGGTCGTGGTTGGCTGTCCCGGCGCCGCGTTGTCGATTCCCAGGACATGAATGTCGGCATTCGGGAGCTGCCCCTGTGATCCGGATGGCTGTGTGCTCCAGACCCTGTTCCTGATGTCGAAGACGATCCGTACGGGTGTCTGCGCGGCTACGGCCCAGTAGCGGGCACGTGCCAGTGCTTCCCCCAGTTCCCGGACGGCGGCACGTTCCGAGTGACTCTCCACCCACACCCCGCCGAGGCGCGGCGCCGCCAGCATGGCCAGACCGATGATCGTGATGACCACGAGCATCTCGATCAGGGTAAAGCCGGCGGCACGTTCCATCAGCGCCCCTGACAGCCGGTGCCCGTAAGGCCTGGCATGGTGTTAAGCCGGGGGATCACCAGCTGCCGATGTCCTGGTTCTCTCCGGTCCCGCCGGCGGCATTGTCGGCACCCAGCGAGAACACCTCGACCTCGGCATGTTCGCCAGGGGTGCGGTATTGGAATTCCCGGCCCCAGGGATCCTTGATCATGTCGGGCTTGCGCAGGTAGGGGCCATTCCAGCGCTGCGCGCCGTTAGGCCGCTGCACCAGAGCCCGCAGTCCATCCTGGGTAGCCGGATAGCTGCCGGTGTCGAGCCGGTACATATCGAGCGTGGTCGAGATGTTCTGGATCTGCAGTTTGGCCGCGTCAACCTTGGCGCCGCTCAGGTATCGCGCGACCGCCGGGGCCGTCACCGAGGCCAGCAGTCCCAGAATGACAAGAACGACCAGCAACTCGAGGAGAGTGAAGCCGGCGGGCGCCGCGGGGCGCTTCCGGCCTGCTCCGCGGTTGCCGGCCTGGTGGCGGGCGTTTCTCATGACTTCCTCCAGCACATTGGAAAGGACCGGCAGCATAACTCCGCTGGCGAGCCGGACCTGAAGTGATGACGGATAGCAAGGATAGTTATTCCGTTGTGAAGCGAATTATTCATGCTGGCTGGCCGATTTCGAAGAGGCCGGGCGGCCGTGAGCGGCGGTCAGGCGATCTGGAAATGGCGTCTGACTTTGTCGGTCAGCGTGTCGAGTTCCGCGTCACTGAGGGCGCCCACGATGATGTAGAGATGTCCGCCGGCGTCCCAGGCCACTGCGTTCATCCCGTGCCCCGGATCATAGCGGGTGGGCGGACTTTTCGGCTGGTCCGAGGGCGTGATGCACAGCGCGATCGGCTGCCGGTCGGGAGATGTATAGAGCAGTTCAGCGATCGGCTTGTCCGCCTCTGCCAGCAGGCGGCCGCCCTCGAATGCCCAGCCCTCACCCGTCAGGTTGGGAACTGTCAGCGTCCGGCCGATCCGCGAACCCAGCCACTCCTCGATATGGTCCTTGCAGGATGCCGGGACCTCCGCCAGATGCTCCGTCTCCTGCGCGTAGACCGAATGGTAGGCTGCAACGTCCGCCATGAAGTCGGCCCGATCAGCCCCGCCCCTGGTGATGATGAAGCCGACGCCGGCCAGAAAAACAATCACGGCTGCGGCAGCTGCGACGCTCCCGGTCCAGGAAGGGCGTGGCAGGTAATCTTTCTTTGGCCGGACCTGCAGGTGGACGACATTATCCGCTTGTTCAGGCTCAGAAAAGGCAAGCCGCAGCAGTACCGCGGTGTCGCGGAAAACCTTCACCTTGGACTGCGCCTCAGCGTCCCGGGCGATCAGGGATTCCACCTGCCGGCGGGTTTCCTCGGATAGTTCACCGTCCACGTAGGCGACAAGGATTTCATCGGTCAGGTGGATCATGATATTTCCGTGCGGGATCCGTCACCGGGCTCGCATCTGTCAGTTGGCGGCATGACATTTCAAGACGCTTCGTCTCCCCTGCCGCACCGTGGCCGCTCGCCGGCACTTGGGGATCTGCTGAAACCGCTGCCCGGACCCAGGCGGTCTCAGGAATCAGCCGGTCTTTCCGTCCGCCTGCGGCGCTTCACCATCGTTTGACTGGCGCAGCTTTTCCGCCAGTGCCAGACGGGCTCGGCTCAATCGGCTCGCCAGAACCCCTGCCGGAATGCTCAGAACGCCGGCCGCCTCCTGATAGCTCAGTCCGTCAACGCAGACAAGCATCAGAACCGCTCTTTGATCCACCGGCAGGCTAGCCATTTCCAATCGGACACGGGTCAGGTTGGGCGGTTCGGAGACGCTATGCCCTCCGCGCTTGCCGGCGATCTCGCCATCAGTCTCCAGGGGATCAGGATATTTCGTGGGCATGCTGCGGTTCTCGTCGACCCAGGCGTTGTGGATCACACGATACATCCAGTTTTCCAGTCGCGCCACTTTGTCGGGCGTTTCCGGAGTCCTGAGGAAGCGCTCACATGCCCGCTGCACCAGATTATCCGCGTCATCCCGCAATCCCGTAAGTGTATGCGCAAATCTCTGCATCTTGGGCAGAATGGACACCAATTTTTCTTTCACGGTCCCGCCATTTTCTTCAAGTATCCTCCAAGGATCACGATACTGCACGAGGTGCCTCAGGGGATCTTATCCGGAGAAAACGAAATTGAAAAATTATCATAAAAAGAAACCGCACTCTGCTAGTTGCTTATTCCGGCTATGTCTGGAAAGGTATAGCCAGCTTATGCTGCATATCGCTTTTATGCGGATCCTATCTACAATAAAGAGAGTAATTTTTCGGTTGTCATTTCTACGGCATAGCCATCCTGCTTGAAAGCAAATATTTGGTTGCGGGGTTGACATCAGGTGCCTGCCATTCTATTGCTGTCCGCATTCGGAGAGCAATCAACGCTGTTCATCAATAGTCTACTTTCGACTTGAACGGCTGCATAGACACTCATAGGCTATCCGGTATGATGATCGAAGCGCATGAGCCGCAGTGCGCATCCATTGACTGAAACGAGGCGGCCGTCCGCTTCCGCCCCAGATGTCATGGAAATCCTTCTGATCGAGCAAGTGTTATACAAAATCCTGTCCGGAGGAAAACAAATGGACCTTCAGAGGATCTATACCGTCCTGCTCACCACAGATCTTGCGGCGGCCGAACTCTGGTATACGAAGCTGCTCGGGCGCGGACCGGATTTTCGGCCGATGGCCTCGATGGTGCAGTGGGAGTTCTTCGATCAAGGCGGAGTAGTGCTTTCAACCGACAGTGTGATAGCCGACAGGGGTGTCGTGTTCCTTGTTGTTGATGATGTGGCGGCCGAGCGCCGTAGATTGAACGACTTGGGGATTGTGCTCGGGGACGACATTGAGGGCGATTACTCCACGCTGGCGCAGGTGCGTGATCCCGACGGCAACCTGCTCACGCTGGCGACGCCACCTTCACGGCCTTATCCGCCTGCATAACCGCGCCGTCAAAGCGCCCTTCATGCGCGAAGCGGGCTGGATTTGCCAAGCAGTTCGACCGATGCTCAGTGTGCAGTATTGGAGGGGCGGCTCACTCCTGCCTCACATTCGGGGCGGCCGCGCAAATGGCCTAGGCGGCGGATTGGCGAGGCGATCCGAACCCGAACAGAACTCCTGCGCTTAATCCGCTGTTTGGATTTCCAGATCCATCTCTCCTCTGCCGATGCCGGCAGGGATGCTGATTCTGTAGATGCGAAGGTTAAGGCAAATATAATGCTGCCCTGAGTGATCCGGTCTGGCTCCGCAACCGTACTTAGATGGGGTAGATGGACGGTCAGTGCGGAGCGCATGGTCATGACGGTTCTGCAAGATCGGTGGCTTCAACGTCTGAACGTAATGCGGGGGAACAGCGGCTATGAAATGGCATGAGGCAGAGCCGACCCTGATGATCGCCAAGCCCTGCCCGTTGCACCTGTCACACCTTCAGTTCTTCACCTCGCGTCCAAGTCGTTCGAGAGCCGAAACTCGTTCTCGTCCAGGTTTGTATACACCCCAGGAAGTGCCCCCTGTAGATTATACGGCGGCTAGGATGAGCAGGCACTGTCGTCCGCTGCCTTCGGGAATGCCGATCGAACAAGCGTGCAGCTCAACTGCATCATCTCTGCGATCTGGCGGGCCTCTGAGCTGGATTTCAGAAGCGTTTCCACATAGCGGCGACCTGCCTCGTCCAGTTCTCCATCGACGTAGGCCATGATCAGGCATTCATCAGGAATATCATGTGGAATACTGCTGCTCTGCTCACCACTGACCAGTTTAAGCATGAACCTTCTCCGGAGAATCGGGCAAAACCCGTCTCATCATACATTTGTAACGCAGAGCTGTCTGTTTCAATCTTTCAAGAAACAAACGCGAAAATTTTTATATAGTTTGAGACATGACTGATTTCTCTTTCCATGACGCTGTCAGGTACCTAAACCTACCCACCGTCGTCTTCGATTGTTCTCACGGTCCGCTCGATCGGAGAGGCGAGCGGCATGCAGACCGGCTCCCAACGGCGCACAGCGATACTCCGCAATGCCATATTTTGCATCTAGAGAAGACGGTACTGCCTGTAACATTGATAGTCATTTAGGCTCACATTTTCAGTAGATAGTTGTGAGAAAGTTCAGTTTAAGGTTGTGAGAAAGCTAAACCATTTTGTGCCTTCAGGACAGCTACGATGATCCGCCCATATCGCTCTTGAAGCGGCCGGTTAATGCCGGAGACTTTGGGCTACGGTACTGGTCGTTTCGGTCCATCTTTCCTTCCTCGGGCTCGCCAACGCTCGGTCACTCTCTTATGACGATCCAGAGACCAGTATATTCCCGTTAATTTTGCGCACCATGGATCCCGGTCTTGTGAAAGATGAGCCGGGACTGCCTGAACCGATCGGCTGGTAGCGAGCGGCCGCAACATCGGATCTCCTATCGAATGCCGATGCTGGAAGGCATGTTGCTGCTGGCGGAGCGAAAGAAGGCCCGCGATCCGGTCGGACCGCGGGCCAGCCAAGTGTTATCGGCGCTCGACCGCTGCCGTGGCTGTGTAGGTCTTGCCGGAGACCGTGTATCTTGCCAGCACATCCGCCGGACACTGCTGCGTCACGCCTTTGATTTCGGCCTTGAACCGGTAAACTCCCTTGCCCGGGTCAGAGACATCGGCGGTCACCGTGGCGGTGCCGTACTGCACCGAACCCGCACCGTTGAGGAGGGTGACGGTGCCGCTGGTCGGTGTCGTGGCGCCCCGGACATCCCACTCGAGACGGTCGGCGGCGCGCTGCCGGCACTCCGCGCGAAGGATACTCACCCGCGGCGTCTGGCTGGCGTCATCGCCGGTCGCAGTTGCGGAGTAGGCGTAGAAGGTGCCCGGACCCGTGCCAGCAGGGCTTGGCACATGATATCCGGCCACAACGATGTCGGTACCGACCGGCACGGAAGCCGGCGATATTTCGAATCCGGCCGCGTTCTTCGTCTTCTGGCCCGGCATACGGGCATCATAGACAACCGGCGCCGTTCCCGGGGCGGGAGGCGTGTCGGGGTAGGGCCTGGCTGCCGGAGATGAGGGCAGTAGAATGACCGGCTTGCCCTCGACCTCGAAGCCGGTCGCGTCGTTCTTCGTCACGGTGCCGATCAGGTGATGCTCGGCTGGTTCGACGAAGAGCTGCTGGGCATACAGGCCGGTTGCATCCCGCGTTCCCGTGACAATGGCTTTGCCGTTGAGAAAGCCAGGCTCGGCCCGACCCGGCAAGGCGGGGCCGTTCGCCAGATCCTCGTATTTCAGCTTGGCTGTCGGGGATGCTAATTTGGTTTCCGGCAGGATTTTGACGGTGAGGCCCATGACCTTGACTGTCGTGGCGCCGTTCTCGGCGGTCGCGGCCTCGAGCGGGCCCTCGATCTCGAGCACTCCCTGCTTGGAGCTTTGCGCCAGGGCGGATGAGGCGCAGAACAGAAGGGCGGTCGTCACGAAGAGTGTGGAGCGGAGAATGCGCATGGAAACAGTTCTTCTTTTTCGCAGTGTGGAAATGAAGTGCGACACACAGATCAGGACGAACAGCCGCGGGCGCCGAGGCGGTGCCTGATCCGGAATTGCTCGGCTTTCAGGCTGAATGTCTTGGCACTGTCATCGTTCAGATCGTGGAATTGCGTGATGTCATCGGCATAGATGACCGTCGCGGTGGCGAGCAGCGTCGCCTCGGCCTCCAGGCGGGCCCGGTCAGCGGCCGATTTGAAGCGGAGATAAGGCTCCGGCATCCGGTCCGACGGGACATAGACGTAACAATTCTTCACGTCCCTATCCAGGCCGAGCTTGTCGCGGTCATCGCCCGGCTCATTGGCGCCGCCTTTGTCGTCGGCGGCCGGACCTGTGGCACCGCCCTTATCGTCGGCGACCGGACCGGCAAGGCCGCCCTTGTCATCGGCTCCTTTGTTCTCATTGTTCCTCTTGGCTTCCCTGATCGCCTCACGGCCGAAATCACTGCCCTCTTTGGCGTCAGCCATCAGCGGAACAGCCATGCCGGCGATCGACAGCGCGACCGCACATGCTACGAACTTCAACATCTGGATCCTTCCTCCCGGAGGTGTCTGGACAATAGGCGACCTCAAGCCCATGACGGATGGCGAGGCCCGTTATTCCAAACCTCGCACAGCAAAAAAGTGGCAGCCTCGAAGATTTTTGAATCTTAAAGTTGAGACCTGCCGGGCACTGTCCGCACGATGATGCGGAGTGCCCGACCGTCCCGGGGCTTGTCAGGAAGCCCTGTTCGCCTTCAGGTCACCTCGATCCAGGTCCTGGCCAGACCGCCGGCCGCGTGGGGCCGGTTGGTGATCCAGTCTCTGTAGGTCGCGGTCACTTCGTAGCGGCCGGGCTGGGCGTTGTGGATCATGAACGTCGTCCGCTGGGCCGGCGTCAGGTTGGTCGGCGCCTTTGCAGCAACCGGAATTGGCTTTGAGAAGGTACCCAGCTGGGGGTTCGTCCGGAGCGGCCTGCCGTCCATCTCGACGATCGTGCTGTTGATGCCGATGCTGATGTCGAGATTGCTGTAGGTCGCATTGATCGCCCGCAGCAGGATGTTCTGTCCCTTCTTGGCCCGAACCATGACGCGTGCGTCCCGCTCTGTTCTCGGGTGAGGCACCCCACTGATCAGGAAGTATTTGGGCTGAAAACGGTTGAGCCCGGCGTCCTCGCCGCACAGGCCGGCGGCATGGTTCAATTCATGCCAGCGCGGATCGACATCGTCGAAGGACCAGATAGCCTCGGCCTGGTAGCGAAGATCGGTGGTTTGGTCCTCGTCGGCGGGGTGTCTTTCGTAAAGCAGTCCCGGTCCACTCGGAGGATCGATGATCAGCGGACCGTACATGCCCATCTCGAAATGGAGCACGGTGTTCTTATGGCAGTGATAGAAGTAGGTGCCCGGTGATTTGGCCTGCCACTGGTATGTGTACTGGTTGCTGACCTCGAACGAGGTGTGGCCGACGCCGTCGTTCATCGGGGTCGGCTCGATGCCGTGCCAGTGGATGGTGTGGGTGTTCTTGGCCGCGTCCAAGGTCGCGTGGATGATCTGGCCCTGGCGGACCCGGATCAGCGGCGACGGCCAGGTCCGGTCGCCGCCGGAGGTATTGGGATCGACGAAGCCCCAGAACCGGATATCGCGTCCGTCCGGCATGGTGACGTCGAAAGAGCCGTGGACCTTTCTAAAGATGCGAACGGTGGGCGGCAGTTTGTCCGGAGTCTCGATGACGTTTGAATTGGGGTCGCAGCTGAACTCATCGTACTCCGCGGGATCCGTCATTGGACGGGGAATGGTGACAGCCATAGGGCCTCCGCATGTAAAAGTCGGCAGCAGAATTCAGAGTCGGGCATGTCCGTCCCGTTAAGGGCTGGATTGATTGCTTAGAGCGGACCTTCGATGACCCAGTCCGTCACCAGCCCAAGCGGGTAGGAACCTCCTGCGGAAGTCTGGGAAATCTCGTTGTGGCAGTGCATGGGGTAGAGCAGGGGAAACTTCTCCTGGCGCGGCGGCCAGGCGGCGTCGGGGATTTCCGGTGGCTTGGTGAAGGGCAGCAGCAAGTCCCGGCGCATCAGGGGAGGCATCGACCAGGTGTCCTCCTCGATGATGTTGTTGAGGACCCGGACCTCGTGGTTGGCGGAAACGATCTCCGCCGTGGTGAAGACGTGGTTGCCGTGAATGTGGAGGGAGTGGGTCGCCAGCCCGGCATTGAGTGCCCGGAGCAGCAGCGGCTGGCCAACCCGGCCGCGGGGAACAGTCTGCTCATCATGGGCCGCATCGACCCCGCTCAGGCCATTGAGGGTGAAATACCGCGGAAGAAAAGATCCGACCAGCCCCAGGGCTCCGGCAAGATCACCGGCTTCGGCCAGCCTGTTGACCCTAGGATCGATCTGGTTGAGCACCCAGATCTTGTCGCGCCCGAGTGGCCACGGATTACCGGGAAACCGGGCATGGTTGCCGAGTGCCGAGTGATCGGTGCGCTTGAAAATGAACAGGACGACCGGGCGAAAGTGAACAGCTTATTCGGCAGCCTGAACAGCTGAAGGGGTTGAGAAACCCGGAGGCTGCTCGCGCCTTCATTGCATCAGGTCCGGCAAGTACTGTCCGCCGTCGTTGAAGACGGGGAGACAGATGCCGAGAGAGAGGGTTGCGATGAGGAAGGTGAAGGAAGTGCTGCGTCTACGCTACGAACTCGGGATGAGCTACAGCCAGATCCGTCAGAGCTGTGGGGTCAGCCTAGGTACGCTGAACAACCTGCTGGTGCGGGCGGAACAGGCAGGGCTGACGA
>NZ_AVFK01000042.1 GCF_000936425.1 Skermanella aerolata KACC 11604 | reverse complement strand
CGGTCTCGAACCACTCGACCAGCGTACCGGTCTGACGCACCGGGGCGCCGGCGTTGACGTCCCGGACCAGCCAGTCGCGTTCGGCAGGTGCAAGCCAGGGCAACTCGGCGATCGGCAGATCCGGCTGTTCCACCGCCGCCGCGACGATCCGGTGGAAGCGTTCGACCAGTGCCTTAGCGGCTTCCGGCTGGAAGAAACTTTCGTTGAAGTCGAAATCGACGGCGATGTCTTCGTGATCGTCGTAATCGCGGACGAATACCTGGAGCGGCTGGTTCTGGTGTCCGCTGGTCAGAACGGTCGTGCGGTTGGACCCTGTCTCGACCTGTTCGCCGTAATGATGGCGCTCATAGGACAGGCTGACTTCATGCAGCCGGTTGCGGGCGGAAGCCTCCGGCAAGCCGGGCAACTTCAGCTCCGACGTGGGAAAACGCTGATACCGGTAATCCCGGCGCAACTGACTGCGAAGATTTCCCGCCAGTTCACGCATGGTGGTGGCGTCGTCCGGGCGAAGCCTGACGGGAGACACGCTGGCATAGAGGCCGATGGTGCGCTTGTCGGCGGCGGTGCGCCGGTTCAGGATGGGGACCGCGACGATCAGGTCGCGCGTCGAGCATAGACGCGACAGGACGATCCCGAGCGCCCCCAGCAGAAAATGGAACGGCGAGGCCTTCTCGCGGTGGGCGAGTTCCCGGACGCGGCCGTACAGGGCGCCGTTCAGATGAAGCGTATGGCGAAATGCCCGTGTCGTATAGGTCCCGGTCTGGGCGAAGAGCGGCTCCGGCAGGGCCGGGAAGCGCTCCTGCCAATAGGCGCGGCCCGCTTCGAAAGCCGGTGACGCGCGGTATTGCTTCTCGTCTTCGAGCTGCTGAGCGACGCTGCCGAGATCCAGGGGCGGGAAGCTCCCGTCCGGCGATACGGCGTTGAAGCTCTTGATCAGGGCCGCATGGAAGAGGGACGTTCCCCAGCCGTCGGCGACGATATGATGGAACTTGCCGTACCAGAACAGGACGTTCGAAGCGCATTGGACAACGGCGAAGCGGGCGAGCGGCCCGGCTGGCCCGAACGGCAGCGGCACCGCCATGTCGCTCTCCATGAAGCGCTTTGCCGCAGCCTCCGGATCGTCCACTCCCCTGAGATCGATGTAGTCTGCCGCGCCGATGAACCGGTCGAGTGTCTTCTGGCGGGGACCTGCGTCCGTATCGATCATGACGGTCCGGAAAGCGGCTGCGCCATCGGCGACGTGCCGGATCACCGAAACCATCCGCCGAGGATCGGTTGTTCCTGCGATCCGGACGAAGGCCCCGATGTTGAAGAGGGGGCTGTCGGGGTTCAGCTTCTGCTCGATATAGATTTCCAGTTGTCCGCGCGTCAGCGGCAAAGCCGGACCACTGCCTTCGGTAAAGAACCGGGCATCTTCGCCGCATACGTCAGAATGATTCTCTTCAATCATGACCGGACTCTTCAAGCATAAATATTCCGATATTAATTAACCAAGCTTGTTTTGGGCAGATATTGGTAATCATGTGAACAAGTTGGTCTATTCTATTCCAATATCGATTAACCAACCATGCCTACAAATTTGTGGAATGGTCGATAATCAAGAAATAAAATAGGTGCGACGATCTGTCATCCGCTCGACATGGAACACTTAGTGTGTTAGCACAGTGAAAATCGACACACAATAGCGTCCTGCACTTAACTGTCAGTGATACGATGGTAATGCATCGCTATGTTCCATACACAAGTATGAACAAGATTTGAGGTACGTAATGTTCGATGATGATTCTGTCATATTTTTGGTTGTCATTAACGAAGAGGAACAGTATTCGGTCTGGCCTGAATTCAAGGCAATCCCGGACGGCTGGCGTGCCGCCGGTAAAACGGGCACTAAAACGGAATGCCTTGCCCATATCCGTGAGGTCTGGACCGACATGCGCCCCGCAAGTCTACGCCGGCAGCTCGACGGTACCGCCGCCTGACGGCCGGCCGTCGTCATCAGCTTGGCGGCTGACGTTCAAGCCTTAAGGGAATGGCGGCCCCGAATTTCCGGACGCCCGCGCGTTAACGGTGCTGCCCCCCGGGCAGCGCCGGCTTCCGGGACTCGCCGGATGCGTCGGACGGAGTGGGCCAACCCTCCACCGGGACGGGCGGAAGAGATCGCGCCGCGGGCGCTTGCGGACTCGGCGCGGTTTCATCCGGTGGTGTCGTCAGCCGCAGGGGCGGCGGCATCAATTCCGTCAGTCCGCTCGGCCGGGACGTGGCGCCGGTCGGCGCATTCAGGCTCACGCTCCCCGATCCGCCTTGGCCGGACGCACTGTCGAGGTTCCCCAGGATCAACGGCATGCCGGAACTGCCGGACCCGATTATCACGACCTTCGCGTTGTTCGATTGCGCTAGTTGCAGAGTGGCGTCGATGCCTTTCCACTGAAGATAGGCCTGGGTGATGCCTTCGCCGATGATCTCCTGGAACTGCCGGATGCCGTTCGCCTCGATTATCCGCCGCTCGGCTTCACTTCGCTCGCGGTTCAGCCGGTGCGTATATTCCAGCGACAGATGGTACTGCTCGACCTTGCGGACTATCGATGCCTGGATCTCGGGCGGAAGCCGGATCGACCTTATCAGCACGTCCTCGAGCTGGATGTATTCCACGTTGATCAGCGAATCGGGATTGAACTCGTTCGTCAGCGAGTCACGGACGGCGAACTCGATCTTCTCCTGTATTTCATCGCGTTTCGTATAGATCTGATCCGGCAAGTATTGTGAGAAGACGTTCCGCGCCTGCGAGCCGATTTCAGGCAGCATAAGGATTTCGGTATAGTTCATACCGACGTACTTATGCAGTATCGGCGTATTCTCCTTTATGATCCGGAAGCGGAAAGCGATGTTGACCGTCATGGTCAGGCCGTCGCTCGACAGAACGTCGAAGTCGTGCTCGACCTGGAGCAGTCTGGCGTCATAGATGACCAGTTCGTCGAAGGGTGCTATCAGGTGAATGCCTTCGTCCGATACCGTTGTCAGGTCGGTGCCGCCGGCGAACCGGCGCCACAGGACGCCGACGTTACCCGCAGGTATGGTTATCACCGACATGGGATAGAGCAAACCGGCTAGGAAAGTCGCGATCAAAAGAACCAGCGTCATCGTCATCAAGTGACGGGCAAAAAAAGCCTTGATGCTGTTAAGGACGACCCTCACGAATGCTCTCCTTCACTGGAAGAAAACCGGCCTTCCTCCATATGCAGCCGACGATCGGCGAGATGGAAATAGCGGTCGTCATGGGTGACGGCGACGACCGTCTTGCCCATCGCCTTGAATGCAGGCAGTAGTTCCTCATAAAATTTACGTCTGAAGATCGGGTCCTGATCCGCGGCCCATTCGTCCAGCACGATGATCGGACGGTCCTCCAGCAAGGCCACGATCAGCGCCACGCGCTTCTTCTGACCGGCGGAGAATTCCAGGCTATCGAAATCTCGGCCGGTCAGGCTGACCTTGTGATCGATTTCCATGGTCCGCAGAAGGGCCGAAAGGTCCGCCGCCGGCAGGCCGTAGAGCCGCCTGAACAAGTGGTAGTCGGTGAACACGGCGGCGATCAGGCTGCGGTAGGCGCCCTGGCGCCGCCGGTCGAGCAGTTTGCCGTCCAACAGGATGCGCCCGCCATCGGGCGTGTAGAGACCCGTGAAGAGCTTGAGGAAGGTCGATTTGCCGGCGCCGTTGCCGCCGGTGATGAAGATCAATTCGCCGGCCTCGAGCGTGATGTTGAAAGGCCCGACCGAGAACTTGTTGCCGAACTGCTGATCGACATAGGAGAAGGTGACGTCCTGGAACTCGATCTTCGAGAATTGGCCCAGGGTCTCTTCCGTGGCGCCGGGGTCGATCCGCTCGGACAGAAGCCGCGACAGCCGCTCGATATTGTCGGTGGCGGCATTGGCCATCGTGACGGCCGGAATCGACTGCACGAGGCTGGTGATCGGACCGATCAGGAACAGCACAGCGGCACTGGTCTTTAGCGCCACGTCGCTGAAGGTCGGGCTGAGCGCGGGGACCACGAACACCATCGCGGCCAGCATCAGGTAGAAGATCGACTGTGCGAACAGGAACTCGTTGCTGATGCCGAACTGGGTCGTGATCTTTGCCTGGGTCGTGGCGGTCGACACTTCGTCGAAATGATCCTGAAGCTCCCGGCTGCGCGCGATGTTCAGCTTGACTTCCTTGTAGCCGGAAAGAAGGTCGGTCAGCCGTTCGTAAAGCTGGTTTTCCAGCCGGAACGATAGTTCGACCTCCTGCCGGAGCTGGCCGATCCTCATCAGGTGGGCGGATGCCGCGATCGCCGTGATGGCGATGGTCAGCATGAAGGCCGTCGATGACAGGATGTAGATGTATCCCAGGGTGAACACCAGCAGGATGCCGGACTGGCAGCCGTTGACCAGCATCGGGACGCTGGAGGAAATCTGCTGGGTTTCCTTGGTGATCATCGCGTAGATCTCGGCCCGCCCGATACCCTCGAGCGACGCCAGGTCGGTCTGGCGGATCAGCGATATCAGCCGCACCCGCAGGCGGTGGATGATTTCCTCCACCTCCCGCGTGCTGGTGCGGGAGACGTATCGCTGCGAGATGACCTGGATGCCCATTGTCGCGGCGAACATGACCATGTCGGCGATGCGCACGCCGCCGGAACTGGCCATGTCGGCGGACCGGTTGATGATCGCCAGGATCATGGCGTTCCCCATGCCGGCAAGCATCGCCATCACGGCGACCTTGTACGGAGAGGTGCGGCTTTCCCGGAATACCAGCTTGATGAAAGTCATTCAGTCAAAATCCCGGCCCTGTCCCGGCCATAATCCTCATCGATCCAGCGTTCAGACCCGGTTCGCCAGCAATGCGGCGATCCTGGCGATCACGTCTGTCCTGGCCGCGGGAAGGTAGAAATGGCCTCCCGGAAAGAGGCTGACGGTACAGCCGCGCACGGTGTGCCGCTGCCAGTCGCCAAGCCGCTCCACGAGCACGTGGTCGTCATCCGCCCCGCTGAACACATGGATCGGGATGTCGAGCTGGAAGCCTGCCGTGGGCTGCCACGTCTCGCAGGCACGGAAATCGGCCCGCAGGATCGGCAGGAGAAGTTCCACCAGCTCCGGATGGTCCCAGACCTCCGCCGGCGTGCCGCCCATCGCCGCCATTTCCCGGACCAGCGCCGCGTCGTCCAGATGGGACACGGCGACCAGCCTGCTGGGATGATGCGGCGGTTGCCGCCCCGACACGATGAGAGCGGCGGGCTGGGGCATATCCCTGACCCGGATGCGGTGGGCCAGTTCGTAGGCCACCATCGCGCCCATGCTGTGGCCGAACAGCGCGTAGCGGCCGTCGATCCGGGAAATCACCTCGGTCTCGGCGAGACCGGCAAGCCTGGAAATATCCGGCACGGGGGCTTCGCCAAGGCGTTCCTCCCGTCCCGGATATTGGACCGGCACGACCCGGAACGGCGCCGAAGCGGTCCAGGGGCGATAGGCCGAGGCACCGGCCCCGGCATGGGCGAAGCAGAATAGAGTGATGGGAGCCTGATCGCTTGCGCGGCCCCCGATGGTCCCGTTCGTCATCGCCTGCCCAAGTAGCTGTTGGCCAGCGCCACCGAATACCAGGCGCCGAGCGCCGCCCCCAGTCCGATCATCACCAGTCCGCCACCGGCTAAGGCGGCAAGGCCGAATCCCCCGGCGACGCTGCCGAGAAGGCTTGCAGAAGCGAAAACGGCATCGTCGAGCCCCGCCGGGACGGCGGTGTTCGGGAGCGCCGGGACGGCGGTGTTCGGGAGCGCCGGGACGGCGGTGTTCGGGAGCGCCGGGACGGCGGCGTTCGGGAGCGCTGGAAGGACGGTCGCGGCGGCAGGCGCCTCGGCGGCCGGTTCGCACCGCGACTCGAGCTCGGGCTCGGGTTCGGTGGTTGCGATCGCGTCCGGAACCTGCTGTTGCGGAACGCCGATCCGCTCGTTGAAGGAAACGTCGCCCTCGGATTGCCCGCCGTCAGCTTCCTCGGCACGGGGCGTGTCCTGTGGGCGCCCGGCCGGCCGCCCTTGCTCGGACCGGGCAGGCTTGATGTAACCTATGCCTGCCGGCTCCGCCGGTCCTCCACGCCTTTTCGGGGCCATCGCGTACCTCGCGTCAATCGTGATGGACGAAGCCCGAACGGAGTCGTCACGGAAGTATCGTCCCTACCTCAATGCGCATAGACCCATGGATATATAACTACAATCAAAAAAGTTCTTCATGATAGCGTTTTCGCGGTTTTCGAGGAGACTGTTCTCGACGCGAACGTCGAATTGGGCCGGAGTGCCTGTGTCGGGATGGCATCGCAAGCAGTCGCCCCACGATACGGCTGATGCCGTTCAGTGGTATTCAACCCCGCGATCCTGTGCTTCATTGGCCGGCTCGCGTTCAGGCATCCGGCGATGTTCGCCAGCCGGTCCGTAGAGTAGAAGTTTACTCACGGTTTCTGTTTCACTTTTAATATACGCTTATACGTTACATAACATACCTGAATAAGCTTTTATGCAATAAGTTTCTCCAAATACGGGAAGAATCCGGAGTTTGCGCTTGCAGTCGCATTGGATTCGTTTATAGACTCCCGTCAGTTGCATTAGCGCATGGCGTGGCGCACGCCTGTTGAGTGCTACCCTGGGTTCTGCGCTGAAGCTTTTTACCATGCCACGGAGAATTTCATGAGCGACGCGCGTATTTCTGATGCCAACAAGCTTGTTTCCCGTTACGCGCTTTATGCGGCCGGCGGCGGTCTGATCCCGGTCCCGACGCTCGACATCGCCGCCATCGTCGGCGTGCAGATCAAGCTGGTCGCCGACCTTTCCAAGCTCTACGGAGTTCCCTTCAGCCAGGACCGTGCCAAGACCGTCGTGACCGCCCTGATCGGCGGCGTCCTGCCGGGTGCGCTCGCCGGCGGTTCGCTCGCCGCCCTCGGCACGGTGATCAAGCTGGTCCCGATCATCGGCACCGCCATCGGCGCCGTCACCACTTCGGCCTTCGCCTACGCGCTGACGCTGGCGATCGGCAAGGTCTTCACCCTGCACTTCGAGACCGGCGGTTCGCTGCTGAACTTCGAGCCGGAGAAGGTCCGCGGCCACTTCGAGAAGGAATTCAAAGGCGCCAAGACCGAGACCCCGGTTGCGGCTCCGGTCGAGACCCCCGCCGCCGCCTGATCCGCGACGCGTTCCGGACGGAAGCGGCGATGGGAATTCCCATCGCCGCTTCAGCCGTTTCCGCACCGATAACGCGATGCATCTTCCAGCTTACCAGGGCCAGGCATGCCAGCTCTTCTCTTTACCCTGATCTATCTATTGCTGTCGGTACTCGTCGGCTTCCTCGGAAGCTCGCGGCGCCTTCGCTTCTTCGGCACGTTCGCCCTTAGCATCCTGTTCACGCCACTGGCCGTCTTCGCCGTGCTTTATCTCACCGAACCGGTCCGGCAGGCACGCTCCAAAACACCCTGAAGCAGCGCTCCACCTGGATGCTTCGGAACTGCCGCGAACGACGACGCGGCCCGCGATGCGTGAAATAGGCGTGCCCATCCGAGCCAGTGTTTCGGCATTGTCGATGTCGAGGCGGGCCAGGACGGTGGCCGCCGGCTGATCCAGCCAGATTTTTCCCTGAAGACGCTTCTTGAAGCCCGATTCCGCGACGGGATCGGCGAAGGTAACCCCGGCTGTGGTTTCCAGCCGGGTGAAGGTCGGCTCGTTCAGCGCGACCTCCACGTCGATCACGAAGGGACCGGACGGTCCCGACGACGGCATCGTCGCGATCCGCAGGCGCCTGACGCGCCAGGGATGGCCGATACGTTCCTCGATGGCCGAGCTTATGTCCGCCCGGAGACGCGCGGGGTCTGCCGCTTTCCCGCCCGACAGCAGGAATGCCGTACCGATCGCGGAAATGGCGGCCGCTCCGATGCCGTACCGCGCCAGCCGCCCCACCAGCCTTGCCATGGGTATCCCGCCTCCGATAGCTCCCGCGCACGATAGCAGGCAAGGCGGCGGTCCCCATCGACGGTAAAGGCATTACTCTCGCGGCGCACCTTTCTCAGAAACTGGCTTGCAGGCCGAAGAAGTATTGCGGCCTCTTGGTCGCGACGTTCCCGGAAGTGTAATAGGCGCGCGTCAGGGGCTGCGCGAAAACCAGTTCGCCCGACAGCCACTCGGTCAGGAGCATCCTCACCCCTGCCACGACGGAAGCGGCGTCGTCCATCGGCTTCTCGCCCGGCAGCAGGTCGCGCTTCCACGCACGGCCGAAGTCGTAGCCGGTGTAAAGCTGGTAGCCCTGGAAATAGGGCAGGCCTACGGCGCCGCTGAACTGCAACTCGGTCTTGGTGGCGACCCCGTGGTCGCCCATGACGATCGTGTTGTTGTATCCCCTGCCATATTCCTTGCCGCCCACGCTGAACTGCTCCGGGCCCAGCAGTGGGTCGAGAGCGTACTGGCCGGTAACGCCGACGACCAGCGCCAAGCCCGATGCCCCCAGCGGCTGGGTGCGCGTCAACTCGGCATTGAACTTCTGGTAATCGCTGACGCCGTTCACCCGTGTCGAGTAGTCGGCGCCGGTGTCGCGGCTGCCGAAGATGTCGAGCCCCTGGCTGAACCGGGCCGTGAAGGCCGTTAGACCGTGAAGGCTGTCGATGAAGTTGTAGCGGCCGCTCAGACGCAGGCTGCGCGTCCGGCTGTTGGACAGGATGAAGGTCTGGCTGCCGAAGAAGGGATCCGTCAGCGGCGTCGCCTGCGCCAGACTGTTCAGATAATCGAACTGGGCGGTGACGCTGAAGTTCCGGATCGAGGAGCGGATCACCGGATATGTCAGGCCCGCCGTGAAGACGGAGCCGAAGCTTTCGCCCTGCTGCTCCTTCAGGTTGGCGCCGGGATGGCTGATCGTCCGGCTGAAATAGGTCGACAGCTTCAGCCCGTCCGATGTCAGCGGCTGATCGTAGCCCAGGCCCAGGATCCTTACTTCCTTGGGATCGATCATGGTGATATGCGACGCGGTCAACCGTTCGTTGAACCCGAGGACGCCGGCTTCCGCGATGCTTGCCATCCCTTCGAGGATGCCGGTCGGCTGGGAGCCGCGGTTGTCGATGCCGACGCTGCCGCTGAAGGTCTTCCGCGAGAGTTCGACGGTGGCGACTCCGCCGGGTTCCTTGGGCGGCGTGATCGACTGGATGCGGATACCGGGAATGTCGCCCAGCAGCAGCGCGTATCTGTTGAGCACGGCTATCGTCAGCGGGTGGATGTTGGCGACGCGGTTGGCGGTCCGGTAGATCAGGTCGCCCGGCGGCACTTCAGCGCCATCCAGCCGCACTGCGACGCGGGAGGCCCAGACTTCCGCGACGTCGAGGCGGACGACGCCGTCGGCGACCGACTGGCCCGGCACGACCACTTCGGGCGGAACGTAGCCCTCGGCCGCATAAAGCTCCCGCACCTTGGCGGTGACGGCGTAGAGATCGGCGACCGAGACCTCCTGCCCGATCAGTCCGCCGTAAACCGTCTCCAGCCTGTCTGCCGGAAAGGCCGAGGCGCCGGCGATCTCCAGGCGATCGAGCCGGAAGCGGATATGCTCGGCACCCGGCGGCGGCTTGTCTTCGGACAGGCTTGGGGGAACGTGGATAGCGGCGCGGTCGACCGGCGCCGGAGCATGCCGGCTCAACCCGACCTTGACCGTGATGCTGTGGTCGGGCTCCAGATCGCTATCCAGGGCCACGACGGAAAGCCCAAGCTCCCGCGTCAAACGGTCACGGGCACTCTCATAAACGGCGTAGGAGAGCGGGCGCTCGGCCTTGATGTCAGAGATGATGCGGTCGAGCACCGGGTCGGCGGGCGCCGCCTTGCCATCGATGGTGACCTCCAGACGGTCCACCACGAACTCGTCCACACGCAGGGTCACGGTACCGCCGGTGATCCGCTGTGGCGGCACGCTCACCTTCGGCCGAAAATAGCCTTGCGCCTCATAGCGCCGTGCCAGGTCCGCCGCCGCGCCGAACACTTCGGCCAGGGAAACCGTCTTGCCGGCCAAGGGCTTGGCGATCTCGTCCAGGTCGGACTGGGCAAGCGGCCGCGCCTCGTCCAGCTTGAAGCCGCTGAACGCGAAACGGATGGCGCCCGCATTCGGCGGCGGCTTGGTCTGGTCGAGCAGAACCGGCACTTCCGGTTCGGTCGTGGTCAGCGGCATATCCGGCTTGGCGAACCTGTCGTTGATCTTGTCGGTATCCGTTTCCCGGAGAAGGGTCGGGTTGTTGGTCAGGAACGATGGCGTGTTGACCTGTGCCAGGACCGGCGCCGCAAGCGCGGGGACGATCAGCGCCACTGCGGCGGAACCGCGCAGCAGTTCCCGCCAGTTCTGAATCTGGTTGTATTTATTGTTTGTTTTGCAAACCTCGATAGCTAACCTTTGGAATAAAAACGTCATGACGACCAGCTCCGGCCCAACAATTCAATTTATAGATCTTTTGTACTAACTCTTTCGGTCGAGAGGAACTGGTTTCTGGGTGAAGCGCAGCGCGATGACCGGATCTCGCGATGCACAAATCATTAACCAATATTTGGCATGCTCCGAGGACAAACAGGGCTTAGCCTCGCCATTGGGCATGGCCGGGCCGATCCAGGAAAATCCGCATGGCCAATTCGCAGCAGACCGAAGAAAAGCGCGAGTCCCTTTGGACGCTCGCCGCCGCCCTGGGCTTCATGGTCGGTGTCCTTGGCGTCGCCATGGCCCTGGACCACTCCGGCCTCCGTCTCGGCAAGCCGGCACGCGGTTCCACGGTTCACGATCCGTCGTTCCAGACGGCCCTGACGAACTTCGATTATGAAATGACCAGACCGCGGCCCGAGTTGTTCGGCAATTTCTCCGACGGCGATGTCCGCATCCGGAACTGCCTCGGTTTCCTGACCGCCACGATGCGGCCGGATCGCCGCCGTCACTTCTCCGAGCTTGCGGGAGGGGAGGATTACTCGGACTGCCTGCCTCTCCGGACCGCGAAGCTCAGCCCCGAGCCGGAATACCATCTGGCTCCGGCCTCCGGCCTTGGCCGGGTGCTGGCCGAACGGCTGGACCCGTCGGCCCTCAAGGGGGTGCTGCCGGCCTGGATGGCGCAGTCCCGCCGACTGGTGGACGCGAAGATCCAGGAAACGACCGTTTCGGCGCATTCCGTGACGCTGAACCACGGCGGACAGCGGATTGCCCTGGATATCCTGGCCTCCGCCGACGTCGTCGGCAGGAACCTGGAAGACCTGCTCGTCCGGGTCACCGGCACCGGGACACCTCGCTACGTCGTCCTGACCCAGGGCGCCGACGGCGCGCTACGGCCGATCGCCGAGCAGACCCTGATGGCGATGACCAATCCGACCTCCATGCCGACCGACTGACTTGGAACCGGCCTACCAGATCGACGACGTGGTCGTTCGGCGGAGAAGGCGCGGCAACCGTTCCGTTCCGACCGCGGCCCGGATGCGGTTCGAAGCGATCCATGCGGAGATCAGGGAACGCATCTGCTTGCTGCGCTACCCGCCCGGCCACAGGCTCGTCGAGTCCGAACTCGCGCGTGAATTCGGCATGAGCCGGACGCCTATGCGGCGCGTCCTTCAGCGGCTGGAATACGAAGGACTGGTCGAGAGCCGTCACGGCGTCGGCACCATCGTCACCCTGATCGACCGGCAGGCACTGCTGGAGATCGATACCCTGCGCATGAAGCTGGCCGAAATCAGCGGTGAGATGACCCTGCTGCCGTGCGACGGCGATGCGATCGGCCGGATGAGGCAACTGGCGGAGCGCTGCCGCTCGCTCGGCGAGCGGACCGGCACGAATGCGCAAATCGACACGGAAAAGTTCGACACGGAGAAGTTCGATGTGGAGCAGTTCGGGCTGCTCAGCATCGCGGTCCAGAAGGAGGTTTCCCGCTCGATCGGCAATGTGCCCCTGCGGGATATCAGCGACCGTCTGTTCTTCCAGACATCCCGGATGTGGCTGCAACTGCTGTCCCGGAAGAACTGGGCGGAAGAGGTGGAAGCCTTCGCGGGCGAGATCGGCGACCTGATCGAGGCATTGGAGCTCAACGACCTTAACAGCCTCCACTTCGTACGCCGCAACCACATCTCGATGAGCCGGCTGCGGATGCAGGGCTATTTCGCGAAATAGGGGAACGATGCGTCCCGGTCGTGGTTGCGGTCACTGTAAGTCCAGCAATCCCCAAGGTGGCGGACGTGGATTTCCCGACACGGAACCCGAAGTCCGGCGGCGTCGCGGTCGAATATTGCCATGCTTCCCGTGGCGATAGCGGCGGCCACGAAGCACTCACGCGCAGCGCGATCTCCCGCAAGCTCGGGATGCTCAGGGGATATGCCTTTTCCGGTCAGTACGATGCCGCCGCCGACTACGGCGGTCCCCTCTACTTCATTCCAGACGACACGATCGCCGGCCTGGACCATGCCCGGTCGCTCGGCATCTCCAGCGAGCACGACCTGTTCGGGGGCGTGGTGCCCCAGCCTTTCGTGGCGACCAAGGCGATCTCGCATTCGCTGGTCCATCCCGGCGCAGGCGCTCCCCAGGGCTGGTCGGCAGAGTTCGGCGACATGGTCAGGGACGCCGTTCTGCCGGGATACACCGTCTTCACCGCAGAAGATGCGCGGCAAGCCTGTTCCCGGCTGCTCGCGCGTGGTCCGGCGCGGCTGAAAGCGGTCCGCGCCAAGGGAGGGCACGGCCAGACCGTGGTATCCGGCATGGCGGAACTGGAAGCGGCGCTGGCCGATGTCGAGCCGGCGGAACTCGCCGGCCATGGCTTGGTCCTGGAGGAGAACCTGAGGGACGTGACGACCCACAGCGTCGGGCAGGTCCGGGTCGGCGATCTTGTTGCGACCTATTACGGTACACAGCGCCTCACCCGCGACAACGACGGCAAGCAGGTATACGGCGGCACCGATCTGGTTGCCGTGCCCGGCGGGTTCGACCGGCTGCTGACGCTTGGCCTGCCGCGGGCGGTCCATGACGCCGTCGTGCAGGCTTGCCATTTCGACGCGGCGGCGGAAGCCTGCTTTCCCGGCATCATCCTGTCGCGCCGGAACTACGACGTGGCGCAGGGCACCGGCCCCGACGGTCTCCGCCGCTCGGGCGTGTTGGAGCAGTCCTGGCGTCTTGGCGGCGCCACCGGCGCGGAAGTCGCCGCCCTGGAGATCTTCCGGACGGACCCAGGCGTGAAGACGGTCCACGCGGCCTGCTTCGAGATTTATGGCGACGGGTGCGAACCGCCTCCGGACGCCACCGTGTACTTCCAGGGGCATGATCCCAAGATCGGCCCCCTGACCAAATACACCGTGGCGAGGATCGACAGGAATGGCCGGGAGGGTCCATGACGACGCGTGAGGAACAGGTCTGCATCCAGGTCGACGAAGAAACCATCTCCGGCACCTTCGTCACGCCCGCCTCCGCCATGCCGGGCGTCCTGTTCGTCCATGGATGGGGCGGCACCCAGGAGCAATACCTGAACCGCGCGCGTGAGATCGCGGCGCTCGGCTGCGTCTGCCTGACCATCGACCTGCGCGGCCATGGACTGACCGAGGAACAGTACGAAACGGTCACCCGCGAGGATAACCTGCGCGACATGCTGGCCGCCTACGACAGGCTGGCAAGCCGACCGTCCGTCGACAAATCGGCCATCGCGGTGGTCGGCAGCAGCTATGGCGGCTATCTGGCGACGATCCTGAGCAGTCTGCGGCCGGTGCGATGGCTGGCCCTGCGGGCACCGGCGCTGTACCGGGACGAGGACTGGCACCTGCCGAAATGGCAGCTCAACAAGAAGGAGCTGGCGGCCTACCGCCAGACGCGCGTGACGCCCGGGCACAACAGGGCACTCGGCGCGTGCGACGCGTTCAGGGGCGACGCCCTGGTGGTCGAGTGCGAGCACGACAGCATCGTGCCGCATCCGGTCATCGCCAACTACCGCGCCGCCTTCGACAATGCCCATTCCCTGACCTACCGCGTCATCCAGGGGGCCGACCACGCGCTGTCGGAAGAGCAGTGGCAGCAGTCCTATACTTCCCTGCTGGTAAAATGGGCGACGGAGATGGTGATAGTAGCGCGGGAAAGCGAAAAGGCCTCCGGCGTCCAGACCCAGTCCGCTCCTTCGCCGCGGCGCCGGCCACCCGATCCGGCCTAGGACAAGCGCCATAAGAAATCTCTATCCCTGTCGGCTTTGACAGGATGGTGACAGGTTTCGCTGGTAAGGTCCCTGTCAAGCAAGGGACCGCCCACGGGCCGGTCCGACAATGAACGAGCCGGAGGAACCACCGATGAGCGCCTTTCAAAAGCCCCTCTGACCTTTTCTCCGGCATTCGGGACACCACGGCCATGACAGGGTCGCGGCAGGCGAAAGGCTTGTCCGCGCGGCGGGCCGAACATCCATAACCAACAAACTTCGACAGGGATCGAACGTCATGCTGCTGAACAAGCTGGGCTCCTTCCGCTACATGCTCGCCGCCGTGGCGCTGGCCACGGGCACGATGACAGCACTGCCGGCTCCCGCCCAGGTCAAGGGCCTGGAGCTGATCGCTCCGGCCAGCCCGGGCGGCGGCTGGGACCAGCACGCCCGCGCCGTGCAGCAGGTCCTCCAGAAGCTCGATCTCGCCAGCGGTGTCCAGGTCGCCAACATTCCAGGCGCCGGCGGCACCATCGGCCTCGCCCAGTTCGTCACCGCCAAGAAGCGCGCCCCGTCGATGCTGGTCGGCGGCCAGATCATGGTCGGCGCCATCGTCACCAACAAGTCGCCCGTGACGCTGGATCAGGTGACCCCGCTGGCCCGCCTGACCGGCGAGTACACCGCCATCGTCGTCCCGACCGACAGCCCGCTGACCTCGTTCGAACAGCTCGTCGAGAAGTTCAAGGCGGATCCCGGTTCGGTGTCGTGGGGCGGCGGTTCGGCCGGCGGCAGCGACCAGATCCTCGCGGGGCTGATCGCCAAGCAGCTCAAGATCGAGCCTTCCAAGATCAACTACGTCGCGACGGCCGGCGGCGGCGAGCTGATGTCGTCGATCCTCGGCGGCCATATCACGCTGGCGATGGGCGGCTACAACGAGTTCGCGCCGCAGATCCAGACCGGCAAGCTGCGTGCCCTCGCCGTCTCCGCGCCGGAGCGTCTGGCCGGCGTCGAGACCCCGACGCTGAAGGAACAGGGCGTCGATCTGGAATTCGTCAACTGGCGCGGGATCTTCGCCCAGAGCGGCATCAAGGCTTCCGAGAAGAAGCAGCTCGACGAGATGATCGGCAAGATGGCGAAGAGCGCCGAGTGGCAGGAAATCCTGACCCAGCGTGGCTGGATCGACCAGTACCAGCCGGCCGACCAGTTCGCCGGTTTCCTGAAGGAAGAGCGCGCCCAGATCGAAACCACGCTGACGGAACTCGGTCTCGTGAAGTAAGCTGGGCGTCGAGGTATAGAGAAGAACAAGATGGGAGCCGCTCCCAGAGCGGCTCCCCCTCAGGGAGGAAGACAATCCATGTGGGCAAAGTCCCTAGACATTTCCCGCCGCTTCGCCGCGGCGGCAGCTCTCGCCGCTTTGGCGGTGACGGCTTCGCCGGCCCTGGCCCAGTTGAAGAGCGTCGAGATCATGGCGCCGGCCAACCCAGGCGGCGGCTATGACCAGCACGCGCGGGCCATGCAGCAGGTCATGCAGGAACTCAATCTGGCCACGGGCGTCCAGGTGGTGAACGTCCCCGGCGCGGGCGGAACCATCGGGCTCAGCCAGTTCGTAACCGGTAAGAAGCGTGGCAACGGCCTGATGATCACCGGCCTCGGCATGATCGGCGCCACCCTGATCAATAAGTCGCCGGTCAGCCTGGAGCAGGTGACGCCGCTGGCCCGCCTGACCGGCGAGTATCAGCCGATCATCGTCTCGGCGGAATCGCCGTTGAAGACGATGGACGACCTGGTCGCCAAGTTCAAGGCGGACCCCGGATCGGTGTCGTGGGGTGGCTTCGCCGTCGGCAGTCCGGACCACATCCTCTACGCCCTGATCGTCAAGGCGGTCGGCGGGGACGTCAGCAAGATGAACTACATCGCCGCCGGCGCCGGCGGGGAAATGCTCGCCGCCGTGATGGGCGGCCACATCACCGTCGTAACCGGCGGCTACAACGAGTTCGCGGCTCAGCTCAAGGAAGGCAAGCTGCGGGCTCTCGCCATCTCCTCGCCGGAGCGTCTGCCGGGGATCGACGTCCCGACGCTGAAGGAACAGGGCGTCGATGTCGAGCTGGTCAACTGGCGCGCCGTCGTGGCTTCGGGCGACATCAAGCAGGCCGACCTGAAGACGCTGGACGGGGCCATGGGCAAGATGGTCGCAAGCCCGCAATGGAAAGCCATAGCGGCCGAACGCGGCTGGGTCGACAGCTACCTGCCCGCCAAGGACTTCGCCGGCTTCCTCCAGGACGAGCAGACGCGGATCAAGTCTGTGCTCGACGAACTGGGCCTGCTGAAGAAATAGCGCGCATTCCCTGAAGACCGCCCCCTGAAGACCGCCCTCTGAAGACCGCCCCCTGAAGACCGGGAGAACGACAGATGACAACCGGACGCAGCCTTAAGATCGGCGAAGCGGGACTGGGCGCCGCCGTGCTTGCCTTGGGAGCCTTCATCGCCTTCGAGACCTCGCAAGCCCCCGGTGCGGCCAATGCCGTGGTCGGGCCGGCCCTGTTCCCCTACCTGATCTCCGCCGGCTTGATCCTGGTCGGCCTGGCATTGCTGCGCGAAGCGGTCACCGGCCATATCGCCCATGCGCAGGGGTTGGAGCTGGACGGCACCGCCGTCGTGCTGGTGGCGGTCGGGCTGATAATCCAGATGCTTCTGCTGGAAACGCTGGGCTGGATACCGGCCAGCACCATCCTGTTCATGGTGGTGGCGCGCGCCTTCGGCAGCCGGAGGATCGTCATGGACGCGATCCTCGGACTGGCGCTGACCGCGGCGTCCTTCGGTCTCTTCAACTATGGTCTCGACCTCAACCTGCCGGTCGGCTCCGTCTTCGAGGAGTTGATGGCCGAGCCTGACGATGCGGCCGAGTAACGATCGCGCCGCCCAGGAACGCCTCATCTAGGAACGCGTCGTGCAGAAACGCGCCAGATATCTCAGCCGGCCAGCCGGAAAGGTACCAGATACATGGAAACTCTAGTCGCTCTCTCCAGTGGCTTCGCCGTCGCGATGACACCCTACAACCTGATGTGGTCGGCGCTTGGCGTGACCATCGGGACGGCCATCGGCGTTCTGCCCGGCATCGGTCCGGCGCTGACCTTGGCGCTGCTGCTGCCGGTGACCTACGGGCTGGAGCCGGTCTCGGCCTTCATCATGTTCGCCGGCATCTATTACGGGGCGATGTACGGTGGTTCGACCACGGCGATCCTGCTGAACACGCCGGGCGAGTCCGGCAGCATCGTCACCGCCATCGACGGTCACGCCATGGCGCGGCAGGGCAGGGGCGCGCAGGCGCTCGCCACCGCCGCCATCGGGTCCTTCATCGCGGGCACCATCGCGACGCTGGCCCTGACCTTCGTCGCTCCGCTGATGGTCAAGCTGGCGCTGCTGTTCGGCCCGGCCGAGTATTTCGCGCTGATGGTGCTGGCGCTGACCACGGTGACGGCCGTGCTGGGAGCCTCGCTGTCGCGCGGCCTCGCCAGCCTTTTCTTCGGACTTGCGCTGGGGCTGGTCGGCATCGACCTCCAGACGGGTCAGGCACGCCTGACCTTCGGCATCCTCGAATTGCTGGACGGCATCGACACCGTCATCGTCGCGGTCGGGCTGTTCGCGATCGGCGAGACGCTTTACAACGCCGCCCGCTACCGCTTCGAGAAAGAAGAGATCTATGCCCTCAAGGGTTCGAAGTGGATGGGCAAGGAGGACTGGAAGCGGTCGTGGAAGCCGTGGCTGCGCGGCACGGCGCTTGGCTTCCCGATCGGCGCCTTGCCGGCCGGCGGCAGCGAGATCCCGACCTTCCTGTCGTATCTGGTCGAGAAGCGCCTGAGCAAGCATCCGGAGGAATTCGGCAAGGGCGCCATCGAGGCCGTCGCCGGTCCCGAAGCCGCCAACAACGCGTCCGCCGCCGGCACGCTGGCCCCGCTGCTTTCGCTGGGCCTGCCGACCTCCGCCACCGCCGCGATCATGCTGGCCGCCTTCCAGCAGTACGGCCTGCAACCAGGCCCGCTGCTGTTCGACAACAACCCCGATCTCGTCTGGGGCATGATCGCCAGCCTCTATATCGGCAATGCCCTGCTGCTGCTGCTCAACTTGCCGCTGGTCGGATTGTGGGTGAAGCTGCTGGTCATCCCGCGCCCCTGGCTCTATGCCGGTATCCTGGTGTTCGCGACGCTCGGCGCCTATACGCTGAACAACAACGTCGTGGATCTTATCATCCTCTGGATCATCGGGCTGATCGGCTTCGGCATGCGCGTGCTCGACGTACCCGTGGCTCCCTGCGTCGTCGGTCTGATCCTCGGGCCGCTGGCCGAACAGCAATTCCGCCGGGCGCTGGCGATCAGCCAGGGCGATCCGACGGTGTTCTTCACCCATCCGCTTTCCCTTGGACTACTGATCACGGCCGCATTGCTTGTTCTGGTGCCGGTGGTATTAAAGGCCCGGCAAAATCGTCGGGAACAAGACGCTCAAGCGCAAATCTGAACTATCGGCGGCGTATGTCATTGATGAACATGCGCCGCGATCCAGGACACGGGGACATACGGGGACAATGGAAAACTTCGATTTATGGCCACAGCTCATAGCACTGGGGCAGGTCATCGCGATCGACCTGGTGCTGGCGGGGGACAACGCCATCGTGGTCGGCATGGCCGCCGCCGGAGTTCCGGTGGAACAGCGCCGCAAGGTGATTTTCTGGGGTATCGGCGCCGCCATCGTGCTGCGTATCTTCTTCGCGCTGATCACGACCCAGCTGCTGGCGATCATCGGGCTCACCCTGGCCGGCGGCGTGCTGCTGCTGTGGGTGTGCTGGAAGATGTACCGCGAACTGCGCTCCCACGGCCAGGACGAGGTGGCACCCGACGAGGCCATCGCCCAGGCTCAGGCAAATCCGGGGCAGACCAAAAGCTTCGGCGCCGCCGTCTGGCAGATCCTGGTCGCCGACGTTTCGATGTCGCTCGACAACGTGCTGGCGGTAGCCGGCGCCGCCAAGGACCATCCGAACATCCTGATCATCGGCCTGCTGCTGTCGGTCGTCCTGATGGGCGTCGCCGCCAACATGGTGGCCCACCTGCTGCACAAGCATCGGTGGATCGGCTGGGTCGGCCTTCTGATCATCACCTACGTGGCGCTCGACATGATCTGGCGCGGCGGCGAGGAAGTCCTCAAGCACACGGCGGGGCTCGGAGTATTCTAAACCGGGATCGTCTTTCAGGTACGTCGAAAGGGCCGCAGCCGGAACGCTGCGGTCCTTTTCTCATTTCCGGGCCACGAACGGCGTAGAAGCGGCTTCCAGCAGCTTTCAGCGTCCTGAACGGCAACTACCGGGAATAGGAAAGCGGCTGGAAGCCGCTTCTACGCGACCTCAGGTATACCGCACCAGCAGCACCAGACGCGGGCTGGAGATCGGCTGCATGGCGCGGTGGAAGGTGTTGGGGTCCTCGGCGAAGCCGTCGCCCGGTTCGCCGGTCGCGATGACGACCTGCCCCGGACCGTAATAGCTGATCAGTTCGGCTTCGCTGATCGTCGTGCTGGGCCGGAACAGCATCGAGATCTTCTTCTTGCGGTGCGATTTGAGGATCGTCGCATGGGCGCCGTCGAGATCGCTGTCGCCTTTCAGGATATAAAAGAACAGCGACATCGAGTTCTTGCCGATCACGTCGTAGTGCCAGCGGCTCGCCAGATCGACGTTGCAGTGTTCCGTCAGCGACAGATGGGTCGGGAACGACCAGCGCAGCGACACTTCGATGTTGCGCGGGTTGTAGCCGAGCACCCGCTTGGCCAGCAGGAGCATCTTGGGATCGCGGATGACCTTGGCCGCTTCCGGGCAGCCGTCGATGCCGGCCGATTCGGCGACCGCGACCGGCTCGCCGGTCGGCAGCTTGCCGCCCATGACGGCTTCGAGCGGCAGGGGCTCCTTGGCGCCCCAGGGCTTGACCGGCGCGGTGGTCCCGAATTGGGCCATGCCCTGGCGTAGGGATTCCGGCAGTCTCAGTCCCAGCGCAAGACCGTCCGTCCTGATCTGGTGAGCCATCTTTTCGACATCCAGGCTGCCGAACACGGAAGATGCCTGACCCTTGGGGTCAAGGTGGTCCTGGTCGTTCGACGCGATCTGATGAAGCGTCGATACCAGCCCATGAAGCCGCCTGACGGAGCTGAAGCGCCCCAGCGTCCGCTGGAGTCGCTTTTCCTTGATGACGGAGTTCAATCTCAAAGGTTTCACTGTCTACACCAGAGTATTGCGGTTTCAGATGAAAGTACGGGAACTGACTGGCACCGATAAGTGGCGCTAACGCGCTACACCAATAAATTTTTAGCTAAATACAAATTTGGAACCTATGTGGCTTGCGGCCGTGACTCCATGGTCCCGCCGCATCTTCCGGTACGCATCGACGACGATCCCGGACGGTCCGTCGCCCGCCATGTCGCTCAAGGCATCGCCGGCCGCTTTTTCCGCTTCCCTGACTGCTTCCGCCGGCACGTCCACCAGCAGGCCCGCCTGGGCCAGGGCGTCCGTCCACAACGCCTCTTCCTGTGCCGCTTCCAGGGTGAAGACACCGGCTTCCTCGGCACAGGCTTCGGCGACGGCCGCCGCTTGCGCCGCCGGCAGATCGGCCATGGCCTCGGCCTTTATCAGCAGCTCGGTCGCCAGACCGGGCGTGAAGCCGCCGAACCGCGCATAGCCGAGACCGGCGTTGGCCAGACGCCGCACCGGCCCCGCCAACAGCGGCGGCACCTCCGCCGCGACGGCTCTGCCGCTTGTCAGGGCATGGAATCCAAGGTCGGGTTCGGTCGTCGCAACGTCGAACCCGACGTTCTCCCACATCGGCGCCGATCCAGGAGCGCAGGCCATCTTCCCCGAGGACGACCAGACGCCGTCGCATACCAGCACGCCGCCCGCTCCTATGTCGCCGGTGAACCACGACGCCAGCCCGGCCTTGCGGGCCAACTCGTCGCGCAGGTTCATGCCCGGCGACGTGTTGCGCCATACCCGCAGTTCGCGTGCCGTCATGCCGAACATCTGCATGCCGAATAGCGACCAAACCGGCGGCGCGTCCGGCCACATGTGGGCCGAAGCGTGCCATCCGTCGAGCGGCGCCGTGTGGATGTCATCGAGCGACGGCAACGCCATCGCACTGGTGTCCGTCAGCTCGACGCTGAGCGCGCCTCCCGTCCGCCACCGAATTCTTTGCGCCAGCCGCCGGCTCGACAGGCCGAGCAGGTTGCCGTGCAGCGGCCAGGCCGTACCGACGCGCAGGCGTCGTTGCGGCTCCAGTTGCGACGCGTACGACACGACGGGGCCGAAGCAGGCGAGACCGCCGCCGAACCTGAGGAAGGCCCGGCGGCCGATCCCCGGCGAACGGATATCCTGGGACATCAGGAACCGACCGCGACCGGCTGGCCGCCGACGCTTCGCAGGCTCCGCCAGCTTCGGTAACCCTCGATCCTGCCGCGCAGGGTCGCTCGCCAGCGATCCGCCGCCAACCCGGGATTGGCGCGCGCTTCCAGCGCCAGCCCGACGAGGCCGGGTGCCGCCCGTGTCCCGCAGGCCAGCGACCACGCCATCATCGCCAAGCGGCGCGGCGCCGTCAGGTGCCGGAGCAGCAGGACCGTCTCGTTATGGACGGCATCGCTGACCGCCCGCGGGTTGAAGCTGTTGCGCTTGTCGTAGTCCTGCCGGGGAGCGGGAAAGTGATCGACCAGGATGGCCGGATCGTAGACCAGCGACCAGCCACGCGCGATCAGGTCGAGTCCGATGCCGAGTTCGAAATGGACCTGCGCGCCCGCGCCCTTCAGGCCGCGGCCGAAGCCGACCTGACGCAGCAGAGCCGTGCGGTAGGCACAGTTTACGCCCTTCAGGACATGGACCTTGCGCGGGCCGCCGCATCCCAGATGATGGTTGCCGACGACGCGGCCCCACCACTGGACGACGCCGACGCGCTCGTGCAGTTCACCCGGACCGCCCAGCTCGCCGGGGATCAGGTCGCGCCCGCCGACGCCTGCGGTCTTCAGGGAGCCGGCGAAAGCCGCCTCGATCCGCTCCAGCCAGTCGGCATGGGGTATGGCGTCGTCGTCGGTGATCGCGACCACCTCGCCGGTGACGCGGTCCAGGCCGGACGACATGGCATGGATCACGCCGGGCCGGTCGACCAGCACGATGTCGGGCGCTTTGCCGGGAGAGAACAGCGGGGCGAAGCGCTTGACGGTGTCGATGGTGTCGGCATCGGTCCGCCGTGCCACGACGACGACCTGATCGGCCGCCCTCTTCTGGCGCGCCAGCCCGGCGAGGCAGCGGGCAAGGTCCTGCGGCCGCTTATAGGAAGGAACCAGGACGCTCATTCTCATCGGGAAGGTACCCCCCTGGCGGAACCGGAAACTCGGTCGGCCCTATCGGCCTGATCGGCCTTGTCGGCCCAATGGCGCTCGGCGGCGATGGCGAAGCCGATGAAGCTCCAGAACATCGTTCCGATGAAGCCGGTCAGCGTGTTGGTGAAGATCATCTGGACCAGGACCGACAGCGCCACGGCGTTGGCGACCGTCGCGAAGCCGTCGTGCTTGCTCCACTTCCTTGTGAAAGCCGACCGCACCAGCAAGGCGACGCCGGAGATGTAGAGGATGCCACCCAGCCAGCCGAGGACGAAGGGAACCTCCAGCAACCCGCTGTCGACGACGCCGTGTTCGCCCATCTGGCCGTTGTTGGCGAACTTGGTGGCGACGCCGGTGGCCCCGATCCCCATGCCGAAGGGATTGGACAGGGCGTCCACGATGAAGGTCTGGAAGAAGTGGACGCGGTCCTTGTAGCTCTGGTCCTCCTTGGCCTCGGAACCGACCATGGTTTCGAGCCGGGTGGTGACCGTGTTCGAGACCTGTTCGATCGACAGCAGGGGCAATGCCGACACGATGGTCAGCACGACGGCGGCGACAAGCTTGGCGCGCTTCGACATGTCCATCTTGGCGAGCAGCAGGAACAGGCCCGCGGCGAAACCGACCCAGGCGGCGCGCACCAGCGACAGCAGCAGCGCCACGACAGCCGGCATCCCCGCAAGCCACGGCAGGCGGCCGGCTGCTCCAAGGGCCACCAGCAGCGATGCCGCCAGCATGTCGGCATAGGGACCGGGCGAGTTGAGCGTGCCGAAGATGCGGACTTCATAGGGAGCCGGCTTGCCGATGCTGTCCATCTGGACGACGCGCATCCAGAAGGCGTCCCAGGGGGCCAGGAAGAAGAACTGGTAGATGCCGTAGCCGCCGACCACGGCGGCGCCCAGCAGGAACACCTGCTCGGTCGAGATCTTCAGCTTCTCGTAGCTTCTCCAGCTGAAGGCGACATGGATGCCCATGATGACCGGCAGGAACCAGTTCAGCGCGTCGAAGGTCGCCGGACTGAAACCGGCGTTCATGATGCCGATCGGGTAGGCCAGTCCCAGGCCGACCAGGATGGGCGCGAAGGGAAACATGTCGCGTTGGTTCAGCCTGGGCAGGAACCGGATCAGCGTCACGATCATCAGCAGGCTCGCCACATAGGGCGCCAGCATGATCGGACTGAATTCGGTCCAGCCGGAATGGAAATCGACGACGCGGCGGACGAACGGCGTGAGGAACCAAAGCCACCAGACATGCACCAGATAGGCCGCCGGGAACCGGACGAAAAGCACGGCCGCCACCATGAAAGCCAGCGGCGTATAGAAATAGCGTGCCGGCCCCGTCAATCCGGCCGAGCACGACAGCAGCACGATAGCCCAGAACCCGCCGACGAAGAAAAGACTGACCGGAACGGCCAGCTTGATCTGTCGGCGGCGTCCGGCAATAGGGTGATCCATACTATGCGCCGTCATCAAATGCTTCCTGATCTGTTATCCGGAACCAATTGGCTCGCCGACGCCAGTTGCCCGTGGCGGAGCCGTTCCTGGACTTGGTGTTACCACAGCCTGGAACTATTCAAATAACCGGCAAGCAGGTTAGTCCAAAGAAGAACCGGATTTAGAAAGTCCTACCGTCTTCGGGACGCGGCTTTGAAACAGGGTGAGCACTTCGAAATTCTTGACAGCTGAAGAACTCGGATACGACGGTCTGGCCATCCGCCAAAAAATAGATACCCTTTCGCTCCGCTCGAAGCCCCGAAGAGCGCGGCATGGCATCCACGAATCTCCCTCCAATGAGGATCTTCCGGCATTTTACGCGATTGCCGTAGCATCCGCGCCCGGTGCCTGGGCCCAGTGTTTGGGATTGGGATTGGGGTTGGCCTGGAGCGATCGATGTCGGGCTGAAGAGGCCCGACCTACGAGAGCGTGCTTTTTGTAGGTCGGGCCTCTTCAGCCCGACATGGCGGCAGAAGCGCCGGTCAAGGTCTTCGGCTTCGGATACTTCCCTACCAGCTCGCCTCACCAGTTTGATTGAACCGCACTGCGAAAACCGGGTGATATTCTTTATGACCTTGCCGAAACAAGTAGCCCGCGCGCCGCAAAACCGGCCGCCGCTTTCCCTGGTTTCTTCCAGGCGCATCACCGCCCTCCAGATCGGTATCGGCTGGTTCCCCGAAACGCCCGGTGGACTGGACTGCGTCTATTATAACCTGACGCGGCACCTGCCGGAGAAGGGCGTCGACGTCGTCGGTCTGGTTGCCGGATCGGATAAGGTGATCCTGGACAGCCAGGGATGCGTCGCCAGCTTCGCCCGGCACGAGGACGGCTGGAAATCGAGGCTCCGCGCCATCCGGCGCTATGCGACGGAAGAACTCAACTCCGGCCGGGTCGATCTGATCGCCAGCCATTTCGGCCTCTACAGCCTGCCGCTGCTCGATCACCTGCGCAAACGCCCTTTCGTGTTCCACTTCCATGGTCCATGGGCGTTCGAATGCGAAGCCGAAGGGGGCGACTTCCTTGCCACCCGCAGCCGGTGGCTGGTCGAGAAGGCCGTCTACCACCATGCCGACCGCTTCGTCGTGCTGTCGGACGCCTTCGCCACTTTGCTGGAAACCCGCTACGGCGTCGCGCGCGACCGGATCGACATCGTCCCCGGCGGCGTCGCTGACAGCTTCTTCAAGGCGTCGGCGTCGCCCGAAGACGCCCGCCTGGCCCTGGGGCTGCCGGAAGACAGACCGATCCTGCTGACGGTCCGGCGGCTGTGCCGGCGCATGGGGCTGGAAAGCCTGATCGACTCCATTGCCGAAGTTCGTAGGCATGTCCCCGACGTGCTTCTCCTGATCGGCGGCAAGGGACCGATCGAGGCGGACCTGAAGCGCCAGATCGACGAGCGCGGCCTGGGGCGGCATGTCCGCATGCTGGGCTTCATTCCCGACGACGACCTGCCGCTCTACTACAGGGCCGCCGACCTGTCGGTCGTCCCGACCGTGGCGCTCGAAGGTTTCGGCCTCGTCGCCGCCGAGTCCCTGGCCGCCGGCTGCCCGACGCTGGTGACGCCGGTCGGCGGGTTGCCGTCGGTCGTGGCGGAGCTTTCGTCCAGCCTCGTGCTGCCGGACGCGACGGCGGAAGCGCTGGCCGACAGCCTGACCGGAGCACTGAAAGGCACGCTGAAACTGCCGAGCCGGGCCGCCTGCCGCCGCTATGCGCTGGACCGTTTCCAATGGTCGCTCGTCGCCGAACGGACCGAGCGGGTCTACCGCAAGGTGCTCGGAGGGCGGTCATGACGCGCTCGCTCAACATCGGGATGATCAGCTTCGCCTTCCACCGGGCCAACGGGCAGGGGCTGGTCAACTGCGAGATCGCCGCCGCCGCCCTGGCGCGCGGTCACCGGATTACTGTCTTCTGCGAGGATGTCGATCCCGTCCTGGCAGCTCACCCTGGCGTCGACGTGGTGAAACTCGGCGGCGCCAAGCTGCCGACCCAACTGCTCCGCGACCAGGCGATGGCGCTCCAGGCGACGATGGCCGTCGCGAAGCGGCGCCGTGACCTGGACATCGTCGCGACCAACGGCTTCTGCATGTGGGGCCGGAGCGACGTCAATGCCGTGCATTTCCTCCACCGCACCTGGGCTCAGTCGCCGAACCACCCGTGGCGTCTGAAGAAGACGCCGGACAGCGCCTATCGCCGGCTGTACAGCTTGGCTAACTGCTGGTTCGAGCGCCATTCCTTCGAGCGGTCCCGGCACATCGTCGCCGTCTCCGAACCGCTCCGTCAGGAAGTGATCGGACTGGGTCTGCCGGCCGCCCAGGTCAGCACGATCTACAACGGCGTCGATCTCGCGCGCTTCCGCCCCGGCCCGCCGGAGCGTGCCCGCTTCGGTCTGCCCGACGGCGTACCGATGGGTATCTTCGTCGGCGACATCCAGACCAGCCGGAAGAACCTCGACAGCGTGCTGAAGGCGCTGGTCGATGTCCCCGGCGTCCATCTCGCCATCGTCGGCACGGCGGAGGGCAGCCTGTTCCCGGCCATGGCGGAGCGGCTGGGCGTTGCGGACCGCTGCCATTTCATTGGGTTCATGACCCAGGACGACGTCGCGGCGGCTTTCCGCTCCACCGATTTCTTCATCTTCCCGTCCCGCTACGAAACCAGCGGCCTCGTCCTGCTGGAAGCGGCCGCCACCGGCCTGCCGCTGATCACGGCCCGCTCCGTCGGCGGCGCCGGCATCTTCGCACCCGGCGCGGCGTTGATCGCAGACGATCCGGAAGATGTAGTCTTCCTGACGAAATCGATGCTCCGGTTGCGCGACGATCCGCAACTTGCGGGAGATCTCTCCGGGGCCGCGCAGGCGATTGCGGAGCGCCAGACATGGTCAGCGGCGACGCAGCACTACCTCGACCTTTTCGAGCGTCTCGCCGACGACGGCTCTCCGATGAATGTTCCTGGCGACCTAAGGCTGTCCAAAGGCGCGTGAAGACGCCGCCGGATTATTCAACGGCGAGATGCATTCCGGGCTTTGCAGCCACTGAGGAGTAATACAAATCCCGGACTGAGCAGGCGCGATAAATTTTGATAAAAAATTTTATAACTTATTTATCACAGGGCAGCGCTTAGCCAGATGAGTCCATCCATACTCTTCGTCGATCACGCCTCGGACGTGGGTGGGGCCGAGCTGTCGTTGTTCGACACCGCGATGCATTGGCAATCGCCCTTGCACGTGGCGCTCATGCAGAAAGGTCCCTTCGCGGATCTCCTGCGCTCCCATGCCGTCCCGGCCACGGTGGTCGAAGCCGGCAGCGCCGTCTTGGGTGTCCGGCGCGGCGGCGGCTGGAGCCAGGGACTGCGGGCCGTCGCCGGCATCCCCGCGCTGTCCTGGCAACTCGCCCAGCTGGCCCGCCGCCATGACGTCGTCTATGCCAATACGCAGAAGTCGCTGATCGTCGGCGGCCCGGCGGCGTGGCTGGCGGGCAAGCCGCTGGTCTGGCACCTGCACGATATCCTGTCGCCGGAACACTTCTCGGCCATGAACCGGCGCCTGCCGGTCGCGGTCGCGAATCGTTTCTGCTCCCGCGTCATCGCCAACTCCTCCGCCACCGCCGATGCCTTCATCAAAGAGGGCGGCAACCCTCGGCTGGTCGGCATCGTGCCCAACGGCATCTCGTCCGAGCCGTTCAAGCGCGACAGTGCCGAAGAAATCGCGGCCCTGCGCCGCAGCCTCGGCCTGGAGGGCAGGAAGCTGGCCGGCATGTTCGGCCGTCTGGCCGCCTGGAAGGGCCAGCACGTCTTCATCCGCGCCGTGGCGGACATTCCCGGCCTGCACGCCGTCATCGTCGGCGGCGCGCTGTTCGGGGAGGAAGCCTACGAGGCGGACCTGAAGCGCCTGTGCGCCGAGCTGGGCATCGCCCACCGGGTCCATTTCCTGGGCTTCCAAAGCGACATCCCCCGCCTGATGCGGATGATGGACCTGATCGTCCATGCCTCCACCGCCCCCGAACCCTTCGGGCGCGTCCTGGTGGAAGCGATGCTGGCCCAGACCCCGCTGATCGCCAGCCGGGCCGGCGGTGCGCTCGAAATCGTCCAGGACCGGGTATCCGGCCGCCTCGTGGCTCCTGACGACGCAGCCGATCTTCGCGACGCCATCGCCGAGACACTGGCATGGCCGACGGCGACATCGGCGATGGTCGCGAACGCCTACGGCGTCGCGACGACAAGGTTTTCCACCGAGGTCATGATCGACGGCATCCGCCGCGAGATCGCCCTCGCCCTGCCCGCCGGGGCATACACCGCCCCGGCGTCTTCGCAGCCATTTCCGGCTGAATTCATCAACACCACCAAACTTTGATTGAGGCGATAATGAGCGTCGAGATGCTCTCTTCCCCCATCAGCGAGCCGGCACCGGCCCAGCCCCGCCCGGCCAAAGGCGATGAAATCGACCTTGGCGCCATCGTCGCGGCGATCAAGCGCCGCCGTGGCACGATCCTGGGGCTGGCCGTGCTCTGCACCTCGATCGGGATCGGCGCCAGTTATGCCGTCAAGCCGTCCTATTGGGCCGAAGCGGTCGTTTCGCTGAACGTCCGGAATGCCGTCGTCACCGACAACCAGAGCGTGGTCGGCGACCTCAAGGTCGACAGCTCGGTCATCCGGGGTGAGATCGACATCATCACCTCGCGGGTCGCGGCGGGCCGTGTCGTCGATGCGCTGGCACTGAAGCCGGAGCCGGCGGTAGAGGACGGCGCACTGAAGACCGGTCTTCAGCGGCTGGGCAACCAGATCGTGGAATCCGGCCTGTTCGACAGTGTCGCAGGACTGATCGGCCCCAACGACACCGTCGCATCGCTGCGCCAGACGCTGGCCGCAACCCCGGCCCCCGTCGTCCCCATGGTCAGCGACCCGCGCGAGCAGATGATCAATACGCTGCTGGGCAATGTCAGCGCCAGCAACGACGGCCGGTCCTACAGCATCCGGATCGGATATTCGGCGGCGTCTTCCGATCAGGCGGCCCTGATCGCCAACGGCTTCGCCAAAGAATACCTGGACATGCAGCGGGACGAGAAGGTCCGCGAGACGCTGAACGCTAACGATTGGCTGAAGCGTCAGGTCCAGACCCTGCGCGAAGACGTCCTGACCGCCGAAAGCCGGGTCCAGAAGCTTCAGGAAAATGCCGGCCTGGGCGATGCGACGCGCGGCGGGTCCGCCGTCAACCAGCAGATGACCCAGTTGAACGTCCAGCTCGTCGCCGCCCGGGCGGCAACGACCCAGGCCGAAGCCAAGCTGCGCTCCGCCCAGGACCTCCTGCGCGGCGGCAGCGTGGAAAGCGCCGCCGGCGTTCTGGCGAGCCCGATGCTCCAGCTTCTCGCCCGCGACCAGACGGAGATCAAGCGCAAGCTGGCCGACATGTCGAGCCAGTACGGCGACCGCCATCCCACCATCATCGGCATGCGCAGCGAACTGGGTTCGGTCGAAGCCCGCATCAAGGACGAGATCCAGCGCGCCGTCCAGACCCTGAACACCGATGTCGCGGTCGCCCGCGCCAGCGAGCAGAGCCTTCAGAGCCGGATGCGCCAGCTCGAATCCAACTATGCCGACGGCGCCAAGGTCGAGATCCAGGTCCGTCAGTTCCAGCGCGAAGCCGACGCCGCCCGCGAGCTGTACCAGAACTTCCTCCAGCGCATGAAGGAAACCGGCGCCCAGGCCGAACTGGCCCGTCCGGATGCCCGGATCATCTCCGAAGCGGTCGAGTCGCCGTTCCCCGCCTTCCCTAACCGCAAGCTGTTCGCGGTCATCGGCCTGGTGTTCGGCCTGTTCCTGGGACTGTTCATCGCCTTCGTCGCCGAGAACCTCCAGCGCGGCTTCAACGACCTGGACGAAGTGGAAGGCGAGACCGGCATCGCCGGCTTCGGCACCATCCCGCTGGTCCGCGGCCGCCGCAAGAACAACCCGGTCGATTACCTGATCGAGAAGCCGATCTCGTCCTACTCGGAAGCGCTGCGTACCGTCCAGAGCCTGATCCACAGCGTCAGCCACAGCCGCACCGCCCGGGTCATCCTGGTGACCTCGTCGGTGGCCGGCGAAGGCAAGTCCACCTTCTGCGCCTCCCTCACCCGGCAGCTCGCCCTGGGTCACCAGAAGGTCCTGCTGATCGACGGCGACCTGCGCCGCTCCCATCTGCTGGAAGTGCTGCCGGCCAACTCTTCCCTCAACAAGGGCGTGGCTCCGGCCGACCTGATCGAAGTGCTTGAAGGCAAGCGCGACTTCGGCGACGCCATCCGCGTCGACGAGGCGACCGGCCTGCACTACCTGGCGACCGCCCGGCACGAGGATAACCCGCAGCGCCTGCTGATGGGCCGCGAGATGCAGAACGTCATCACCCAGGCGCTCCGCCACTACGACCTGATCGTGATCGACGCTCCGCCCGTGATGGCCGTGTCCGACGCCCTGGTCCTGGCCCGCTATGCCGATGCCAGCCTGCTGATGGTCCGCTGGAACAAGACTTCCCGCAAGCTGGTCCAGGACGCCATCAAGCGCCTGCGCGTCAGCGGCGTAAAGGTCTCCGGCGCCGTCATGACCATGGTCGATCAGAAGAAGAAAGCCCGCGGCGGCTACGAAGACTACAGCTACCGCAATCCCTATTACACCGACTGATCCATAAATCCGGGCCGGCATTTCGCCGGCCCGGCCACTTCTTTGATCTCCTTGTATCAGGAATTTCATTCATGAAGGCGTGGCGATTCATGTTCAGCGGCGGCACGGTTGCCGCTGCGGTTCAGACATTCGGCGCCCGGCTCATCATTCTCGCGATGAACCTTGCCACCGGAATTCTGACGGCCAACCTGCTCGGGGCCGAGGGGCGGGGAGAGCAGGGGGCCATGGCCGTGTGGCCGTCGGTCCTGCTGCCGATCCTGATCGTCGGCCTGCCGATGTCACTCGTCTACAACTCCAGGAAATCCAAGCGCTTCGCAGCCGACTATTTCTATGGTTCGATCGGGATTGCGCTGGTGCTCGGCACCGCCGGCGGCATCGTAGCCGCCCTGGCGATGCCGCTGATCCTGACCGGCTACAGCCCTGATGTGGTGCTGGGCGCGCAGGGTCTGGTCCTGATGCTGCCGCTGACGCTCTGCAACACGCTGGTCTACAGCGTCTACGAGTCGCGGGGCGAGTTCGGCTACATCAACATCGCGATGCTTGGCCAGACGCTGGCGACGCTGGTGCTGCTGCTGGTGCTGGGATTGATGGGCGAACTGACCTCCGTCCGCAGCGCCTTCTGCTACGTCATCCCGCCGCTCTGCTTCGCCCTTGTCTTCGGCATCCGGGTCATCCGGAAGATGCCGTTCTCGCTTCGCCGGGCCAAGGTCGCAGCGCGGCGCATGGTCGGCTACGGCCTGCGGTCCTACGGGATCGACGTCATGGGCGTGGTCTCCGGCTACGTCGATCAGATCGTCCTGGTGGCCCTGCTGGCCCCGGCGGAACTGGGCATGTATGTCGTCGCGGCCAGCCTGGCGCGGATGCTCCACATGATCAGCGGCGCCACGTCCCAGGTGCTGTTCCCCAAGGTCGCGGCGCAGCCGCTGGACCAGGTGATGAAGTACGTCTCGCTCAGCTCGCGGGTGACGACGACCGTTACCGGCCTGATAGCCTTGGCCCTGGGACTTGCGGCGCCGATCCTGCTGCCGGCGGTCTACGGGCCGGACTTCGCGGCGGCCGCCTATATCTTCCCGATCCTGCTGGCCGAAGCCGTCCTGGCCGGAACGGTTAAGATCATCGGTCAGGGGCTGATGGGCGCCGGCCGCCCCGGCACCATCACCCTGGTCCAGGGAGTGGGACTGGCCGCCGTAATTCCCCTGATGGCCCTGCTGGTTCCGACCTACGGCGTCATGGGTGCCGCGGGCGCGATGCTCCTGAGCACCATGCTTCGCCTGGCCTTCATCGCGGCCAGCTACGAGATCCTGCTGCGCCGCCGGATGCCGGGACTGCTGATCCACCGCAGCGATGTCAGCTTCCTCTACCGCCGGATCATGGGCTGAGCGGTGCCTGAGCCGGTGGAGCTGAAGACTGTTGGGCTACGGCCCAACCTACGAAACAGGAGCCGGTAGGTTGGGCCGTGGCCCAACAGCTCCCGCAATGCGGCTGAAGCGAAAGGGTATTCGGCGCCCCATACAGGCCACCCGTTTGTTCCTCCTCTCCAGCCAAAACTACCGGAAATAAATAGGTATGCGGAATAGAACGCTTTTTACTCTTCCTGTTCCGAGACCTGGACCTGTAACAAAGTTAAGATAAATAATTGCCAGACAGCTAGAAAGGCGAGTTCGTCATGCCGTTCGATAGTAGCGGTTTCCTGTCGGAAAAAGCGCGCGTCGCTGTGATCCATGACTGGCTCTACACCTTTGGCGGTGCTGAGCGGGTACTGGAACAGATACTCGCCGTATTTCCCAATGCCGATGTCTTCAGCCTCTTCGACGTCCTGCCGGAAGACCAGCGCGGTTTCCTCGGCGGCCGCAAGGTGAAGACGTCCTTCCTTCAGAAGCTGGTGAGGCCCAACAGCAATCACCGCAACTTCCTTCCCTTGATGCCGATCGCGGTCGAGCAGTTCGACCTGTCCGACTACGACCTCGTGATCTCCAGCTCCTACGCCGTCGCCAAGGGCGTGATCACGGGTCCCCGGCAGTTCCATGTCAGCTACGTCCACTCGCCGATGCGCTACGCCTGGGACCTCCAGCACGAGTATCTGCGGAATTCCAAGCTGACCAAGGGCGTGAAAGCGTGGATGGCGAAGCTGCTGCTTCATAAGATGCGGCTGTGGGACATGCGCACCAGCAACAGCGTGGATGCCTATATCTCCAACTCCAACTTCGTTTCCCAGCGGATCTGGAAGCTGTACCGTCGTCCGGCCAAGGTGATCTCCCCGCCGGTCAACCTGGATCGCTTCCGCCTGGGTGAGCGAAAGGGCGACTTCTACTTCACGGCGTCCAGGCTGGTTCAGTACAAGCGGATCGACATCATCGCCGAGGCCTTCTCGAAGATGCCGGACCGCCGCCTGATCATCGCCGGCGAAGGGCCGGAGATGAACAAGATCAAGGCGCTGGCCGGTCCCAACGTCGAGATCGTCGGCCATGTCGATGCGTCCCGCATGACCGAGCTGATGCAGCAGGCGAAAGCCTTCGTCTTCGCGGCTGAAGAAGACTTCGGCATCGTGCCGCTGGAAGCCCAGGCTTGCGGCACGCCCGTCATCGCCTATGGCCGGGGCGGCGCCCTGGAAACCGTGCGCGGACTGGTCAACTCGCCCAATCCGACCGGCATGTTCTTCAGCCGGCAGACGGCTGACAGCATCGCCGAGGCGGTCGACCTGTTCGAGCAGATGGCCCATCGGATCACGCCCCAGGCGTGCCGAGCCAATGCGCTCCGCTTCAGCGAGGAGCGCTTCCGCAACGACCTCCTGACCTTCGTGACGGAAGAATACGACCGCTACTTCCAGCATCAGGACGGCCCGCAGCCGGATGTCACGCCTGAGATCGAGTGGCTGGAAAAGCGGCTTTCCTCCCAGCCCAGCCACGCCGCGTAACCAACCCGCGTAACCAAGCAGAACAGCTCGCCGAGAGCCGACACCATTTACCTACCCTGGATTTGCAACCTAAAAACGTAACAACTACTGACTGGGCATCCACTGTCATGCCCGAGAGGACGATCATGAACTTGGGTGAAGCAATCAATGGCGCCGTAGCACAACCGGTCCGGCGTCGCACCCCTGCCTCCGCCAGACCTGCTCTCGACAGCCGCCTGATGGAGCCGGTCGGCCCGGTACCGTTCAACCGCATCTTCCTGACCGGCGAAGAGCGGTCCAGCCTTGCCTCCGTATGCGAGGGCGGCAACGTCGCGACCGACGGCCGCGCCTCGGCCCGTGCCATCGAAGTCCTCAAGTCCCGGCTGGGATTGCGCCACGTCCTGCTGACCCCGTCCTGCACGCTGGCGCTGGAAGCGATGCCGCGCGTGCTGGGCATCGGGTACGGCGACGAAGTGATCATGCCGTCGTTCACCTTCTGCTCGACCGCCAACGCCTTCCTGCTGGCCGGCGCCACACCGGTCTTCGTCGACGTCAGGCCCGATACCCTGACCATGGACGAGGAAGCGATCGAGGCCGCGATCACGCCGAAGACCAAGGCGATCTGCGTCGTGCATTACGCCGGCGTCTGTTCCGACCTGGACCGGATCGCGGAGATTGCGGCTCGCCACGGCATTCCCATGGTGGAGGACGCCGCACAGGGTGTCGGCGCCTACTACAAGGACCGGCCGCTCGGCGGCATCGGCGACCTCGGGGCCTACAGCTTCCACCATACCAAGAACCTGGTCGCGGGGGAGGGCGGAGCCCTTACCATCAACAACCCCGCCCTTGACGACCTTGCCTGCAATTACCGCGACAAGGGCACCAACCGCCGCCAGTTCTTCCGCGGACAGGTCGACAAATACACCTGGGTCAGCCCCGGTTCCTCTCTCGCCATGAGCGAGATCGTGGCGGCATACCTGGCGCCGCAGCTCGAGGCGATGGACCTGATCACGGCGTTGCGCGGCGCCGCCTACAACTACTATGCCCAGGGCCTCCGCCGGCTGGCGCGCAAGGGCTGGCTGACGCTCCCGACCATCCCGAGCTACGCCCGCAGCAACTACCACATCTTCCACATCATGCTGGAAAGCCAGGAGACCCGCGACCGGCTGCTGGACTTCCTGCGGGCCTGCAACGTCCAGGCGACCACGCATTTCGTCCCGCTGCACTCCGCCCCGATGGGCGTCGCCCATTGCCGGACCGCCGGCGCGCTGCCGGTGACCGAGAATTCGGCCAACTGCATGCTTCGCCTGCCGCTGTTCGCCGACATTTCGCGCGGCGAACAGGACAAGGTTGTCGAAGCGATACGCACCTTCTTTCTGGGTTGATGGCGGCCGACATGAAAAAGCTGATCAGCGTCTGCATACCGACTTTCGGCCGCTCGGTCTATCTCCAGGCCGCCGTCAAGTCGGTCCTGGAGCAGGACCACCGGCCCTTGGAGATTCTGGTCGGCGACGACTCGCCTAACGAGGAGAACGACACCTTCGTCGCATCGCTTCCCCGCGACGAAGGCCTGACGGTGCGCTACCTTCCCAACCCTGTCAGGCTGGGGCAGGCGGACAACGTCAACCGGCTGCTCAAGTCCAGCCGGGGAGACTGGGTCGTCATCCTTCACGATGACGACTACCTTCTCCGCGGTGCGCTGGGCCGGCTGTTCGATGCCGTGCAGAGGTATCCGGACGCGATCGCGGCTTTCGGGTTGCAGGCCGTGGTCGATCAGGACGGCAACTTCGACTGGAAGGCCTCCGCCGCGTCCAACCGCGACTTCGGGCGGACGGCGGAGCTTGCCGGACCCCAGACCTCCCGCCTGGCCAGCGCCGTCAGCGGCCAGTTCCCGAACAACGCCTTCCTGCTGAGGGGCGAGATCGCCCGGCATGTGCTGTACGACAGCTATGGCGAGGTCAAGGATGCCTGCGACTACGATTTCGGCATCCGGGTCGCCCTGTCTCCCGCGGTCGGGAGCTTCGTCCTCGTGGACGACTATGTTTCCACCTATCGTGTCTGGGGCGCTCAGATTTCGAAGGACAGCAGCACCGGCATCGCTGCCCTGCGCATCCTGAAAGCCCTTCAGCCGCGCACGCCGGAGGAAACCGAGGCGATCCGGCGAGCGATCGCCCGGCACGTCCCGATCGCGGTAAGCGAGCATGCCCGAGTCCACCAGCGTCTCGCCTCGCTGAAGCTTCTGTTCTCGTCCTCGTACTGGGAAAGCCCGAAGCTGGCCCAGGCGCTTTACCACATCATGCTGATCGCTTCCCCCGGCATGGTGCGGTCCCTGAAATCCCGGCTGCGATCCTGATCCAGTCATCTCGTATTTCAACCACTGGAGCATTCCATGCCGAGCGTGTATTTTCACACTCCGCCCATCGAGACCGATCCTCAGGCAACGACATATCCGCACGTCGCCATAGCCCTCTGCGAGGGCTTGGCTGCGCTCGGCTTTTCCCTTTATGCCCCGCGTCCCTATTGGAGGACCTCGGCGCAGACCAACGAGACCCTGTTCAAATACGACCCGCGGGTTGGGCCCGACGATTGCGACATCATGCTGGTCGAGTCGGGACTGGTTCAATACTACGACGGCCTCGAGCTGATCCGGAAACTGAAGCCCAATCCGAATCAGGTCAGGATCTTCATGCATCACACCGATCACAGCAGCGCCGACCAGCGCCGGCTGTCGACGCTCTTCGCCGAAAAGTTCGATCTGGTCCTCAGCGCCCACCGGTCGGTGGACCAGGCGCTGCCGTCCAACGTCAAGCCGTGGGCGCTGGGGCTGGCGCAGCGCCAGATCCGCGAGCTGACCAACGTGCCGCCATTCGCCAGCCGTGAACGGACGCTGCGCTACAACTTCCGCCACATCGGCAAGATGCAATCGGTCCGGCAGGCCGCCCAGGACGTCTTCTACCCGATCTCGGACGCCGCACTTCCCGCCACGTTCTCCGCGATGGGGACTCCGGAAGAAGCCTACCACAACATGATGTGGAAGCAGACCGGCCGGCGCCACACTCCGGTCTTCTACGAGGAGCTGATGTCGGTTACGGCGACCTCGTCGTTCTGCGGCTGGTTCATCCCGTCCTGGCCGCACGATCAGTCGAGCCCGCTGTTCGTCCTGCTGTGGCGCCTGATGCGCCGGTTCGACACCCGCAGCACCCGCATCACCATGTGGGACAGCTGGCGCTTCTGGGAAGCGATGGCGGCCGGCTGCGTCAGCATCCATGCCGATTTCGACAAGTACGGCATGGCGCTGCCGGTCAAGCCGGTCAACTGGGAACACTATATCGGCATCGACTTCGACCGTCCCCAGGACGCGGTGGACCGGATCATCGCCGAACCGGAGGTGCTGGAGCGGATTTCGGCCCAGGGCCGCGCCTTCGCGCTCAAGCACTATAGCCCGGTTCCCGTGGCCGAGCGCTTCCTCGGCCTGATCGGGCGCGAAGTACCGCGCGCCGACAACATCCGCGCGATGGCCGGGTAAGCCCGTCCCACAGCGTCGGAGTCAGCGCTGCAACCCCGCCGGCCATCAGGCCGGCGGGGTTGCAGCGCTTTGCCTTCCAGTGCCTGCTGACCTTGACGGACCCTAGTTATAGTTCGATCGGGCGATTTTATCGCTTACGTCTTATACGGAATCTCACTATCGTTGAAACATTTTCACATGGATATCCAATTTGAACGAGAGCAAAGACTATACTGATTGTTCTGTTTGTTACATTGTATGACTTAGATCAGTACGCAGGCACATGATGAAAATAGTTCGCCATCGAACAAATAGTTATCTTCCGAATGAATCCGGAAGGCAGCCATATTCATGAAATTGCCGCATCGCCTTCTCATTGTGGTCAGTCTGGCGCTTGTCCCGATATCTGCATTGCAGATTTATTCAGCTTTTCGCCTCGAAAATCAGCAAATGCTTGCGACGTTTGCGGAAGCGCAGCGGCTGCTGCAACTGACCGAGGACGAGCAAGCCAGTACCATTGCCGGGATCAGGCGCCTTATGGTGACGGTAAGGCAGACCCCAGTGATCATCGCTCAGGACTGGACGCAGTGCCAGGCGATGATGATCCGCCTGAAAAGAGAATACCCGCCCAACCTTGATCTCTATGTCACCGATGCAGCGGGCACGATTACGTGTTCGACGAACTCGTCGGCAGTCGGCATAGACATATCCATGCGGGAGCATGTCAAGGCCGCCTTGGCAGGAACCGAGTTCTTCATCGGCGGACAAATACTTCCTCGAACCAAACAAGATTTGGCGCTGCCATTTTCAATCCCCTACTGGAATTCAGAAAGCGGTGCCGTTTCGGGTGCCGTGACGGCCCTGCTCAATCTCGAATGGCTTGACGACTATCTGGCTGCCAAACCGTTGCCGCCATCTTTCACGATGACCGTGGCTGACCGGGATGGACAGATAATCACTCAGATCCCACACGTATCCAACGGGATGGGCAGCAAGCTTCCGGATTCGTTCATGTCTCTACTGGGCCGGAACAGCCAAGGTATCGACAACATAATGTATCCGGACGGCACGGAACGGCTGGTAGCCTATTCGCCCGCTTCCGTCGGGCAGCAGGGCCTGTTCACCGCCCTGACCGTCGACAACTCCATCGCACTGCATCAGATAAAGAACGATCGCAACATCGCGTTGCTGATACTGCTTACCCTGACGGCCGGAACGGCGATCGCCATAATGTGGGTCGGTGAACGATACGTCAAAGAACCGGCAGCGAGGCTTGCCGACGTGGCCCTCCGGCTGCGGGCCGGCGATCTTGCCGCCCGCGCGGACATCGCCCCTTCCGCCGGCGAGTTCGCGGCCTTGGCGGATGATTTCAACGCCATGGCCTCGGCGCTGGATATGCGTGAACGAGCCCTGCAAGCCAGCGAAAGCCAGCACCGGGCGATCTTCGAAACGGCGGTGGACGCCATGGTGGTGATCGACGTTGCCGGCATCATTCAGGCCGTCAATCCCGCCGCAGCCAAAACCTTCGGCTATACCATGGACGAACTGATCGGCGACAACGTCTCTCTCCTGACAGGCGACGAACATCGCGATCTTCATGACGGCTACATCGCAAACTACCTCCGGACGGGAACCAAGCGGATCATCGGCATCGGCCGCGAAGTCCAGGGGTGCCGCAAGGACGGGTCGCTGTTTCCGCTGGAGCTGTCGATCGCCGAATGGCGTGGGCCAAACGGGAAGAAGTTCTTCACGGGCATCATGCGCAATATCTCCGCGCGTCGCGCCGCCGAGCACGAAGTCGAGGAGGAGCGCGACCGTCTGCGCCGGATCGTGGAGGGAGCTCCCTTCCCCGTGATCGTGCATGCCGAGGACGGGGAAGTCCTGCACATCAGCCGAACATGGCTGGACATCACCGGCTACAGCCGGGAAGAACTCGCCACCATGGATGACTGGGTCGAGCGCGCCTATGGCTCGGGAAAAAGCGAGCAGAGAAAAAGCGTCAAGTCGGACGTCGACCGGCTCTTCCTGCTGGACAAGCCGGTCGACGAGGGCGAGTACCTTATCCGTACAGCCGAAGGGAAGGCCCGCACCTGGGCATTCCGCTCCGCTCCGGTCGGCGAGGACAGGAGCGGCCGCCGGCTGGTGATGAGCATGGCTGCGGATATCACCGAACGGCGGGACGGAGAGGAGCGCATCAAGCTGCTGATGCGGGAAGTCGATCACCGCGCCAAGAACGCTCTCATGGTCGTCCAGTCCATCGTCCACCTGTCGCGTTCCGATGACCCGGTCAAGTTCTCACAAGCGGTCGATGGACGCATCCAGGCGATGGCGCGTGCCCACTCCCTGCTGGCGGACGCCAAATGGTCCGGAGCGGACCTCCAGCGCCTGCTGACCGACGAGCTTGTGGCCTATGCCGACGAAAGGGTGGATCTTTCGGGTCCGCCGATCTCGTTGCGCCCCGAAGCGACGCAGGCGGTTTCGCTGGCGCTGCACGAGCTGACGACAAACGCACTCAAGCATGGTGCCCTGTCGGTGGAGGAGGGCAGGCTGAGCATCGCCTGGTCCTATGTGACGCCTGGAGAGTCGCTGTCGCTGGAATGGCAGGAATACGGCGGTCCTCCGATCACCGGAGAGCCGGAGCGCCATGGTTTCGGCACCGTCCTGCTTCGTCAGGTCGTGGAGTCGCAGCTGGGCGGAACGCTCGATCTGCTCTGGCCTCCGGACGGGCTGTTCTGCCAGCTGTCCATTCCGGGCGACACCTGGCAGGCCAGCGGCGTGACGGAGATCCCGGCCATGAGCGTCATCAAGCCCCCGGTCCAGTTGCCGGCGCATGTCGGCCGCCGGGTTCTCGTGGTGGAAGACGAGGCGCTGACCGCGATGGCGCTCCAGCAGTTGCTGGAAGACGCCGGATATATCGTCCTCGGTCCCGTCGGCCGGGTCGAAGATGCGCTCGACCTTCTCAGGTCCGGTCCCCCCGATGCCGCCATCCTCGACGTCAACCTGTTCGGCGCCACGGTGGATCCGGTGGCCGCGGTGCTGAAGGGCATGGGCGTGCCCTTCCTGTTCTGTACCGGCTATCACAGCGGCGCTACCGCCGGAGCGCTCCACCCGGAGGCGCCCGTGCTGGGCAAGCCGGTCAACGCCAACAACCTGCTCAATGCCGTGAGCGGACTGATAGCGCAGCCGGCCGCCGGCTGACGGGACCCCGGCGGGGAGCGGGGCTGCCCGTCAAGATCCTCGGGTCTTCAACTGGTAGGTGCCGCTCCCGCTGTCACGACGCGCGGGGCAACCACCAGTTCGCTGTAGACCATGTCCACGTTCCGGATCATGTGCTCCAGCCGGAAGCGGTCCAGGTCTTCCATGGCGCCCCGGCTCAGTTCCGCCGCCTTTTCCCGGTCGGTCAAGGCGGTGACCAGGGCGTCGCCCAACGCATTCACGTCCATCGGCGGCACCAGCAGTCCGGCCTTGCCGTAGTTAAGCAGCTCCGGAACGCCGCCGACTTCGGTGCCGACGATCGTGCAGCCCATCTCGCGCGCCTCGATCAGGACCAGCGGAAAGCTGTCCAGCCGCGACGCCAGGACGAAGACGCTGCCTTGCCGCATATAGGCTTGGAAATCGCTGCGGAAGCCCAGGAAATGAACGCGGTCGCGGCTGTTCAGAGCCGACGCCTGCCGCTTGAACTCCTCCATGTCCGGCCCGTCGCCGATCAGGTACAGGCTGGCCTTGGGAACCGTGCGCGTCACCGCTTCGAAAGCGCCCAACAGTTCGGTGATGCCCTTGCGCTGGAACATGCCGGCGACGGTGACGATGGACGGCTGGTCCAGTTGCGGCGGCACGGCGGTCCCATAGGCCTTGTAGCGGGGGCTGCCGATCACCGCGTTCTCGACGAAGCGCATCTTGTGGGCCGGAAGGCCCAGCTTGATGAACTCGTTGCCGACTTCGCGACTGACCGCGATGGTCCGGTCGGCTATCCGCATCACCTTCGAACTGCGCTGATGCAGGCTGTGAAGATGGCCGACCACCGAATAGGAGTGGAACGGCTTCAGCATCGTCGCCAGCACGGTGCCGGTCATGTTGTGGCAATGGACGATATCGGGCTTCTGGGCCGACACGATCTCGTTGAAGCGGTAAAGCGCCTTCAGCACGGTGCCGGGAGACCGCTTCTGATCCAGGAACAGATGGCGGATACCCATCGTGCGAAGCAGTTCCTCATATTCTCCACCGCCCGACACCACGGTCACGTCGTGGCCCGCCATGGCCTGACCGCATGCTATATCCAATGCCGCGTTGATGATGCCGTTGCCGAGATTGCGGACGTCGTTCAGCACGTGAATTATGCGATACATATATTGTGTCCCGGTATGTTGGTCGTCGACGATTTTGCCAAGGGGGTGCCACGAGGGCTTGAAAGTTAGGGCTTGGAAGCGCGGGCTAGTAGGCGTTGCGGTCTCCGAAGACGCAGCCGACCGTCCGCAGGAGGATCTTGATGTCCAGGGCCAGCGACCAGCTGCCGAGATAGCGCAGGTCGTTGTCGAGCCGACCCTGGGCATGCTCCATGCTGTCGACTTCACCCCGGAAGCCGTTGATCTGGGCAAGCCCCGTGATCCCCGGCTTGACGCGGTGACGCTGGGCGTAGTGGGCGACCGCTTCATGGTAGAGCTGGTCGCCGACCTTCATAGCCGTGGCGTGGGGCCGGGGGCCGACCAGCGACATCGTCCCCATGAAGACGTTGAAGAGCTGCGGGATCTCGTCCAGGCTGGTGCGGCGCAGGATGCGGCCGACCTTGGTGACGCGGGGATCGCCGCGCGTCGTCCGCTGTGCCCCGCTGACGTCCTGCTTGTGGACATACATCGAGCGGAACTTCAGGACGCTGATCTCCTCGTTCTGGAAACCGAAGCGGCGCTGGCGGAACAGGACGCCGCCGGGGCTTTCCAGGGATATCGCCGCGGCGATCAGGCCGAACAGCGGCAGCAGCGTCAGGATCAGGGCTCCAGATCCCAGGATGTCCAGCGTCCGCTTGGCCAGTTCGTCCCAGTTCCGGACCGGCTTGTCCCGGACCTGCACCGCCACCCAGCCGCCGAACCGGCTGATCAGCGCCTGTTCCGGCTTCTCCGGGATGGAGGCGCGGCCCAGCAGCCGGACGTCGGCCGCCAGCCCGTCGATCAGGGTCAGGATGCGTTCGGACGCCGCGGGGTTGGCCGGCGCGTTCTCGATCAGGACGGTCCTGATGCGATGGCGGACGCACCAATGGCGGAGGTTGCCCATGCCGCCGATGTAAGGTGTAGCACTGTCGCGATCGACCTCGCTGGCGGTGTCGAACGTCCCGACGAGGTCGTATCCGGTATCGGTCCGGCCGCCGAAATATGCCGACATCTCCCGCAGGAACGGCGCCGATCCGATCACCACCGTCCGCTTGGCGAGCAGCGAGCGGAAGCTGCGCTTGCCGGCGAACCAGAGGACCAGGCAGCGCCAGCTCACGATCAGCCAGGCGGCGGCAAGGAACCACCAGCCGAGCATCGGCAGCGTGACATGGCCGGGTTCGGCGAGCGCGCTGAGCAGGCCGAATGTGACCACCAAGCTGGCGCAAAGCGCCGCCAGGGTCCGCAGGATATGGCCGGGCAGGGCCTTCAATGCACTCTCGGCATGGGAGCGGAACATCCGGGCGCACAGCATGAAGACGAGCATGCTGATCGCCAGCATGGAAAGGTTGGCGGTCCAGGGCGAGCCTTGGCCGGGATGCAGTGCCGCCAATACGAAGGACCCGGCGATCGCGAGCGCCAGATAATCGCAGACGGCAACCACTTCCGTGCTGAAGGACCTGTGGTCGACCAGGAAGGAGGGTCGGTTCACGACGCTGATTTGGTCTAGTTCAACGTTGCCGTGAGGAAACTGGAGTGACATGTGGGCTCCGCAATCGCTTGGGGCGGGTTCACGTCACATTTACATTAAGAATTCCTGAAAAGAATGAGAGCGAATGGAGCGCCGGTGAATAGTCCCGAGGGGCCACCGGATTAATACCGCCGAAGAGCCTGTCGCGTCGAAACTTGCCGGAAGAAACATCTATCCGGACGGGAACTGACACCGAAAAATTCCGAAGAGAGCAGGAACCTCCAGGCGCCATCATGATTTTGGCTACGACCTTCGATTACCTGTCCGATCGGCACCGGGCAGGATTTACCCCGTCCTCTCCCGGCTCACCGGGAGCCATCCCTCCAAAGAAGATAAAATTTGACATATCTCTATACAAAAGGGCCGTGGCGCACCGGCGCGGCGAAGCATAAGCTTGTGTGAAATTTGTGATTTGGTTGCGCCGGAAAATGGTATCCTGGTATCCGGCGGAGACCACGACATCGGGACGCATTGAATGGAAATCGCCGCGATCATTGCACTTGCGCTGACTTATCTAGCCGGCATCGTCTGGTTCTCGCTGGCCCAATGGATCGCGATCGAGCTGGATGGCGAACGCCGCGTCGGCGTCTCCATCAGGATCGTTCTGGCTGCAGTCTGGCCGCTGACGATCCTGGTCGCGACCTGCGCCGTCCTGGCGCGGCAGATCGCGGACCATCACTCCGGAGGGACGCCCATGTCGGCAGGCGGGGCCCTGGAGCGCGGCGGCGCCGTCACCAAGAGCGGCTCCGACGCCCTGCTGAGGATCCTCCCCTCCAAGGATGCCGCCGGCTGAAAGCCGGACGGCCTATCGGGCGGAGGACAGATCCGCCGCCTGTACCACGCCCCTCTTCCCACCGGAACGCAGGACTTCGGCGAACGCTTCCGGCGGAAGCGGACGATAGAACAGGAAGCCCTGGATCATATCGCAGCCTTCCTCAGTCAGGACGCCGAGCTGGTCTTCCGTTTCGACGCCTTCGGCCACGACACGCATGCCCAGGGCGCGTGACATGTCGATGATGGCGATCGCGATGGAACGGTCGTCGCGATCGGTGGCGATCCCATCGACGAAGCTCCGGTCGATCTTGAGCTCGTGGATGGGCAGCTTCTTCAGGTAGCTGAGCGACGAGTATCCCGTGCCGAAATCGTCGATGCTGATCTTCACGCCCATATGGTCAAACCGGACCAGCATCTCCTTGACCACCTCGATACGCTCCATCAGGGCGCTTTCCGTCAGTTCGATACCGATGGCGTCGGCGCTCTGCCCGCTCTCCTTCAACCACGACCCGACCTTGTCGACGAAACCGGCATCGCGCAGCTGATGGGCGGAAACGTTGATCGCGATGCGCGGCACGTTCAGTCCGCTGCGGCGCCACTCGGCGATCTGCCCCAGCGCCATCCGGAAGACCACCTCGCCGATCTGTCCGATCAGCCCGCAGCTCTCCGCGATGGGAATGAACTGGTTGGGCGACACGTCGCCCAGGTTGGGATCGGTCCAGCGCAACAGCGCCTCGGCGCCGACCACGGCGCCGGTCCGGATGTCGATCTGAGGCTGATAGCACAGGCGCAAGGTCCTGGACTCGATAGCCAGCCTCAACCCGGTTTCAAGGGTCAGGCGCTGAAGCGCCACGACCTTCATTTCCTCGGCGAAGAACTGGTATTGATTGCGGCCTCGTTCCTTGGCCCGGTACATCGCGGTATCGGCATGCTTGAGCAGTGAAACGCTGTCCTCGCCGTCGTCGGGGAAGACGCTGATGCCGATGCTTGCGGACACGAACAGGGTTTTGCCCGCAATGTCGAACGAGCCGCCGATGAAGTCGACGATGCGGCCGGCTATCGAGTTGATCTTCTTCAGCTCGACATCCATCAAAACGAGCACGAACTCGTCGCCACCCAAGCGCGCCAGGGTGTCGCAGTCGCGCACGCAGCTCCGGAGCCGCCCGGTCGCCTGCTTCAGCAACTGGTCCCCGATGTCGTGGCCCAGGCTGTCGTTGATGACCTTGAAGTTGTCCAGGTCGATGAACAGCACGGCCAGCTTGGCATTCCGCCGCTTCGCCTGGGCGACGTCGTGCTTCAGGCGGTCCATCAGCAGGCTGCGGTTCGGGATGCCGGTCAGTTCGTCGTGGGTGGCAAGGAACTCGATCCGCCGCTGGGAACTCTTGATGGCCGTGATGTCGCTGAAGATGGCGACGTAGTTGACGACCACGTTGTTGTCGTCCCTGACCGAATCGACGGTCAGCCATTCCGGATAGATCTCTCCGTTCTTCCGGCGATTGTAGATCTCGCCCTGCCAGCATCCCTGCTCCGACAGGCTGCGCCACATCAGCTCGTAGAACTCTTTGCCGTGCTTGCCGGATTGCAGGATGCGGGTGTTCTGGCCGATCACCTCGCTGTGGGAATAGCCCGTGATCCGGCAGAAGGCATCGTTGACGGTGACGATCTTGCCCGATGCGTCGGTGATCGAGATCGCCTCGCCCGCGCGGTCGAACACCTTGGCGGCCAGCCTCAGCTGCTCCTCCGCCTGCCGTTTCAGCGTCACGTCGTTCGACTGGATGCAGATCGCCCGCACGGCGCCGCCGCTGTCGAAGATGGGAAAGCGGATCGAGTCCAGCCAAATGGTGGCGGAACCCAGCTCGAGCTTGTCCACCACCTCGATGGCGGAGAGCTTCCCCATCACGTCCAGTTCGCGGCTTCGCAGGGTGCTGGCGATTTCGCGGCTGAACAGTTGCTGATCCGTCATGCCGATCACATCGGCTCCCTTGACGCCGAAGACCTCCTCGAACTTGAGATTGACGAACTCGTAGTATCCGGCGGCGTCCTTGAGCGAGACTGCCGAGGTCGAGTGGTTCATAATCGACAGCAGCCGCTCCTGGCTTTCCCGAATACGCTCCTGGGCCTCGACCATGTCCGTATGATCGACCACCACCAGCACGACGCTCTTGGGGCTTCCGGTCGGGTTGAGCGCCGGCGTGACGAATATCTGGTAGGTCCGCTTTCCCGACAGGATCTGAAAACTGTCCTTGCGCTGGGTTGACAGCGCGGTGGAAAGATTCCGGTCGATCGTGTCGAGGAAGTCCGGCAGCTTCAGCCGGCCGATGTGAAGCCCCGACGTGGCCGACGGCAGATCGTAGGTGCGGACGGCGGCGCCATTGGCCCGTTTCAGGAAAAGCTCCGGATCGAACACCATGATCGGAAAATCGATGGTGTTGTAGACGCTTTCGAAGTCGCTGTTGATGGCCGAGAGTTCCGCCGACTTGATCAGGCTTTCCTCGTTGACGCTGACCAGCTCCTCATTGGTCGCCTGCAACTCCTCGTTGGAGGCCTCCAGTTCCTCGTTGGTGGCCTGAAGCTCTTCGTTGGACGCCTGGACCTCCTCGTTCAGCGCCTGCATCTCTTCGTTGGACGCGGCCATCTCCTCCATCAGGGTCTGGAGATGTTCCCGCGTCGAGGCGAGTTCGTCCTCGATGAAGGGGTCCGCGTGGTCGTGTGCGCCGGCGTCGCCGGACAGGGGCGCCGGGCCGCTGCGGTCCCGGTGTTCGAACACCACCAGATAGGCGCTGTTTTCCGGCTGCTCGTCGACGGGATGGATCGCCAGACGCCAAAGCTCCCGGCCGAGGGAGGCGATCCTGCGGTTGCGGCTATAGGCACTGGACTGCTTGCGCCGCGCGCGGTTGAGGGTGGTCAGGATCTCGTTGGACAGTTCCGGCACGATCAGCTGGGCAAGGTTCATTTCCGGCGCGCCGGACGGAAAACTGATGAACCGCGACACGGCCCCGTGGCTGTGCAGTATCCGGCAGCCGGCGTCGATCAGCATCGCCGGTTCGGAATGGTCGGCGAGGGCGCGCAGGAAAATCCGCTCGCTGGTCTTCTCCGAGCTTTTGTAATCGGTCTTCGGCACCTTGAGCTGACCCCGGACCAGCCTGCCGATATTGATGGGACGGCTCTGGCCGCGCGGGCGGAAAATGCGGGCGCGGCGGTCGACCGAAGCGAACAGGGCCTCCTGCTGGCTGACCGTTTCCGACCGGCCGAGGAAAAGCAGCCCGTCGTCGCGCAGCGAATAGCGCAGGATCGACAGGACCTTGGCCTGGAGATCGTTGTTGAAGTAGATCATGACGTTGCGGCACGTCACGAGGTCGAGCCGCAGGAAAGGCGGATCGACGGTGATGTCCTGGCGGGCGAAGGTGACGGAATCCCGCAGTTCCTTGGTCGGCTCGAAGCCGTTGCCGCTGGGAACGAAGTATGCGGCGGCATATTCGGGCGTCATCTCGGCCATGGCGGCCTGATTGTAGATGCCGCGCCGTGCGACGCTGAGGGCGTTGTTGTCGATGTCGGTGGCGAAGACCTGGAGCCGGCAGGCGACACCTTTCTCGGCGATGAGTTCCGAGAAGACGATCGCCAGCGAATAGGCTTCCTCGCCGGTGGCGCAGCCGACTACCCAGACGCGGATCTCCTCGCCGGGCTGCTTTCGCGCGACGATTTCGCGGGCGAAGCGTTCCAGTGTCCGGAAAGCGTCCTTGTCACGGAAGAACTCGGTGACCGAGATCAGGGTTTCCTTAGCCAAGGCGTCGAGTTCTTCTGGGTAACGCTGGGTCCTGCCAAGATATTCAGCCAGCGTCGCCGTTTCGGTAGCGACCATCCGGCGTTGCAGGCGGCGTTGGACGGTGGCTATCTTATAGCTCGAAAAGTCGATCTTGGTGCGCTGCCGGACCTGCTCGAACAACTCGGCAAGTTCGCTCGACCTTTGCTCGCCGCTGTTCAGGTCGGGCAAGGTCCCGGGAAAGCGCACCAGCCGTTCGAGTTCCCGGCCGATCTGGTCCGGGGTCACGATTCGGTCGGCCACGCAAGCGTCGATGGCCGAGCGCGGCATGCCGTCGTACTTGGCGGTTTCGGGCACCTGGACGAAGGTGATGCCTCCCGAGGATTTGATTGCCCGCAGCCCGCGGGTGCCGTCCGTTCCCGTGCCGGACAGGATGATCCCGATAGCCCGCTCCTCGTACTCTTCCGCGATCGATTGGAACAGCAGGTTGACCGATGGCTTCGGCGCCACTTCCGGCGACGGGATGCTGAGAACGAAGCGGCCCGCCTTGAAGACGAGGTTGTTGCCGGGCGGGATTATATAGATGACGTCGAGGTCGGGCAGTTCCCCGTCCGTCAGTTCGCGCACCGGCAGACGCGTCTCCCGCGACAGGATTTCGGCCATCAGGCTGCGATGCGTCGGGGACATGTGCTGGGCGACGACATAGATGCAGCCAAGGTCGGGGAGCAATCCGGCGACGAGCTGACTGAGCGCTTCCAATCCGCCCGCGGAAGCTCCGATGCCTACCACATGGGGTTTATTGTCGAACTTGCTGTCCACGTCGATCCTGTCGGGCGGCGGCACGGCGGCATGATCGATCTGATCGGCGCGCAATCCTCGTTACCGTCTGAGCGGGATCATGTCATAGCCAATCATGCAGAGTCGAATTAACTTGGCCGAATGGACATCCTGACGCATCCTGTCCCGACAGGATCGGCCCCGATCAGATAAAGAAGTTCTATTTATACAACTTATGATTTATACGGCGGGAGCTGCCGCACTCAGGATCGCAGGATGCCCGCGTCCCGATATCACAGCCACTCCAGCAGCATGGTCCGGAATTTTCCGGCTGCGATCTTTTCCTCGACGGTCCATGGACGGCTGTAGCCCGCCTTGACCTCGATCCACTTCTCGAAGGAACGGCGCGGCGATAGCATCGCGACGCCGGCCTTCTCGACTATGTGCTTGTTGGGATTGCCGGCCCAGACGACCTCCTGGGGCTGCGCCGGCCGGAACCAGTAGAAACGAACCCAGCCCGAACGCGGCGACCGGGCCTTGACGGCGGCCATTCCGCTGATCACGGCCAGAAGCAACGGCTGGTCATGGAAGATATCGCCGAGATGATCGGTAATCACCACCGCAGCGCGGCTTTCGTTCAGGAACCAGTCGTCGACGATCCCCATGCCGTCCAGATCGGGGCCGTCGCCGGCAATGACCACGTCGTCACCCGCCGCCATCGCGAAGGCCTGGGCGCTCATTATCTTCCTCAGTTGCTCCGCCACGCTTGCGATGCCGTCCAGGGGATCGTCATGCTCCGCCAGGACGTCCAGGATCTTCGCGATCCGGCGTCCCAGGCTGTCCATCGATTGGAAGCGCCGGCTGGCAAGATGGGATGTCAGCCCGAGGCTATAGGCATTGGCCAGGGACACGCACGCCGCGCGGTGTTCCGGCGACAGCATGCGGGCGGTGAGATGGTGACAGGCGACCAGCCCCCACAGGCGGCCCGCTACCCGGATCGCAACCGAGAACGAAGCTCCGGCGCCCATATGGCCGAGATATTCCAGATGGACCGGCGACACGCTCCGCAGGCCGGACCATGTCAAATCGGGTGGTGCCGGGTCCACTCCCAGTACGGGAACCGGCTTCGACGCGGCGTCCGGAATTATCCGTGACGGATTGAGCATATAAAGGTCGCGCGCTATCGCCGGGATATCGCTGGCGGGAAACCGCAGTCCGAGATATCCGCCGAGTTTCTCGGTGGTTGCCTCCGCGATCACCTCGCCCGACCAATCGTCGTGAAAACGGTAGATCATGACCCGGTCGTAGCCGGTCACTTCGCGGAACGCCTGGGTCAGCAGCTCATGATGGCGGGCGAGTTCGTCTTCATCGTAAGGGACCCTCAGCAGGGGCGTCTGAAGGCGCTGCGCCGAAACGGTTCCGAAGCCGCGGCTGCTTCTCTCCAGTTCCACGAGAATACAGCCGGTCCCTTGGATGGCCAGTCCGTCCACCTTGATGCCGCCGCGATCGATGATGTTGCGGATCACGACGCTTTTGCCCAGCTGACCGGACAAAGTCCCAAAAGCATCCCCTTGTAGCCAGGAAAGGCAGCCGCGCGAACGTCCCAGTACCGCGTCCGCCTCCACCCCGACGATGTCGGCAAGGTTGGCGGAGACATGGGTGATAGTTCCGGACACGGTACCGATCCGGATCAAGGCACCGAATGACTGGATGGCACCGGAGAGGTGAAGCTGCTCGGCCTCGCAGCGCTGCACCAGTGCTTCCAGTGAAGTCGTCATGCTCGTTCAAGTCCTTTGAGCACCGGCGATCAGCGCCCGATGCATGTGGTGCGACAGCGACAAGCCCTGGGAGGGGCCGCTGTCCGGACCTTCGGGGAAGGCCTGTCGCCGAGGCCGCACCCTGCCTTTCGGCTTGGCCCCGGTGACAGGTTGATCATGGCTCTTCATCCTCCGCTTGAACAGGGCACTGCGCGGACGTGCCGCTGGCAGAACGCCTTTCGCCCTACTTGACGCCGGCGAACTGGAGGAGGTCGCCGATCGTCGCGATCGTGCCGCCGCCGGGAAGTGTCAGCGGACCGCCGGCACCGGGGACGATCTTCGACGGGTCCCAGGATGGATCGCGCGTCAGATACGACGTGTGATCGGTCAGCAGCACGCCGATGATCGTGTTCGCGACGATCCGGCTGCCGAGTTCGCCAAGCCGTTCCCCGCCGGTCTTCACCTCCGCCTCCTTGAGGATGTAGAACCACAGCGGCGTGCGGTCGAAGAAGCCGCCCATGTCCATCGCATCGTTCATGGCCTTGGTGTTGCCCTTGGCCAGTTCGTCGCGCGTCAGGGCAGGGACTTCGGCAATCCGCGCCAGTGCCTGTCCGGTGGGCAGCGACAGCTGATAGCCCCGGCGAAGGTTCCGGCGGGCCAGATGCTTGAGCAGCGCGCTGATCCGCTTCATGTCCTCGGACGGGGCGGAGTTCGTGCCGAGCGAACCTTCGTTGGCGAGCGTCGCGAGACTCGGGGCGATATGGGTGTCGATCCGGCGCGCCACCCTGGCGGGCGTGTCCGCGGTCTCCGGCTTGAAGGCGGTACCGTCGAAATGGTCCCACTCGATGATCCAGTTGTGCGGCAGATGCTCGGGTCCGGGTACCTTGCCGGCCGGGTCCATCGGCGCCGCCGACTTGCCGGTGAACTGGAAGAACTGGTTGAGAGAAGCCTTCGGAATCAGGAAGCCGGCGGTATCGTCCGGCTTGCGTCCGAAGTTGCGGTTATAGTCGTAGGAGTCCCGGATCATGGAATGGCCGAAGCGGTAGCACGCCACCGAGAACTCGACCGGCATATAGGGCTCGGCCATCCCGAAGAAGGGTGCTCCGGCGCTGCGCAGCCGGCGGCGGTACAGCTTGGCGCCGCTTCCAAGCACGTCGTCCACGACCTCGGGCATGGCAAGCCGCTTCAGGAAATCGTGGACCACAAGATACTGGTGGGTCCAGGTCACGATCCTGCGGGCGTCGCTGAACAACTCGTCGGTCGACCGGCGTTCCCGGCGCGGGTCCTTGAACATGAGCCAGTCCACGACGGCATTGTGGAAGCGGAGCAGCGCCGTATGGAACTGGGCCACCGCGAGGTTTTCGTCGTTCCTGGGATCGCCGATGAAGGCGCGGTGGCGGAATGTCGGGCTGGCGGCAAGCTCAGGCGGAAAATCCCCCGGTGAAACGACGCCCAGATCGAGCATGGCGCCGATGCGGGGCAGATCCCGGTGCAGGTCGTCTCCCCGTCCCGGCAAGGCACCGACCGGCAAGCCGTCGGGACCCGATACCACCACGGCGGTACCGATGCGCATCCTGGCGCCATCGCGCAGCTTGGAGGCAAGGCGCAGGTTCGTGTCGACCTGCTTGCGGTTATGGTCGGTCAGCTTGCGCGGCGGGCGATCGCCATAGATGCAGTCGAGTTCGATCGCCGGTGTCCGCCGGTTGAAGAGACTGTCCTCGACCATAGTGCGGGGAGCCGGCTTCAGGCTATCCGAGTTGAGCGTGATGTCGCTTACCTCGGTCGTCCGGTCCGTCCGCGCGGTCAGTTCATGATCGATGAACTGACTCCAATACGTGTAGATCGGTGGAATGGTGGAGTCCGGGTTTCCCTTGTCGTCCTGATCGACCATGGCCTCGCCCAGGGCGTCGAGCGCCTGGACCGTCTTCGTGCCGGGGACCAGCTTGTCGCCGGGGCGGTCGTCCTCGGACAGGAAGCGGAACCGGGTCATGGCGTCGGTATCGAAATCCTCGCCCGTCTCCGGCTGCGACACGGTCTTGAGCAAAGTTTTTCCGGCAGGATCGGTCCCGGCGGGCGCGGCCTTCTCGGGAATCGCGTGGCCGCCATGCGAGAAATCGAGCAGCATGTTCGTTCTTCCTTGCTGTGGACCGCCGGTTTCCGGACCGGCCGGTTCGGGGACGTGACGACGATGGAATCCAAGGCTGTACGGTTTGCCGAGCCGGGTTCCCGATGCGGAATTCTGCGCAATCCGGTGCGGACATATCGCAGCGCCATCCTGGGAAAGGAATATCGCGATCGGCGGCCTACCACTTTCAATACCAGCGCCGTCAAGGTATCGGCAAACCTTGCAACTCAAAACAATTCATAAGATTAGTGCATTCGTAATCGCCATAGGTAACGCCTTGTAGATTTTCTTTCAGAATCATGATGTAAATCATCAATATATAACGAGTGCGAATGCAACCATCTACTTAGAGGTATTGGGATTTTCTCTTTTTCCTTCTCTCCTATGGCTGATCCTCGATGGAGAAGGACACGACGTTTTCCTGACCGTATGTTTGACGGCGGCACGCTACGAGACACACTGGGTACCGGACGAAAGCGGCGAGGGGGAACTGAAGAACGTTGTCGATCGACGCTTGACACCGTTCGCGACCGGCTCTATATACCCGCCACGTTCGGCGGAGACGCCAAGCAACGCGACGAAATCGCAAGTAAAAATTACATCATCTCTTGACGATGTCCTGAGCTTAAACTATATAGGACAGAGTTAAAGATGAAACGGCCCCAGCGAATACAAAAAATGTTCAACGGGGTCTTGCGAAATCGGAAACGACAGGTTATATAGAGATCATCAACAACGGGCCGCTTCGGTCCGTACGGATATCTCCCCCGGAAGCTGCGGCGCACGACCCGACAAGGGTAGGGCGGCGCGCTGTTCCGGGTTTCGACACCGAATTTGCCGGATAGTCGGGCCGCCTCCCCAGGGAAGCGGTGGCTTGCGGCGCGGATCTTTTACAATTGAAGAGTTTCGAGAAGGGATGCGCAGGCGGCGGCGTTTGATGATCCGGTTCGGGTCACAAAATTGGGTCCGTCAGTCAGCACATCCTGGAAACTACGCAAGAATCACATGGTTCAAGCTTGGGTTTTGGGACTGTCTTGGATGACGGGTCCCGTTGAGCGGTTGCTTTGGGCCGGCTTTGCCGGTCTGCTGTGATCGTCTTCAACCTGAGAGTTTGATCCTGGCTCAGAACGAACGCTGGCGGCATGCCTAACACATGCAAGTCGAACGAGGGCTTCGGCCCTAGTGGCGCACGGGTGAGTAACGCGTGGGAACCTGCCCTGTGGTACGGAATAACTCCGGGAAACTGGAGCTAATACCGTATGTGTCTTGAGGGACAAAGATTTATCGCCATGGGATGGGCCCGCGTAGGATTAGCTTGT